>JAFARE010000024.1 GCA_019245575.1 Candidatus Dormiibacterota bacterium | reverse complement strand
CCCGAAGCCGCGGCGGCGGATGGCTCCCCCGCCCTGCCGGCGAGCGCGGACACCGCCGCGGCGCTGCGGGCCCGCGGCGCGGAGCTGCTGCGCCGCTCCGCCGACGTGGACTTCGACGATTCGGCGCACCCGGCGTACGCGCGCATGCTCGCGGAGCTGGCGCCTGACGAGGCCCGCATCCTCCGTTTCCTGCGCGACGCGGGCCCACAGCCATCCATCGACGTGCGCACGAGCCGGCCGCTGGGCGTTGGCAGCCAGCTGGTCGGGCCCGGGTTGACCATGGTGGGGCAGCTGGCCGGCTGCCGCCACCTGGACCGCGTGCCCTCCTACCTGAACAACCTCTACCGGCTGGGCCTCATCTGGTTCTCGCGCGAGCCCGTGGAGGACGCGAACCGCTACCAGGTGCTGGAGGTGCAGCCGGACGTCGCCGAGGCGAAGCACCGCGCCAAGCGGGCGCACATCGTGCGCCGCAGCATTCACCTCACGCCCTTCGGCATCGACTTCTGCGGGGTATGCCTGCCTGAGTGAGTAATACCAGGGCGACCCGGCTGCTAAGCCGAGTTCTGTACCCCGCTCCCTCACGGGAGGCGGGGCGGTGACCATCTATCTCGACCGCCGGTTACCCGGCGGCTCTAGCGACCAACCCGAGGACTGGACGAACAGCCCGTGGCGTCCTCCTTTAGGTCTTGCTCCGAGTGGGGTTTACCAGGCCGGCCGGTCACCCGGCCGCCGGTGGGCTCTTGCCCCACCATTTCACCGTTGCCCGTTGGAAGGGCTGTGTCTTTTCTGTGGCACTCTCCTTCGGGTCACCCCGACTGGGCGTTACCCAGCGCCCTGCTCTGTGGAGCCCGGACTTTCCTCGAACGGCGGACCGTCCGCGACCATCCGGCCGGCTTGCCCGGCCATCGTACCGCGCACTATCGGCGCGCAATCGCCGGCCGGCGAAGCGACGGCGTGGACTACAGAGCGCCTGCAGGCGCGCGATACAGGGCCGCGCTCAGCACCTTGTGCGTGATCACCGGGACGCCGCGCTCGTCGCGCACCACCGGCAGCTCGATGCGCAGCTCGCGCGTGTCGTCGTTGATGTTCACGGCCATCGCGTCGTGCCATTGGTTGCCGAAGTAGGCGCGGACCTGCACCGGGGGCTCCAGGCGTCGCCACGCGCCGTGCTTGGGCTCGGGGTAGTCGCGCGAGACCTCCTCGAAGGACGACACGCCCCGATGGTACCGGTGACGCGAATCGTACATTTGTTTGCGTTGACGCGTGGTGGGCGAACTGCTACCTTTGCCGCCCAAGTGGAGAGAAGTGGTGAGAAGTGGGGTTTCGAGACGGCTGTCGCCGCCGTCGCGCCTCCTGAGGAGCGCGCGACCGGCTGGCCGCGCCTGTCCGGCACCTACCACCACCGCCTCGATCCCAAGGGCCGCGTCGCCGTGCCGTCCCAGCTGCGGCGCTGGCTGCCGGACGGCAGCATGGTCGCACCTGGACCGGAGCGCCGCCTGATGATCTGGCCACCCGACGCCTGGGACCGCCACGAGCAGCGCTTTCGCAACACAGCCGAGACCCCGGCGCAGGAGCGCCATTTCCTGCGCACCCTCAGCGGCAACACTTACCCGCTGGAGGTGGACGCCCAGGGACGCATGCTGCTCACGGCCTGGCAGCGCTCCTGGGCCGGCATCGCCGGCGCAGCCGTCTTCGTCGGCCTCGGCGAGGCCGTGGAGCTGACCGGCGAGGAGCGCTGGCAGGAGCAGACGGGCGACCTCGACCCCGACGCGTTCACGAGGCTCAACGACCTCGTCCTGCAGCGCAGCTCCGCGCAGGGCCCGCCGGCATGAGCCGCGTCCGCACCCCTTGCTTGACACGTGAATGTCCTCACGCCGACCGTGGCGGGCGTGAGGAGCCGAACGGACGCCACGCCCGGTGCCGGCGCCGCTGAGGCGCAGGGCCACCGGCCGGTCCTTCTACACCCACTCATAGAGAGCCTGCAGCCCCAACCGGGCAGCATCGCCGTCGACGGCACATTCGGCGCCGGCGGTGTGACTGCCGCGCTCATCGAGCGCGTCGTGCCCGGAGGCCGCGTCATCGCCGTGGATCGCGATCCCGAAGCAGTGGCGATGGGACAGCGGCGTTTTGCGCGGCAGCGCGAGACGGTCACCGTGGTGACGGGCGACTTCGCCGAGCTCGACGAGATCGTGCACTCGTGCGGCGTCGACGCAGCGGACAGCGTGGTGCTCGACCTGGGCATCTCCTCGCTCCAGCTCGATGACCCGCAGCGCGGCTTCAGCTTCCGTTTCGACGGTCCGCTCGACATGCGCATGAACCGAGCGCAGGGCGCAACCGCAGCCGACCTCGTCAGCCAGTGGTCCGTCGACGAGCTCGCAGCTGTGATTCGCGATTACGGCGACGAGCGGTGGGCGCGTCCCATCGCCACCGCCATCGTGCGCAGCCGCGAGCGAACTCCGTTGCTCAACACCGCGCAGCTGCGCGACATCGTCGAGGCAACCGTCCCGCGTCGCTTCTGGCCGAAGCACATCCACCCGGCCACCCGCACCTTCCAGGCGCTGCGCATCGCGGTCAACCACGAGCTGGTGAGCCTCGAACATGGCCTGCAGGCATCCATTCACATCCTCCGGCCCGGTGGGCGTCTTGGGGTCATCTCGTTCCACTCTCTCGAGGACACTCTTGTCAAGAACTCACTCCACGTCGCAGCACAAAACTGTGTCTGTCCACCCCAACAGCCCCACTGCACCTGCGCCCACCGGGCCACTCTTCATCTGACCAGCCGCAAAGCGATCCGCCCGGACGCCGCCGAGCTGTCAGCCAACCCACGGGCGCGCTCCGCGCGCCTTCGCGTCGCCGAGAAGCTCGACCCGAGCCGCTGACGACGCCGACACGTCTCCAATCTGGGAGGAGCCTGCACCGCTGCGGCTCCTCCCGCCACGCCTCGCAACGTCGCAGCACACGTCATCACGCAAGTCCTGGAGACCGGGCAGTGCCTCGCCGCATTCACCGTTCCGAACAACGCCAAGCTCGCGCCGCCGCAGACCTGCTGCCCGTCGAACCTTCGGGGCGACGCAGCCGCCTGCGCCGGGGCGGTCCGCGCACGCCGCTGCCGCTGCTGCCGCTCATCGCGGTGGGCGCGGGCATCGGCATCGCGTACGTGAGCCAGACGGCGCACGCCACGTCGTCGACGTACCGCGCGTCGACACTGGCCGCCGACCAGCAGGTGCTGCGCACCCAGTACCAGCAGCTGCAGGACGAGCTCGCGCGGCTGCAGTCGTCAGAGCGCATCGTCGCCGCGGCGCAGCAGCTCGGCATGCGGCCCGCCAGCTCCTGGGCGTACGTCACCTCCCACGCACAGGCCGGCCTGTCGTCGTCGTCGACGCAGCTGACCGCCACGTCGGGCGACGCGCTGCAGCAGCTGCTCACCGCATTGAACGCGATAACGGATAGCGGAGACACCGCCCGTTGAGGCGTCACGCGCGCGCGCCCGACGCGCGCATGACGCGTGCCTGGTTCGCCGGCGAGGCGCCCGACTTCCGGCGCCGCGGCTTCTGGCTCGTGCTCGCGTTCCTCGCCATGGCCGTCGCCGTGTTCGCGCGCCTCGTCGACGTGCAGATGCTGCAGGGGAAAGCGCTCGCCGCCCAGGCGGCGGCGCAGCACACATCCTCGATCACGCTGCACGGCAACCGCGGTCTCATCCTCGACCGCGACGGTCGCGTGCTGGCCAGCAACAAGACGGTGTACGACGTGTTCGCCGACCCCCACCTGATCGACCCCGGCCAGCGGAGCGCCGTGGCCGACCAGGTGGCGCCCATCCTGCGCGTCAACCGCGCGGGCGTCATGCGCGCGCTGCAGCAGCCGAATGAGTTCGACTATCTGGCCAAGGGTGTTTCCCAGGACATCGAGGTCAAGCTCCAGTCGCTGAACATCCCGGGCATCGGCACCATCCCCACGCAGCAGCGGGTGTACGAGCCGTCGCCGGTTCCGGGCACCTCCTTCGCCTCGACGCTGCTCGGGTTCGTCAACCATGACGGCAGCGGGCAGTACGGGCTCGAGCAGTATTACAACGATCAGCTCGCCGGGTCGCCGGGGCACTCGTCGACGCTCACCGACATCCTGGGCAACCCCATCATCCTCAGCGGACAGCAGCACCTCGACGCTCACGACGGCGTCAACCTGCGCCTCGGGCTCGACTCACAGATCCAGTACTGGGCGGAGCTGGCGCTGGCCAAGGGCGTTGACGATGCGCAGGCCGCGTCCGGCACGTTGATGGTGATGGACACGCACACCGGGTCGATCCGCGCCTGGGCGCAGTACCCGTCGTACGACGCGGACAACTACGCGGCTGGAACCCTGGCGAACCTCCGCGACCTTGCCGTCAGCCAGCCGTACGAGCCCGGCTCGGTGATGAAGGTGGTGACGTTCGCCGGCGGCCTGGAGAACCGTGCGATCACGCCGTCAACCGTGATCGACGAACGCCAGAGCGTCGTCGACGGCGTGCTCATCCACGACTGGGACAGCCGTTCGCACGGCATCGTGAGCATGCAGACCGTACTCGACGACTCGCTCAACAACGGCGCCATGAAGGTCGAGCAGATGGAGGGCCAGAGCGCCTTCTACGGCAACCTCCTCGACTTCGGCATCGGCGCACCCACCGGCGTCGACATCGCCGGCGAGCACACCGTGGCCGTGCCGGCGCAGGCCTCATGGCGCGACATCAACTACGCCACCGCGTCGTTCGGCCAGGGCGTGGTCACGACCCCGCTCGAGATGCTGGCGGCCATCAACGCGGTCGGCAACGGCGGCGTCTGGGTGCAGCCGCATGCGGTGGATGCGGTGGTGGATCCCACCACGGGGCAGGCAACGCCGGTGACGCCGCACACGCGCCGGGTCATCACCGCCGCCACGGCGAGCACGCTGGCGCACATGATGGTCGGGGTCGTCGATGACCGCGGGGCCGAGGGCTTCAACGCGCAGATCCCCGGCTACAAGGGGGAGATCGCGGGCAAGACGGGCACGGCGAGTGTGGCAACATCCTCCGGCTACGGGGGGGATGTCATCGCCTCCTTCGCCGGCTTCATGCCGGTGAACAACCCGCAGTTCACGATGATGGTGATCCTTCGCTACCCCCAGGAGAATCGCATGCCGCGCTTCGGCGCGCTGCTCGCCGCCCCCGTGTGGCGTGACGTGGCGCGCATCATCATCGACCAGTGGCGGATCACGCCGTGATCCGCGCGGTGATCGTCGGTGGCGCATGCTTTCTCGCCGGAGTCGCGCTGTACCCGCTGCTGGTCACGCAGCTGGTGCGCCGCGGTGTGGGTCAGCACGTCGCCTCGTACAGCCCGCTGACACACCGCATCAAGCAGGGCACGCCCACCCTGGGCGGCATCCTGTTCTGCCTCATCGTCATCGCGACCTGGGTGGTGGCGGACCGCAGCCGTGAGGGATTCATCGCGGTGTTCGCGCTTGTCGCCGGCACCGCGGTGGGCGGTCTGGACGACTTCATCAACATCCGCAGCCTGCGCAAGCTCGGCCTGCCCGCGTGGCACCGGCTCGCGGTGGAGGGCTTCATCGGCCTGCTGCTCGGCATTGCCCTGGCGGTCGCCGGGTTCACGCACCAGTACTTCCCCGGCCTTGGAGCGCCGAACCTCAGCTGGGGGATCGTGCCGGTCGCCATCCTGGCGCTGGTGGCGACGAGCAACGCGGTCAACCTCACGGATGGCGTAGACGGGCTGGCCGCGTCCTGCGCCGCCGTTGCCTTCTTCGGCCTGACGATGGTGGCCGTGCGTTCCGGCGACGTGCACGCCACGCTGCTGGCGGCGGCCCTGACAGGGGCTGTTGCGGCCTTCCTTGTCTATAACTGGCACCCGGCGCGCATCTTCATGGGCGACACCGGCTCGCTCGCGCTGGGCTGCGTGCTGGTGGCGGTGAGCTCCGAGCTGCACTTGCTCTGGGCGCTCCCGCTGCTCGGGCTCGTGTTCCTGGTCGAGGCGGCGAGCGTGATCGTCAACGTCACAGCGATCCGCCGCTACGGGCGGCGGATCCTCCGCGCGAGCCCGCTGCACCACCACTTCGAGGAGATGGGATTGCGCGAGCAGCGTCTGGTCGCGGCCTTCGCCGCCGTGGGAGCGGTGGCGGCGATGTTCACCGTGCTGTACGCGCATTTCGCGGGGCCCGCGTGAACGGTGCGAAAGCGCTGGTGATCGGACTGGCCCGCACCGGAAGCGCCGTTGCCCGCGCGCTGCATGCCGACGGCTATGAGGTCACCGTCGTCGACACGGACGACTCGCCGGCGGTTCGCGAGCGCGCCGCCGCCCTCCCGCCCGGTGTCGAGGTGCGCCTCGGCGGCTACGAGCCCGGCGTCGTGCGGGCCTTCGACCTGGTCAGCCCCAGCCCCGGCGTGCGCTGGGACGCGCCCGAGCTGGACGCGGCGCGCGCGCTCGGCATCCCCCTGCGCAGCGAGATCGCGCTGGTCTTCGAGCGCTGCCGCGGCCGCATCGTCGGCATCACCGGCACGAACGGCAAGACGACGACGACGGCGCTCGTCGCCGCGATCCTCGAAGCGGCGGGGCGGCGCGTGCACCTGGGCGGCAACATCGGCGTGCCCATGCTCGACCGCCTGCCGGCGGTGCGAGACGGTGACTGGGTGGTGCTCGAGCTGTCGTCGTTCCAGATCGAGACGGTGGACGAGCCGCGCTGCAGCATCGCGTGCGTGCTCAACGTGACCCCGGACCACCTCGACCGGCACGGCGACTTCGAGACCTATGCGGGCATCAAGCGCCGCATCGTGCGCTTCGCGTCCGATGCGGCTGTCCTCGGCTACGACGATCCGGTCACGCGCGCGATGGCGGACGGCGCCGGCTGTCCCGTGTGGTATTTCGGCCTGCGGCTCGACGGGCAGGACGGGGCCACGGTTCGCGACGCGCAGATTGTCAGCGTCGAGCAGAGCGGAACACGGCCGGTGATGCCCGTCAACGCCATCCCGCTCTTCGGCGCGCACAACGTGCTCAACGTGCTCGCCGCCACCGCGGTGACGCGCGCCGCCGACGTCGATCCGGATCACATCGCCGCCGCCGTGACATCGTTTCGCGCGGTGCGTCACCGCCTGCAGACGGTCGCTGAAATGGACGGCGTGCTCTGGGTCAACGACAGCAAGGCGACCAACGCGGAGTCGGCGGTGATGGCCCTGCAGGCGTTCGCCGGCCGCCCGATTGTGTGGATCGGCGGCGGCCGTGGCGCCGGCACGTCCAGCGACGCGCTGGTCGACGCGGTGGTCGACCGCGCGCGCCACGCGGTGCTCAACGGCGAGACCGCATCGCAGGTCGACGCCGCGCTCGCTGCGCGTGGCTACGAGGCTCGCACCGTGGTGCGCGGCCTGCGCGAGGCCGTGGCGGCTGCGCGGGACATCGCGCGCGACGGCGACGTGGTGCTGCTCGCGCCCGGCTTCAAGAGCTTCGACCAGTTTCGCGACTTCGAGGACCGCGGCGACAGCTTCATCGCGTTCGTGACCGAGCTGACCGCACCCGTGGACACACCGCGCTGATGGCGACAAGGGTCGGCGCGGTCGACTCGCCCGGCGGCGGCTGGCGCGCCGCCGCCAACATCGCCAGCCGCGCGCTCGCGGCCGCGGACCGTGCCTCTGCAGCAGCGGGCGTCGACGGCTGGCTGCTCGTGCTGGTGCTCGGGCTGGTGGCGTTCGGCCTGGTCATGGTGTACAGCGCGTCGGAGGCGCTGGGCTATCTGTGGACCGGCAATCCCAACTACTTCTTCGAGCACCAGCTGATCGGCGTCGTGCTGGGCGCTGTGGGTTTCGCCGTCGCCGTGCGTCTCGACTACCACCGTCTGCGCGCGCTGGCCAAGCCGGCGATGGCGCTCATGGTGGCGATGCTGGTGGTGGTGCTCATCCCGCACATCGGATCGGAGCACTTCGGCGCCCAGCGCTGGGTCCAGCTCGGGCCACTCTCGGTGCAGCCGTCGGCGGTGGCGGTCGTCGTGTCGATCATCTTCTTCGCGCGCTGGCTCGATCAGCGCGGCGGCGCGGTGCGCTCGATGAGCGGCGTGCGCGACTACATCATCGTCATGGGCGTTTTGCTCGCCCTGATCCTGGCCGAGCGCGACCTGGGCAGCTCCATCGTCATCGCGGCGTCCGGCTTCGTGCTGCTGGCGCTGGGCGGCGCGCTCAAGCGCCACCTGCTGGTGCTGATCGCCGTCCTCGGCGTCGGCGGCTACGGGCTGGTCACGCTCGTTGCATATCGCGCCGCGCGCCTCGCGCACTTCCTCAACCCGTGCGCCGATGCGCTGGGCTCGGGATTCCAGAACTGCCAGGCCCTGCTGGCGCTCGGCTCCGGGGGGCTGACCGGCGTGGGGCTGGGCAACTCGGTGCTCAAGTACGAATGGCTGCCCGAGGCTCACACGGACTTCATCTTTGCGATCATCGGCGAGGAGCTCGGGCTCATCGGAACCGTGGCGGTCGTCACCGCGTTCCTGCTGCTTGCATGGCGCGGCATTCGCGCGTCGATGCGCGCACCGGACCGCTTCGGCGCGCTGCTGGCCGGAGGTATCACCGCGTGGATCTGCATCGAGGCCTTCGTGAACGTCGGCGCCGTGACCGGCGTCATCCCCACCACGGGCATCCCCCTCCCGTTCATCAGTTACGGCGGCACGTCGCTGGCCACCAGCCTGGTGGGCATGGGCATCCTCTGCAACATCTCAGCCCAGGGCCGCCGTCATGGAGCAGTGCACCGTGCGGGTGTTGATCGCTGGGGGCGGGACTGGCGGGCACCTGACCCCGGCGCTGGCCCTGGCCCAAGCCCTGCGGGACGCCGATCCCGGCGGTAGCGTCATGGTCGTGGGGCGGCGCGACGGCGTTGCCGAACGGCTGGTGACGGAAGCCGGTCTGCCCCTGGAGACGCTGGCGATCAGCGGCGTCGACGCGAGCAGCCCGCGGTCAGTGGCGCGGGCGCTGACGCAGCTGCCCTTGGCCACGCTGGCGGCACGACGGCTCGTCCGCCGCCTCGAGCCGGATGTGGTCGTCGGCGCCGGAGGGTATGTGTGCGTGCCCGTGGTGATGGCGGCGTCGGCGCAGCATGTCCCGGTGGTGCTGCTGGAGCAGAACGCGTATCCGGGGCGCGCGACGCGGCTGCTCGCGAAACGCGCCGTCTGCCTCGCGGCGTCGTTCGCCGAGACGGCGCGTCTGTTGCCGGGCGTACGCGTGGTGCACACCGGCAACCCCATCCGCGCAGAGGTGCGCGCGCTCGTGCCCGCGCCGCTTGGTGAGGCTTGCAAGCACGTGCTCGTCACGGGTGGTTCGCAGGGAGCGCGCCGCATCAACAACGCGGTCATCGGCTGCATCGCGTCGCTGCTGCAGCGAAACTCCGATCTGCGCGTCACCCACCAGTGCGGCACGCTCGACTGGGACGTGGTGCGGCGCGCCGCCGCCGCCCTGCCGGATGACGTCAGGTCGCGATACGAAGCGGCCCCGTTCTTCGACGACATCGGCCCGCGCATTGCCGCCAGCGACGTGGTGGTGATGCGCGCCGGCGGCTCGTCGCTCGCCGAGTGCTCCGCGCTGGGACGGCCCATGATCCTCGTGCCCTATCCGCACGCCGGTGGGCACCAGCGGCACAACGCGGTGCCGTACGTGCGCGACGGAGCGGCCATCATGGTCGACGACGCAATGTGCACGCCGGAGCGGCTCCAGGTCGAGGTGGAGGCGCTGGTGCGCGACACGACGCGCTGGCGCTCGATGGCCGAGGCGAGCGCTCGCTGCGGCCGTCCCGACGCGGCGCAGCGCGTCGCCGAGCTGGTCGGTGACGCAGCGCGCTCACGCGACGGGGTTGCGGCATGACTCGCCACGTGCACATCCTCGGCATCTGCGGATACGCCACCAGTGGGGCTGCGCTGCTCGCGCTGCAGCGGGGTGACCGCGTCACCGGGAGCGACGACTTCGCGTATCCCCCGGTCACCGACGTGATCAGCGACGCGGGCATCCGGTGGGAGAACCACAGCGATCCGGAGAATCTAGAGCGCTGGGGCAGGCCCGACCTGATTGTGGTGGGCAACCAGACACGTCCGCAGAACGCGGAGCTCGCCGCCGCGCGCGACGCCGGGCTGACGATCGTCAGCGAGATCGAGTTCTACACGGACCTGGCGGGCGACCGGCTGCGCCTCACCGTCTGCGGCACGCACGGCAAGACGACGACGTCCGCGCTGCTGGTGCACATGCTCGCAAGAGCGGGCCTCGACCCCGGCTTTCGCCTCGGCTCGACCTCACTCGACGTGGGCGGGAGCGCGCGCCTGGGGACCGGTCCGTTCGTCTTCGAGGGCGACGAGTACACCACCGCACCGTGGGACTCGCGGCCCAAGTTCCTGCACACCCGGCCGCACGCCGCGTGCGTCACCCGGCTCGAGCTCGACCACCCGGACGTGTATCCCACGCTGGACGCGTACCGTGCGCCCTTCATTGAGCTGATGGGCGCAATGCCCGCCGACGGGCTGGTCGCGTTATGCGTCGACGATGCCGAGTGCGCGGCGCTGCGGGAGCACGCGGCCTGCGCCGTGGTGACGTACGGCGCCGCCACCGGCGCGGACTGGCGCGTGACCGACGCGCGCGACGACGGCGCGCTGCAGCGCTTCACCGTCGCGCGCCGCGGTGAGCAGCCGCTGCACGTCGCGCTCACCTTCCCCGGGCTGCACAACGCGCTGAACGCCTGCGCTGCTCTGATCCTCGCCGGGCGTGCCGCGGCGCCGTTGGATGTGGCCGTCGCGGCGTGCGCCGATTTCCGCGGCCCGGCGCGCCGTTTCGAGGTGCTGGGTGACGCCGCCGGCGTGACGGTCGTCGACGACTACGCGCACCATCCCACCGAGGTTGAGGCGGGCATCGCCGCAGCGCGCGCGCGCTACGGGTCGCGCCGGCTGGTGGCGATCCACACGCCGCACACGTACTCGCGGACGCTCACGCTGCTGGAGGACTACCGGCGCAGCTTCAACGCGTCCGACGTTGTGGTGCTCGGCCCGGTGGAGGCGGCGCGCGAACGCGGCCAGCCGGTGACCGTGACCAGCCACGACGTGGCGGAGCGCGCAGGCCCCGGCCGCGAGGTGCACGTGGTGGACTCCAGTGACGAGGCCATCCGACTGCTCTGCGAGATCGCTCGCGACGGCGATGTCATGCTCGTCCTCTCGCTCGGTGGATTCGACAAGCTGGCGCCCCGCCTCCGCGCAGCGCTGGAGACATCGCGTGTCGCCTGAGCGTCAGCGTGACGCCGCGTGGCTCGACGCGCTCCCGGGCGTGCTGCGCGACGAGCCGCTGGCGCGGCACAGCCAGTTCGGCGTGGGCGGGCCCGCGGACTGGTTCGTCAAGGTGAGCGACGCGGACGAGCTGGCACGGCTGCTGCGCCGCTGCGCCGAAGGAGGCGTGCCACTGACGATGCTCGGCGCCGGGAGCAACGCCCTCATCCTCGACGGCGGCGTGCGCGGACTCGTGGTGCGCTACGACGACCGCAGGCTTCGCGTCATCGACGACACAACCGTGGAGCTGGGTGGCGGGTGCATGCTGCCGCGCGTGGCGCTGGACTGCGCCCGTCGCGGGATCGCCGGCCTGGAGTTCGGCATCGGCGTGCCCGGCACGTGCGGCGCGAGCGTGTACGGCAACGCCGGCGCCTTCGGAACGGAGATCCGCGACGTGCTCGCCGACTGCGACGTCGCCACACCCCACGGCGACGTGCGCATGATGAGCAACCACGACTGCGGATTCGCCTACCGGCACTCCCGTCTCAAGGACGAGCTGCAGGGCCATGTCGTCGTGGCCGCGCGCTTCACGGTGCGGCGCGACGACGCCGGCGCGGTGCGCAAGCGCACTGATGCGGTGCAGGCGCAGCGCAAGGCCACGCAACCGTATGGCGTTCGCAGCCTCGGCAGCGTGTTCAAGAACCCGCAAGGCGACAAGGCGGGCCGGCTTGTGGAGGCGGCGGGGCTCAAGGGCCGGCGCAAAGGCGGCGCGGAGATCTCCGCGAAGCACGCCAACTTCATCGTCAATGTGGACAATGCGAGCGCCGCCGACGTGCTCGCGCTGGCGCGCCTGGCACACGACGAGGTCCTGCGCCAGTTCGGGGTGGACCTTGAGCGCGAGATCATCCTGCTGGGCGACGCCGCGCCCGCCATGAGCAGCGCGACGCGGGCGACCGCGTGAACGCCGGCCTCTTCTTCGGCGGCCGTTCGGTGGAGCACGAGGTGTCTGTTGTCACGGCCATGCAGGTGCTCGCCGCCATGCCCGCCGAGCACCGGGGAGTGCCCGTGTACATCGCCAAATCGGGCGCGTGGTACACGGGGGACGCGCTGCGCGACATCGATTCCTATCGCGACGTCGACGCGCTCCTTCGTGATGCAACGCGCGTCACGGTCCGCCCAGAGCCGGAGGGCGGCAATCAGCTTGTTGAGGTGGGCGGACGCCGCGGCCTGCTGGGCGGCGCGGCGCGGCCGGTGGCGCAGCTCGACGTCGCCCTGCCGCTCATCCATGGCAGCCACGGCGAGGACGGCACGCTGCAGGGCCTCTTCGAGCTGTGCGACCTGGCGTACGCGGGATGCGGTGTCGCCGCCGCGGCCGTGAGCATGGACAAGCTGTTGACCAAGGCGGTGCTGCGCGGCGCGCAGCTCCCCGTCCTGGATCATGTCGTCATCGAGCGCGAGCGCTGGGCGGCGGACGAGGCCGCGGTGTGCGCCGAGGTGGAGAAGGCATTCGCGCCACCGCACTTCGTCAAGCCCGTGTCCTTGGGTTCGAGCATCGGCGTGACGCGCGCGGCCACGCGCGAGGAGCTGCGCGCCGCCGTGGCCACGGCGCTCACGTTCGACAGCCGATGTCTGGTGGAGGCCGCGCAGGAGGACATCGTCGAGATCAACTGCGCCGTGCTCGGCCACGGCGCCGACGTGCAGGTCTCGGTGTGCGAGCAGCCCGTCACCGAGGGCGTGCTGACGTACTCGGAGAAGTACCTGAGCAAGGGCGGCGCGAAGGACGCGCCCGCGGGAATGAAGAGCGCGCGCCGCCTGATCCCCGCGCCACTCGATGAGTCCTTGACCAGGCGCATCCAGGGAGCGGCCGTGGCGGCATTCCAGGCCATCGGCGCGGAGGGCGTCGCGCGTGTCGACTTCCTGGTGCGGCTCGGCGACGGCTGGTTCGTGGTCAACGAGCTCAACACCGTTCCCGGGTCGCTCTCCTTCTACCTGTGGGAGCCGGCCGGCGTGAGCTTCAGTGCGCTCATCGCGCGGCTCATCGACCTGGCTGTGCGCCGCCACGCCGAGAAGCAGCGCACCACATACTCCATCGACTCATGGTTGCTGCGCGGACGTCCCTCCTGAGGTTCGATGGTCGATGAGCGCGGCCGCGGTGACGGAGCAGCCACCGGCGCACGTGGTGATGCGCGGCGAGGGCAGGCCGCTGCTGCTGCTGCATGGATGGGGCGCGTCGGCGCAGCTGTTCGAGCCGATCACACAACCGCTGCTCGACGGACGCGCGCTGATCGTGCCGGACCTTCCCGGGTTCGGCAGCACACCGGCGCCGCCGCAGGCGTGGTCAGCGCGCGACTACGCAGCGTGGACGGTGGCGCTGCTCGACCGCCTCGAGGTGGAGCGCTGTGACGTCATCGGGCACTCCAACGGCGGGCGCATCGCCATCGTGATGGCGGCTGAGCACGCGGAGCGGGTGGGGAAGCTCGTGCTGGTGGACAGCGCCGGTGTGCGGCCGCGCCATGGGCTGCGCTATCACGCTCGTGTGCGCTCCTACAAGCTGCTGCGCAGCGCCGAGCGGTCGCGCGTGCTGCCGGAGGGCATGCGCCGGGCCGCGCGTGCGCGCGCCGAGCGACGCGGCTCGGAGGATTTCCGGGCTGCGTCGGGCACGCTGCGCGCCACGCTGGTGCGCCTGGTGAACGAGGATCTCACGCCGCTGCTGCGCCGCATCCGCTCGCCTGCGCTCCTCATCTGGGGCGAGCGTGACGCCGACACGCCGCTGCGGGACGCGAGGTTGATGGAGCGCCTGATACCGGACGCGGGTCTGGTCGTGTTCAAGGGCGCGGGCCACTACGCATACCTCGACCAGCCGGCGCGCTTCGTGCGCATCGTCGACGTGTTCCTGCGCAGCGGCTCGTGACCGCGCTCGACCTCCTGCTGATCGCGCTGGCGGCCATCTCGTGGCTCCTGCTGGTGACGCGCGTTGCGGCCGTTGCGGCGCGCATGCTGCAGATCGAGGAGTACGAGAACGCGCGCTTCCTGCGCTGGGGCATGGCGCGCTCCTGGCTGCTGCATCGGTCGACGCTCGCGTGCACGCTGGTGAGCGTCGCCGCACTCGCCGGCGCCTTCGCCGCGCAGAACGAGGGGAGCCGCGTGATCGCGAGCGGCTGGCTCGCCGGCTCGCTCGTCGCCGCGCTGCTCTGGCGCTGGACGGCGGCGAAGAAGCAGCTCGTGCTCACGGCGCGCATGCGCCGCCTGGCCGGCGGCACCGCGCTTTTGGGCGCGCTCTTCGCGGTGGGGGTGACGTTCCTGCTGGCGAACGACCAGTGGGTGGCCGCAGGGGTGTTCATCGTCCTGTTCGGCTGCGTGACCATCGCCGCGCAGTCGCTGCTGATCACCGCCAACGTGCTGTTGCAACCGGTCGAGGGGGCGGTCCGCCGCGGCTACTTGCGTAGCGCGGCCCAGCGTCTCCGCGATGTCGCGCCCGTCGTCGTCGCCGTGGCGGGCAGCTATGGCAAGACCAGCACGAAGCACATCCTGGCCGCGCTGCTGGCCCCGTCAGTGGTGACGCTGCCCACGCGCAAGAGCTTCAACACGCTGATGGGCGTCACGCGCGTGATTAACGAGGATCTGCGCTCCGAGCACCGTGTGTTCGTGGTGGAGATGGACGCGTACGCAGCGGGGGAGATCGCCGCCATGAGCGAGCTGGTGCACCAGCGCATCGCGGTGCTCACCTCCGTGGGGCCGCAGCACCTCGAGCGCTTCCGCACCGTCGACCGCATCGCCGCGGCGCTGTACGAGGTGGTGCAGGGCCTGCCGCCCGATGGCGTGGCGGTGATGCACGGGGGCGAGGCGATGATCGCGGGACTGGCGGGCCGAGCTGCGACCGAGGGCCGCACCGTCGTGCGGTACGGCGTAGTGGCGGAGAGCGCCGCGAGCCTCGACGTCGTTGCGCGTGACGTGCGCCTGGACGCGACCGGCGCGAGCTTCCGCTGGGAGTGGCGGGCGCGGGAGCTGGCGCGCGACGTGCGCATCCCGCTGCTGGGTCGCCACCAGGTGCTCAACGTCACCGCGGCCCTCGCCGTGGTCGCGCTGCTCGACCAGGATCTCGATGCGGCGGTCGCAGCGGCGGCGCGCCTCGAGCCGGTGGAGCACCGCCTGCAACCGCTTCGCACCGGGGGCCCCGTCACCGTCATCGACGACTCGTATAACGCCAACCCCGTCGGCGTGCACAACGGGCTGGAGGTGCTGGCGGCGATGAACGGAGGCCGCAAGATCCTGGTCACGCCGGGCCTTGTCGAGCTGGGCAGCGTGGAGGAGGAGGAGAACCGCCGCTACGGCGAGCACGCCGCGGCCGTGTGCAGCGACGTCATCGTGATGGAGGCGCGGCCCGCCGTGGCACTGCAGGCCGGGCTGCGCGCGGGCGGGCTCGCGCCGGAGCACATCCACCTGGTGCGCTCGCTGGACGAGGCGACGGCCGTGATCGGTCGCGTGAGCCGGCCGGGCGACGTGGTGCTCTTCGCCAACGACCTGCCCGACACGTACCTGCCGGCGCGATGAGCGTCTGACGCTCGCTGCGCGCGGATCTGGTCGATAATGCGCTGACGCCCCGCGGGGCACACGCACATCCGTCCTCTCAACGTCCATGCAACAGAACACCCCACCGGGTGCCGCGTGAGCACCGCCGTTCTCGACGACCTCGAACAGCGCAGAGCGATGGTGCGCGCCCAGGCCGCCGCGATCGCCGACGCGCCGCGCCCGCCGCGGCGCATCTCGGTGCCGCCGGGGACGAAGCTGCGTCCGTCGCCACGCCGCCGCAGCCACACGAGACCGAAGCCGCAGCCGGCGCCGCGCATCCGATCGCGCACGTCGCGGCGGCTCATCGCCGTGGTCGTGCTGCTCGCCCAGGTGACGCTGCTCGTGCTGGCGCTGACCCTGCCCGCCTTCAAGGTGCGAAGCGTCGCCGTGACCGGCACGCGCCTGGTCAGCGCCGACGCGGTGGTGCAGGCCGCGGCGGTGCCTGCGCAGTCGATCTTCACGCTCGACGTCAGCGCGGTGCGCGCGCGTGTGACCGCGCTGCCCTGGGTGCAGGATGCATCGGTCACCACCGAGCTGCCCAACCGAGTGCGCGTGTCGGTGCAGGAGCGCGTGCCCGCTGTGCGGCTGCGCCGTCTGGGCACTGACACGTTCGTGGCCGACAACGGCGCGACACTGGCGGCGGACGCGAACCAGACCGCGCTGTGGGCCCACACTCCCGCGCTGCTCGACGACCGCGCCGGGTCGGCACTGCCGCTCGACCCCACGCTGCTGCGCGTGCTGGAGGTGGCGGCGCAGCGCTTCCCCGCGGCATACGGGTGCGGCGTGGCCGCGTTCCAGTGGGGCGTGGACGACATCTTCTCGGTCTGGACCAGCTGCGGCTGGCGGCTCGTGCTCGGGCACCTCGACACCGCCGACGCGCTCGCGTCCGTGCCGGCGCAGATGGCGGCGCTGGGCGCGCTGAAGGGTCAGCTCGACCTCACGCACCCGAGCTTCGGCTACATCGACGTGGAGAACGCGAACGGGCCGGCCGCAGCGGGGACACCGGGACTGCCGGCCGAGGTGCTGGCGGCGAACACGCCGCTGCCCTCGGGGTCCGATTCCGTTGCGGGCGAAGGGAACGCAGCGGCGAACCAGCTGCCGCACCACGCGCACGCGCCGGTCGCTGCGGCCACACCCGCGCAGGTGGCGGGGCCTGCGCCCGTGATCATCACGGGCAGCGGCACCTGATCGGAGGCTAGCGCGCCCGGTCCCACGGCCGCGCGGCGAGCAGCGCCGAGAGGATCGCGCGTGTCGCCGGCGAGCGGTTGAGGGTGTAGAAGTGCACGCCGGGAGCGCCCGCGGCGAGCAGCTCGCTGCACTGCAGCGTCGACCACGCCACGCCGAGCTGCAGCACCGCGTCGGGATCGTCCTGGCGTGAGCTGAGCGCGTCCATCAGCGCCGGCGGGATCGTCGCGCCGATGCGCGAGGTGAAGCGCGTGATCTGCGCCACATTGGTGATGGGCATGATGCCGGGGATGACCGGCACCGTCACGCCGGAACTGCGCGCCCGCGCAACGAAGTCGAAGTACGCGGCATTGTCGAAGAAGAGCTGGGTGATGAGAAAGCTCGCGCCGCACTCCTCCTTCATGCGCGTGTAGCGCAGGTCGTCGTCAACGTCGCGCGACTCGAGATGCTTCTCCGGGTAGCAGGCGCCGCCGACGCACGCGTCGTATCCGTCGTGGATCAGCTTGATGAGCTCGCAGCCATGACTGAGGCCGCCGGGCGTGGCGGCGAACTGGTCCTCGCCCCGGGGCGGATCGCCGCGCAGCGCCAGGATGTTCTCGATGCCCACGTCACGCATGGCGTCCAGATGGACTCGCAGCTGCTCGACGGTCGCGCCCACGCACGTGAAATGCGCCACCGGCTCGATGTCGAGCTCACGGCGGATGCGCGTGACCAGCTCGATGGTGCGCGTTCGGGTGGAGCCGCCGGCGCCGTAGGTGACGGAGACGAACGTCGGCTCCAATTCGCGCAGCTGCGCGATCGAGTCGAAGAGGGCGCGCGTGGCCGCGTCGTCGTGCGGCGGAAAGAACTCGAACGAGAAGACGGGCCGCCGCTGCTCGAAGACAGTGTCCAGGCGCATGTCGCCAACATGGTGCGGCATCAGGCTGCAGCGCGCGCCGGTGCGCGGTTGGTACTGTCCGGCGGTGCTGGCCGTCTACGCCGCGAAGATCGGGGGCGACCATCCTCTGGCCAACCTGGAGGTCGGCGAGCAGCCGCGCCCGGAACCGCCGCCCGGTTGGGCGCTCGTGCGGGTCCAGGCCACGTCGCTCAACCACCACGACATCTGGACGCTGCGTGGTGTGTCCGGCGCGCCGCTGACTCCGCCGGTGATCCTTGGATGCGACGCCGCCGGTGAGGTGACCGCCTACGGCGACGGCGACACGGCCGGGCTTCCGCCGGTCGGGTCGCGGGTGGTGCTGTATCCCGTGGTCACCTGTGGCCGCTGCGCTGCGTGCCGGCGCGACCAGTGGGAGGCGTGCCGCTCGGGGCGGGTGTTCAGCGAGCCGCCGCTGGCCGGGACCTTCGCCGAGTACGTGCTCGTCCCGGCGGGGAACCTGCTCGCGCTGCCCGAGGCCGTCGGCTTGGTGGAAGCGTCCTGCCTGCCCACCGCCTACCTGACCGCGTACCACATGCTCTTCGGCCGCGCCGGCCTGCGCCCGGGTGACACAGTGCTGGTGCAGGGCGCCAGCGGCGGCGTGGCCACCGCGGCGATCCTGCTCGGACGCATCGGCGGGCTCACGGTGTACGTCACCTCGCGCGACGAGGCGAAGCGGCAGCTCGCCCTGGACCTCGGCGCCGAGGCGGCGTTCCCGCAGGATCGGGAGACGGCGCGCGCGCTGATCGGCCTGACCGGCGGCGTGGGTGTTGACGCGGTGCTCGAGACGGTGGGCGAGGCCACTTGGGACCTGAGCCTTCGCGCGGTGCGTGGCGGGGGGACTGTGGTGGTGTCGGGCGCCACCACCGGGGACAACCCGCCGGCCCAGCTGCGGCGCGTGTTCTTCAGGCGCCTGACCATCGCGGGGTCCACGATGGGCACCCGGGGAGAGCTGGCGAGCCTGGTGGCCCTGTGCGAGACGGGGGCGCTCCGGCCCCTGGTCGGCGCGAGATTCCCGCTGCGTGAGGCGCCGGCCGCGTTCGCTCAGATGGCGCGGGGCGAGACCAGAGGAAAGCTCGTCCTCGAGGTCTGACGCGCCTCAGGCCGGTGTCGCTTGAGTTGCCTGGCCGCGGCGCACGAAGGTCAGCAGCAGCGCCGCCCCCACCAGGGCGAGCACTGCTCCATACCCCAGCGCGACGGGGGCTCCGACGAACGTCCAGATGACTCCCACGACCACGCTTGACGCCAGGTCGCCGAGCCCATTGATGCCGGCAAGGATGCCGAAGGCGGTACCGCGGTGCTCCTCGTCCACGACCGAACCGACCGCCGTCGCCTCGGTCGCCGAGACGAGCGGTTGGCTGATGCCCAGCACGACCGCGACGAGCACCACCGCAGCAGGTCCGTGGCCCACCGCGCCGATGACGCAGGCGGCTGCGAACGCGGCGTAGCCCACGGCGAGCACCGGGCGCGTCCCCACGCGGTCGACGAGCCATCCACCGGGGAATGCGGCGAGCGTACCGACGAGGTTGACTGCGAGGACGAAGGCGACGGCGGCCGCCGCGGCCACCGAGAAGCTCGCCTGCGGGACGAGCATCTCGAAAGCGCGGAGCGTGAAGAAGAGAACTCCGAAGTTGCCGGCGCCGAATGCGGCGACGGCGACCATCAGCCGCCAGAACGACGGCGGCATCGGCTGCCAGCGCGGCTTCGCTTTCGGCGCCTCATTGCGCTGGTCGCGGGACAGCAGGCTGAACCCGAGGAAGGCAAGCGCGCCCGGGATGATCGCGACAAGGAAGACGAACGCGAAGCTGTGTCCAGTCAACAGGAGAGCGAAGGCGATTGCGGGTCCTACGAACGCGCCGAGCGTGTCGGCAGCCTCGTGCAGCCCGAACGCCTTGCCCATGTCCTTCTTGGGCACACCCTGCGCAAGGAGCGACGAGCGGATCGGCTGGCGCGTCCCTCGTCCGACCCACGCCACGGCGCGCGCACCAATTGCTTGCGGCCACTGCGTGACGAGGGCGAGGAGCCCGAGGCCGGCGGCGCACATCGCGTAACCGCCCGCGCCGAGCCGCTTACGCCAGGTGATGCGGTCGCTGAAGTACCCGCTCATGAACTTGAAGACCGACGCCGAGCCGTCGGCAACGCCTTCCACGAGGCCGATGGCGAGCGCGGGGGCCCCCAGGGCGATGGTGAGGAACAGCGGCAATACGGCGAGAACCATTTCGTAGTTCGAGTCGGCGAAGAAGTCAGTGAGGCTGAGCGCCGCCACGTTTCGCGTCAGCCACACGGGCCTGCGCGATCTGCGGATGGTTGCAGCGCCGAGGTCGACAACGGGGGCCGCGACGCCGAGCGGCTGCAGCGCCCGCGCGATCTCGGCAGTGGAGAGCACCACGGGTTCCACGGCGGGCGGCTCGGGAATCGTGCGCTGTCGCAGCGGCGGTTGCTTCAGCAATTCAGCGTCCCCGCGACGTGCGCGTGCTGGCCACGCAGGGTTGCGACCTCAGCGTTGACGCTGAAGCCCTTCCCCGGCCGGAAGATGCCGTTGGGCGCGAAGTAATCGCCATACTTCTCGATGTCGACCCACACCGTCCCGTCTGACTTGACCTCGAGCGCCCCGCGGTCGCTGATTGCCGGGCCCTGGATCCAGATGCGGATCTCGCCCGCGCCGCAGACGGACGATCCCCACTCGGTCGTGGGATGCCAGGTGCCGGGGATCGATCCGCTGAATGTGACTGATCCGCTGGGCTGGTGTGGTTGGGCCACGAGTGCCGACAGCGCCTGAGCTTCGTCGTCGGGGGTCGCGCACGCGGCCAGCAGGAGCAGCGACGCCGCACCCAGGCCTGTGAGCGCGAGGCGAGAGCGAATTGGAACCCCCATACGGGGGTGTTAACGCCCGCCGGGGCGGGGTTCCTGCGAGGCGGGATCCTCGTGCCACGGCGGCCGGAGCCGCCCATGGGTCAGCGGCTGCCGGGAAAGGCGCCGGCTGATCCGCAGAACGCGGTGGCGTCCGCGGCACTCAGCGCGGTCACGATGACGTGCACGCTTCCGACGTAGAAGTCACAGACGGGCTTCGCGCCGCTCGCCGTTCCTGCGGTTGCCTCGCCCGACCCCCGCGATATCTCGCCGGCGCACCATTCGCCGGCCCCGCTGCCCGAGGCTGTGACATTCACTGCGGCGGAGGCAGCGCCGATGGCCACAGAGCAGGATGTTGCCGCGTTCGGCGCGGAGCTCAGCGCGGTCCAAGGATGCCATGCGGCGACCAACACGGCGGCGGCGGCGAAAGCAAACAGCGCGCGCTTGAGATCCCGGCGCAATGCTTCGGGTTGCGCATGGTTCTTGCCGCGGCGAAACAAGCGGCCCGGCCGGCGCCACGCGGTGGCACCGGCCGAACCCACGGCGTCCATATGGCGTATGCCGCAGCCGGTCAGCTCTCGGCCGCGAGCCTCGCCCGGCGCCACTCGTAACGCGCGAGGAACGCGAAGCCGACCGTGAGCAGGGCGCTCACCGCGACGATCATCCACTCAAACGACCCGCTGAACTGATCGGGGTCGACCTTGAACGCGACCTCAACCCAGTCGTGCCAGACGAGCGTGATGATCGCCAGTGCGGCCGTCAGCGTGCCCAGCGCTGTCTCGATCCAGAATCGCTTCCGCATAGGAACCTCCTTTGCAACTCCCAATCCCATGTGCGACCGCATTGTCAGCCGACCGACGCCGGCTCGGCGGCGGGCCGCCCTTCCGCCACGACCTCGAAGAACTGCTCAGCGGACATCGTCACGCCGGCTTCCGACGCTCGCGACCTGGCGTCCTCCTCCTCCGCTTCGGCGGCATCGAGGGCAGCCTTGTCTTTGAAGATGACAAGCTCCGCGCCCTTGCCGGTCTCTCGGTCCAGCAGCCAGAAACCCCGCCGAAAGCCCGCCGCCTCTGCCGCCTCCGGCAGATCCGTCCGCTTGAAGAACGCGATGGCATCTTCGGCCCGGCCGGCGGCCACGTCGAACGTGCTCAAGCGCGCAAACTCGGGCATGCCCGCTCCTCCTCTCTACATGCGAGTCCGATTACTCGACGGCCGAGAGCGTACGCGATCGGCTGGCCTTTGAACAGTCCCAAAGATCCCGCGTTTGTCGTTGGGTTGCGTGATGGCTCCGAGGGGACTGATTGCAATGCCCGGTGCGAACGGGTGTTCGTGGGAAGTGATACAATTCCGTGTATGTTGGGTGGTGGAGCGCCGGGACTGGCCGAGGCCGTTGAAGGTGTCGCCGCTGAGGACATCGACGACCTGACCGCGGGCGCGCTGGGCGAGGATCTGGTCGGGTTGCGCGGCCAGATCGATCGCCTCGAGACGGAGTTCGCGCGGCGCCTGCGCCTGTTCCATCAGCGGCACGGTTATCGGGATGACGGGGCACCCTCCCTGGTGTCGTGGCTGCGGAATCGCTGCAGGATGTCGAGCGGAGCCGCGATGCAGCGCGTCGAGGTGGCCATGAAGCTGCCGGAGCTGCCCGAAGCCGAGGCGATGTTCCGCTGCGGGAAACTCGGGCTGGGTCATGCAACGGTGCTCGCGCGCGTCGTCAGCGACGTCGGGGCCACCGCGGCGCGCATCGCTGAGGGCACGTTGCTCGAGGCGGCGCGCGTGCTCGATCCGAGCCGGCTGCGGCTGGTGGCGCGGCACTTGCGCCAGTGCGTTGATCCCGATGGGGCGCTCGCAGCAGCGCTGCGGGACCACGCGCGCAGATATCTACATCTCAGCCAGACGTTCGACGGCGTCTATGTCATCGATGGCTTGCTCGATGCGGAGGGCGGCGCCACGCTGAAGACTGCCCTCAACGCACTGAGCTAGCCCATCCCGGATGACGACCGCTCGGCGTCCGAGCGACGTGCGGACGCGCTGGTTGAGCTGGCGGTCCGCCAGCTGCAGAGTGGTGAGCTTCCCAGCGTGCACGGCGAGCGGCCGCACCTGGTGGTCACGACCGGCGACGCGGCGTCGGCGGGGTTTGAGGCCGCTGCGGCCGAGATGGCACATGCGGGACCATCGCCGCTGAGACGGCGCGTCGCATCGCGTGCGACGCATCGGTGAGCGAGGTCAGCATGAACAGCGGACAGCCGTTATCCGTCGGACGGGCGCGGCGCACGATCCCTGCTGCGATGCGCCGAGCTCTGTCGCTTCGGGACCGGGGGTGTGCTTATCCTGGCTGTGACCGTCCGCCGGAGTGGACCGATGCGCATCACATCCGCCATTGGGCAGATGGCGGCGAGACAGCGCTCTCCAACCTGGTGCTTCTGTGCCGCCTCCACCATCGCCGGGTCCACGAGGAGGGCTGGAAGCTCAGCCGTGGACCGGCCGGCGCAGTGGCGCAAGCCCCCGTAGCGGCACTGTCGAGCGGGTTGCAGACCGGGCGGCGAAAGGTCATGCTTTCGTCCTCTCGGGGAAGGTGACGCCCAATCCACGACTGATGAGCACTTTGTCCGTGCCGTGTCCGCTCCGACGCCGCACCATCGGTCGAGGTGAGGTCGTGCGGAGGCTCGGGGTAGCCATGGCATTGGGGTTAGGAGTGTTGGGAACGGCCTGCGGGTCGAGCAGCGCTGTGGCGCCTCCCACGCGCAGCGCTACCGCGTCCGCAACACCGGGCGGCCCGTGCGCATCCGTGCATGTGACGACGCCGATCGAGGATGTGCCACCAGCGTGCGCCGCACTCTGGGCGCCGTACCAGGTGACGAAGGTGCCGCCGCCGGACATCCTGCAGCAGGAGCACGTGCCGCCTGCGCCGCCCGTGCGGAACATGACCAACGGTGCGGTGAGTGATGCGGATGCTCAACGGTGGGCCGACGCGAGCAATCGCGACAGCGGTTGGTACAAGTGGGCGGAAGCGAATGGACAAATCGGGCTGCTGCGCCACCTTGTTGGAGATGCCCTCATTCCCGCTGACGAGCAAAGCGCGTTGGCTGCAGATGCAACGATCGAGCTACCAAACTGCGATCTGTATCCGTCAGACAATGCCTTATTCGAAGTTGGCGCTTCAGATGAGGGCTTCTTCCGCGAGAAGGGACTGCCGACTGACAGTAGCTTTGTGGTTGTCGGGGATTATCCGGGGCCGTGTACTGAGTCATTTCATTACCCCGACGGGCGTGTTACGTCCGTGCAGGTTTCATCCCAACCCACGCGCGTGTTTATAGCCGGGCGTTTGGTTTCGGCAGCTCCGCTTGGCGATATCTGGTTGGGCGACGCTAGCGGAAATTGCGCCGACCCAACCGGTCCTCCCGCCGCTTGGTGCGGGCGATGATCAAGCGTGCCGGGTTCATCGCGCTCTTCGTTGCCCTTTTTCAGGTAGACACTGCTTTCGCTGGAGGCGATGTGCACGGCAGCACGGCACCGCAGCCCACCAGTGCAGCGTCTGCCAGTGTCGTCCTCAACACCCTCCAAGCAGGCGCCGGAGGCACGTACGCGCCGTCGATGTCCGGCGACGTCGCATCAGGCCACACCGACCCGCAAAACCCAGTGACGATCCCTCCGCCGCCCGACCCGCAGGGCAAGTCGTGTCCAGCCACGCACTTCTTCCATGTGGGCAGCACCGGCGTCGTGGGTCCGGGCATCCCGCATGGCAGCATCGTCGCCGTGGTCACGATCTATCCCACGTTCACGCGCAACGCGCAGGGCGGCTACGACGGCAGCGATCCTGCATTCGGATACGGGCAGTCCAATGCCATCCCATCAAGCGGCAACCCAGCGGCCACATCGCTCGGCTCACCCGCCACAGCGGCGAACATCGCAGGCCACATCGTCGCCGTCGACGCATGGCTGCAGCACCTCGGCACCTGGCAGGACGCCACACCCGGCGTGCCGCCATACGGGGGCTCGTGCCAGGGCGCGCTCTTCGCATTCACCGCGCCATTCCTCGCGGGCAATGCGCCACCGCCAATCCCACCTGCGTCCGTCCTCAACACGCCGCCATTCGCGCTGGGCAGCGCGCTGATGGCTGAGGTGGCGGGCAGCTGGCGTATCGGCTCAATCGCGACGCTTCCCGGCCCGGGCCCGACCACGCGCACCTACGTGCACATCCCGACATGCGCGTGGCTGGACAGCGGCGTGCCGTCGTCGACCGTGCAGATGCACGCCGTCAAGACCACCGTCGAAGGCGGCGTGACTCTGTTCCTCGTCTACACGCTCACGATCACGCCGGGCCCGGTCACGTGGAGCTGGGGCGACGGCGCCGAAGCGGAAAGTGCCGGGCCGCCCGAGTCGGCCCCCGCATCGCTGCCTGCGTACGACCCCACGGCGCAGACGTGGACCGATCCGTGCGCCGTGTCGCACGCATACGCAACCGTCGCCGACGCTAGGACGATCACCGCGTCGGAGACGTACACCGTGGGCATCACGGTCAGCTGGGACGACGGCGTGTCCGTGCACACGGCGCCCGTGCCCTGCGACCCCGGCACCGGTGGGCCGTGCGGCCTGCCCATCGGGCCGGCCAACGGATGGGTGAGCGGGCCGCACCCGGTGGACCAGATCGAGCCGGTCCCATACGCGCCGACCCCCAGCCCCTGACGCTCGCGCAAGCCGTGGACAGCGCGGGGACCGGGTGCTACGGTTGGCGCGCTCCAGCGGCCCGACAGGGGCCGCGGCCGGCAGGGTCTCGTCTGGTAGGTGCAGTGGCGAGGCCCTGTTTGCGTTAGGGGCCCGATGGGCTCCAACATCTTGTGCCATACTTCCGCGTCGAACCACAGCATCTTGGGGTTCCGCCTGCGATTGGCCCTTTTCCCAGGAGCCTGCCCTGGCTATACTCGGGGTTCAAGCGTGACCCGTCCCCGCCGCGTCTTTGCACTCGATCTAGGAACGACGAAGGTGTGCTGCGCTGCCGCCGACCTCGACGCCACTGGACTGCGCGTGCTCGGCGTCGGGGAGGCTGTCTCGCGTGGGGTCCGCAAGGGCGCCGTGGTCGAGATCGACAGGGCAGCTGAGGCCGTCGCGGAGGCGGTCGACATGGCCGAGCAGATGGCGGGTGTGCCCATCGATTCGACGGTCGTCGGCATCGCCGGCGGGCACATCACGTCGCAGAACAGCCGCGGTGTGGTCGCTGTCGCGGCGGGACATCGCGAGGTGCGCGACCAGGATGTGAGTCGCGCCATCGAAGCCGCGCGCGCAGTGAGCGTGCCGTCGGAGCGCCGCATTGTGCACGTGCTGCCGCAGCAGTACACGATTGACGGCCAGGAGGGAGTGCGCGACGCCGTCGGCATGTCGGGCGTGCGTCTCGAGGTGGATGCGCACATCGTCACGGGCGCAAACACCGCGATACAGAACGTGGTGAAGGTCGTGCACAAAGCAGGGCTCGACGTCGACGACATGGTGCTGCAGGTGCTCGCGTCTGCAGAGGCCGTGGTCACCGAGGACGAGATAGAGCGCGGTGTCGTCGTCGTCGACGTCGGCGGTGGGACCAGCGATGTCGCCGTGTTCTCGCGCGGCAGCATCGTGCACACCGGCGTCATACCGGTGGGCGGCAACCACGTCACGTCGGATCTCGCCGTGGGGCTGCGCTGCGACCTCGACACCGCGGAGACGGTGAAGCGCAGCTTCGGACACTGCTTGCAGCTCACGCTTCCCGCCGACGCGGAGGTCACGCTCACGCCGATGGGATACGACGAGCCCGTCGGCATCCCGCAGCGGTTCCTCGCCGAGATCATCGGGCCGAGAGCCCGCGAGATGGCGTCGCTGATTGCGCGCGAGGTGGAGAGCGCTGGGCCGGTCGGCCTGTTCCCCGGCGGCGTCGTCATCACCGGCGGCGGTGCGCTGCTGCGCGGCTTCGCCGAGGTCGTGCAGCAGGAGACGGACCTGCCCGCGCGTGTCGCCGCGCCGCAGGGTGTGCACGGCATGAACGACGAGATCCGCGGTCCGCACCATGCCACCGTTGTCGGACTGCTCCGCTGGGGTGCGCGCAGCAACCGCGCGCGCAAGATCGCGCGCTCCAGTTCCAACGGCGACGGCGGCGACCACGCCGGCGCGCGGTTCGGCAGGTGGCTTCGTGAGCTCTTCTGATCAGATGCGCATGCACGGGCTCGACAAACCGGGTGACGCAGTCGCCCGCGCCCACGACCGGTTGCTCAACCCGACGAATCAGCAAACGACCCGACCCACGATCAGGCAACGTGAGGAGACGCCCATGACAGAGCTGGACCGGACCTTGGAAGGAAATGCCCGCATCCGCGTCGTGGGTGTCGGTGGCGGCGGCAGCAACGCTGTCAACCGGATGATCCGCAGCAACCTGAAGGGCGTCGAGTTCATCGCCGTCAACACCGACCACCAGGCGCTGACGGGGTCGTCGGCGCACAAGAAGATCCGCATCGGGGGCAAGCTCACTCGCGGTCTCGGCGCGGGTGGCGATCCGAGCAAGGGCGCCGACGCCGCTGAAGAGTCGCGTGACGACCTGACCAAGGCGCTGTCCGACAGCGACATGGTGTTCATCACGGCCGGCATGGGCGGCGGCACGGGCACCGGCGCTGCGCCGATCGTGGCTGAGATCGCGCGCGAGACGGGTGCGCTCACCATCGGCGTGGTCACCAAGCCGTTCCGCTTCGAGGGTCTGCGCCGTCAGAAGGCGGCCGAGGAGGGCATCGCCAACCTCCAGGGTCGGGTCGACACGCTCATCACCATCCCCAACGAGCGCCTCATGCAGGTGGTGGACAAGAAGACGCCCATCACCGACGCGTTCAAGGTGGCCGACGACGTGCTCCGCCAGGGCGTGCAGGGCATCAGCGACCTCATCGTGTTCCCGGGCCTGATCAACCTCGACTTCGCCGACGTGAAGGCGATCATGAGCGGCCAGGGTCAGGCGCTCATGGGCATCGGGTTCGGCTCCGGCGACACGCGGGCGGCCGACGCAGCGCGCGACGCCGTGGCAAGCCCGCTGCTCGAGACGACGATCGCCGGCGCCAAGGGCATCCTGCTCAACGTCACCGGCGGCTCGGACCTCACCCTCTACGAGGTCAACGAGGCCGCCCAGCTGGTGAGCGAGTCGGCGGATCCGGACGCGCAGATCATCTTCGGCACGGTCATCGACGAGCACATGAAGGGCGAGGTGAAGATCACCGTGATCGCCACTGGCTTCACCGGGCAGATCGACGTCCTCGGCACGCTCGCGTACGAGCCGGCGGCTCGGCCGGTGGTCACAGACCAGCGGCAGCCGGTGTTCAACGTGGGTGGCCGGCCCGTGGGGCCGTTCAATGCCGACGACCTCGACATCCCGGCCTTCCTCAGAGATCGGCGGTGACCAGTGCCGCTCCCGGATGAGCGGCTGGCATGAAGTGTCCTTTCTGCGGGCACGTCGACTCCAAGGTCGTCGACTCCCGCGACTCCGAGACCGGCGAGGCGATACGCCGCAGGCGTGAGTGCCTGCACTGCGGCAAGCGGTTCACCACGTACGAGCGCATCGAGGCGCCGGCGCTGTTCGTGGTGAAGAAGGACGGCCGCCGCGAGGAGTTCAGCCGGCCGAAGCTGCTCGGAGGTCTGCTCGTCGCGTCCAAGAAGCGGGACCTCGCGCACGCGCGGCTGGAGATGATGGTCGACGACATCGAGAATGACCTGCGCAGCCGCAACCTGCTCGAGGTGCCCAGCCGGCAGGTCGGTGAGATGGTGATGGAGCGGCTTCGTGAGCTGGACGAGATCGCCTACGTCCGCTTTGCTTCCGTGTACCGTAGCTTCAAGGATGCGGAGGAGATGCGCGCGACCCTCGAGGAGGTGCTCGCGCATCCGCCCGGCACACGCACCGAGCGGCGGCGGAGACGACCGCAGGAGGATGGCGGGGAGCTCTCGCTCGACCTCGGCAAGTAACCGAGTCCGTCGCGGTGCATGATGCGCACGGCGACATCGCCGCGAACATCGCGGCCGTGCGCGCGCGCATCGACGCCGCCGCGCGGCGCGCGGGCCGTGACGCGCAGGACGTGCGCCTCATTGCCGTCAGCAAGGGATTCGACGCAGCGCGCATCAACCAGGCGATCGAGGCCGGGATCACCGACATCGGCGAGAACCGCGTGCAGGAGGCCGCGGCCAAGCGCGACGGCGTTACACATGAGGTGAACTGGCACCTGGTCGGTCATCTGCAGACGAACAAGGCGAAGGCCGCCGCAGCGATGTTCGACGCGGTGCACTCGCTCGACAGCGCGCGCGTGGCGCGGGCGCTCGCGGAGCATCGCCCGGGTGACTCCGCTCCGCTGGCTGCGTTGATCGAGGTGGAGCTCACCGGCATCGCGGCGCGGACCGGGGTGGCGGAAGCGGACGCCGAGGCGCTGCTCCGCGCAGCCGCCGGCCTCCCGGGGGTGCACGTGCTCGGTCTCATGACGATCGCCCCGCCCGGAGGCGCGGATCAAGCCCGGGCCTGCTTCCAGCGGCTGGGCGCGCTGCGCGAACGGCTCGAGCGCAGCTCGGGCTGGGCGCTGCCCGAGCTGAGCATGGGCATGAGCGGCGACTACGAGGTCGCGGTGGAGGAGGGCGCCACGATGGTGCGGATCGGACGCGCCATCTTCGGCGATCGCCCGGCGCTCAGGGCCTAGGCGGGAAACACCTCGTCGAACTGGTACGGGTCCTCGTCGAAGAACCAGGACTCGGTGACCTTGCCGTCCTTCACGTGCACCACGTGCGCGGCGCGGCTCTCGATCTTGCGGCCGTTGACCTCGGCGCTGCTCGACACCAGCGCGACAGCGTGATCATCGTTGGCGATGATGTCGTGCACCTCGGTGTGAAACGTGCCGTTGGTCGCCTGGATCAGCTCCATGAAGAAGCCGAGCGTGTCGTCGATGCCGTGCGAGTCGCGGCTGAAGCGGCTGCGACCACCGGTGTGCCAGACGATGTTCTGGTCAAACGTCTCGCGCACCGCGTCCATGTCGCCGGAATTGAACGCCTCATATCCTCGCCGGAACAGCGTGGCGTTCGGATGCTCAACCGATACCTGAGCCATCGCACCTCTCCCAACTTCCGCCGTGCCCCTCGTGGGGTGGCCGAACGATCCCACCCGGCCGGGGGCTGAGTCAACGGGGTGCCGGTATCCTTGGGCCGATGCCACGGTACGCGCCCGTCAGCAGCCGCGCCCGCTTCGCCGAGGCCGAGATGGAGGTGCTCGAGCTGTGGCGGAGCAACCGGATCTTCGAGCGGACGCTCGATTGGCGCGCTGACGCGCCCCCATACGTCTTCTACGAGGGGCCGCCCACGGCCAACGGGCTGCCCGGGATCCACCACGTCCTCTCGCGCTCGTACAAGGACGTCTTCGCGCGCTACAAGCAGATGCAGGGGTTCTCGGTCGAGCGCAAGGCGGGCTGGGACACGCATGGGTTGCCCGTAGAGCTGGAGATCGAGCGCGCGCTGAAGATCAACGGCAAGCGCGAGATCGAAGCGTATGGCGTCGACCGGTTCAACGCGCTGTGCAAGGAGTCGGTGAACCGGTACATCGACCAGTGGCGCACGATGAGCGAGCGCCTCGGATTCTGGCTCGACTTCGACCATCCCTACCGCACGTACGACGGCACGTACATCGAGTCGGTGTGGTGGAGCCTGAAGCGGCTGTGGGACGCGGGGCTTCTCTATCAGGGGTACAAGGTTGCGCCGTACTGCCCACGTTGCCAGACGTCGCTGTCGTCGCACGAGCTGAGCCTCGGTTATCGGGAGGACACGCGCGACCCCTCGGTGTACGCGAAGTTCCGCCTCCAAGACTCCGACGGCGAGACGTTCATGCTCGCGTGGACCACGACACCCTGGACGCTGCCCGGCAACGTCGCACTCGCGGTGCACCCGTCCGAGACATATGTGCGGGTGCAGCAGGGCGATGAGAGCTACATCCTGGCCAAGGCACGCCTGTCGGTCCTCGATCCCGACTACGCGGTGCTGGAGGAATTCCCGGGCTCGAACCTGGTCGACCGCACCTACGAGCCGCTCTTCACCGACATGCTCCCGGAGGGACTCGCGTTCGTTGTGCTCGGTGCGCCGGAGCTGGTGAGCATGGACGAGGGGACCGGCATCGTGCACACGGCGGCCGCGTACGGCGTGGCCGACCTCGAGCTGTGCCAGCGGATGGGGGTCGCGGTGCGGCACGTGGTCGGTCTGGACGGGCGTTTCCTCGAGGGGCAGACGCGATATCGCGGTCTCTTCGTGAAGGACGCCGATCCGCGGATCATCGAGGACCTGCGCGCCGAGGGCCATCTCTATCGCAGCGACGAGGTGCGCCACACGTATCCATTCTGCTGGCGCTGCGAGACGCCGCTGCTCTACTACGCGCTCAACTCATGGTTCATCCGCACCACCGCGCGCAAGGACCGCCTGCTCGAGCTCAATCGCAGCATCAACTGGCAGCCGGCGCACATCCGCGACGGCCGCATGGGCAACTGGCTGGAGAACCTCGTCGACTGGAACCTCTCGCGCAGCCGGTACTGGGGAACGCCATTGCCCATCTGGGAGTGTGCGGCGTGCGAGCGGCGCCGCTGTGTGGGCAGCACCGCCGAGCTCGGGCTCACCGTCGCCGACGACCTCCACAAGCCCCACATCGACGAGGTGACCCTGCAGTGCCAGTGTGGCGGAACGATGCGCCGCGTCGCCGACGTCATCGACGCCTGGTACGACTCGGGGGCGATGCCGTTCGCACAGCGCCACTATACATTCTAGAACAAGGCGCTGTTCGAGCACACGCACCCCGCCGATTTCATCTGCGAAGGCCTGGACCAGACCCGCGGCTGGTTCTTCTCTCTCCTCGCTGAGAGCACGCTGCTCTTCGACATGCCGGCATA
>JAFARE010000034.1 GCA_019245575.1 Candidatus Dormiibacterota bacterium | reverse complement strand
ACCGACCCGCGCGCGCCGGCCGGCGCTTCGATGAGCGCGTCGTAGACGAGCGTCGCCGTCGAATGCCCGGCAACGTCAAGCCACGTCCAGGTGAAGGTGGCGCAATTCGCCACCGTGCAGCCGACATTGCCGTTGAGCACCGCGGGCGTGGTGAGGAACGACGCACGGTCGACGCTCGGTGTGGCGCTGCCGCCCATGACGTCCGTCATCACGACGTCCGTCGCGCCGTTGTCCGTGGGGTTCTGCAGATCGATCGTGTACTTGAGGCTCGTGCCGAGGCCGACGCTGCCACCCTGATCCACCTGCTTGGTGAGCACGAGGTCGGCGACAGCCGTGCTCACCTCGCAGCCGGTCGCGCCGTTGAGCGCGCAGTTCGATCTCGCGAGCAGGGCTGTGTCTGCGACCGTTCCCGGGCTCTGCGCTTGCAGGCCGACGGTGAAGGTGGCGCTTGCCCTGGGACTGAGCTGGACGGTGGAGAGGTCCCAGGTCCACGAAGCGCTCGGAGCCGTCAGCGTCGCGCCCGCGGACGGACCGGTGACGCTGCCGATGTCGGCGCTCGCCGCTGTGCTCACGATCGCGGTCAGCCCGCTGGTGAGTGTCACCGTATCGGTGACGAGACCGGGCCGCGCCGGGCGGGCACCGGTGTTGGTGACCCGGACCGTGTACGTCACGGGCGTACGCGTGGGCGCGGATCCGCTCGGCGACGCCGCGAGCGCGACCGTGAACCGCGCGGTGCGAGCGCTCCGCGCCTGCGGCTCGGCGGCCGGGGCGGCGTAGAAGATGGCCAGGCCGGTGGCGCCCTGGCGCACCGAGAGACCAGGGAGACGGTAGCGGGCCGTCCCGTCCGCATCGATGGAATAGGCCTTGCTCGCGCAGCTGACGAACACGAAACCCGGAGGCGCGCTGGCGCTGACCCGGTACATGCCGGGCTGCACTCTGCCGAAGCGCACCGGCGCGGGCCGCGCCGGCATGCCGCTGAACGTGACGCTGCCGCCGCGGAGGTCGACGCCCGGCTTGGCGCATTGATAGATGTGCCCCGCGAGCGACGCAGACTGAGTCGATGGGGGAGCGCCCGGCGGCGTACTCGCTGACGGCGAGAAGCACCAGCCGTTGCCCGGGGTCGCATCGAACTCGCCGCCGGTGATCGCGTTGTCCGTCTGCGCGATGCTGTAGTTCGGGTCACCCGGCGTGTACGGCGCCTGCAACACGTAGAGATCGACGCAGATGCTCGCGGGCAGCTGCGCCGTCGACGCATACGTGTGCGAGCTGGCGGCCACGGCCAGCGCGGGTGCAGCGCTCGGGTGGCCGGGCGTCGCCGGGCAGGTGGCGACCCCGGGCGCGCCCTGCCCCGGCTGCACGCAAGCGGCGGTGGCCGGCCCCCACTCACCCACGGGCACCGTCTGCGTCACTCCCGTGTTCGGATCGGCGGCGGGCCGCGGACTGCCGCACGGATCGTTCGCGTTGTAGTGCACGGAAGCATCGGGCGGGTTGAGGCTGTTCCCGCTCGAACCGACTCCCTCGCTGATGCCGTTCCCGCTGAGAGTCATGGCAGCCGGATCAGCAGGGTCGTTCCAGATCATCGACCAGCCGATGCCGTACCGGCCGCCGCACCGGTCGTCACCCGGTTGACCGCTCGCCTGCAGGATCAGCTGCGCGTACCAGCTGTACGTCCCGTGCGCGGTCACGGTGACGGTGCCATCGGCGTTGAATGACGACGTCGCAAACGGTTGCGACGCCACCGGCGGACAGAGCGCCGGAGCGGCGCTGGGGCTGCACCCTGCCGGAGAGGTCGCGAACGCGCCGAGCGGCAGCGCCAGCGCGCACAGCGCGACTCCGGCGACGACGGCCACGCAGCGCCGCCACTCCGCCGCAATCCCCTCGAGAATTGCCATCCCCGAATCGCCTCCCACACGAAGTGGCGCCTCGGCTGCGCGATGCAGTCAGAGCGACCATTGCGATCTTGGCACAGACGCACCGGACGGCGCCTCACGCTCAGAGGCCGAGCGTCATCCGTGCCAGGCGATCGCGCACCCGCTCGGGCATGACGCGGCTGTACAGGCGCGCTGCATGAGCGTCATATCCGACCACGTATCGTGACCGCGGCCGCGACGAAAGGATCGCCGAAGCGACCACGCGGGCAACGCCCTCAGGTTTGCCCATCGCGGGACGCGCGAACTGCACGCCCTGGAGCGTGCGCTCGTACGGCCTCGCGTAACGCGAGTCCCCACGGCGCGCGACCGCGTCGGCCCCCTGCTCCCAGATGGCGGTGTCGAAGCCGCCAGGCTCGACGAGGCTGACGCGCACGCCGTCGCGCGCCACCTCCATGCGCAGCGCGTCGCTCACGGCCTCCAGACCGTGCTTGCACGCCTGGTACCAACCCGCGAGCGGCGTGGTCATGAGCCCGTAGATCGAGGAGATGTTGACGACGCGTCCCTCACCCGCCTCGCGCATGTGCGGAATCGCCAGGCGAGCGAGGCGGATCGGCGCCAGCAGCATGATCTCCACCTGCATGCGCGCTTCGGCGTCGCTGACGTCCTCCACCGCGCCGAGGTTGCTGATGCCGGCGTTGTTGACGAGCGCGAATGGACGCACGTCGTCGATCACGCGCTCACAGCGGCGCAAGTCGGCCACGTCGAGGATCACCGTCTCGACGTCGACGTCCGCCTCGCGCGCGGCCGCATGCACCGCGCGCGCTTTGGCCGGCGACCGCACCGTGCCCACGGAGCGGAAGCCGCGGCGCGCCAGCTCGATCACCGTCGCGAGGCCGATGCCCGAGTTCGCGCCCGTGACGAGCGCAACGCGCTCCGCTTTGGCGGCCACGCAGGCACTGTATCCCACCGGGACGGCATGATCTGAGGCGATGGACGCCGACACCGCGCCGCTGCCAGCCGGTCTGGACCCGGCCGCGCGCACCGTCCTCGACTACATCGCGCACGCGGAGCCGCGTCCGCTGCGCGAGGTCGGCGCCGCACAGGCACGCATTGCTTTGGACCGCGGCGCGGTGCTCGACCTGCCGGTGCCCGACACCGTGACGGTGCGTGCCGACACCATCGCGGCAGACGGCCGCGCGATCCCCGTGCGCGTGTACGAGCCGGGAAACACAGCGCGCGGGACGGTGCTGTTCTTCCACGGCGGCGGCTTCACCATCGGCAGCCTCGACTCCCACGAGCGGTTGTGCGGCCGCCTCGCCGCGCAGTCCGGCTGCACGGTGGTGTCCGTCGCGTACCGGCTGGCGCCGGAGCATCCCTTTCCGGCCGCGGTCCACGACGCGCTGGCTGCGCTGGTCTGGGTGCTGCCCCGGCTCGACACGCTCGGCGGCGCGGGCAGCGGCCTGGCCGTCGTGGGAGACAGCGCGGGCGGCAACCTGGCCGCGGTCGTGGCGCACAACGCAAACGCCGACGCGCGCAGACGCCTGCGCCTGCAGGTGCTGCTCTATCCCGTCACCGACATGACCGCCGACGAGGAGCGGTATCCGTCGATGCGGGAGAACGCGACGGGGCTGTTCCTCACGTACGACGACATGCGCTGGTTCCACGAGCAGTATGCGGCGGACGCGGAATCGCCGCTGACGTCACCCGCGCTGGCGGAGTCGCTCGCAGGCCTGCCCCGCGCGCTCGTCATCACCGCCGAGTTCGACCCCCTGCGCGACCAGGGCGAGCACTACGCGGAGCTCATGCGCGCCGCGGGCGTGGACGTCACGCTGCGCCGTTACGACGGCCAGATCCACGGCTTCCTGAGCATGTCCGCGCTGGTGCCGGCCGCGCGCATCGCGATGGACGAGCTCGCCGCGGATGTGCGCGCCGCGCTCGCATAGCGGCGAGCGCACTCAGTATCCGTCCACCACGACGTTGCGCAGCGGTTCCCCGGCGAGGTAGCGCCGCACCTGCTCGCCGGCGAAGCGCCAACCGCGCTCGAACACGCGTGACACGGCGCCGCCGATGTGCGGCGTGATGAGCACGCCCGGAGCGGTCCACAGCGGGTGCCCGTCCGGCAGGGGCTCCGGGTCGGTGACGTCGAGCGCGGCGCGTATCCGCTCCTCGCGCAGCGCGGTGAGCAGCGCGTCGGTGTCCACGATGGCGCCGCGCGCGGCGTTGACCAGCAGCGCGCCGTCGCGCATGCGCTGCAGGAATGCCGCATCGACCATGCCTCGCGTGTCGGGAGTGAGCGGCACCAGCAGGACGACGACGTCGGCATCGGGCAGCAGCGCCGATAGTTCGTCGACGCCGTGCACGCTGTCGCGCTTCGTGCGCGCGACCCGCGTCACGCGCGCACCGAGCGGCGCCAGTCGCGCCTCGAGCGCGCGCCCGATGGATCCGTGCCCGACGATGAGCACATTCGCGCCCTCGAGGTCCGATCCGCCGCCGAAGCGCCACGCAGCGCGCTGCTGTTGCAGCACATGCTCGGGCAGACGACGCCGCATCGCGAGCGTCGCCATCACGACCCATTCCGACACCGACGCGTCATGGATGCCGGATCGGTCGCACAGCGTCACGCCCGAGGGGATGCGCGACACGAGCAGGTCCACGCCGGCCGACAGGCTCTGCACGACGCGGAGCCCCGCGAGTCGCGGGATCGCCTCCGCCGGACGTTCGTGGAAGAACCCCGCGATGAGCATGTCCGCATGCCCGAGCGCTGCGGGAAGCTCGCCGTGCTGCGGCAGGTCGTGCACGCTGATGCCGTCCGGCAGCATCGCGCGCAGCTCAGGCGCCGTCTGCTCCGGCACCCACACGTCCACCGCCACCTAGAGCAGCGTCTCCTCCTGCTGCACGCGCGTGCTGCGGCGGCGCGGCGCCTGCGCCTCGCCCGCATCCGATGCCGGATGCTCCACCACCGCGATCACGCGCGACGACATGAAGCGGCCCACGCGCACGGGCTGGCCGGTGCGCGTCACCTCGGCGACCTCGACGATGCCGCGGCCGCTCGTCACGTCGACACGGCGCCCGGCCCGGGTCGCCGCGATTTCGAATGTCTGCGCAGTACCGGTCCCGGTGTCGACAACGACCTCGACGCGGTCACCCTTCAATCGCTGCACCTCCTGGTTGGACAGCATCTCACCGGCGCCGTCCCCGAGTCGTTTGCGCCGGCGGCGTCTCCTGCGCCGCGCCGCCCGCCGCCGGCGCGTTGGAGATGCCGGCGATCTCCACCTCCAGTGCGCGGATGAGGATGTCGCCGAGCTGCACACCCTCCACCACCTCGTCGCGCTCCAGCTGCAGCACGAGGTCAACCAGTGGATCGTGGCAGCGCTGCAGGCGCTCAGTGGCCGCGGACGTCGCATCGTCGATGAGGCGGCGGACCTCGCGGTTCAGCTCGTCTGCGAGCTCCGCGCCCGCCGGCGCCGTGTCGACGCGCACGCGCCCGACCTTGGTGCTCATGCCGTAGCGCGCCACGATGGCGTGGGCCAGGTCCGTCGCGCGTGCCAGGTCGTTCTCGCTGCCGGTGCTCGGCTCGTCGAAGTACAGCTCCTCCGCGGACAAGCCCGCGCAGAGGACGGTGAGCTCGGCGAGAAGGTCGCTGCGCGACATGACATCGCGCTCGCCCGGCGCGCCGATCACGCGAGCCAGGCCCCTTCCGTGCACCAGGATGGAGACGTGCTGCACGAAACGGCCGCGTCCCAGGGCCGATGCGACGATGGCATGGCCTGCCTCGTGCACTGCGGCGCGGCGGCGCTCGTCCGCTGACAGCGGCCGGCCGCGGAGACGGCCCGCGGCGGCGAGCCGGTGCAGCGCCTCGTCGACGTCGATGGTGAGCATCGGCCTGCGCTCCTGGCCGGCGATACCCGCGGCCGCGTCGATGATCGCGACGAGGTCGGCGCCGGCTAGCCCCGGCGTGCGCCGCGCGACGTCGCCCAGGTCGACCGTCTCATCGACCGGGTGGCGACGCGCCTGGCTGCCGAGGATGGCTGCGCGCGCCCCGGGGCCGGGCGGGTCCACCGCGATCCGGCGGTCGAAACGCCCGGGGCGAAGGAGCGCCGGGTCAAGGACATCGAGGCTCGGCGCTGCGCCCACGATGACCACGCCGTCACCGGCGGACAGGCTCGCCACCTCCACCAGCAGCTGGTTGAGCGGCCGGCCACCGCCGGCCGCGGGCGCGGCCGCCTCCAGATCCGCGATGAACACGACGGCAGGAGCCGCCGCCCGGGCCCAGGCGAAGGCGTCACGCCCAGCGGCGGCGCGGCCGTCCTCCAGCGCCTCGGCCATGTCCGCCGCGCTGTGGGCGAAGAACCACGCCCCCGCCTCGCCCGCCAGCGCCTCGGCCAGCAGCCGCTTGCCGCAGCCGGGCGGGCCGTGCAGGAGCACCGCCCGCGGGATGTCGGTGCGGCCGGCCCACCGCGCCGGCGCGCGCAGGTACGCGACGGCCTCGCCCAGCGCCTCCACCGCCGCCGTGGCGCCGGCCACCTCGGCGAATGTCTGGCGCTGGCGGGCGGCGCCCGACCGGGCTCGCAGGCCCACGCGCACCGCGGGCAACCCCCCGCGCAGGAGCAGCACGAGCAATGCGATGAGGCACGACGCGGCGAGCGTCGGCGCGATGTACGTCGCCACGAACAGGATCGCGGCCTTCCCGGATTGCGGCTCGACGGTGACGGTGGCGCCGGCTGCGCTCAGCCGGTCGACCAGCCCCGGCATCTCGGTGTCGGCGGAGGGAATCGCGACCCAGTACTCCACGGGGGGCGCCTGGGCTGAGGCGAGGTAGGCGCCCGTGACCCGGTGGTCGACCTCGTAGATGACGGCGGACTCCACGTGCCCCGCGCTGGCCAGCGCCTGCAGGCTGCTAAGCGGCAGCTCGTTGCCGTTGGTCACGGGGCCGGACGCGAGCAGCGCGACGACGATGAAGACGACGAGCGCGATCAGGCCGCCCGACACCCCCGCGACGAGTCTTGGCATCACCGCTCGCTGCAACCCCACGCACAGATGGTGCCACCTGAACGGTGCTAGGGTTGGCCGCGGCAATCCGGTGACAGAGAGCTGCAGTGATCATTGAAGAGGGCGCACCCCAGCGCGAGGACGCGCGCGACGCCGCGCGGCGCGCGGTGGAGCCGAACAGCCTGCTGCATGGCGAGGACCCCGACAGCCGTCACCCGGACGACGTCAAACACTGGATCGACGCGTACTCTGAGCTGGTGGACTTCAAGGAAGGGGTGCTGAACAAGTCGCGCGACGAGATCTCGGACATGGACAACCCGAGTTCGCGCAAGGAGGCCGCCGAGGTGGACGTGACGATCCTGCGCACGGAGCTCGCCCGCTTCCGTGAGCGCCTCGACTTCTGGCTCAAGCGCCGCGAGGAACTGAAGACGAGCGGTGCCTGACCGCCGGCTCGCCGCTGGGCTCGGGCTCGCAGTCGTGGCGGCGGCCGCTCTCTCCGCCTGCGCGACCGCTGCGGCGCAGACGCAACTGCGCATCGGCGCCATGTTCCCGCTGCACGGAGACGCGGCCGGCCTCGCCTCTGACGAGCTGCGCGGCGCAGAGATCGCGGCGCAGCTCGTCAACCAGGCCGGAGGAGTGCGCGGCGCGCAGATCACGCTCGACCTGCGCGATGTCGAGAGTGCGTCGCAGGCCGCGACCGCCGCGAGCAGCCTCGCTGCCGACGGAGTTCCAGCCATCATTGGCGCTTACTCATCGGAATTGTCGATTCCCGCTGCTGCCGCTGTCTCGCGACGCGGCATCGTGTATTGGGAGACCGGGGCCGTGGCGGACCAGCTCACCGGCCGCGGGCTGCCACTCGTGTTCCGCGTCGGCGCCGATGGCGCCGACCTGGGCGGCAACTCGGGCCAGTTCGTGCTGGATCAGCTCGCGCCCCGCCTGCACGAAAATGCGGCACAGCTGCGCTACTTCCTGGTGACCGCGGACGACGCCTACGCGCACTCGGTGGCGGATGGCGCGCACCGCGCGCTCGCCGCCGGCGGCGCCGTCTTCGCCGGTGAGGCCGTGTACAACCCGTACGCGCCACGCTGGGTCGAGACTGTCGCCGCGGTGTCCGCCGCGCATCCCAACATCCTGCTGCTGTCCTCGCACATCCCCGACGGCATCGCATTCCGCCGCGCGTTTCTCGCCGCCGGCCTGCACGTGCAGGCATTTCTGGGCACAACGATGGCCCAGTGCCTGCCGGACTTCGGCGAGGCGCTCGGACCGGACGCCGTCGGTGTGTTCGCGTCCGACAGGCCGCCCAACGGCTTCAATCCGCGGGCGTTGAACGGTCAGGCTCGCGCCCTGTACGCCACATTCGCGTCGACGTGGGAGCAGCAGACCGGCCGCGCGCCGAGTGAGGAGGGCATCTCGGGTTTCAGCGCGGCGTGGGTCCTGTTCCACGACGTGCTGCCCCGGGCAACGTCATTCCAGCCGCAGGCGATCGCGAGCGCGGCCCGCGCATTGAATCTGCCCGACCGCAGCCTGCCCAACGGCGCGGGCGTGCGCTTCTCCTCGAGCGGCGCGCAGCTGGGGCAGAACACGCGCGCCGCAGCGGTGATCTGGCAGTGGCAGAACGGCGGCGCCTGGCCGGTGGTGTGGCCGCCGCTGTACGCGACGGGCTCGATCGAGCTGGCCACCGCCTGAGCCGCATGCCCACGCCGACCGCCGCCAGGAGCGGAGCCATCGCATGAGCGTGGGCATCGTCGTCCAGCTGGCGGTGGACTGCATCGCGGCGGCGTCGCTGTATGCACTCGTGGGACTCGCCGTGTCGCTGGCGTTCAGCGGCAGCGGCACGTATCACCTCGCCATCGGCCAGGTTGCGATCGCGGGTGCGCTGGTCGCGTCGGCCGCGGTGCAGGGCGGCTGGCCGCTGTGGATCGGCGTGATCGCCGGGCTCACCCTGGGCGCGCTGCTCTCCGCCGCGGCTGAGCGCGGCCTGGTGGCGCCGGCGAGCAGCAGTCCGCTGCTCGCCGCCGTGCTGCTCATCGCCGCCGCCGTGGTGCTGCGCGAAGCGCTGCAGGGCGTGTTCCCACGCTCGGCGTATGCGTTCCCGACAGTGGGCGGCACGCTGCAGGTGGCGGGTGGACTGGTGCACGTGGCGGACCTGGTCACCATCGCCGTGGTCGCGGCGGTGGCGGTGGCGGGCGCGCTGACCCTGCGCATCACGTCGCTGGGTGCGGCACTCCGCATCACCGCCGCGTCGCCCAGCATGGCCGAGCGCATCGGCGTCGACACCGGTGCCATGCGCGCGCTTGCGTTCGGCGTCGGCGGTGCGCTGGCCACCGCCGCGGCCCTGCTCGGCGCGGGCCGCTTCCCGCTCGCAGCCGCGGGCGGCGTCACGCTGGCGCTGCGCGGCATCGCGGCGGCCGCCGCCGCGGGTCCGAGGGCCCCGCAGCGGGTCGTGCTGCCGGCGCTCATCATCGCCGCGGTCGAGGTGGTGGGCGGGTACTTCCTGGGCGGCGGCGGCGAGGCGCTCAGCGACATCGCGGCCGTCGGGCTCATCGCGATGGCGGTGTGGCGATGAGGAACCGCCTGGCGTTGCTCGCCGTCGCGGCGATCGCCACCGCCTTCATCTACCCGGCGCTGGCGCCGGCGGCCAACTTGGACCGCGCTGCGCTGGCGCTTGCGCTGGCCGGACCCGCGGCGGGTGCGGCCCTGGCGATGGCGGCGGGACGGCCGCCGCTGATGGCGACGGCGCTGGCGGGCGCGGCCGCCTATGTCAGCGCGGCCCTGTCGCTGCGCGGGGTGCCGGTGCTCGCGTCCATCGCCATCGGCACGCTCGCCGGCGCCGCGCTCGGCGCTGCCGCCGCAGCCCTCAGCGCGCGGCTCGACGCCACCGCGTTTCTCATCGCCACGCTGCTGCTCGCGCTGGCCGGTGCGGCGGCGGTGCAGGCGCTCCCCGACATCACGGGTGCGCAGGCGGGGCTCGGACCGCTGCAGGGCGTGTCCGTGGCTCTCGGTGCGGCGAAGACAGCCGTGCTCACGCCGCTGGGCGACTTCCACCTCATGCTCGCAGTGGGCGTCCTGAGCGGCGCCGGCGCGGCGCTGCTGCTCGCCTCGCACGTGGGCGCGCGATGGCGCGCCATCGGCAGCGATCAGGCGCGCGCTGCGGCCTCAGGGCTCCGCCCCGTCGCCGGCCAGATTGCGGTCCTGGCCACCGCGGGCGCGCTGGCCGGGCTGAGCGGTGCCCTGGGTGCGCACATCGCGCGCGTGGCCACGCCGCAGGCGTTCGCGGCTGACGCCGCCGCCCTGCCGCTGCTCGCCGCGTTCGCCGCCGGGAGGCAACCGCTCGGAGCCGCGCTGGTGGCCATCGCCATCGGCGTGGTCGGCGGCCTCGTCCTTCCCGCCGCGGGGTGGCAGGGGCCACCTGACGCGATGTCCCTGGCGACCGGCCTGCTCGCGGTGGCGGCGCTGTTCACGCTCCTGCCGGGCGGCGCGGCTCGCGGGCGGGAGCGCGACCTGTCTATCGATCCCGGCAAGCCGTGGCCGCTGGAGGCGATGGCCGGTGCGCGGCTCGACGTGGCGCCCACGCAGGTGCGCGCGCCCAGCGGCGAGCTCCTGCTGGATTCGCCCGCTCTCAGCGCCGAGCCCGGCAGCATCACGGCGGTCGTCGGGCCCAATGGCGCGGGGAAGACGACGCTCCTGCGCGAGCTCAGCGGACGGCGCCTCGCCTCGGGTGAGCGCGTGGTTCTCCTGCCCCAGGAGGGTGGTGGCTTCGCAACCTGCACCGTCCGCGAGACACTGGAGCTTGCGGCGCGCCGCGGGCGCAGCCGGGATTCCGCCCGGGCAGCCGCCAGCGCGTGGCTGGAGCGTCTGGCGATGGCGCCGGTGGCGGGTGTGATGTGCGGCGACCTTTCGTCGGGCCCGCGACGGCTGCTCGACCTGGCTCGAGTGCTGCTCGCGGCGCCCTCCGTGCTGCTCTGTGACGAGCCGCTGGCCGGGCTCGACGACGCGCACCGTGCCGCCGCCGTGTCATGCCTGCGCGCGGCGGCGGGCGCCGGGCTCACCGTGGTGCTGGCGGAGCACGACCGCGAGGCGGTCGCGGCGATGGCCGCCCGGGTGGTCACGCTGGAGCGGCCGGGCTGGGCGCCCGCCGCGCCCGCGGCCGCCGAGGCCATGCTGTGAGCGCGGGGCTCGAGGTCCGCGACCTGCAGGCACGCACCGGCGGACGATTGATCCTCGACGTGGGCGCCCTGGACGTCCCCGCTGGTGAGCTCGTGGTGCTGAGCGGCGACGCCGGGAGCGGCAAGTCGGCGCTGGCGAGCGTCCTCGGCGGGATGCTCGCCGCCGGCGGCACGGTGAAGGTCGGCGGCGCCGCCGCCGGTGGCACACCGTCGCGCAGACGCCGGCTGGGCCTGGCGGTCGCAGTGCGAGACGCGGGCCGAATCACCGGCGTGACCGTTGCCGAGGCGCTGGCGCTGGCCGCGGGTGCCGGGGCCCGGGCGCACGAGGCGCTGGACCGCTTCCCCGAGCTCGAACCGCGACGCCGCATCTTCGCTCAGCTGCTCTCCGGCGGTGAGCAGCAGTTGCTCCAGGTCGCCTGCGCCTGGGCCGCCACGCCCAAGGCGCTGGTGCTGGACGCGCCCGCGGTCGGGCTGGCCCAGCGCGCGGCGGACGCGGTGGTCGCGCTGGCCCGCGACGAGGCGGCGCGCGGCTGCGCGGTGCTCTGGCTGGAGGCGGATGTCCGCGCGGCGCCCGAGCCGCCGCGTCAGCGCCTGGTCAGGGGCCGGTTGGAGGCGGCAGCGGCGTCTGCGTCGGACCCGGGGTGAGCGCGCTGCTGCGCAGGTCGTTGTCGTACACGGTGTACGCGAA
>JAFARE010000031.1 GCA_019245575.1 Candidatus Dormiibacterota bacterium | reverse complement strand
TGGTTCTCTCGAAAGTTGTTGACGGCGCGGCGCATAACGATCGCGGGATGCTCGCCGATCTTCAGCGCGTAGTTCTCGGAGTGGATGCCGAAGGCGTCGAACCCCATCGGCTCGAAGACGTCGTCGCCCTTGAGCCGGCGCCACCGCCCATAGATGTCCGCGCCCGCGAAGGGAATGATGTGCCCCACATGCAGCCCTTCCGCCGACGGGTAGGGGAACATCATCAGGTTGTAGAAGGGACGCTCCGCCTCGTCGAGGTCGACCCGGTAGTCGCCACGCTCGTCCCAGATGCGGCGCCACTTGGCTTCAACCGCGGCCGGGTCGTAGGGCGGGAGGTGCCGGGGTTCGGCCACCGCGCCGGCGGGACTGGGCTGCTCCATCGCGCCTACAGGGTAGCCAGACAGGTCTCAAACCACTCACGAACCCCGACAATTGGGTCGTGGGACTCTGGCAGCGAGCCAAGCTGGTCTTCCGGGCCAGGGCGAACCGGGCGCTCGACAACCTCGAGAACCCGGGGGATGCGCTCGACCTCGCGTACGAGAAGCAGCTGGAGGCGCTGCAGCGCGTGCGCCGCGGCATCGCCGACGTCGTCACCGCCCAGAAGCAGCTTGAGATCCAGGCGCGGCAGATCGAGTCCAACCGCACCCGGCTCGAGGGCCTGGCACGGCGCGCGCTGGAGCAGGACCGCGAAGAGGTGGCCGCCAGCGCGTTGACGCAGAGCGAGCTCGTCGAAGGGCAGCTGCAGGGACTGCGCCTGCAGATCGACGCGCTCACCCATCAGCGCGAGAACCTGCAGGTCGCGGGAGAGCGGCTCCAGGCGCGCGTCACCGCGATGCGCACGCAGAAGGAGACGCTGAAAGCGCAGTACAGCGCGGCCAAGGCGACCGTGCACGCGGGTGAGACCACCGCCGGCATCTCCAAGGAGATGGATGAGGTGCAGCTGCTGTTGGAGCGCGCGCGCGACAAGATGCTGAGCACGCAGGCGCGCGCCGAGGCGGTCAACGAGCTGGCCGACTCGGGTGTGCTGGGGCGGCTCGGCGCCGGCGGCGTGGAGGCGATCGAAGCACAGGTGCGCGCGCAGGAGATCGGCCAGACGGTGGACCAGCGCCTCGCCGCCATGAAGCAGGAGCTGGGTCTGGGGCCGGCGACGCCGGCGGCGCGGTTGGAAGCGGCGCCACAGGATGACGACAGCGGGCCCGCCGCGGGCTGAAACGTCTCCTCCAGCGATTGTGCGAGCCTGCGGCGCATGCCCGAGCTCGTCATCGATGACCCGCGAAACGACGCCGACTACGAGCGGCTGATCGACCTCGACTCGCAGGGATTCGGCGCGCCGCGCGAACGCTCCGAGCGCTGGGTCGCGGCATCGCGTCCGCACGTGCGCTTTCGCATGGCCCGCATGGGCGACGAGGCGGTGGGCATGTATGCGCTGATCCGTGCCGGCCAGTTCTACGGCGGGCGCAGCGTGCCGGCGGACTGCGTCGTCGGCGTGGCGGTGAGCCCGATGTGGCGGCGCCGCGGGGTTGCGGGCGCGCTGATGCGCGACCTGGTGCGCGTGGCGCGCGACGGCGGTGGCGCTGTCGCGCCGCTCTACGCCGCGACCGTCAGCCTCTACCGGCGGTGGGGCTGGGAGGTGGTCGACCGGTCGCTGCAGCACGAGGTTCGCACCGCGGCGCTGTCGTCGTTGCGCGGCGAAGGCGAGCCCGTTGCCGAGCCACCGGCTGCTGACATCGAGGCGATGCGGCGCGAGTTCCTGCCGCGCTGGGACGGTCCCCTGGATCGCCCCGACTGGTGGGCCGCGGTGGAGGCGGGCTTCGACGCGCCGCCCGAGCATCTCTTTCTCCACGGATGGTCCGAGCGAGGGCGGCTTACGGGGTACACGCGATACCGATACACCTCTGACAGCCACGTCGCCGTCGAGGAGTTCGTGGCCGCGACCAGCAACGCGCTGCGCGGATTGCTCGCTGTGCTCGCCGGCAACGAGTCGCTGCACCAGGAGATCGCCTTTCACTCCTGCCTGCAGAGTCGCAATGACCTTCTGTACGTGCTCGCCGACGCGTCGAAGTCGGTCACAACCAAGGGCGGCATCTGCTGGATGCAGCGAATCGTCGACGTGCCCCGTGCGGTGCAGGCGCGCGGCTGGGCGGCGGCCACGTCAGGACGCGTATGCATTGAGGTCGCAGACCCGGCAACCGACGCGACGGAGCCTTTTGAGCTCGAGGTGTCGGACGGACGCGCCACCGCGACGCCAGGTGGTGGCGACGCGCACGTGCGCTGCGGGATCTCTGCGTTCTCGGCGTGGTATGCGGGCACGCTGCGCGCCGCCGACGGACCGCGGTTGGGCCTGATGGAGGGGGACGATGAATCGCTGCGAAGGATGGACGAGCTGATTGAGCGCCGTCCCGTCTGGATGCCCGACCACTTCTAGACGCAGCTCCAGCTGCCGCTGAGTGTCAGGAGGCCGAGCGGTGCCTCGGGGAGTCCGCTGACGTAGCCAAGGCGCGCATCCAGCGTGCCCGACTGTCCCCCGGCGGCGACCGTCATGCTCCCATCGCTCGACTCCCAGATGGCGCCACTGTCGAACTGCAACGCGACCTTGGGCACATCGGGTGCCGTGAGGCTCGTCTGACCCCACGGCCAGAGCTGGTACGTGGATGCGCCGTGATACCAGCCGACCATCGCGATTGACAGCACGTAGTCGCGCGCGTTCCCGCGCAGGCGCATCGTTGCGCGCAGCACGTTCCCAGCGGCGACGCATGCACTCCGCGTGGCCGGGTCCGAAACCGGGATCCCGCAGTCCTTCACGTCTCCCGTGAGCACCACCTCGCAGGGGACGTGCGGCCGCGGTGTCGGCGTCGCCGGCGGGGGCGTGGTCAGCGAATGCACGCCGTTGCCGGGCCCCAGCCACGCAAGCACGCCGACACCGACGACGAAGGCGGCGAGCAGGGCGAGGATTCCGGCGCGGCTCATGAGAGCACCCGCTACGATATGGTGGACCGGCACACCGCGTCACGCCGATCGCGCGCCGACGTAGCTCAGTGGTAGAGCAGCGGTTTCGTAAACCGCTGGCCGGGAGTTCGAATCTCCCCGTCGGCTCCACCGTGCGCGGTCTATCCTTTGCCGCGATGACCGGCGACTCGCAGCGAGCGCTGCCACCGCGCACGCCGTGAGGCATGCGCCTCAACAGCGTGTACCTGGGGATCGCGTGGCGCGCAGCGGCATGGAGCGTGGCGCTGGGAACGGCGACCGGCGCGGCCTACGCAGCGGTGTACGGCCTGTTTCTGATCCCCCTGCAGGTCACCTTCATCTTCACCTTTGCCGGCGTCGGCGCTGAGCTCGGCGCCATCGCCGGTGGCATCGCGGCTGTCGTGAACACAGCGTCGCTGACGGTGCTCACCGCGATGCGACCTCCGGAACGCTTCGGGCGGGAGCGCTACATCGCAGCGGTGCGGCGCACGGCATCCCTCGGCATGCTCGCGTGCGGCCTGCTGACGTTCGCCGTCTACGGCATCGTCACGCTGTCGCTGGCGGGCTTCATCCTCTTTCTCATCCCCAGCGCCATCGCAGCCTCACTGGCGCACCGCTTCGCGCCGCACGCTGTGCTGTGGCATCTGCGCGGCGAGCGGCGGTACGCGTCCGCTACGGTGTCATCGATGCCAGACGACACGGCGCAGCACGGCGACAGGGATGCCGCTCCCGACTCCACCAGGGAGGGAATCGACGAGCAGGTGCAGGCTGACGAGGCCGGCGACACCGTTACTCGGCGCGAAGAGTCCGGTGTGGGGCCGGGCGCGGGCAACGCGCCCGTGGTGAAGGTGACGGCTCCGGTTCAGCGCGAGGATGACGACGTCACCAAGCACCCCACGCTGCGCGACGACGACGAGCGCGAGGGCTGAGGCCGGCTACGTTCCCAGGCCGCTGCTGACGTTGGAGAAGTCGTTGCCCACACGGCGGCCGACGACGCCGACGATCAGGACCAGCACCACCGCAATCAGGATCAGGATCAACGAATATTCGACCAGGCCCTGACCGCGCTCCCGCTTCAAACGGCTGCCCAGCGAGCCGGCAGCTGCGTTGATGAGCAGCGCGACGCGGAGGCAGATTGTGTGGGGCGACACGCATCGCAGTGTGCGCTACGACAGCGTTGTGGATGCCAGCCGCAGGGTCGCGAGCGGGTAACAACTCGCACGCGCCGTCAGATCGGACGCTACCGCGTCGTCACATGCGACGCCGCGAGCGCGGCGCCGTAGCCCTCCGGCAGCTCGCGTGGCGCGGGCGGCCCGACGTACAGCGCGGAGGGACGGATCAGGCGGTTGTTCGCGGCCTGTTCCGCGATGGCCGCCGTCCAGCCCACGGTGCGGCTGCACGCGAATGTCGGCGTGAACATGTCGCGCGGCACCCCGACGCTGTTCATGACCACGCCGGCGTAGAACTCGACGTTCGTGTAAAGGCGCCGTCCCGGCTTCAGCTCCTCGAGCACGCGGAGCGCCGTCGCCTCGACATGGCGAGCGAACTCGACCTGCGGACCCCCCAGCTCGGTGGCCACGTCGCGCAACAGCGTTGACCGTGGGTCGTCTGTCTTGTACACGCGGTGGCCGAACCCCATCAGGCGCTGGCCCGCCTGGATCTCCGTGCGCAGGTACGCCTCGGCGCGGTCCGGCGTGCCGATGGCGTCGAGCATGGCCAGCGCGCGCGACGGCGCGCCGCCGTGCAGCGGTCCGGCCAGCGCGCCGATGGCGCCGGTCAGCGCGGAGCCGATGTCCGATCCCGTCGACGTGATGACGCGCGAGGTGAACGTGGACGAGTTGAACCCGTGGTCCATGGTGAGGATGAGGTACTGCTCCAACGCGCGCGCAGCCCGGTCGCTGGGACGCTCGCCGGTGAGCATCTGCAGATACGCGGCGGCATAGCCCAGCTCCGGGTCCGGCTCCACCGGCGGCAGCCCGCGATGGTGGCGGTGCAAGCGCATGAGCAGCACCGGCACCAGCGACGCGATGCGGAGGCAGTCGGTGCGGACCTGCCCCGCGGTCAGGTCGAGTGTCGGCTGCGAGCCGAGCGCCGCCGCGGTTATCGACACCGCCGAGCGCAACGCCGACAGCGCCGTGTAGTTGGGCAGCACCGCGATGCCGCGCAGCAGGTCGGCGATGCCCTCCGGAAGGCGGCGCGCCGCCACTGCGCGCGCCGTGAAGTCGCTGAGCTGCCGCTCGTCGGGGAGGTCGCCCTCGACGAGCAGATGCCACACCTGCTCGAACGAGCAGCGCCGCGCCAGCTCTGTGGCGTTGTATCCGCGGTAGTGGAAGAACCCCTGCTCGCCGCGCACGTCCCCCACCGACGTCTCCGCCACCGCGACTCCCTCGAGGCCGCGCGGAGCCAGACCTGACGGCGCCGAGCCAGCCGGCTGCACGTCCTCGATGTGCGCCACGCGCACCACGTGGCGGATCGACAGGATGCCGGCGACGCGGTCGCCATCCAGCACGGGCAGGTGCCGGAAGCGCCGCTCGCGGAAGATCTCCATCGCCTTCGCCACCGGATCGTCGATGGAGAGCGTCACCGGGTCACGCGTCATCACGTCGGCCACCGGCGCCGTCGCCGGGTCGATGCCATGGCCCACCGACCGCAGCAGGTCGCGCTCGCTCACCATCCCCACCAGGTGCTCGGCGCTGTCAAGCACCGCGGCGGCGCCCACATTGGCCTCGTCGAGCACCTTCGTGGCGGCGGCGAGGGTGACGCCGTCGCTGACGACCACCGCGGGTTTGTGCATCAGGTCGGCGACAGACAGCGATACGGTCATCGCGCCGGTCAGTCTACAGTTCGCCAGCCCATGCCCGATCCCAGCCTCGGCGACATGCGCGTCGACGAGTTCGAGGCCGCCGCGCAGCGCGTGGCGGAGTGGATGGCCGCATACCTGCGCGACATCGAACAACATCCGGTGCTGGCGCGAACCCCGCCGGGCTGGCTGCGCGAGCAGCTGCCCGCACACGCGCCCGACACTGCAGAAGACCTCGACGCGGTGCTCGCCGACCTCGACCGTCTCATTGTTCCTGCCACGACGCACTGGAACTCGCCCGGATTCTTCGCGTACTTCGCGTCGAGCAGCTCGGCTGCGGGCGTGCTCGGAGAGATGCTGTCAGCGGCGTTCAACGTCAACGCGATGCTGTGGCGCACCTCCCCCGCGGCGACGGAGCTGGAGCAGGTCGTCGTCGATTGGCTGCGCCGGCTGCTGGGATTGCCCGAGCCGCTGTTCGGCGTCATCAACGACACCGCGTCGTCCAGCACGCTGTACGCGCTGGCGGCGGCCCGCGAGTCGCTGACGGATCTGCGCATCCGCGACGCCGGCATGAGCGGCAGGAACGATCTGCCCCAGCTGCGCGTCTACGCGTCGGCCGAGGCACATTCGTCCGTCGACAAGGCCTGTCTGGTGCTGGGGCTCGGCACGCGCGGCGTTCGGCGCATCGCCGTGGATGATGCGTATCGCATCGACCCGGGGGCGTTGCGGCGTGCGCTCGAGGAAGACGTGGCAGCCGGTGTGCGCCCCATGGCGGTGGTCGCCACGGTGGGAACCACCTCGACCACGAGCGTCGACTCGGTGCGTGACGTCGCAGACGTGTGCGGGGAGCATGGCGTGTGGCTGCACGTCGACGCGGCGTACGGTGGCGCCGCGGCGATCGTCCCCGAGCTCGCCTGGGTGCTCGGTGGCGCTGAACGGGGTGACTCGATCGTGGTCAACCCGCACAAGTGGCTCTTCACGCCGATCGACTGCAGCGTGCTCTGGACGCGCCGTCCCGACGTGCTCCGCGCCGCCTTCTCGCTGGTGCCCGAGTACCTGCGCAGCGACGCGCGCGCGCCGGAGGACGCACCAGACCTCATGGATTACGGCATGTCGCTGGGGCGGCGATTCCGTGCGCTCAAGCTGTGGCTGGTTCTGCGCCGCTTCGGCCGAGAAGGGATCGTGCAGCTGATCCGCCGGCACTGCGAGATGGCACGGCGGCTGGCTGCGCTCGTCGAGGCGAGCGCGCGCTGGGAGCTGATGGCGCCCGCGCCGCTGAGCGTCGTGTGCCTGCGCGCCCACCCGAGCGGCGTCACTGACGAGAGCCAGCTGGACGCGCTCAGTGAGCGGGTGATGCGCAGGGTCAACGAGGCAGGACGCTTCTTCCTGTCGCACACGCGCGTGCGAGATCGCTACGTGATCCGCGTGGCCTTTGGCCACGTGCGCGCGACGGAAAGCCAGCCCGATGCGCTGTGGGAGGAGCTGGAGGCGGCGCAGGCAGCTGAGCTGTCCGCGCTCAGCGCGAGCGGCGCCCCGACACCACCCGCGTCACGCCCAGCGAGTCCTTCGTCCATCTGACGTCGCTCAGCCCCGCCTTGCGCAGCGCAGTCTGAGTGGATCGGGACAGGTATGTCCCGATCTCGACGAGCAGGACGCCGCCGGGGCGCAGCCACTCGTGGGCGTCGCCGGCCAGCCTGCGGACCAGGCCGAGACCGTCGTCGGAGCCGTCCGTGAGCGAATGAATCGGCTCGAACTCGCGGATCTCGCGCGGCAGCGTGCGCACCTCGCGGCGCGCGACATAGGGTGGATGGATGGTCAGGACGTCCACCCCGTCACGCATGCGCGACGGCAGGGCGTCGAGCATGTCGCTGACCTTGAAATGCACATTGTCGATGTGCAGGCGGCGCGCGTTCTGCCGCCCGAGCTTGACCGCCTCCGCCGAGATGTCGACTCCCCACACCTCCGCGTCGGGAACCTCGTGCGCAACAGCGAGCGCGACGGGGCCGGAGCCGGTCGCCACGTCCACCGCAACGCGGCCGCGACGGCGGCGGCGCAGCGCGCGTATCGCCTCGGCGGCGAGCAGCTCACTCGACGAGCGCGGTCCGAACACTCCGCGGCGCACGTGCAGTGAGAGCCCGCGGAACCAGATGGCCCCGACGATCTGCGCCACCGGCTCGCCGGCGACACGTCGCGCCACCATCGAGCTGTACCGGCGCCGCTGATCTCCGCTCAGCTCCTGGCGCCTCGAGTCACCGTCCAGCGGCTTGCCCAGCACGGCGGCCATCAGCTCCTCGGCGTCGTAGCGGGACATGACCGGCCGCCAATGGTCGATCGAGCGTGAGCGGCCGATCGCGCCGGCGGCGTCGCGGAGGGCTTGCGACACGCTCACCGCGCCGCTGTCGGACTGCACAGCGCGCAAGGATGGCAGCCGGAGCGTGCCCTCTGCGCTCAGCGCGCTCGCGTGTAGGGCGCGCTCGGAGCGGATGACAGGAATGCTCGCAGCTGCGCGTCCACCCAGTTGACCGGGGGCGCGGCGACGCCGGCCTTTGCGGCGAAGCTCCAGACGGTGTCGTCGCCCGTCACCCGGATGCGGCGCATGGAGAACGCCTGCGCAAGGCACTGCGTGGCCCCGTAGTCGAGCGTGGTGGCGTCGTTGAAACCGTCCTGGGCCACCATCGCCGCAAGCGCGGGGCTCCAGCTCCCATACGGATACGCGAAGTCGGACACGGGGCGTCCCAGCAGCTGCTCCAGCGCGAGCTTCGACGCCTTGATCTCGATCGCCGCCGCCTGCGGCGGCAACGCGGTGAGACGCAGATGGTGGACCGTGTGCGCCCCGATCACCATGCCCATCGACGCCACCTGACGGACCTGCGCGGCGCTCATGTAATAGGGGCGGCCGATGAAGCCGCTGACCACGTACGCGGTGGCGACAAAGCCCTCGTGCGCCAGGTCCGGCGCGGCGACGGTGGCGAAGTTGTCATATCCGTCGTCAAAGGTGAGCAGCACCGGACGTGAGGGGAGCGCGTGCGCGCCGCGCAATGCGTCGAACAGCTGGGCAAACGTGATCGGATGGCCGCCGGCCTGGCGCAGCCAGTCCATCTGCTCGCGAAACTCATTCGGCGTGACCGACAGCTCGTAGCCGAGATGGTCGGCAGGGTTCGTGTTGATCCGGATGTAGTGGTACACGAGGATCGGGACCTGGACGCACGAGCCCACCGCGGAGACGAGCGCCGGCGGAGCAGCGAGCGGCGGCGCAGCGGCCGGTGGTGGCGCGGCTGACTCCAGCGCCTGAGACGGCGGCGCGAATGTGGACGAGTCCACCGCGATTGCGGCAGCGGGCGCGGTTGTGCTGGGGCGCACCACGACGGTGGTGAGCGCGGCTGACGCCGCGCAGAGCGCCGTGAGGCTGACCGCGGTCAGCGCGCGCCGAATCTTGCTCGTTGGGTGTGCGTGCATCTCATCGCCTGGCTCGGGCTCATTCTCTGTCAGGTCAGGGCTCTGTGCCGTCGATCTCCCTCCCATGGAACGCGCGTGACCGCCGGACGTTCCGGCCGCCGCCGCCGCCGTTCAGCCGGAATCCGCGTGCCAGATTGTCTTGACGTTGACGAACTCGTGGATGCCGAAGCGGTGCAGCTCGCGCCCGTACCCGGACTCGCGCACCCCACCGAATGGCAGACGCGGATCCGAGTGCGTCATGCCGTTGATGAACACGCCGCCGGTGCGCAGGCGGGCGGCGATGGAAAGCCCGCGCTCGTGGTCCCCGGTCCACACATTGCCACCGAGGCCGAACTGGCTGTGGTTGGCGACGTCGACGGCCTCAGCCTCGTCTCGCACGCGGGTGACCGCCGCCAGTGGGCCGAACGTCTCCTCGATGAACGCCGGCATGCTGACGTCGCAGTCGGTGAGCACGGCGGGCTCAAGGTAGAAGCCGGGGAGTTCGGGCCGCGTCCCGCCGCTGCGCAGGCGCGCGCCGCGCGCCGTCGACTCGCGCAGCTGGCGCTCCACCGTGTCGCGCAGGTCGGCCCGGGCCAGCGGCCCCATCTGCGTCTCATCGCGACGGGGATCGCCGAGGTTGATGCGCTGCGCGTGTTGCACCAGCTGCTCCTCGAAATCACCGGCCACTGACTCCTCCACGATGAACCGCTTTGCAGCGATGCAGCTCTGGCCCGCGTTCTGGAACCTCGAGCGCGCGCCCACCTGCGCGGCGGCTGCGATGTCGGCGTCGGCGAGGACGATGAACGCGTCCGAGCCGCCCAGCTCGAGCACGCACTTCTTGATGTGCTCGCCCGCCACCGCCGCCACCTTTCGGCCCGCCTCGGTGCTGCCCGTGAGGCTGACGGCGCTGATGCGTGGGTCGGCGATCAGCGCCGCCACGGTGCCGGCGGGCACGGGCAGGAAGCTGAAGACGGAGTCGGGGACGCCCGCTTCGCGCACCGCATCTTCGATGCGCATGCCGCAGCGCGTGACGTTGCTCGCGTGCTTGAGCACGACCGCGTTGCCCGCCGCCAGCGCGGGCGCGATGGAGCGGAACACCTGCCAGTAGGGGAAGTTCCACGGCATGCACGCGAGCAGCACCCCCAGAGGCTCGAGGCGGACGAGGCTCGCGGCCGAGTCGCTGGGGGCTTGCTCGTCGGCGAGAAAGCCCTCCGCGTTGTCTGCGAAGTACTCGCAGCAGAATGCGCACTTCTCCACCTCGGCGCGCGCCTCGGTGATCGGCTTGCCCATCTCCGCGGTGATGGTCGCGGCGTGCACCGTCAGGTCGCGGCGGAGCACGCCGGCGAGCGCGCGCAGCAGGTCGGTGCGCCGCTGCAGCGGTGTGTCGCGCCAGCGCGCCGCGGCGGCCGCAGCCGCGGCGAGGCGCGACTCGATGGCGTCCGCGCGCGCGATGTCGAACGCTTCGATCTCCTCACCCGTCGCGGGATTGACGGAGCGCAGACGCGCAACCTCCGTGGCCACCGTTTCGATGGTACGGCGGCGCGGCGCGCTATCGCGCCGCGGCGCGGGTGGCCAGGATGAGCACCGTGCGGTAGTGCATCGTCAGCGGTTCGCGCATGGCGTCAATCGCCGCGCTGACCGCGGCCATCACGGCGGCGCGGCGCTCCGCGGAGAGGCCGGCGTGGTCGCTGTGCGTGGCGATGAAGTCGAGCCACTGGTCGCGCGTGTAGCGCGCTTCCCACGTGTAGGCGCGCGACTCGACGGGGTGGAAGAGGCCGGAATCACTCAGCGCCGACACGCGCCAGGCGTCGCCGCCCGCCGGAGTGTGCAGCGCGGTGGTGGTGTCTGCGATCTCCGGCGCCAGACTGCGGTACACCGGCTCGAGCGCAGCGAGCGTCGCCGGCTCGTGCGTGCCGAGATTCCAGAAGGCCGCCAGGTGGCCACCGGGCGGAAGAATCGCTCCTGCCTTGGCGGCTCCGGCCTCGGGCTCGATCCAGTGCCATGCCTGCCCGGACACGATCAGGTCGAAGGTCCGCCCGCGGGCATCCCAGCTCTCGAAGTGGCCCTCCTCGACAGGGACACCGTGCGCCCGGGCCACCGCGGCCATGCGCGGATCCGGCTCGACCCCGAGCACGTCGACCCCACGCTCCCGCAGCAGCCGCGCGGCCTTCCCGGTGCCGCAGCCCACGTCGAGCGCGGTCCGCGGCTGGAGCCGGAGAAGGTCGTCGATGAGCGCAGCCGGATACGAGGGCCGGGCCCGGTCGTAGCGCTCGGCCTCGCCGCCGAACGAGAGCGCCCGGCTGCGGTCGTGGTGCAGCGCCGCTTCCGGCGGCGGCCCGGAGCTCACGCCAGCCGGCCCGGAGCCGGGGCGATCGCCGCCTCCAGATCCGCTGCCAGCTTCGCCCCCTCCGCCGGCTCGAGCGTCGACGTGGTGATGCGCAGCCCGCGCGGCGCCGCGATGCGAAAGCGCTCGCCGGCGAGCACGCCCCAGCCGCCCTGCAGGAGCGACGCGACCACCGCCCCCTCGTGGGCCACCGGGACCCAGACGTTGAGCCCGGAGCTGCCGTGGCACGGCACGCCGCGGGCACGCAGCTCGAGGAGCAGCGCATCGCGCCGCGTGTCGTAGGTCCGCGCCGCCTCCGCCAGGGTCGCGGCGGTCGCCGGGTCCCGCCACAGCGACACGACCAGGCGCTGGAGCAGGTGGCTCACCCATCCGGCGCCGAGGAGGCGCCGCCCCTCGACCCGGGACACGGTGGTGGCATCGCCGCTGACCACGGCCATCCTGAGGTCGGGCCCGAGCGCCTTCGACACGGAGCGGACCTGCGCCCAGCGCTCCCGCCGGGCATCGGAGAGCGTGCCGCCTCCCCCGCCGGTGATGTCGCGAGCGTGCTCGTCCTCCACCACCAGGACGTCGGGGAACCGGCGCAGCACGGCGCGCAGCTCGGCGGCCCGCTCCGGCATGAGCGCGGCGCCGAAGGGGTTCTGCGCCCGCGGCGTCACCACGCAGGCTGCGGCCCCGGCACGGAGCGCGGCGGCCATCGCCTGCGGCACTGGGCCGCGGTCGTCGACGGCCATCGGTACGCTCACCAGCCCCATCACGGCGGCGAGGTCGCTGAACCCCGGGTAGCACGGATCCTCGACCGCCACGCGATCTCCCGGACGGAGGTGGGCGCCGATCACCAGCTCGATGCCGTCGAGCGCACCGCCCACCACGGTCATGTGCTCCGCCGGCACGCCGTCCTCCTCGAAGCGAGCGGCGGCGAGCTCGAGCAGCGCCGGCTCCGACGGGGCGGTGCCGTACATCACCGACTCGGCGTCGATGGCGGCGAGGTGCGGAGCCAACGCCGGGAGCAGGGCGGGGTCGGGATTGCCGCCGGTCAGGTCGCGGATGCCGGGTGCGAACTGCGGCTTGCCCCGGGGCGCCACCGGGCCGCGCGGCACCACCGTCGTGCCCTGGCGGCCCGCGGCGATGATGAGGCCGCGCAGGCGCAGCTCCCGATATGCCGACGCGACGGTGGCGGCGCTCACGCCGAGCCGGCCCGCAAGCCGGCGCACCGGCGGCAGCTGGCTCCCCGGCGTGATGGCGCCGTCGCGGATGCCACGCTCCACACTGGCCGCGATGTCGGTCGCCCGGCGGCCGGCGATGTGGTATCGTGTTGTTACGTTCAAGGCTTTGTAGCATAACAAAAATGGCAAGGGCTGTGGCGTTCCCCCGCTCGTCGCCGGCGCGCATCGCGCTCGCGTTCGCGGCCGTGTACCTCATCTGGGGTTCGACGTACCTGACGATCCGCATCGCGATCGAGACGATCCCGCCGATGCTGATGTCGGCCACGCGGTTCCTCATCGCCGGCCTGATCCTCTTCGCGGTGACGTACCGGCCGGGCGCGCGGCACGAGCACCTCACGCGAAGGCAGTGGCGCGACGCGCTGATCATCGGTGGCTGTCTGCTGCTGGGCGGCAACGGGATCGTGTCGTGGGGCGAGCAGTACGTCGGCAGCGGCTACATGGCGCTGATCGTCGGATCGGTGCCGCTGTGGATGGCGCTCCTTGCGCCGGCGTTCGGGGGGCGGCGCGTCACCGCGCTCGCGGGGGTCGGCGTCGCGGTGGGCCTCGCCGGCGTGGGGCTGCTCGTGCATCCCAGCGGCGCGTCGATCCACTGGCAGAGCATCGCCGTGCTCGGCTCACCGCTGCTCTGGTCCATCGGCTCGCTCTACGCGCAGCGCGCCGCCATGCCGCGCAACGCCCTCACCGCCACGGCGATGGAGATGATCTGTGGCGGCCTGCTCATGGGCATCGTGGGCCTCGCGGCGGGTGAAGCAGGGCGTGTGCACGTCGCATCGATCTCAGGCGCATCGTGGATCGCCTTCGTGTATCTCATCGCGTTCGGGTCCCTGATCGGGTACACCTGCTACATCTGGCTGCTGGGACACGTGTCGTCGACCGCGGTCTCCACCTACGCGTACGTCAACCCGCTGGTGGCGGTTGTGCTGGGAGCGATCGTGCTCGGTGAGGCCATCACGCCGGTCACGCTTGGCGCGGGCGCCATGATCATCTTCGCGGTGGCGCTCATCCTGAGCAGCCGCGCACTGCAGAGCCGCCACAAAACCGTCCTGGAGCCGGCGATCAGCGACGTGGCCTGACTCCCGCCCCGCAGGCGGGACAATGGCGCGATGGAGGACGACGTGACCGCGCAGCCGCGCACCGGCGCGGATGCGCCCCGCGCGCGAGTCGGCTGGAAGGACGTCGCCTGCATCGGCCCCATCGTGGCCAACTCCATCTATTACTGGGTCGGCGTGCCGCTGCAGGCGCTGCTCATCGGCCGCCACCCGCTGTTGCTCAGCGCGCTGCGCGGCAGCATCGCCTCCATGGTCGCCACCGGAGCGTTCGCGCGCGTGGGCAAGGTGTCAATCGTGGCTGCGCTCATCGCTCCGGTGCCGGTGTCGATGATCACCGACCCCTGCTACTTCTGGGCGGGACGGCGTTACGGCCGCAGGCTGCTGGCGTACCTCGAGCACAACGACCCGCGATGGCGCAAGCGCGTTGCCCGCGGAGAGCGCTTCTTCCAGCGCTTCGGTGTCTGGGCGGTGGTGCTCGCGCCGGTGCTTCCGGTGCCGTCGCCGCTGTTCTATCTCGCCGCCGGCGAAGCCGGCATGCCGTTCATCGTGTTCCTGCTCGCCGACCTCGCGGGCACGCTGCTATACATCGGCGCCATCGTCGCGGCGGGCTTCGCGGTAGGCCAGCCCGCCGTCACGGCCGCGCAGGCGATCAGCAACTACGCACTCTGGGTGGTCATCGGAATCGTCGTGCTCACGGTGGTGTACAGCGTCTGGAGCGGCGCGCGCGCGCAGCCGACGACGCGCACCTGACGTGCTGCCGCTGTTGGGTGACCACGCCGCTGTGGAGCGACCGTCAACGGAGGCGAAGGGCGTGTGCTCGGTTTGCAGGCTGAGCCGAGTTGCAGGGCGCGAGCGGCAGAGCCGCTCGACGCCCGTGGTCGCGCAACAGCGGCGTGGTCACCCAACGGGAAGCCTTGTGCTATCAGGGCGCGCGCCGGCGGCTGCGTCAGCGGCGCGGTGCTACGACGATGTCCTCCAGCGCGAACGCTTCCGGTGGCGCCAGCTGCTCGAAGGTGCAGTCGGACGGGGCCTTGTCCGCGCGCCAGCGGATGAAGCGCGCAGCGTGACGGAAGCGGTTGCCCTGCAGGTGGTCGAACGAGACCTCGCACACGAGTGACGGCGTCACCGACGTCCAGGACATGTCTGCTTCGCGCCGCCAGCGGCTGGGACCACCCGGCGTGCGGCCGAAGCCGAAGCTTTCGCCGCCGATCAGCGGCTGCAGCGTGCGCAGGATCTCGCGCCGCTCCGCGGCGTTGAAGCCGGAAGTGTGGCCGACGTGGTGCAGCACACCGTCGTCGCCGTACAGGCCGAGCAGCAGCGAGCCCACACCCTCACCCTTGGTGAGCGGGCGGAATCCGCCCACCACCGCGTCAACGGTGCGCAGGTGCTTCACCTTCATCCAGCCGCGCTCGCCGTGGCGGTACGTGCCCTCGGGCGACTTGGCCACCACGCCGTCGAGTCCCGCACCCTCGTACCGCGTGTACCACGTGGTGGCCTCCTCTGGATCGTCGGTCTGCGGAGTGATGCCCACCGTGCTGTTGACGCGCACCGCTTGCAGCAGCCGGCTGCGACGCTCGCGGAGCGGCGTCGCACGCAGGTCGTCGTCGCCGAGGGCCAGGATGTCGAAGAGCACCACCGATGCCGGTGTCTTCTGGGACAGCATCTTCACGCGCGACTCCGCAGGATGCAGGCGCATCTGCAGCGAGTCGAAGTCGAGTCCGTTGGGGGTCGCGATCACGACCTCACCGTCCACGACGCAGCGCTCCGGCAGCGCGTCGCGCAGCGGCGTCAGCAGCTCGGGGAAGTAGCGCTCCAGCGGCAGCGAGTTGCGGCTGCTGATGCGCACCGACTCACCGTCGCGAAAGATGATCGCCCTGAACCCGTCCCACTTCGGCTCGTAGAGCCATTCACCGGCGGTGGGAATGTCGGTGTTTGCCTTGGCGAGCATGGGCTCGAGCGGCGGCGCAAGCGGCAGCGGCACGCGCGCAGGGTAGCCGCTCAGAGGAGGCGGGCTCGAGCTATGCCGTGAGAACGCGGGGCCGCGTCGCGGTGATCCGAAGGCGCAGCAGGTTGTCGACGTCGCGCACCCCGGGGATGTCGCGAGCCGCCGCCTCGTAGCGCGCGATGTCCTCGATGTCCTCCACCTCGCCGCGGAGCGTGACGACGCCGCGCTCCTCCTTCACGGCCACCAAGGCTGCCTCGGCGCCGTACATGGCCTCCAGAGCGTCGCGCACGCTCGCGGCCAGTAGGTCCTGGTCGCGGCGCAGCGAGCGGCGCGGTACGTCCACCGCGACACCCACGAGCGCGGCGACGTTGGCGGACTCCCGGCGCACGGCGGCCCGGCGGCGCGGACCCGAGGTCGGATGCAGGAAGAACGCCGCGGCGACGGCCGCGCCGGTGCCGATCCCGGCGGCCACGAGCTTGACGATGCGGGGCACGAGCCAGACCCTCCTCGACCGGTAGGTGCTGGCAAGCTAACGCGCGGCCGCTCGCCTGGTTACGCGGCCCCGCGGGACGGCCTCGCCGCCGTCAGCGCGTGAACGCCAGGCTGCTGGTGAAGCCGGAGCAGCCCTGCTGGATCCGCGCGCTGTCGTAGCCGTGAAAGCCGATGCAGGAGAGCTCGTACTGCGTCCCCCGGTGGCGCAGCACCACCACCTCGCTGTAGAGGCCGCTGCCGTCGTCGCCACGCTGCAGCACGTAGCCGCGCTCGCCCCCGACCGTGACGGTGCCGAGCGCGTGGGAGGTGTCCTCCTGGGACGGGTCCACCGCGAACAGGATCTGCTCGACGCCCTGCGATGTCGCCAGCTTCACCTCCTGGTCGGTGGCGAAGGTGAGCGAGAAGCCGGCGGGCATCGCATAGGTGATGGGAGGCTGCCCAAGGGTCACGCCCGGGGCCACCGGCCCGGCCGAGGGCGGCGGGGTGGGGATGAACAGCGCCGTCGGCGAGGGGGTGGCCGGAGTCGCTGTGGTGCGCGGCGTCGCCGGCGGCGATGGCGAGCTGCAGCCGGCGAGCAACACGACCGCGGCCGCGACGCCAACGGCGGCCGGAGCGGCGCGGCGCCGCGCTGTAAAGATATGCCGACAAAGGAACTGCAACGCACGCGCATTGTGTGTCAGGACGGCGCGCAGCACGTACGATCCAAGCGCGGCGCGAGCCGCGTGGAGTCAACCTCGCAGACAGGAAGCGAAGCACACACTCGGTGATCAAAGCGGGCTCGCCCGTCCGTTTGAGGGGGGTGCTCGCGGCATGGCTCGTGGTCGCCGTGCTGTCGGCCGGGTTCGCACACACCGTGGCTGCGTCGGCGCCCACCCAGGGCGGCGTGGTGCTCGATCGCTACGGCGGGTTGCGCACCTTCGGCGGCGCCAGCCTGGACACGAGCGGCGCCGGACGGTGGTCCTGGGACATCGCGCGCGCGGTGACGCTGGCGCCCTCCGGGGGAGGCTGGACCCTCGACGGCTGGGGCGGAGCCCACCCATTCGGCGGCGCTCCGGCGCTGACAGGGCTGCCCTACTGGTACGGCTGGGACATCGCGCGCGCGCTGGTGGTCCTGCCCGACGGCCACTCCGGGTACGTGCTCGACGGCTGGGGCACCATCCATCAGTTCGGCGGCGCGCCGGCCCTCTCCGGTGAGCCCTTCTGGCAGGGGCAGGACATGGCCCGCGGGCTCGACGTCCACCTCGACAGCAGCGGCACGCCGGATGGCGGCGCCGTGCTCGACGCCGCCGGCGGGCTGCACCCGTTCGGCACCTACCCGTACTCGCTCACCGCCCCGCCGTCATATCCGGGGCGGGACATGTACGTCGGCCTGCATGACGTGGGTGGGCACGTGTACGCGGTCGGCCGCTTCGGCATCGTCACCGAGGTCACCACCGGGGGCTCGCTCGCCCCCGACTGGTCCGGCTACGCGGACAGCGGCGCTGACGACGGGATCCGCGACGTGGTGCTCGCCGGCGCCACGGGCGGCGGCGCGCAGCCGGTCTCGTTCATGGCGCGATACGCGTGGCAGCAGGCCACCGGGCCGCGGGGCGGCGCCGTGCTCGACGGCTACGGCGGCCTCCACCCCTTTGGCGGCCTGTCCCTGGACATGGCCGGGGCGTCCTACTGGCCCAACTGGGACATCGCCCGCTCGGTGGCGCTGATGCCGGGCGGGGCGGGCGGCTGGACGCTCGACGCCTGGGGCGGCATCCATCCCTTCGGCGCAGCCCCGGCACTGAGCGGATATCCGGTGTGGCACGGCTGGGACATCGCCCGGGCGCTCGTCGTCAACCCCGACGGCCACTCGGGCTACGAGATGGACGCGTACGGCGGGCTGCACCCCTTCGGCGGCGCTCCACAGCTGAACGGCGCGCCGTACTGGTCCGGCTGGTACATCGCGACCGGCCTCGTGGTGCACTACGACTCCGCCGGCACTCCCGACGGGGGATGGACCCTGGACGCGTGGGGCGGCACGCACAACTTCGGAGCCGCGCCGGCTGCGCCCGGACCGCAGTACTGGGCGGGAAGGCTCATGTACATCGGGCTCCACGCGACCTACGGCGGTGACATGTACGCAATCGGACGCTGGGGTCCTGTTTCTGCCACTACCGGCGAAAACTTCCGCCCCTGGTGGAGCGGCTACAGCGACTGGGGCTCGTGGGACATCCTCCGCGACATCGCGCTCGTCGGTGACGACTCGACCGCGCGCCCGAGCCAGCCGGTGAGCGCTGATGCGAGCAGCACGTACTGGCACCACGTGTGGGTCTACAACTTCAACATCGGTCCGGTGCGCCAGGGCTTGCCGCTCGACTGCGAGTCCGCTGCCCTCGAGGAGGCGACGCGCGCCAAGGGCAACGACATCAGCCAGTACACGATCTTCAACGCGCTGCCCAACTACGACAAGGGTCCGGCCACCTGGTCGGGCGGTCACATCGCGCAGTGGGGCGACCCGTACGGCGAGTTCGTGGGCAACGTGTACGGCAGCGAGAGCCGCGGCACGGGCTACGGCGTCTATGACCCGCCGCTGGTCGCGGTGGCGCGCCAGTTCGGCTTCAACGCCGTCGGCGTGGAGCGTGGCGGGCCGGAGGTCGTGTTCAACGCCATCGCAATGGGCCAGCCCGTGCTCATCATCACGTCGGACACGTACACGCCGGTCGCCACCTACTGGTGGACCGCGTACGACGGGCGCGCCGTGCCGTACTCGTTGAGCGACCACGCGGTGACCATCGTCTCGGAGGACGGCGTCGCCGGCACAATCACGCTCAACGACGTGTGGGACGGACGGATGAAGACGTTCACCATGAGCCAGTTCGCGTCGTTCTGGACCGCGTACCTCGACATGGCCGTCATCCTCCAGTAGCTCGCGCGCCTGTCAGTGATCCGGACCGCGGCGGCGTCCGTAGACTCGATGTCCGGCGCTGGATCGGAGTGACGATGGAGGCCTTGTGGACCAGCGAGAGGCCGGGGTACTCGACCAGCTGTGGCAGGGCTCGCCGGAAGCGATCGAGGTCTTGTACGACCGCTATGGAAGGGTTGCCTACACGGTGGCGCTGCGCGTGCTCAGCGACCAGGCGGCCGCAGAAGATGTCGTGCAGGAAGCGTTCCTCGCCATCTGGCGCAGGGCCATGACGTACCGCCCCGAGCGCGGCTCGCTGCGCAGCTGGATCTGCGCGATCGTCCGCAACCGGGCCATCGACCGCCTCCGCGGCGAGGCGGGCCGGGGACGCGTGGAGCTGCCGCTCGACGAGCGGCCCGAGGGCGCCGGGGTGTCCGACACGTGGGACCAGGTGGCGGCCGAGCTCAGCCGGGAGCAGGTGCGCGGAGCGCTGCGCCAGCTGCCGGTGGAGCAGCGCCAGACCATCGAGCTGGCGTACTGGGCGGGGCTCTCGCAGCGGGAGATCGCCGAGTCGATGGACGTGCCCCTGGGCACGGTCAAGGGCAGGGCGCGGCTGGCGCTGTCGAAGCTGCGCGACCTGTTGCAGGAGCGGGAGCAGTCATGGCAACCGCAATGAGATGCGAGGAGGCCGAGCAGCTGATCGCCCTCGCCGTGCTGGGCGCGCTGGAGCGCGATGGGGCCGGAGGCCTCGAGTCCCACCTGGCGACCTGCGCCGGCTGCAGAGAGACGGTGCGGGCCTTCCGGCGTGCGGCTGCTGTGCTGCCCCAGTCGCTGGAGGAGGCGACGCCGTCACGGCAGCTGCGGCGGCGTCTCATGGGGGCGGTGTACGCCGGGAGCGCGACGGCGCCTGCGCGTCCCCGCCGGGTTGCCGGGCTCTGGCGGCGCGTGCCCCAGGCCCGCGGATTCACCCTCGCGGCGGCGCTCGCGGCGGCGGCCTCGGTGGCGCTGGCGGTCTGGGGCGCGACGCGAGGCCCGGCCGCGCAGACGGAGACGTTCGCCGTCGTGCCCGCGGCGGCGCCGGCGTCCGCACACGGGGAGCTGACGTACTTCCCGGGCCAGGGCCGCAGCGTGCTCACCGTGAGCGGCCTCGGCGCGCCGTCGCGGGACGGGAGCGCGGCGGTGTACGAGGTGTGGCTCGTGCCCCGCAGCGGTGCGCCGGCGCCGGCGGCATTCATGTCGCCCGTGCCCGGGTCGGGCTCGTGGACCGCGGTCGTCAGCGGCGACCTGCGCGGCTATCAGGCGATTGCGGCGACGGTCGAGCCGCCCGGCGGTGAACCCCAGCCCACCGGGGCGCAGGAGTTCGTCGTCCCTCTGTCCCAGACATAGCGCGCCGCGCCGCGCCGGGGCGAGGAGAATGGCGCGCCCAGGAGGATTTGAACCCCCGCACGCGGATCCGTAGTCCGCTGCTCTATCCGGGCTGAGCTATGGGCGCGCGCGAACCCTCGATCGAGTGTACCCGATGCCTCGCGGGCCCACGGGCGGGTCCGCGGCAGCCTCGCGGGCGGCCGCGCCATCATGGGTACAGGCACACAGACAGGAGGTGCGCGATGGCGGTGACGGGCGACGAGCGGTCCATGTCCAGCCTCGATTTCGCGGCAGAGGCAGCTCAGCAGCTGCGCATCGACGGCATCCGCGCCAGCACCAAGGCAGGCTCCGGGCACCCCACCTCGAGCATGTCGGCGGCCGACCTCATCGCGGTGCTCGCGGCACGCCATCTTCGCTATGACTTCGCCGATCCGCGCAACCCGAACAACGACCACCTCATCTTCTCCAAGGGCCACGCGTCGCCGCTGCTGTACGCGCTGTACAAGGCCTGCGGAGCGGTCAGCGATGAGGAGCTGTTGACCTACCGCACCTTCGGCTCGCGCCTGCAGGGGCATCCAACCCCGGTGATCCCGTGGGTGGACGTGGCCACCGGGTCGCTCGGCCAGGGCCTGCCGGTCGGGGTGGGAATCGCCATCGCGGGGCGCCACCTGGACAAGCTGCCGTACCGCGTCTACGTGCTCTGCGGCGACAGCGAGCTGGCCGAGGGGTCGATCTGGGAGGCGCTGGACAAGGCCTCGCACTACAAGCTCGGCAATCTTGTGGTCATGTTTGACATCAACAGGCTGGGGCAGCGCGGTCCGACCGAGTTCGAGTGGGACCTGGATGCGTACCGCCGCCGCGTCGAGGCCTTCGGCTGCAGGGCGGTCCTCATCGACGGGCACGACGTCGCGCAGATCGACGAGGCGCTGCGCGAAGCATCTGAGGGCGGCGACCAGCCCACGGTGATCATCGCGCGCACCGTCAAGGGCAAGGGCTTCAGCGAGATCGAGAACCAGGACGGCTGGCACGGCAAGGCGCTGCCCGAGGACATGGCGGAGCGCGCCATCGCCGAGCTGGGCGGCGTGCGCAACCTGCGCGTCGACGTCGCGCCGCCGGATCCGCGCCCGGCGTCGGAGCCCGACGGTCGCGCCGCGGTCGTCGACCTCCCCGCGTATGAGCGTGGCGCCAAGGTGGCCACACGCAAGGCGTACGGCGAGGCGATCACCGCGCTGGGCGCGCGCGCGGACGTCGTCGCGCTCGACGGCGAGGTGAGCAACTCCACGTATGCGGAGCTGTTCACCGAGGCGCACCCGGAGCGCTTCTTCGAGATGTACATCGCGGAGCAGCAGATGGTCGCAGCCGCGGTCGGCATTGCGGCGCGCGGCTATGTCGTCTTCGCCTCCACGTTCGCGGCGTTCCTCTCGCGCGCGTACGACTTCATCCGCATGGCCGGCGTGTCCGGCGCCACCATCCGCCTCAGCGGGTCGCATGCGGGCTGCGAGATCGGCGCCGACGGGCCCTCGCAGATGGCGCTCGAGGACCTCGCCGCGATGCGCGCGGTGCACGGCTCGACGGTGCTCTATCCGAGTGACGCGGTGTCCACCGCGAAGCTCGTGGCGAGCATGGCCGAGCGACGCGGCATCTCATACATCCGCACGACACGCGGGGCATACCCGGTGCTGTACGCCTCTGGCGAGGAATTCGAGGTGGGCGGCTCGAAGGTGCTGCGCCAGAGCGACCGGGACGCGGCCGTGCTGGTGGGCGCCGGCGTGACGCTGCACGCGTGCCTCGGGGCAGCCGACGAGCTCGCTGAGAGCGGAGTCAACGTGCGTGTGATCGACTGCTACTCGGTGAAACCCATCGACACCACCACCTTGCGCAGAGCGTGCCGCGACACGGGAGGACGCATCCTGGTCGTCGAGGACCACTACCCCGAAGGCGGCATCGGAGAAGCGGTGATGCAGGCGCTGGCGCTGGAGGATCCACCGCCGCGCGTGGTGCACCTCGCGGTGCGCGACCTGCCCGGGTCGGGCACCACTGCAGAGTTGATGCGCGCCGCCGGCATCGACCAGGCGGCAATCGTCAGCGCGGCGAAGAAGCTCGCCGGCGCGCTCGCCGAGGTGCGGTGATGCCCAACCCGCTGCAGCAGCTTGCCGCGCAGGGCCAGAGCGTGTGGCTGGACTTCATCAGCCGCGAGCTGATCACCAGCGGCGAGCTGGAGCGCTTCATCCGAGAGGACAACGTCACCGGGCTCACCAGCAACCCCACCATCTTCCAGAAGGCGATCGGCGAGGGCGCAGATTACGACGCGCAGATCAGGGAGCTGGTCGCGTCCGGCGTCGACGATCCCAACGAGATCTTCCTCAACATCGCGGTTGCAGACATCCAGCACGCCGCCGATGCGCTGCTGCCGGTCTTCGAGCGCACAGAAGGCGCCGACGGGTTCGTGAGCCACGAGGTCGCTCCCAACCTGGCGCACGACGCCGCGGGTACTGCGGCGATGGTACAGCGCATCTGGGACATGGTGCAGCGGCCCAACCTGATGGTGAAGATCCCCGCGACACAGGAGGGCATCCCCGCCATTCGGCGCTCTCTGCGCGACGGCCGCAACATCAACATCACGCTGATCTTCGCGCTGACGCGGTACGAAGAGGTCATCGACCAGTACATCACCGCGCTCGAGGAGAGGCTCGACAGCGGCGAGTCAGTTGATGTGCACTCGGTCGCGTCATTCTTCGTCAGCCGGGTGGACACCGCAGTCGACAAGCTGCTGCAGGAGAAGCTCGCCGCGGATCCCGGCAACGCGCTGTATGAGGGTCTGCTGGGCAAGGCGGCGATCGCGAACGCCGTGCTGGCGTACGAGAAGTTCGAAGAGCGCTTCGGCGCCACGCGATTCGGACGCCTGCGCGAGGCGGGCGCGCACGTGCAGCGGCCGCTCTGGGCCAGCACCAGCGCAAAGAACCCCAACTATCGCGACGTGGTGTACGCCGAGGCGCTGATCGGCCGGGACACGGTCGACACGATGCCGCCGAGCACCGTCGACGCCTTCCGCGACCACGGCATCGTGAAGGCGGACACAGCGCGCGACTATGAGACCGCGCACGAGGTGATGGAGCAGCTGACCAAGGCCGGGATCGACATGGATGCGGTCACGCAGGAGCTGCTCGACGCAGGCGTGAAGTCGTTCAGCGACTCCTACGTCGCGCTGATCCGCGAGATCACGGTCAAGGTCGACCGGATGCATGGCGCGTACATCGGCCGCCAGCAAGCCGACTTCGGGTCCTCGGGCGCCACCGTCGCCGAGGCCATCGCGAGCGAGGGCTCCGAGACGCTCGTCAGCCGCATCTGGGCGCGCGATCCCGATGTGTGGAAGCCTGGCGACCGCGCCCACGCGGACGTCATCCGCAACCGGCTGGGCTGGCTCGACGTCGCTATCGCCATGCGCGAACACCTGCCGCGCCTGCTGGCACTCGGCACGGCCGTGCACGAAGCGGGCTGGGCCGACTGCGTGCTGCTGGGCATGGGCGGATCGAGCCTCTGCCCCGAGGTGCTGCGCACCGCGCTGGGCAGCGCGGCGGGACAGCCGGTGCTGCACGTGCTCGACACCACCGACCCGGTGGCGATCGCGCGGTTGACGTCCGCCCTCAATCCGTCGCGCACCGGCTTCATCGTGGCCAGCAAGTCGGGCGGGACCGTGGAGACGCTCTCGCACCTGGCGCACTTCTGGGAGGTGGTGCGTGCCGCCGGCGTGCCCGAGCCCGGTTCGCACTTCATCGCTGTCACCGACCCCGGCACGTCGCTGGCGCGCACCGCGCAGGAGCGATCGTTCCGCGAGATCTTCGAGAACCCGGCGGACATCGGCGGCCGCTATTCGGCGTTGAGCTTCTTCGGACTGGTGCCCGCCGCCGTTGCGGGCATCGACATCGAGGCGCTGCTCGACCGTGCGGCCGACATCCGCCGGCTGTGCGCAGCCGGCGTGCCGCCCGACCTGAACCCGGGGCTGGTGCTCGGCAGCCTCATGGGGCTGCTGCACGACGCCGGCCGCGACAAGGTGACCATCCTCGCGCCACCGCACATCGACGCATTCTCGCTGTGGGCCGAGCAGCTGATCGCGGAGAGCACGGGCAAGGAGGGCCGGGGCATCGTGCCGATCGGCTCCGAGCCCATCGGCGAACCCGGTGTGTACGGAAACGATCGCCTCTTCGTGGCGCTGCGGCTCGAGGGCGATGCGGAGTTCGACCGCCGCGTGGGCGCACTCCGCATAGCCGGCCAGCCGGTCGTGACGATCGACATGCACGACCGCCTCGACCTCGGCGCCGAGTTCTTCCGCTGGGAGCTCGCCACGGCGGTCGCCGGCGCCGCGCTGCGCATCGACCCCTTCGACGAACCCAACGTGCAGGAGTCGAAGGACAACACCAAGGCGGTGCTCGCCGGGTACGAGCAGCACCGCTCGCTGCCCGCCGCGAAGCCGGCTGCAGAGGACCACGGCATCGCCGTCTACGGCTCGGACCCCGCGACGGGTGGCGTCGCGGAAGCGCTGCGCGCGCACCTCGACAGCGCGCAGGCCGGCGACTACGTCGCGCTGATGGCCTATGTGACCCCCGACGAGCGCAACCTCGATGCGCTGCAGTCGCTGCGCGTCGCCATCCGCGACTCGCGCCGCGTGGCGACCACGCTGGGATTCGGTCCGCGCTTCCTGCACAGCACCGGTCAGCTGCACAAGGGCGGCCCCAACACGGGCGTGTTCATCCAGATCACCGCCGACGACGCCGAGGACGTGCCCATCCCGGGGCAGCCCTACACCTTCTCCATCCTCAAGCAGGCGCAGGCTGAGGGAGACCTGCGCTCGCTGCGCGACCACGGGCGCCGCGTGATCCGGGTCCACATCAGCGGGGACCTCGATGCCGGCCTGGGACGGCTGCGCGAAGCGGCACTCGCGGTCGGCGCCGCGCGCTAGCGGACACCGCTCACCGGAGGCGCAACACATGCAGATCGGATTCGTGGGCCTGGGACGGATGGGCGCGAACATGGTCCACCGGCTGCGCCGCGACGGCGGCCACAGCGTGGTCGCGTTCGACCCGAACCCCGACGCCCGGCGTTCGGTGGAGGAGTTCGGCGCCACCACCGTCGGATCGCTGCAGGAGTTGGTGCCACAGCTCACCGCGCCACGCGGCGTGTGGCTGATGGTGCCGTCCGGGCACATCACGCAGGAGACGGTTGAGACGCTGTCGAGCGCGCTGCAACCCGGTGACACGATCATCGACGGCGGCAACAGCAACTACCACGACTCGATTGCGCGGGCACAGAGCTGCCGCGAGCACGGCATCGATTTCGTCGACGCCGGCACGAGCGGCGGCATCTGGGGATTGCAGGTCGGCTACTGCCTGATGGTGGGCGGCGCGGACGCGGCGGTGGAGCGCTTCCGGCCGGTCTTCGAGACGCTCGCCCCGCCCGACGGGTTCCTCCACGTGGGGCCGCCGGGCGCGGGCCACTTCGTGAAGATGGTGCACAACGGCGTCGAGTACGGGATGCTGCAGGCGTACGCCGAGGGATTCGCCGTGCTGCAGGCGAAGCAGGATTTCGGTGAGCTCGACCTGCACGGCATCGCGCATCTGTGGAACCAGGGCAGCGTGATCCGCTCCTGGCTGCTGGAGCTGGCAGAGCGCGCGTTCGAACGCGATCCGCAGCTGCACGACCTGCGCGGCTGGGTGGAGGACTCCGGTGAGGGGCGCTGGACCGTGCAGGAGGCGATGGACCTCTCCGTGCCCGCACCCGTGCTGGCGCTGTCGCTGATGGCGCGATACCAGTCGGGGCTCCCCGACGGCTTCGGGAACAAGGTCATCGCAGCGCTGCGCAACGAGTTCGGCGGTCATGCCGTGAAGCCCGAGGAAGCGGCAGCCGCGACACCGGCGCCGTAGCCGCGGGCCGCAGTGTGCGCTGACGTTCTGACCCAGGCGCCCGCGGAGGAGCAGGCCAACCCGCTCCTCGAGGGGTTGCGCAGCGCGCGGCTGCCGGCGCCGTGCGCCGTCGTCATCTTCGGCGCCAGCGGTGACCTGACGCAGCGCAAGCTCATCCCTGCGCTGTACGCACTCGCCGCAGAGGGCTCGCTGCCGCCCGGCTTCAGCATCGTCGGGGCGGCGCGCACGGAGATGGACGACGAGCGTTTTCGCAGCGCCATGCGCGATGCGGTCGCAGAGCACTCGCGCGTCGCCCTGCACGACGACGTCTGGGAGGGATTCGCGTCGGGCCTGTTCGCAGCGAGCTACGACCTGGATCGCGACGGCGGACTCGATGCGCTGAAGTCGAAGCTCGCGGATGTCGACCGCGACCGTGGCAGCGCGGGGAACCGCGTCTTCTACCTCAGCGTGCCCCCGAGCGCGGTCGTGCCGCTGGCCGAGCGGCTGCACCAGGCCGGGCTGTGCAGGCCGGAGGGCGGCGGCTTCAGCCGCGTGATCGTGGAGAAGCCGTTCGGGCGAGACCTGGACACGGCGCGTGAGCTGACCAGCCGCCTGCACGAGTTCTTCGCCGAGGAGCAGATCTACCGCATCGACCACTACCTGGGGAAGGAGAGCGTGCAGAACCTCCTGGTGTTCCGCTTCGCCAACGGCATCTTCGAGCCGCTGTGGAACCGCCAGTACATCGACCACGTGCAGATCACCGTGGCTGAGGCGATCGGTGTTGAGGGTCGCGGCGCGTACTACGAGGAGGCGGGCGCGCTGCGCGACATCGTGCAGAACCACATCATGCAGCTGATGGCCATCGTGGGCATGGAGCCGCCCTCGAACTTCGAGGCCGAAACGGTGCGCGACGAGAAGGTGAAGCTGCTCCGCGCCGTGCGCCCCATCCATCCCGACGACGCGCTGTCACACACGGTGCGTGGCCAGTACGGCGGGGGATGGGTCGACGGTCAGGAAGCCGCCGCGTACCGCGACGAGAAGGCGGTCAAGCCGGGCTCGCTGCGCGAGACGTTCGTGGCCATGAAGCTCGACGTCGACAACTGGCGCTGGGCGGGCACGCCGTTCTATCTGCGCGCCGGAAAGCGCCTGATGAAGCGGGCGACCGAGATCGCCATCCAGTTCCGCCGCGTGCCCCACTCGCCGTTCACGGGGCACATCGCCACGCCCACCGGCGCGCTGCCTCCCGACGCCATGGAGCCGAACCTGCTCATCCTGCGCATCCAGCCGGATGAGGGCATCTCGCTGCGCTTCAGCGCGAAGGTGCCCGGGCAGGCGATGCGCATCCGCAGCGTCAACATGGACTTCCTGTACGGAAGCTCCTTCCTCAAGGAGTCGCCGGAGGCATACGAGCGCCTGCTGCTCGACTGCATGCTCGGTGACGCGACACTGTTCGCGCGCGCTGACGAGGTCGAGCAGGCATGGCGCATCTGCACGGCGATCCTCGACGGATGGCGCGCGCATCCACCGGACACATCCCGTTTCCCCAACTACGAGGCGGGCACGTGGGGCCCGGATGAGGCGCGTGCCTTCATGGACCGCGACGGACGCTCCTGGCACCGGCCGTGACGAGCGCGACGCTGCCATTGCGATCTCGGCATGCGAGCGGCTTGGACGCGGCGTCGCGCGAGCTCCACGCGCTGCACCGCGAGATGCTGATCGCCTCCGGCGAAGCTCATGGACACGTGCGCACATCCGTGAGCAACCTGGTCGCCGCGTGCACCGAGCCGGACCAGGCTTCACGAGCGGCGGCCGCGCTGCTGCGCATCGGCGCGGTCCATCCGGCGCGCGCCATCGTCATCCTCGCCCGGCCGGATGACGCGAAACGCATGGAGGCGGATGTGTCCCTGCACGGCGGCGACGCATCGCAGCCGACGATTGAGCTGGTGCGCCTCGAGGTCGGTGGTGAGCCGTCGTACCACCTGACCGGAATCGTCGCCCCGCTGCTCATCCCCGACATGCCCGTGTACCTGTGGGTGCTCGGCGCGCCGCCGCTGCGGCAGGCATTCAGCGCCGACACCGTGGAGCTCACCGAGCGCATCATCGTGGACAGCGGCGCGTACGACGACTCGGCCGCGACTCTTGCGCTCATCGCCGGCGAGCAGCACCGGTTCGGCGACGGCCTGCATCTCGCCGACCTTGCATGGGAGCGCACCGCACCCTGGCGCGAGATGACGGCGCAGGCCTTCGACCCGGTCGGGTCCCGCCCTTTCCTGCGGGACATCACCACGCTGACGGTGCGCTGCGCCGGCGAGCGCGCTTCGACCGAGGCGTGGCTCCTTGCGGGATGGATGGCCTCACGCCTGTCCTGGCCGGCGAGCGGTTGGCCCCGCGTTGACGTGGCGGCTGACGGCGCGCAGGCGGAGGACGACGCAGGCGCGCTGATCGAGGTGCGAGTGGAGGCGGCGCGCGACGGTCGCACCGCAACGGTCCACGGCCGGCGCGGCGGCGATTGCCTGCACACGTCGGTCGCGATCGAGGATGCGGCATCGCAGCGAACGGTCTCGCTGCGGCAGCAGGACGACGCGACGCTGATCAGCCGTCTCATGGCGGATGCGACGGACGCGAGCATCTACGCCGCGGCGGTCGCGTCCGCCGTCGACCTGTCGCGGCGGGCGGCATGACGCCCGGGACGCTGCACGGCCTGCACGGAGATGTGCGCGTGCTCGGCGACAAGCGGAGCGTCGCAGATGCCGGCGCAGCCCTCATCGACCGCCTCGCATCCACGGCGGCGGCGCAGCACGGGCGCTTCTCCGTGGCACTCGCCGGCGGCGGCACGCCGCGGCTGTTGTACGAGACGCTGAGCAGCGGTGCGTGGCGCGACCGGATCGACTGGAGCCGGTGGGACGTGTATTTCGGCGACGAGCGCGCGTGTCCCCCGGACGACGCGGCGAGCAACTACCGCATGGCGCGGGAAACGCTCCTCGACCGCGTGCCCATCGACGCTGCCCGCGTGCACCGCATGGAGGCGGACCTCCCAGACCTGGACGGCGCCGCGCGCGCCTACTCAGCGCTGCTCGAGGCGGCGCTGCCCCGCGCCGCGACGGGGGCGCCGCGCATCGACTGCATCCTGCTCGGCATGGGTGAGAACGGGCACACCGCGTCGCTCTTCCCCGGCACCGAGGCGCTTGCGGTCGGCGACAGGTGGGCGACGCGCGGTCGCGCCGACTACGCGCCGTACGACCGCATCACGCTGACGTATCCCGCCATCAACGCGGCCGCGAACGTCGTGTTCCTCGTCACGGGAGCGGCCAAGCGTGACGCGCTGCGCGCCACCGCGGCGGGCCGCACCCCCTCTGCCGGCGTTGCGCCGGTGGACGGGGCGTTGGAGTGGATCGTCGACCGGAGCGCTGCCGGCGGCGAGGTCTGACCGAGAGTGCTCGTCCGGATCGGCACGTCGGGCTGGCAGTATCGCGATTGGCGCGGCCCGTTCTACCCGGAGAAGCTGGCGCAGCGCGCCTGGCTCGAGCATTACGCGGAGCGCTTCGCCGTGGTCGAGGTCAACAACACCTTCTACAACCTGCCCACCGAAGATGCGGTGCGCCGCTGGCACGACACGGCGCCGCGCGATTTCGAGTACGTGCTCAAGGCGAGCCGCTACCTGAGTCACGTCCGCCGCCTGCGTGAGCCCACAGACCCGGTGCGCACCATGATGGAGCGCTTCCGCCCGCTTGGACGGTCCTTCACCACAATGCTCCTGCAGCTGCCGCCGCGCTTTCACGCCGATGTGGGACGTCTCGATGCGGCGCTGACGGCATTTCCCCGGCGGATCCGCGTCGCAGTCGAGTTCCGCGACGCCACGTGGTTCAGCGATGACGTGCGCGCCGTGCTGCGCGCGCGCAATGCGGCGCTCTGCGTGACCGACAGACTCGACGCGTCACCTGAGCCGGACTGGCCCGATCTCTCCTGGATGTACGTGCGCTTCCACCAGGGCACGGCTTCGCCGGCGCCGTGCTACCGGCGCGCGGCTCTGCGCAGCTGGGCGGCCCGGCTCGCGCAGCGGCGCGACGCGGTGAGCGACGTCTACGCCTTCTTCAACAACGACACGCGCTGCTGCGCTCCCCGCGACGCCGCCGTGTTCGCCGAGGAGTGCGCCGCCGCCGGTCTCGAGGTCACGCGCACGCCGCAGCCCGAGGAGATCAGGCCCGGCTGAGTCAGGCGGCGCGCGGGAGCGAGAGGACGAAGCGCGCGCCCGGCGACGCCTCCGCGTCGAGGTCGAGACTGCCGCCCCAGCGACCGGCCAGCCTGCGGCTGATGTACAGCCCCAGCCCCGCGCCGCCCGGCGAGTCGCCGCCTCGGAAGAAGCGCTCGAAGATGCGCTCGCGATCGGCCTCCATCACGCCCTCGCCGTTGTCGCTCACCAGGAGCGCGGGCTGCTCACCCCCAACGGCCGTGATCGTGACCTGCGCCGACGGGCCGGCGTGCAGCAGCGCGTTGTTGACAAGATTGTCTAGAATGCGGTCGACGTGGCCGGCGTCGGCGCGGCCCCACGCCTCATCGGGCGCGTGCACGCGGACCTGCGCGCCGAGCAGGGTCGCGCGCGGGCCGGCGCGCTCGGCGGCCCGCTCGGCCGCGGCGCGCAGGTCGACGGCGACTGCCCGGAACGGGATGTCACCGTTCTCCAGGCGCGACGCGAGCAGCAGCTCGTCCACGATGCCCTGCGCCTCACGAACTTTGCCTTCGATTGTCTCGAGCGGCGGATCCAGCGCAGGTGGCGGCGGTCCGAACACACCCTCGCGGATCATGCTGAGGTATCCGCCGACGATGGCCAGGGGCGATCGCGTCTCGTGCATCACGGTGCTGAGCAGGTCGCTCATGGCCTGCTTCGCCGCCAGGTTCTCCGCGTGGAAGCGCGCGTTGCGCAGCGTGACGACCGCGACGATGCCGATGAGCTGCAGCGTGGCCGCATCGTCGTCGTCGAAGGGCTCGTCGCGCACGCGGTGCACCGTGAGCCAGCCGATCACCTCACCGTCGAAGACAAGCGGCAGCTCGAGCGTGCGCTTCATGCCCGGCCCAGCCCCGCTGTTGCGCTCGTGCACCGCTTCCACCGACACGTCGTCCTGCGTGCGCCGCACGAGCGTTGCTCGATCGGCATCCAGCGCCTCGGTCGCTCGCGCCACCAGGCGCCGGTTCACGTCCTCGGGCACGCGGGCCCGCGAGAGGTCGAGCGCAATGTCGGCGACGAGCGCCGACCGCCGCCGTTCGCGGACGTCCGTCCCGCCTGGGCCTGCCGCAGCAACTTCTCGCGTCATGGATAGAGGTTCCAATCACACCATACCCTCGGGGTACCGATCCGGTGCGGAGCATCTCGCGGTGGTCTGGCATGATCCGCACGGTGCCGAGATCGACCTGGACCCCGTGCCGCGACGCGATCCGCATCGCGCCGAGCCTCCTCGCCGCCGATTTCGGCCGGCTCGCGGACGCCGCCGCGGCCCTGCAGGACAGCGGCGCGGAGCGCCTGCACATCGACGTGATGGATGGCGTGTTCGTGCCGAACTTCACCTTCGGCGTGGACACGGTGCGCGCGCTGCGTCGGGAGACGTCGCTGCCGCTCGAGCTGCACCTCATGATCGTCGCGCCCGATGCGCACCTGCGCACCTTCGCGGAGGCCGGGGCCGACGGCATCACCGTGCACTACGAAGCGTGCCCGCACCTGCACCGCACGCTGACGACCATTCGCTCGCTCGACTGCCGCGCCGGCGCGGCCATCAATCCGAGCACACCGGCGGCGTCGCTCGACGACGTGCTCGAGATCTGTGACCTGGCCCTGGTGATGACCATCGACCCCGGGTTCGGCGGGCAGAGGCTCATCGAGCGCACGCTGCACAAGGTGCGGCGCGTGCGCGACGAGATCACGCGCCAGGGAGTGGCCACCGAGGTCGAGGTGGACGGCGGTGTCGAGGAGGAGAACGCGCGCGCGTGCGTCGACGCGGGAGCGGACGTGCTCGTGGCGGGCACAGCTGTGTTCCACCACGCAGCGGGACCCGCCGCCGGGGTGGCCGCCCTGGAGGCGGCGCTGGCCTGACGGCATCAAGCTGTCACCGTTTCGTGCCAGCGGCGGACTGCTGCTGAGCCGCGTCGCATGGCTACCATCGAGGCGCGCATGACCCAGACAGCCGTCCCTGCACAGATCACCGCAGGCGCCGCAGACATCGACCGTGCCGTGGCCGACCTCGCCGCCAGAGTCCCCGATGCGCTCGCCCCGCTGGCGCGCATCGCGTACAACTACCGCTGGTCCTGGACGCCCGGCGGCGGCGACGTGTTCGCCGGGGTGGACGCCGAGCGCTGGGAGCGCAGCAACAACAACCCGGTCCGCCTGCTGCACGAGGCCAGCTCCGCGGCGCTGCAGCGCGCCGCGTCCGATGCCGACCTCGTCGCGCACGCCGGCCGGCTCGCGCAGACGATCGACGCCGATGGCGAACGGCCGCCGATGGCCGGCCGGGCCACGCCCGCGCGGCCCGTCGCCTTCCTCTGCGCGGAGTTCGCGGTGCACCGCTCGCTGCCCATCTACGCTGGCGGCCTCGGCGTGCTCGCCGGCGACATCCTCAAGGAGGCCTCCGACCTGGCGCTGCCCATGGTCGGCGTGGGTCTCCTCTACCGTCAGGGCTACTTCCAGCAGCGGATGGACCAGAGCGGATACCAGCACGAGTACTGGTACCCCCTCGACCCCGAACGCGTTCCGGCCGCACTTGTCTACAACGACGACGGCTCGCCGCTGACCGTGTCGGTGCCACTGCGCGGCCGCGAGGTGGTCGTGCAGGCGTGGCGGGTGAACGTGGGCAGGGTCCCGCTCTTCCTGCTCGACGCCGAGCGTCCGGAGAACTCGCGTGTCGACCAGTGGATCACGAGCCGCCTGTACGTCGGCGACCGCGCCTCGCGGCTCGCGCAGTACGCGCTGCTCGGCATCGGGTCGATGCGCGTGCTCGACGCCATGGGCATGGACCCGTGCGTGGTGCACCTCAACGAGGGCCACGCCGCGCTGGCGCCGCTCGAGCTGGCGCGGCGTGACATCGCCGCCGGCCGCCCGCGCCACGAGGCATTCGCAGCGGCACGCGAGAGGACCGTGTTCACCACCCACACACCGGTGGGCGCGGGCAACGAGGGGTACGAGACATCCGAGATCGCCGACGTGCTGGCCGGATTCCCGGAGCAGGTGGGGCTCGACTTCGACGGATTCCTGCACCTGGGACGCACGCATCCCGACAACCCGCACGAGGCGTTCGTGATGACGCCGCTGGGCATCAAGATGAGCCGCGCCGCCAACGGCGTGAGCCGGCGCCACGGCGACGTTGCCCGGCAGATGTGGCAGCCGCTGTTCCCGGAGCGGCCCATCGACACGGTGCCCATCGGCCACGTGACCAACGGCGTGCACGTGCCCACCTGGATCGCACCGCCGATGCGCAGCCTGCTCGACCGCTACCTCGGCGCGGGATGGACGGACCGCGCGGACGACCCCGCCACGTGGCGCGGCGTCGACGACATCCCCGATGAGGAGCTGTGGGCCGTGCGCAACGAGATGCGCGCGCGCTTCGTCAACTACGTGCGAGACCGCACCGCCACACACCGGCTCGCCCGCGGCGACCCCCGCTGGTACGTGGAGGCCGGCGAGCACGGGTTCAACTCCGACGTCCTCACCGTCGGCTTCGCGCGCCGCCTCGCCGGCTACAAGCGCATCCACCTGCTCACGCTGGAGCCGCAGCGCGTGGCCGCGCTGCTGGAGAAGAAGGAGCAGCCGGTGCAGCTCGTGCTCGCCGGCAAGGCGCACCCCCAGGACGAGGAGGGCAAGCGCTCGGCGCAGGGACTCTTCGCCTTCAAGACGACGCCGCACGCGGCGGAGCGCGTCACATTTTTGGACAACTACAGCCTGAACACCGCATCGCAGATGGTCTCGGGCTGCGACCTGTGGGTGAACCTGCCCCGCCCGCCCCTGGAGGCCAGTGGCACCAGCGGCATGAAGGCCGCGGTCAACGGCGGGCTCAACCTCTCAGTGCTCGACGGCTGGTGGGCCGAGGCGTATGACGGCAGCAACGGCTGGGCGCTGCCCGGCGACGTGGTCTTCGACCACGGCGTTCAGGACGCGCGCGACGCCGCGGCCCTGTACGACATCGTCGAGCACGAGATCCTGCCCACGTTCTACGAGCGCGACGAGCGCGGCATCCCGGTGCGCTGGCTGCAGCGCGTGCGCGCGTCGCTGCGCACCAACGGACCCGCGTACAGCGCGACGCGCATGATGCGCGACTACGTCGACGACGTCTACGCGCTGCAGACCGCGGCCCTGGAGACGGCCGGCGCGGCTCGCTGACTCAGGTCAGGTTGGGCTCGGCGTAGGGCAAAGGGGGCACGGCGGCGTCGGTGTCGGCATGGCGCTACTGCTCGGTGACGGCGAGGGGCTGACCGAAGGCGCGAGGCTGGCCCGGGCCGTGCTGGGCGTGACCTGGGGAGCCGGCGATGGCGTCGGCGTGGCCGCGGCGCTCGCCGCCGGGGTCGGGGCGGCGGCGGCTTCGGAGAAGGGCACCGCAGGGCTCGCCGTGGGCGTCGTCGCGACCACGGAGGCCGGCTGAACAGGGGGTGTGCGAGGCCCGGAGGCCAGTGCCAGCGCCGTGAGCCCGGCGGCCAGCACCACCGCCACGGCCGCACCGGCGAGGAGCGCCATGCGCCGGCGCCACCACGGCCCCGCCTCGGCGGACGCCACGGCGCCATCGAGCGCTGTCTCGGCGTCCCTGCGCGGCAGGAGGGCATTGCGGCGCTCTTCAGACGCGGCGCGGGCCAGCGCCGCCCGGCCCGACGCCCGCCAGCCCTCGCCCAGCTCGGCGGCGGCGGTCGCGCCCAGCTCCACGCGGAGCTCGGGGGCGTTGAGACGCTCCTCCGGGTCGGTGGCCATCCCGCGGCCGAGCAACTGCTGCAGCCCCTCGCTCATCGAGCCGACGGACGCGTCGCCCGCGCGGTGGGCGGCGCGCAGGACGTCGAGCTTGTCCGACTTGAAGGCCGGGGTCCCAGTGAGCGCCTCCACCGCCACGCAGGCGACCGCGTACACGTCGGTCAGGTCCGTGTGGTCGCGGCCCTCCCAGAGCTCGGGCGCCATGTACTGCGGGGAGCCGGCGCGCCAGCCGCCGTGCAATGGCGGCGCGGGGACCGCGGCATCGCGCAGGCTGGCGGTGCCGGAGCGGTCGACGAGGATGCACTCCGGGCGCACGTCGCGGTGCAGCACGCCCACGCGGTGCAGCGACGAGAGCGCGACGAGGCAGTCGTCGAGCAGGACCAGGGCCGCCGCGGGCTCGAGCGGGCCGCGCTGCAGCATCTCGCGGAGCGTGGCCCCGGCGATCGACTCATAGATGAGCGCGCGGGCCGGCTCGTCGAACCCGAGCACGGCGACCACGTTGGGGTCGCGCAAGAGAGTGAGCGAGGAGAGGTCATGGCGAAGCCGCCGCATGGACCGCGCATCCGTCGCGATCGCGGGCGAGAGCACGCGGATGACCACCCGCCGCCCGCTGGACTCCTCGCGCGCAAGCACGAGCGCGCCGGCACGGTCCACGGTGACCCCCTGCTGCATGGTGTAGCCGGCGACCCGGGTCCGCGCCGCGCGTCTCGCCCGAAGCGCCTCTCGCACGCCGCGACGCATTCAGCCAGTATGGCTGTGCGGACCGGCCCGCCATCGGACCGCGATCAGGTCGCCATCTAGAATTGCCCGGCAGTGGAGTACGTCGACAGCATCCTCGACCTGGTCGGCGACACCCCGCTGGTGCGCCTGCACAAGGTCGCGGAGGGCCTGCGGCCCACGATCCTGGCGAAGCTCGAGCAGCTGAACCCGGGCGGCAGCGTCAAGGACCGCATCGGCCTTGCCATGATCGAGGACGCGGAGCGGCGCGGCCTGCTCCACCCCGGCGGGACGATCGTGGAGCCCACCTCGGGCAACACCGGGCATGGGCTGGCGATCGCGGCGGCGATCAAGGGCTACAAGACCGTGTTCGTGATGCCCGACAAGATGTCGGCGGAGAAGATCAGCCTGCTGCGCGCCTACGGCGCCGAGGTGGTGATCTGCCCGACCAACGTCGAGCGCGAATCGCCGCAGTCGTACTACTCGGTCGCGGACCGGCTGACGCGCGAGATTCCGGGCGCGTTCCAGCCCAACCAGTACTTCAACGCGCGCAACCCCGAGGCGCACTACCGCAGCACCGGCCCGGAGATCTGGAAGCAGACCGAAGGGCGCATCACCGTGTTCGTCGCCGGAGTGGGCACGGGCGGCACCATCAGCGGGGTCGGCCGGTACCTCAAGGAGCAGAAGCCGTCGGTTCGCATCGTCGGCGCGGACCCCGAGGGCTCCATCTACAGCGGCCCCATCGCGCCGTACAAGGTCGAGGGCGTGGGCGAGGACTTCTGGCCGGCGACATTCGACCGCAGCGTGGTCGACGAGTTCATCCAGGTCACGGACCGGGAGTCCTTCGTCGCGGCGCGCAAGCTGGCTCGCGAAGAGGGGATCCTCGTCGGCGGCTCGGGCGGTCTCGCGCTGCACGCCGCGATCCAGGCGGCCGTCTCCTGCGGCCCCGACGACGTGCTCGTCGTGCTGCTCCCCGACACCGGGCGCAACTACCTGAGCAAGTTCTTCTCCGACGAGTGGATGCGGCAGAACGGCTACCTCCAGCGCCTCGTGCCCGCGCGTGTCCGCGAGGTGATCACCGCCGCGCACAGCGACGGCGTGCCGGAGCTGGTGAGCGTGGACGCTGGCCGAACCGTCGGCGAGGCGATCGACCTCATGCAGCGCTACGGCATCTCGCAGCTCCCCGTCGTCGAGGGCGCGAACGGCCACGCAGGCGCGGTGGTGGGCAGCATCCAGGAACGCACGTTGCTCGACCGCGTGTACCGCGATCCGGCCGTGGTGACGACGCCGGTGTCGACCGCGATGGACCCGCCCTTCGCCAGCGTCTCCGCGGGAGCTCCGATCGAGGAGGCATTCGAGGCGCTGCTGGGTGGCGAGCCCGCACTGATGATCGTCGACGGTGAGGCGCCCGTCGGCGTCATCACCCGGTCCGACCTCCTGGAGTTCGTGGCGCACCGGGGACGGGGCTGATGGCGGACGGGCGCACGCCCGGGTTCGCCACGCGCGCCGTGCACGCCGGGCAGGAGCCCGACCCGGAGACCGGCGCGGTGGTGCCGCCGATCCACCTGGCCACCACGTTCCGCCAGGACGCGGTGGGCGAGACGCGCGGCTACGAGTACTCGCGCACCGACAACCCCACGCGACGGCGCCTGGAGGCCTGCCTCGCGTCACTCGAAGGGGCGCAGCACTGCGTCGCGTTCGCCTCGGGTCTGGCGGCCACGACGACGCTGCTGCTGCTGCTCGAACCCGGTGACCACGTCGTGTTCACCGACGACGTGTACGGCGGCACCTTCCGGCTCTTCGACGCCGTGCTGCGCCGCTTCAGCCTGACATTCACGGCGGTGGACGCCACCGACACCGGCGCGGTCGACGCCGCGTGCACGGATCGCACTCGGCTGGTGTGGCTCGAGTCGCCGACCAACCCGCTGCTGCGCGTGGTCGACATCGGCGCCGTGGCCGAGCGAGCGCACGAGCGTGGCGCGACGGTCTGCGTCGACAGCACGTTCGCCAGTCCCGTGCTGCAGCGGCCGCTCGAGCTCGGCGCCGACGTGGTGCTGCACAGCACCACGAAGTACCTCGGTGGGCACAGCGACGTCGTGGGTGGCGCGGTGCTCACGTCGGACGACGGCATCGCCGAGCGCCTGCGCTTTCACCAGAACGCCGTCGGCGCCGTGCCCTCCCCGTTCGACTGCTGGCTGCTGCTGCGCGGGCTGCGCACGCTCGAGCTGCGCGTCAGGCGGCAGTGCGACAGCGCGAGCACCATCGCGCGATGGTTGCGTGAGCATCCCCGCGTGCAACGCGTGCACTATCCCGGTCTCGACGACCATCCCGGCCACACGCTGGCGGCGCGCCAGATGCACGGGGCGTACGGCGGCGTCGTCTCCTTCGAGGTGGAGAGCGGCGACCTCGCCCGCAACGTGCTGCGCCGCCTGCGGATCTTCGCGCTGGCCGAGTCGCTGGGCGCCGTCGAGTCGCTGGCCGAGAGCCCGGCGATGATGACGCACGCGTCCGTTCCCGAGGAGCAGCGGCGCAAGGTCGGCGTGGGCGACGGCCTGATCCGCCTCTCGATCGGGGTCGAGGACGTGGACGACCTGATCGGCGACCTCGACCAGGCGCTGGACGCCTGAGGGCGCGCTACCCTGGGGTCATCCCCCGATGACATTCGACGCCTTCCTGCACCAGCTGCCGGACGCCGATCCCCAGGAGACGGGCGAGTGGCTCGAATCGCTCGACTCGCTGGTGGCGAGTGAAGGGACGGTGCGCGCCCGTTTCGTGGTCGGCAAGCTGCTGGAGCGCGCGCGCCGTCTGCAGGTGCCGGTTCCATCGCTGGTGTCGACGCCGTACATCAACACCATCCCGCCGGAGCAGGAGCCCTGGTTCCCCGGCGATGAGGAGATGGAGCGCCGCATCCGCCGCATCGTCCGCTGGAACGCCGCGGTCATGGTCACGCGCGCCAATCACAAGAGCGAGGGCATCGGCGGTCATCTTTCGACCTACGCGTCCGCCGCGTCGCTGTACGAGGTCGGCTTCAACCATTTCTTCCGCGGCAAGGACGACGGACGTCCGGGCGATCAGATCTATTACCAGGGCCACGCGGCGCCGGGCATGTACTCGCGCGCGTACCTGGAGGGGCGCATCAGCGAAGCGCAGATGGACAACTTCCGCCAGGAGGCGGGCGGCAACGGGCTGAGCTCGTATCCGCATCCGCGCCTGATGCCGGACTTCTGGGAGTTCCCCACGGTGTCGATGGGGCTGGGACCGCTCAACGCCGTGTACCAGGCGCGCTTCAACCGCTACCTGTACAACCGCCAGATCGCCGACACGAGCGATTCGCGCGTGTGGTGCTTCCTCGGCGACGGCGAGTGCGACGAGCCGGAGTCGCTCGGCGCGCTGTCGCTCGCCGCGCGCGAGCAGCTCGACAACCTCATCTTCGTCGTCAACTGCAACCTGCAGCGCCTCGACGGCCCGGTGCGCGGCAATGGCAAGATCATCCAGGAGCTGGAGGGAATCTTCCGCGGCGCCGGCTGGAACGTGGTCAAGGTGATCTGGGCGCGCGAGTGGGACGACCTGCTCTCGCGCGACGTGACCGGTGTCCTCGTCGACAAGATGAACTCCACCACCGACGGCGAGTTCCAGAAGTACGCGACCGAGTCCGGCGCCTATATCCGCGAGCACTTCTTCGGCCCCGACCCGCGCCTGCGCCGGCTGGTGGAGCACCTGTCCGACGACGACCTGCGCCATCTCCGCCGCGGCGGCCACGATTACCGCAAGCTGTTCTCCGCGTACAAGCTCGCGCTGGAGCAGAAGGGTGCGCCCACCGCGATCCTGGCGCACACGGTGAAGGGCTGGACGCTCGGCTCGATGTTCGAGGGGCGCAACGCCACGCACCAGATCAAGAAGATCGGCGAAGCCGAGCTCAAGGCATTCCGGGACACGCTGCAGCTGCCGATCACCGACAAGCAGCTCGGCGAGGGCGAGCCGCCGTACTACCACCCGGGCAAGGACAGCGACGAGGTCGACTACCTGATGACACGGCGCCGCGCGCTGGGCGGCGTGCTGCCGCGCCGCGTGGTGCGCGCCAAGCCGCTGACGCTGCCCGCCGACACGGCCTTCGCGGAGTTCCTCAAGGGCAGCGGCAACCGCGCGGCGTCGACCACGATGGCGTTCGCCGGCATCCTTCGCGGCCTGCTGCGCGACAAGTCGATCGGCAAGCGCGTGGTGCCGATCATTCCCGACGAGGCGCGCACCTTCGGCATGGACGCGCTCTTCTCCGAGGTGAAGATCTACTCGCCGCACGGCCAGCTGTACGACCCCGTCGACGCCGACATGCTGCTCTCGTATCGCGAGGCGCAGCAGGGCCAGATCCTCGAGGAGGGCATCACCGAGGCGGGCGCCATGGGCAGCTTCACCGCGGCGGGCACGTCCTACGCGACGCACGCCGAGCCGATGGTGCCGTTCTACATCTTCTATTCGATGTTCGGATACCAGCGCGTCGGCGACCTCGTGTGGGCGTTCGGCGACGCACGCGGACGCGGCTTCCTGCTCGGCGCCACCGCCGGCCGCACCACGCTCAACGGCGAAGGGCTGCAGCACGAGGACGGGCACTCGCCGCTGCTATTCAGCGCCGTGCCCAACGTGCGCGTGTACGACCCCGCCTTCGCATACGAGCTCGCGACGATCATCAAGGACGGTCTGCGGCGCATGTACGTCGACGGGGACGACGTCTTCTACTACCTGACGCTGTACAACGAGAACTACCCCATGCCACCGATCCCGGACGGCGTGGACGACGGCATCGTGCGCGGCCTCTATCTGTTTCGCCCCGCGCAGGACGGTCGCGCGCACCACGCGCGCATCGTCGCCGGCGGCACGGCGATGGGCGCGGCGCTGGAGGCGCAGCGCATGCTCGCCGAGGAGCACGACGTCTCCGCCGACGTGTGGAGCGCCACCAGCTTCCAGCTGCTGCGCGAGGACGCGATCGAGGTCGAGCGCTGGAACCGCCTGCATCCGGACATGGAGCAGCGCGTGCCGTACGTTGTCGAGCAGCTCGGCGGCGGCGACGGTCCTGTCGTGGCGGTGAGCGACTACATGAAGACGGTGCCCGACCAGATCGGACGCTTCGCACCGAAGCCATTCATCCCGCTCGGCACCGACGGCTACGGTCGCAGCGACACGCGTGCGAATCTGCGGCGACACTTCGAGACCGACGCCGAGTCGGTCACCGTCGCCGTGCTCGATGGCCTGGCGCAGCAGGAGCGGCTGCCACGCCACGCCGTATCCGCTGCGCTGGAGCAGTATCGCCTCGACACCGAGTCGCTGAACCCCCGCCTGCGCTGAGCCCCTGAGACGACTGCGCCGGCGTTATCCGCGTAGCTCCAGCCTGGCGCGCTCGGTGTAGACGGCGCCACCGGCGCCGGTGACCGACTC
>JAFARE010000021.1 GCA_019245575.1 Candidatus Dormiibacterota bacterium | reverse complement strand
CGCCTCCGCATCCACCAACTTGAACCCCGGTGGTGGCGTCTGGTCGCCAAGGAGCACCACCACGTCACCCGGCTGCGCGGTCTCGATCTGCGCGGCGTCACTGGTGATGACGATGCGCATCGTTGCCAGGGGGTCGCCCGCGCCGGGCGCGGGCAGCAATGCAAAGAGCGCTTCCTCGCGCGCATCCGGCACCAACGGCGAAACGAGGATCGAGTGCGTGCCCGCGGCCTGATGCGCGGCGACGAGCGCCGGTGCCACACCGGTGTCGAAGGCGCGCGCGGCGCGCGCCGGATATGCCACGGCGTAGTCGGCGAAGTACAGGCCGGCCGCCGTCGCCGTGGCCGTTGCAAGCGCGAATGCCGGGGCACGGTGCGCGCCGAGTCGCGGCAACAGCCACTGCCAGCCGAACGTCATCGTGAGCAGCACGAATGGCAGCGCCACGATGTCGCGCCTCGCCGAGATGCCGCCGGTGAGCGCCGGCCCCAGCGGCGCCACCAACAGTCCGGCCAACGTCAGCCGGCACAGGGCTTCGCGGCGTCGCCGGATGCAAACGGCGATGCCCGCGACAAGCACGGGGATCGCCGTCACGAAGAGCAGGCCCTCGAAGCCCGAGCTGTGGCGGAGGTTGGGATCGCCCTGGATGAACAGGAAGAGGGGATTCCAGTACTCGAAGTAGTGGCCGATCCATGCGATGAACCCCTGCCAGGGTGACGTTGCGGTGAACACGGAAACACCGGACAGCCGCGTGGTCGCGGCTCCCGCTGTGCCCAACAGCAGCGCAGCCGTGACCACCACGGGTGGAGCGGCGAACACGGCAAGGTTGCGCCACGGCACGGTGGGCGCATACGTGATGAGGACGAGCGCGACGAAGACCACTGCGAAAAAGCGCCCGGGTTGCGCCGCCAGCGGGGCTACTGCAACGGACACGCCCGCGCCCACCCAGCTGCGCGCCCGCCGCGCACCATCGCCCGCGATCGCGCACAGGGCCACCACGAAGCACAGCACGGTGAAGAGGTCCGCCTCGAGATCGATGCGCGCGGTGTGGAAGAACCAGGGCTCGAAGGCTGCTTCCAGCATCACGATCAGCGCGACGGCACGCGACCGCGTGATCCGCAAGGCCAGGAGCGCCGCCACCGCGGCCAGCGCAATGCCGGCGATCGCTGATGGCACCCGGGTGAGCGCCGGGGTGAGCGGAAACAGCAGCGTCAGCGGCGCCAGCGGGTACGTGCTGACCGGACTCTTGTAGTCGCCGAAGTCGCGAAACAGCAGCGGCCACGCGTTGCCGAACTGATCGACGCCGTGGTGCGCGATTGTCCACGCGTTGTAGCCGATCGAAGCCTCATCCGTGTACAGCCCTGGGGGTGTGCTGCTCAGGCCGACCAGGTGCGTGGCGGCGATGACCGCAAGGGCACCGGCGAGAACGGCGCCGTGGATGAGGCGCGACCGGGGCGCTGCGAGGCGCATCCGCTAGCGCGGCTTCGACAGGCGCGCAGCGCGGAGGTCCACGCGGTCGCCGCGCAGCGCGACACCCTCGCGTCGCAGCAGCTCCAGCTGCCGCCGCCCCATCGCCACGCTGCCGTCGGCGCGCACGACGCGCTGCCACGGCAGTGGTTCGCGCGTCGTCGCCAGCACGCGGCCCACGAGCCGCGGAGCTCCCGGGTCGATGTCGCCGTACGTGCGCACGTTGCCCGGCGGAATCGCCCGGACGCGCTCGATGATCCGGTCCTCTCGCGATCCGTCGGCGGTGCGCCGGCTCATCCGCACCTATCGCTTCGCCGGCAGCGACCTCGCGTACGCGACGCCGATGTCAACCCAGCGCTGCAGCTGCCGCGCTGTGCGCACAGCCTCATCGTCGATGCGCAACCAGCCGTCCATGGCGCGGCCGCGCATCACCATCGGCTCCACGCCCGCGCTGCGCGTGAGCTTCGCGCCCTCAGCGGGGTCGACGTGCAGCAGCAGGCCGCCCTGACCGCTTGCGGCCACGGCCATGTTGCCGTTGATGAGGAACGCGAGCCCGCCGAACATGCGCTGCTCGGTCACGCCCTTGCCGCGTCCCACCAGCTCGCGTATGCGCGCCGCCAGTGCCTCGTCGTACGCCACCCGCGCATCCTACGTGGTGGGATCAGGCGGGCGGCAGGTCGCGGAACAGCTCGCGAGCCACGATCTCGCGCTGCACCTCCGAGGCGCCCTCGTAGATGCGCGTGCCGCGCACCTCGCGATACAGCCGCTCCAGCATGTGACCGCGCTCCAGCGCCCGAGCGCCGTGCACCTGGATGGCAACGTCGATGGCGTCGGTCGCGGCCTCGGTGGCGAAGAGCTTGGCCATGGCCGACGCCCTGGTCGTCCCCGGCTCGCGCGCGTCATATGCGGCTGCGGCCGCATGCACCAGGAGGCGGGCGGCCTGCACGCGTGTGGCGACGTCCGCCAGCTGGTGCGTCACTCCCTGGAACGCCGAGAGGGGATGGCCGAACGCGGTGCGCGTGGCCGCGTGGTGCACCGCGGCATCCAGCGCCGCCTGCGCCATGCCCACCGCGAACGCCCCGACGCTGGGGCGGAACAGATCGAGCGTCCGCATGGCCACGCCAAAGCCGCGGTCCTGCTCGCCGACCATCTGCTCGCGAGTCGCGTGCACGCCGTCGAAGGTCAGTCGCCCGATCGGATGGCCGGAGACGAGTGGCGTCGTTTCACCGGACAACCCGCCGCTGGCGGCGGGCACCGCGAAGCAGGTGATGCCGCGCGCGCCAGCTCCCTCGGTGGTGCGCGCGAACACGGCGTAGATGTCGGCCTCGGGTGCGTTGGAGATGAAGGCCTTCTCGCCGGTAAGGCGAAAGCCGTCGCCGTCGGGCTCCGCGCGGAGCCCGAGCGAGGCCACGTCCGACCCGCCGCCGGGCTCCGTGAGCGCGAATGCGGCCACGGCCGTGCCGTCGGCCAGGCGCGGCAGCCACTCATCCCTCGTTGCCGCGTGGCCGGCGACAAGCAGGGGATGACTCCCGAGGCATTGCACCGCGAAGGCTGTCTCACTCTCGGGTGAGTGGCGGGCAAGGCCCTCGCGGATCACGCACAGGTCGACCGCGGCGATGTCGCCACCATGTCGCAGCGCGCGCGCCAGCAGGCCGTGTTCGCCGAGCGCTGCGTTCAGTCGCCGGTTGACGTGCCCCGCCTCACCGGCGCGCACCATGGGCTCGAACACATCCCGCGCGAGCTCCTCGCATCGCGTGAGGAGCTCACGCTGTTCCGGCGAGAGATGCGCGTGCTGCGCGCTCACGGAATGACGGCGATGCCCATGAGCTCGACGCGCGCCGCCGGATCGAAGAGCTCGCGCACGCCGAGAAGCGCCATCGCGGGGTAGTGGTCGCGGAAATGCCGGCGCCACACGTCGCGCAACGCGGGACGCGCCGCGCGGTATTCCCCGACGTCGGTCACGAACACCTGCAGCGACGCGAGGTGCTCCGGGCTGCCGCCCGCGGCGCGCAGCGCCGTGAGCATGTTGCCCGCCGCGATGTCGTACTGCTCCGTCAGCGTGGAGCCGCCGATGGTGCCGTCGGGAAGCTGTGACGTCTGCCCGGCGAGGTACACGGTGCGGCCACCCGACACGACGATCGCGTGGGAGTAGCCGGTCGGCGGCGCCAGCTCGGCCACGGTGACGATCGCGAACTCGCTCATCGGCCCGTCCACCTGGGTTTCCGCCCCTCCGTCCACGCCGCGTGGAACTCCGCGTAGTCGCGAGTGTGCATCAGCAGTGCTTGCGTGAGCGCCTCCGTCTCGAGGGCGCCGCTCAAGTCCATGTCCAGCTCGCGCGTCAACAGCGCCTTGGTGGCCGCGTACGCCATGAAGGGGCCGGACGCGAGGCGCTGCGCGAGGGCGCCGGCTGTGTCCGCCAGCGCCTCATCCTCGACGACGGATGTCGCCAGCCCGATGTCCAACGCGCGCTCTGCATCGATGCGCTCGCCGAGCATCAGCAGCTCCGTCGCGCGCCCCAGGCCCACCAGGCGCGGCAGCAGGTATGCGGAGCCCATGTCCGCGCCGGCGAGCCCCACCTGGGTGAAGAGAAACGCAAAGGACGCGCTGCGGGCGAGGAGCCGGATGTCGGCGGCCAGTGCGATCACGGCGCCCGCTCCGGCGGCGACGCCGTTGACCGCCGCGATCACCGGGAGGTGCACGTCGCGCAGGGCCTTGACCACCGCCCCGGTCATGCGCGTGAACTCCAGGAGCCCATCGGTCTCCATGGTGCGCAGCGCACCGATGATCTTCTCCACATCGCCGCCGGAGCAGAAGCCCCTTCCCGTGCCCGTGATGACGAGCACACGCACGTCGCCTCGGTGGGGCAGCTCGGCGAGCAGGTCACGCAGGTCGGCGTACGCCTCGAAGGTGAGCGCTCCGAGCTTCTCCGGCCGGCCGAACCTGATGGTGCCGACATTGTCCGCAACACTGAAGTCGAAATGGTTCCACTCGTGGGTGAACGCAGCCGAGGCGCGGAACGTCGTCATACCGCGGAAGCTCCGGCGACGCGCGTGCGCATCGACTCCTTGATGGCGCGGCGGTCGACCTTGCCGGACGCGGTGTGGGGGAGTCCGGAAACGATCTCCACCTCCTGGGGAACCTTGTGGCCGGAGAGCCGGCTGCGCACGAAGGCGCGCAGCGCCTCCGGCGTCGCGTCCGCGCCGGCACGCAACACGACGTGCGCGCTGATGCGCGTCAGGCCGTCGCGCTCGACACCCACGACCGCCGCCTCGCTGACATCGGGGTGATCCGCCAGGCATGCCTCCACCTCGGTGGGGGCGACCCAGATCCCACCCACCTTGAGCAGGTCGTCCGCGCGGCCTCGATACCAGAAGTAGCCGTCACCGTCCCGCTCCGCGAGGTCGCCGGTGAGCACCGTGCGGGGCGCGAACGTCTCGGCAGTCTTCTCCGGCGCGTCCCAGTACATCAACGCGATGCTGTCGCCGCGCACGCGGATGCGCCCGATCGCGCCGTCGTCAACTGCGCCACCGCTGTCGTCGACGAGCTCGACCTCGTAGCCCGGCACCGCCTCACCCATGCTCCCGGCGCGGACGCGGCCCGGCGAGGACGAGATGAAGATGTGGTACGCCTCAGACGAGCCCATGCCGTCCAGCACCTCAACGCCGAAGCGCTCCATCCAGCGGCGGTGCAGCGGCTCGGGGAGCGCCTCGCCCGCCGAGGTGCACAGACGAAGGCAGCCGAGGTCCTGGTCCGCTGCCGCCGGATGGTCGAGCATCGCCTGCATCATGGTGGGCACGTTCACGAGGATCGTGGGGCGGTGCTCCGCGATGAGCTCGAAGATGAGCTCCGGCGTGCTGCGCTCCGCGAACAGCACTCCGGCGCCGCCCACGCCGAAGGGATACAGGGCGGTGAGGTCGCGCGCGTATCCGAAGAAGAGCTTCGGCACGGGCAGCACGACGTCGTCGCCGCTCATGCCGAGCACAGCGCGCGCGTAGCACTGATGGCTCACCACGGCGCTCCGCACCGGGTGCACGCACGCCTTCGGCCGGCCGGTGCTGCCCGTGGTGAACTTCCAGATGGCAATGTCGTCCGCGCGCGTCGGCGCTGCCACCAGCTCGGGGGATGACTGCGCCAGCAGCGCGCGCAGCGAGTGTTCGCCGCTCGTCAGCGCGCTGTCGTGCGCGCCGCTCACGAGCACGGCTGGCCGGTGCACGCTCGTCCCGAGCGCTTCGCGGACTCGGGGCAGCGTCTCCGCGTCGACGACGACTGCCGCCGCCTCCGTGTAGTCGATGTAGTACGCATAGTCCTTGGCGGGAAGAAAGGTGTACACCTCGGCGGTGACGGCGCCGATCTTCTGCGCCGCATACCAGGTGGCCACGAACTCAACCGAGTCCGCGAGCGCCAGCAGCACGCGCTGCTGCCGCCGCACCCCGACCGAGAGCAGCACGTTGCCGATGCGGTTCATCAGCTCGGCCAGCTGACCGTACGTGCACGCGCCGTCGCGCGTGTGAAGGGCGATTCGCTCGGCGCGCCCGGCCTCGAGGTTGGAGTCGACGAACTGGGTGGCCAGGTTCATGCGGGCACCGTGTCGTGGATCAGCTCGATCAGCAGCGCGCTCAACCTCGCGATGGTCTCCGCGCCCTCCTCCGCGGTCGCCTCCGCGGGAGCGCCGCAGTACGCGTCGTGCATGTCCATGGCGAGGAAGTCCGTCTTGCCGCTGGCGATCGCCGCCGGCATGTCCACCGGCAGGGCATCCAGCGTCTGCATGCGCTGCTGGTCGACGAGGTCGGGTCGCGTCGCGAGCACGATCGACGTCTCGTACCGCCCTGCGTGCGCGGCGCCGCTCTTGAACTCGTCGGTGAGACGTTCCGCAAGTCTCCGGCGGGTCACGTCGAACAGCACCGCGCCCGAGCGGTTGGACGCGCGCCGCAGCGCCGCGACGTGCTCGGGCTCGAAGTGGCTGTTGACCACCACGACGTGCTCGAACCCCTGGTCACGCAGGCTGGCGCAGACCTCGGTCACGAGGTCCTCCAGCACCTGGTCGCTGATCGAAACGGCGCCGGGAAATGCCGCCGCATACCGCGTCACACCGTAGCCGATCGCCGGCAGCACCAGCGCGCGCAGCGTCGTGGCCGCCGCGAGCTCGGCGGCGGCGCGCTCAGCGACGGCTGTCGAGATGATCGAGTCGGTGCCGAGCGGGGCGTGCGGCCCATGCGGCTCCACGGCGCCCACCGGCAACAGGAGCACCGGCGTGGGGCCGCCGTGCAGCGCGCCGGCGCCGGGTGAGGTCAACGCGGCGAACTCGATTGGCGCGGCCGGCCGGCTGTCTCCGGGGTTCACGAGAGCCGACACTCTACGGTTGACTCCGGTGAGGTGTCAACTGTAAGGTCGGCGCATGGGCGGCTCCCGGGCGCAGCCCCAAGACCTGGTCATCACGCTGCTCGGCACGTACCTGCGCGAGCGCGGCGGCCGCGTGTGGTCGGGCGGCCTGGTGCGGCTCCTCGCCGACCTCGGCTTCAGCGACGCCGCCTCGCGCGTCGCCCTGACGCGGCTGGTCAGCCGCGGCCTGCTCACCCGGCAGCGCACGGGGCGCATGGTGCATTACCGGATGACGTCGCGGTGCCGGGCGCTGCTGGCGGAGGGCGATGCCAGGATCTTCGCGCTCGGCCGCCGCGCGGACGGCGCCGGGCGATGGACCGTGCTCTGGCACGCGATCCCTGACGAGCGCAAGCTGGAGCGCACCCGGCTCGCCCGGCGCCTGCGATTCCTGGGTTTCGGCAGCCTGCAGGACGGGACGTGGCTGGCCGCGCACGACCGGGAGGCCGAGGTCGCCGGGCTGCTCGACGACCTGCGCGTGCGCTCGTACGCGGGCGTGATGGTCGGACAGCCGGTGGCGTCGGTGGACTTCGGAGGCGTCGTCGCGCGGGCGTGGGACCTGGACGAGCTCGACGCGCGCTACCGCCGCTTTGTGCGCACGTTCAACCCGCACACGCGACGAAGCGCCAAGGTGATGCGCGACCGCGACGCCTTCAGGCTGCGCACGCTGCTGGTCAACGCCTTTCGCGAATTCCCGGCGCTCGACCCGGAGCTGCCGGCCGGCGTTGCGCCGGCCCCCAGCCACCGCGCCGAGGCGGTCGCGCTCTTCCACCTCCTGTATGCCGCGCTGGCCGACCCGGCGCAGCGGCACTTCGCGGCGGTGGCGCTGCGATGACGGCGCGCCGCATCGCCGTGATCGGCGGCGGCCCGGGCGGGCTGTACTTCGCGGCACTCGCGAAGCAGCTGGAGCCGGGCGCGGCCATCACCGTCTGGGAGCGGAACGCGGCGGACGACACATTCGGTTTCGGCGTCGTCTTCTCGGACGAGACGCTCGGAGGCATCGAGCACGCCGACCCGGCGACACACGACGCGATGTCGTGCGAGTTCGCGCGCTGGGACGACATCGACGTGCACTTCCGCGGTGAGGTGATCACGAGTGGCGGCCATGGCTTTGCGGCGATGAGCCGCAGGCGCCTGCTTCAGATCCTCCAGGAGCGATGCCGTGAGCTCGGCGTGACGTTGCACTTCCGCAGCGAGGCACCGCCTCCGGACGCACTCGCGGCCGAGCACGACCTCGTGGTCGCTGCCGACGGCGTCAACTCCGCGACGCGGGCGCATTTCGCGGAGACGTTTCAGCCGGCGCTGGAGCTGCGCCGGTGCAAGTTCATGTGGCTGGGGACGGACCTGGTCTTCGACGCGTTCAAGTTCTTCATCGCCGAGACGCCGTACGGCGTCATGCAGGTGCACGGCTACCCGTACGACGCGAGCGGCAGCACCTTCATCGTGGAGATGAACGACCAGGTGTGGCGCCGCGCCGGCTTCGACGCGCTCGCTGCTCGCGCGTTCGCGCCGGGGGAGAGCGACGCGGGCAGCATCGCGCGCGTGCGTGAACTGTTCGCTGATGTGCTCGGCGCCCATGCGCTGATGGCCAACAACTCCCGCTGGATCAGCTTCGCCACCGTCCGCTGCGCGAGCTGGCGGCATGACAGGGTCGTGCTGCTGGGCGACGCGGCGCATACGGCGCACTTCTCGATCGGCTCCGGCACCAAGCTCGCCATGGAGGATGCACTCGCCCTCGCCGCGTGCCTGCACGAGCACGACGGCTTGGAGCAGGCGCTCGACGCGTACGAAACCGAGCGGCGCCCGGTCGTGCTGTCCACGCAGCGCGCCGCGCAGGCGAGCCTGGAATGGTTCGAGAACCTGGGCCAGTACGTGCACCAGGATCCGCGCCAGTTCGCGTTCAACATCCTCACCAGAAGCCGCCGTGTCACCTACGACAACCTGCGGCTGCGCGACCCCGAGTTCGTGGCCGCGTGCGACGACTGGTTCGCCGCCGGCGAGGTCGCACGCGGCCCTGCGCCGGGACAGCCGCGCGCGTCGCCGCCGATGTTCCAGCCGTTCCGGCTCCGCGGGCTGGAGCTGAAGAACCGCGTCATCGTTTCGCCGATGGACATGTACTCCGCCGCGGACGGCGTGCCCAACGACTTCCACCTCGTGCATCTCGGCGGGAAGGCGCTGGGCGGAGCCGCGCTCGTGATGACGGAGATGGTGTGCGTGTCACCGGAGGGACGCATATCCCCCGGCTGCACCGGCATGTACGCGCCCGAACACGAGACGGCGTGGCGGCGGATCGTCGACTTCGTGCACGCGCGCAGCAGTGCCGCCATCGGACTGCAGCTCGGACACTCCGGGCGCAAGGGATCGACCAAGTTCATGTGGGAGGGCATGGACGAACCCCTGCCGCAGGGCAACTGGGATGTGTGCGGTCCGTCGCCGATCGCGTACTCCGCCGCCAACCAGGTCCCGCGCGAGCTCACGCGCGAGGAGATGCGCGAGATCCTCCGGCAGTTCGCGGATGCAGCTGCCGCCGGCGCGCGCGCCGGGTTCGACCTATTGGAGCTGCACTGCGCGCACGGGTACCTGCTGTCCAGCTTCATCTCGCCGCTGTCGAATCAGCGCACCGACGAGTACGGCGGCGACCTCGCCAACCGGCTGCGCTACCCTCTCGCGGTGTTCGACGCCGTGCGCGCGGTGTGGCCCGCTGAGCGGCCGATCAGCGTCCGCATCTCGGCCACGGACTGGTGCGACGGCGGCATCGACGCAGACGATTCGGTGGAGATCGCCCGCGCCTTCGCGGCGCACGGCGCCGACGCGATAGATGTCTCCACCGGCCAGGTGAGCAAGGAGGAGCGCCCCGCGTTCGGCCGCTCGTATCAGACACCGTTCGCGGACCGCATCCGCAACGAGGCCGGCATCGCGACAATTGCGGTGGGTGCCATCTCCTCGTACGACGACGTGAACTCGATCCTGCTCGCCGGCCGCGCGGACCTCTGCGCGCTCGGGCGCGCGCACCTCTACGACCCGCAGTGGACGCTGCATGCTGCTGCGGACCAGGAGTACGCGGGTGCCGGTGTCGAGTGGCCGGATCCGTACCGGGCGGGCAGCCGCAAGCCGCAGGTGGGCCGCACGGACGGCCCGAAGCCACGCCTGACGCTGATCCGCGAGGGCGAAACCTTGACGCGGCACGGACGGTGGCGGCCGGCGCGCTCGCCTGACGCAGTGTTGTCGCAGGGCCGCGCGCTATGACGGACGAGCAGACGCGCGCGCTCACCTACAGCTCGTACCTGGCGCTCGACGAGGTGCTGGCCGCGCAGCGGCCGCGCTCGGCCGACCACGACGAGATGCTGTTCATCGTCATCCACCAGGTGTACGAGCTGTGGTTCAAGCAGATCCTGCACGAGCTCGCGTTCCTGCAGTCGCGTCTCGAGGCGGGTGAGACACCGCAGGTGCTCGCGACACTGAAGCGCGTCCTCACGATTCTCAAGACCGTGGTGGCGCAGATCGACGTGCTGGAGACCATGACGCCGCGGCAGTTCAGCTCGTTTCGCGACCGCCTCGAGGCGGCGAGCGGCTTCCAGTCAGCGCAGTTCCGCCGGCTCGAGGCGGTGCTCGGCCGGCGCGACGACGCGATGGTGCGCAACTACGCCGAGGGGACAGCGCCGCGCGCCGCCATCGATGCGGCGATGGCGCAGCCATCGGTGTTCGACTCGCTGCTGCGATATCTCGCAGGCCAGGGGTTCGCGGTGCCGGCGGACGCCATGCAGCGCGATGTCACGAAGCCCTGGAGCGGCTCAGCCCCGGTGCAGGAGATGCTCCTCGACGTGTACCGCCAGAACGGCGAGCCGGCGCAGGTGTGCGAGCGCTTCGTCGACTTCGACGAGGGCCTGCAGGAGTGGCGCTACCGGCACGTGAAGATGGTGGAGCGCACCATCGGCGACAAGCGCGGAACCGGCGGCTCCGCGGGCGCCGGGTACCTGCGCGCCACGCTCTTTCATCCGGTGTTCCCTGACCTCTGGGCCATCAGGAGCCGGCTCTGAACGGCCTCGCGCAGCATTACCGGCACTTCCGCGTGTCGGAGCGGCTGCTCCTCACCGGCCATTCACACCAGGCGTGGCCCGATGTCGCGCTTGACGGGCAGCGCGAGGCGTTCGACGACGCCGCGCTCCACGTCGACGAGAAATGGCCGCGCGCATTCGCGAAGGCTGAACGTGTGCGCGACGGCATCCGCGCGCTCCTCGCGGAGCCGGACGGGGAGATCGCGCTCTCCGCGAGCACGCACGACCTCGTGGTCCGGTTTCTCTCGACGCTCGACCTGCGACGCCGGCCCCGCCTGGTGACGACCGACGGGGAGTTCCACACGCTGCGCCGCCAGCTGGCGCGGCTGTCGGAGGGCTGGCTCGAGGTGGAGCGCGTCGCGGCTCGTCCGGTCAACAGCCTGGCGGAACGGCTCGCCGCCGCGGTGGACGACCGCACCAGCGCGGTGCTGGTGTCAGCAGTGCTCTACGAGGACGCGCGCGTGGTGCCAGCGCTGGGACAGCTCGCAGCTGCGTGCGCGGCACGCGCCGTCGAGCTGCTCGTCGACACGTACCACGCGCTCGGCGTGCTCCCCTTCCCGCTGCATGAACAGAAGCTGGAGACGGCGTGGGTGGTGGGCGGCGGCTACAAGTACCTGCAGCTGGGCGAGGGCAACTGCTATCTGCGGCTGCCGCCCCACGCGTACGAGTCGCGCCCCGTCATCACCGGCTGGTTCGCCGACTTCGGCGGGCTGCCGCGTGCGCCGCGCCCCGGCGCGGTTGCGTACCCGCGCGGTGCCGCGGCGTTTGCCGGCTCAACATACGACCCCACGAGCAACTACCGTGCGGCCCGCGTGTTCGACTTCTTCGCCGAGCAGGAGCTGAGCCCCGAGCGCCTCCTCGAGTCGTACCGCCATCAGGTGGCGCTGCTGGCGCGCACCTTCGATGACCTGCAGCTCCCGGACACGGTGCTCACGCGCGACCGCAGCGTGGCTCCGGAGGAGCTCGGAGGCTTCCTTGCGCTGAAGTCGGCACGCGCCGCGCAGATGCAGGCAGCGCTCGCCGCGGCGGGCGTGATGACGGACAGCCGGGGCGACATGTTGCGCCTCGGACCGGCGCCGTACCTGAGCGACGCGCAACTGGAGGAGGCGATGGCGCACATCGGCGTGGTGGCGCGCGGTCCGGGCCTCTAGACTCACGCTCGTGCAGGCGAGAGGGGCGGCCGGCCGGCTGGGATGGGCGCAGGCGCGCCCCGATCTCTCCATCCTGCGCCAGGCCGCGCTCTTCGCCCTGGTGCTCGCAGCGGCCGCGGCGCTCGTCACCAGCGGGACGATGATGGTGCCCATCCACGCCGCGGTCCTGCCCCAGGCGGAGCGGGGGCGGTACGCGCTGGTCGCGGTGGCGGCGCTGCTGTTCGTGGCAGCGTGCGCAGCCGCGGTCGCCGTCCGCGTGCGCAGCACATGGCATCGGCAGGCAGCCGATGCCGCGGCACTTCGACCGCGCACGACAGTGGTGGACGCCGCCGTTCGCACCACCGGCAAGGGCCGGCTGTCCTGGCGGCTCGCCCCGCTCGCGGTGCTGCGGCCCGAGCTGGTGCCCACGCGCGTGATCGTGGCCACCGCCGCGGTCTCACTGGGCCTCGACATCGCCACGTGGCTCATGGGATTCCCGCCCTGGCTCGTGGTGAGCATGACGCTGGCGCCGTGGATCCCCTTGCTCTTCATCGAAGGGGTGCGCAAGTACCGGCACTACGGCCTGTATGCGGTGTTCGGCGCCATCGCCCTCCTGCAGGTGGGACACCTCGGAGAGCACACGGTGCAGGTGATCCAGGTGTTCGCATTCAGTGGCGACCTCTCGCGCGCGCACGGCCTGTTCGGTCAGCTGGACTTCGAGACCGTGCACTTCGCGTGGGACAGCCTGGTGTGGATCGGGCTCGTGGCGCTGCTGCTGCGCTTCGGACGTGACAACCCGTGGTTGATCGTGTCCTTCGCGGCCGCCAGCCTGCACGAGGTCGAGCACATCTACCTGTTCTACGTGTACCGCTTCGACCCGGCGTTCTACTTCAGTGGCGGATTCGCCGGCATCATGGGCTCGGGTGGCCTCGTCGGATCACCGCTGGCGCGGCCGTATCTCCACTTCGTCTACAACGTGCTGGTCATCGTGCCGCTGCTGTTCGCGTTCTGGCGGCAGACGGTGCAGGTCTTCCGCGCTTCAGCGCGCTGAGGCTCGCCGGCGTCAGGAGGCGCGCAGCGCCGCGTCCGCCGTGGCTGCGCTGAGCCCCGGCCACGCCGACAAGTCCTCGGCCGGCACCGGGCGGCTGATGAAGTACCCCTGACCCACGTCACAGCCCAGGCGCGCCAGCGCCGCAAGCGAGGCGTCGTCCTCGATGCCCTCGGCCACCACGCGCAGTCCCAGCGCATGTCCGAGGTCGATGGTGCCGCGCACCACCGCCATGTCGCGCCCGCTCGGCGCGTCATTGAGGCCGCTGATCAGCGTGCGGTCGAGCTTGAGCTCGTTGACCGCGAGGCTCGCCAGATAGGCGAGCGAAGTGAATCCGGCGCCGAAGTCGTCGATCGACACAGCGACGCCAATGTCGCGCAGCAGCGCGATCACGCGCTTGCAGCGCGCGAAGTCACGAATGATGGTGGTCTCGGTGATCTCCAGGATGAGCGCGGAGGGCGCCAGGCGATGACGCGCGATCAGCGCGCGCACCGTGTCGGCGAAGCCCGCGTCCATCAGGTTGGTGGCCGACACGTTGACCGACACGGCGAGGTCAGGTCGGTCGCCGCGCCACGCGGCGCACTGCTGCAGCGCGTGGTCCAGCACCCACTCGGTGAGCGGCTGCATCAGTCCCGCCTCCTCGGCGAGTGGCAGGAACTCCAGCGGCGGCACCATGCCCAGGCGCGGGTGCGACCAGCGCAACAGCGCCTCGACCGCGACCACGTCTCCCGTCTTGACGTCGACCTGCGGCTGATAGTGGAGCAGCAGGTCGCCCTGCTCGACGGCGCTGCGCAGCTCATCGACCAGACGAAGACGGTTCGCCGGCTCGTCGGTCTCCTCGTGGTACACCTCGAAGCACGCGGACCCGCCGGTCTTGGCGCGGTACATGGCCAGGTCCGCGGTGCGCAGCAGCGAGTGGCTGTCCTGCGCGTCGTCCGGCGCGAACGCGATGCCGATGCTGGCGCCGATGCGCACCGACACGTGGTCGATGAGGAACGGCTCCTGCAGCTTGGCGAGGATGCGATCAGCCACTGCGGACGCGTAGCTCGTGTCCGTGTCGCGCAGCACGACGCCGAGCTCGTCGCCGCCGAGCCGCACCAGCACATCGCTCTTCCGCAGCGTGTCGGCCAGCCGCGGCCCCAGCTGGCGGAGCAGCTTGTCGCCGGCAGAGTGGCCGAAGGAGTCGTTCACCTCCTTGAAACGGTCGAGGTCCACGAAGAGAAACGCGATGCGCGGTCCACCGGGCGCCGCGCTCGCGTCCTCGAAGTACGCGTCGAGCACGCGGAAGAGCAGGCGGCGGTTGCCGAGTCCGGTCAGCTCGTCCGTGAGCGCCTGGCGCTGCCGCTCGCTGGTGAGCGCGCGCAGCTGGCGCACCGAGAGGGCCAGACGCAGGCCGACCGTCACGAGCGTCGCCGCGGATAGGCTCACGGCCACGCGGCCCACCTGCCACTGCGTGCCCACGCAGAGGATGACCAGGCTGGCCAATGCGCCGAGGCTGGGCAGGATGAAGTCAGGCGCTCGCGGCATGGCTGCAGGCTCGGCCCGGCCCGAGTCGAGCCACATCGAGAACGAGATGAGCAGGATGGCGGTGGGCCACGCGATGCCGTCGAAGAAGCTGCCCAGCGCCGACGGTCCCGCTGAGGAGTTCACCAGGTTGAAGGTGTCGCCGACTGCATTGAAAGCGCACGCCAGCCCGACGAGCGCCCAGGACGGCCGGAAGCGGCCCAGCATGACCGCGCTGCCGCCGACGACGAGCGCGAACAGCACCACGTCGCCGATGGGGTACGCGAGGTTGATGGCGACCTCGGCCGCGTCGCCACCCAGGGAGGCGAGCACGGCCTTGAAGGCGAATGCGGCGGCGAGCGCAGCGGCGCCGAGCCCGGCGATGGCGCCGTCCAGCCAAGTCGCCGGGATGAACCCGCGCGCCTCGCGCCGCACAAACAGGGCAAGGCCGACGTAGGCCAGCGGATAGAAGCCGACGTAGAAGACGTCGGCGAGCGACGGCGTCGCCGGGCTTCCCCCGAGGGATTCGACCGTGAGGATCGTGTCCCCGACAGCCCATGAGAGCGTGGCTCCGCCCAGCACCAGGGGCATGAGGCGGCGCCGGCCGCCGGCTAGGCCGCGCCACAGGCAGAGGCAGCTGGCCAGGATCTCGAACGCCGCAACGCCCCACCCGTCGATCAGCGTGGACTGCTGGCCGGGGCCGCGCACCAGCAGCCAGCTGAGGTACGCCAGCAACGCGGCGGCGAGGCAGGCATACGTGACCACCACGGCTCTTGGGACGGAGGAGGAGCGGCCGGAGGGAGATCGCCTTCTGTCAGCGGGGGGCGGCACCGGCATTCCCGCCAGCGTATGCCGCCTCAGGACCGGTTCAGGTCACGGATGGCACGATGACCGTGACAAGGTTCTGCAACGGATAACTCAGGGCAGGAGCGCGAGGAGCGACTGCTGCGCCTGCTGACTGCACGTCGTGTTGGGCAGGCTGCCGTACGCATCCACCTGGTATGAGTGCCCGTTCTTGTTCAGGGTGAATCCGCACACGCGGTCGCCACTGTGCTGGTCTCCGTCGACCAGGCTCTGGCCGGCCACGAGCTGCGGTTGGATCTTCGGCTTGAGCGCGCTGATCGCGTTGCTGTCGCTGGTGATCACGATGGACGCGGCGGGAGACGTCCGCACCACGGTGATGGTGGCGCTGCCGCACGCGGTGAGCAGCAGCGCGGCCGCCACGGCCATCCCGGTGATCCGAACAGCGCGCACCCTGCATCCTCCTCGTACGGCGCGGGCATTCTACGGCCGCGACGGCGGTACAGTACCGGCCCGCAGCCAGCACGGAGGTACCACGAGATGCCGGACCGGCCCTCTCACTTCGAGATCCCCGTCGACGATCCCGACCGCGCCGAGGCGTTCTACCGAGACGTCTTCGGCTGGACGTTCCAGCGTTTCGAGGGTGCGCCCTCCTACTACGGCATGGCCACCACGGGCGACGAGAACCCGGGCATCAATGGCGCGCTGTTTCAGCGCAGTCCCGAGGCGGGAACGTCGCTGACCATGAGCGTCGACTCCATCGAGTCCGCCGTCGCGCGCATCCGCGAGCACGGCGGCGGCGTGGTGCAGGACAAGACGCCGATCCCCGGCATGGGCTACTTCGCCACCTGCGAGGACACCGAGGGCAACCGCTTCGGCATCTTCACGAACGACCCGAGCGCCACCATGTAGGTGACGCCCGGGCGTTCGGGCCGTCAGCTCGAAATGACGTTGGTCATGTCCACGGTGCACAGCGTGCCGTTGGCGTGCGACGTGACCGCGATGCCGTCGTCGACCGAGCCGGACATCGCGCTGATCGTCACCGTGGATCCCGAGATCGGAGTCCAGGTGGTGCCGTCGGTCGACGTGGAAGCGCTGAAGGTTGTGCCGCTTCCGGATCGCGTCACCATGAGGTACACCGGGATGTTGTTGCCCGTCGTGTGCGGAATGGAGTGCATCACAGTGGTGCTGCCGCCGGTGCTGCTGCGGTACGAGACCACGATGCCGTTGCCCGGCGTGACGAACACCGAGTAGTTGGCCGAGTTGGCGGCGCTGCTGGAGCGGAACATCACGCCCGTCTTGGCCCACGCGTTCGTGTTCTGCTGCAAGGTGACGTCGGCGCTGATGCTGCCGTTGCCGGCCAGCGTCTGCCAGGCGTAGTGGAAGTTGTCAGCGCTTCCCTGGATGTCCGAGCCGGCGCCGGAGATGGTCCAGTTCCCCGTCCCGCTGTCGAAGGTCTCCGTGCCTGCCGGGGTCGTGCTGCCGATGTCGGCACACGTCCAACCGGTTGGGCAGGAGCCTCCGCCACCTCCAGACGTCTGCACGTTGAGCGTGAACGTGGTGGAGTGCGTGGCCGACGTGCCGGTGCCTGTGACGGTGATCGGGTAGCTCCCCGTCGGCGTCGTCGAGGACGTCGTGATCGACATGTTGGTGCTGTTCCCAGCCGTCACCGTCGTCTGGCCGAAGGCCGCGCTCGCCCCGCTGGGAAGCCCGCTGGCGCTCAGCATCACCGGCTGCGCGGAGCCGCTGGTGACCGCGGTGCTGATCGTGGTCGAGGTGCCGCTGCCGGGCGCGACCGTCGCGGAGTTCGGGTTCGCGCTGATGGAGAAGTCGTTGCCGCCGCCGCCCCCGCTCCCACCCGTCACGGTCACGTTGTCGAACGCGCTGGAGGAGGTCATGCGGTTGTCGTGCGAGGAGACGAAGAGGCCGATCGTGACCGGGCCACTCATGCTCACGCTGGTGCTGCCGATGGTCTTCCAGTTGCTCCCGTCGGTCGAGAACGACGCCGTGAAGTTGCTGCCCGAGCGCTGCAGCTTCAACCACTTGTTGGGCGAGCTGTAGCCGGCCAGCGTCGACGTCGACGTGATCGTTGTCGTGCCGTTCTTCGACTGGAGGCTCACACCGTGGCCGACCGCCGGCGTCTGCGCCGGCAGCGGTGCGTCGCAGCCCGCGCCCGGCGCGTTGGACGGGAAGACGCAGTTGACGCCGTTGAGGTTGGGCGTGTTGTTGCTGACGTCGGGTGTCACGTAGGCGTCGACAAAGGCGGCGCCCGACGATGCCGACTGCTTGATCATCACACCGGACTTGACCAGCGGGTTGACGTTCGTCTGGTAGCGCACGCGCGCGACGATGGATCCGTCGCCGTTGAGCGTCTCGTACGTGTAGTGGAACTGGTCCGTGCTGCCCGACGCATCGGCGCCGGCGCCGTCCACGTAGAACGTGTTGCCGGTGCTCGTCGCCGACGAGTACTCGCCGGATCCGGCCAGCGAGCCGCCGAGGTCGGCGTTCTGCCAGCCGGACGGAAGCGCCCCGGCCGGGTCGTACTCAGCCGTGTAGGTGGTTGACGACGACGTGGTGGTGAAGGTCCTGCTCAGCTCGCCCAGCGTGGTGCTGCCGTCGTTCCACCCTTGCATGCGGTAGTTCTGGCCGCTGCTGCTGTCCTCGGGCTGGCCCATGATCACGTGCTGCACACCGACCACGTCCTGCGTGGTGTACGGCGCGTTGTGCCAGACACCGTCGACGTAGAAAGGCATTCCGGACACGTTGGTCGTCGCCGTCCACGTCGTCAGGTTGGGCTTGATGTCCGCGGTGGTCACCGTGGCGACGCCCGCCGAGTTCACCACCGTGAGCGTGACGTGGTAGTACGTGTTCGCGTTCTGCGACATGTCGGTGGGCACGGTGAACGAGCCACCCGTGACACCGCTCTTCGGCCCGAAGAACGGCTGCTGGTTCTCGTGCAGCCAGTTGGGCGCCGCAACGCCGTTGCTGATGAGATCCACCTGCCACGTGTACGCGCTTGCCGGCAGGTTGCCGTCGACGGAGTCGACCGCGGTGCCGCTGAAGTTGACCGCCTGCCCGGCGTTGTAGTTGGCGGGCACGTTGATCGTCGCGGTTGTGGTGCGCCCGACCATGACTGTCGTTGTCGCCTTCCCGGTCTGCGAGCCGTTGCTCACCGTGAGCGTGGCGGTGTAGTTGCCGTTTGCGCCGTAGACGTGCGACGGATTCGCGCTCGTGCTCGTCTGCCCGTCACCGAAGTCCCAGCTGTACGTGAGCCCCTGGGTGCTGTATGGGGCGCTCGACCCCGCGGACGAGAACTGAACCGCGGGCACGCCGTTGTTCGGCGTGAATGAGGCCACCGCGGTCGGTGCGTACTGCGTCGGGTTGGCCGAGATCTTCGAAACGGTGCCGTCGTAGATGCTGGTCCAGTAGATGCTCCCGTCCGGCCCTTCCTCGAGGTCCGAGATGGTGCCGGCGCTGGCGCTGAACACGAAGTCCGACGTCGGCGTCTGGTAGCTCGGGTCGAAGGTGACCGCTTCGACGTCCTTGCGGTTGTAGTCACCGAAGAAGACGACGTTCTTGTACAGGTCGGGGAAGCCCTGGCCGGGCGCCGGCTGCTGGTAGGCCAGGATCGCCGACTCAGCGCCGTCGTTGGGCAGGTGGCCGTAGGCGTACGCCGGGTTGGCGTAGCCGCAGCTGAAGCAGTTGCCTTCGGTGATGGGCCAGCCGTAGTTGCTGCCCTTCTGGATGTTGTTCAGCTCTTCCCAGTAGCTCGAGCCGGTGTCGCTCAGCATGATCCCGCCGGTGGGCAGGAAGGTGAAGCGGAACGGGTTGCGCAGCCCATACGCGTAGATGGTCTTGTCGATGCCGGGCTGCGGCACGTTGGCGAACGGGTTGTCCGACGGCGCGGAGCCGTCGAGGTTCAGCCGGTGCAGCTTGCCGTAGATGTTGTCGAGGGTCTGCGCGTTGCCCCACGGATACGGGTTGCCGCCGACGGACCAGTAGAGCTTGCCGTCGGGGCCGATCTTGATTGTCTCGCCCGGCCCGAAGCCCCACTTCTGCTGGGCCTCATTGCCCTGGATGAGAACGGTCTCGTTGCCCGCGGTGCTGCCGTTGTACGTGAGCCGCGAGACCCGCGTGATGTCGGTGGGCAGGTACACGTAGGAGACGTAGAAGAAGCCGTTGCTCGTGAAGTTGGGATCGAACGCGATGCCCAGGAGGCCGAGCTCGGTGCGGCCGTCCGCATTGAGCGTGATGATCGGCGACGAGCCCAGGTGGCCGTTGTGATAGACGTAGATGGCCCCCGCCTGCTGGCCGACCCACATGTCGCCGTTGGGCGCGAACGCGACCACGGACGGGTTCTTCATCCCGCTGAGGACCGTTGTCTGCGTGAACCCCTGCGGTGTCTGCACCAGTGCCGCGTTGGTGGTCCCCGCGATCACGGTCTGGCCCGCGGAGGTGCCGCTCACCGATGCCGTGTTGTGCAGCATGCTGCCCGCGGAGGCGGTGACCGTCCCCGCGACCGTCACCGTCATGCTCGCCCCGGGAGCGAGAGAGGTCGTTGCGCAGGAGACGCGTGACGACGCCGTCTGCGAACACGTGCCGGCGCTGCGGGTCATCGTGTAGGACGATCCGCCGCCGGACCCGGCCACACCGGACAGCGAGTCGCTTATTGCGACGTTGCTCACCGTCGAGCTGCTGCCGTTGGTGACCTTGATGGCGTAGTTGATGCTCTGTCCCTGTCCCACAGGGTTGGCGCTCGGCGCCAGCGTGATGGTGAGCACCGGCGCGGCTTTGACCTGAGCCGTCCCCGCGAGCACAGCCGCCACGATGGCGACGACTCCCGCGAACATCGCCGGCACGGCATAGCGTCGCATTGCATGCCGCGGCCGATTCTCGCCCGCGACAGTCCCCCCTGACTTCACGACAATCCCCCGGTCAGCGCCCCCCCATCACTCAAACCCGGGCACGGCGCTGCGGTGCCCGAATGGGCGCACAATACGGCTGCCCGTCCACGACCACATGGTGCATTCGCACTAGGTCTCGCCGGATGACTGTGCAGTTGCTCTTAATCCTGTCGCGTGTCAGACTGCGCGGTGCCGCGGCTCGACTGCGGTTAGAGAGCAGACAGGGGGGCAATCGATGCTCTGGGGTGGGGAAGGACGGCGGACGCTGGCGCTTGCCGTCGCATTCGGGACAATGCTTGCGGCCGCAACAACCGTCGGGGCCGCCACGAGTGGCACCGCGTCACACAACCTGGCGGGATCGACGACCACGACGGGTTTGGTGGTGTCCGTTGCCTATGCGGAGAACGTTGGAGACATCGGCGGCGTGAACGCCTGGTTCCCGACGCCGTGGTGCACATTGGTCACCACGACAGGCACTGCCTGTTCCGGCGGCGCGGATCCGAGCAAGGTGAGCATGGTCGGCCAGCCGGACCCCAACGGTCCGGAGTGCGCGCCCACCTCCAAGAACCCGAACCTGACCAAGCCGTACTGCTGGGATGAGGGCGCCGTGCGCCTTGACAACCCGGTCGGCAATGCGCCGGTGACCCTGAGTGGCATCGCCGTCAATGTGCGCTGCAACACCTCGTCGGGGATGCTGTTCTACGGTGGCACGATCTCGCCAACCGGCTTCGGGTGCGGCAGCGGCCGGACCCGGCAGCTCTGGGCCGGCTCGGCCTGCAGCGGGTGCTTCTTTCCGCTGACCATTGCGCCGGGCAAGAGCGTCATCCTCACCGGCAATCCACCGCCGCCGGCGCACCAGGATTCGTTTGTCGACTTCGACAGCAGCGACACGCCGCACAACCTGTGCACGCCGGCAACCGTCGCGCCGACGCTGACGATCGCCTCCAGCAGCCCGAGCGTCGCGGGCGGCGCGACGCAAACCGACACGATGACGGACTCGGCGCACGTGCTCGACACCGGCTGGTGGGTGAAGGGAGTGTTCGGCGGCACGGATTCCGGTTGGTGTCCGACGCATCAGAACGAGTCGGTGCAGTGGGAGCAGATCGGCTGGCCGGGCAGGCCCAACTTCTCCTGCTCAGGCACGTGCACGCCTCCAGGCCTGGCGGCGACGCTCAATCTGAATCCGGCGACGGCCACGCAGAGCACCGGCGGCTCCCAGATGTTGACCGCGACGCTGCTGGGAGGCGATTCCGTCCCCCTGGCGAACGCCCCGGTGACGATCAGCGTGACGGGCGGGCCTGACAAGTCCACGCCCGCCACAACGGGCTACACCGACTCGAACGGCAACGTGACCATGAACCTGACCAACGGCGGGACTGCGGGCGCCGACACGCTGGTCGCCAGCGCCGGGTTCATCGGGCCGTTCTATTCCAACACCGCGTGCGTCGTGTTCGGCTCGGGCACCTGCGGCTCGCCGCCGCCACCCAACGACTTCTCCATCAACGCGAGTCCGAACAGCGTGAGCGTCGCCCCGGGAAGCGGCACGTCGACCTCCATCAACACGGCCATCACGAGCGGCTCGGCGCAGAGCGTCATGCTCTCCGCATCGGGCCTGCCCTCGGGGGCGAATGCGACCTTCACCAACTCCACGATCACGTCGGGCGGCAGCACGACGATGAACTTCACAACGACGACGTCCACACCGACCGGAAGCTTCCCGATCACCGTGACCGGCACGGGCACGTCGGCCACGCACAGCACGACGGTCACGCTGAACGTCACCAGCTCGCCGCCACCGCCACCGGGTTGTCCCATGGGCTGGACGTGCTCCGACATCGGCAGCCCCACACCCGCCGGGTCTGAGTCCGTGAGCAGCGGCAGCTGGTCGATCATGGCCGGCGGCTCCGACATCTTCAGCATCGCCGACCACTTCAGGTTCGACTACCAGTCGCCGGGCGGGACCAACAACACGATCGAGGCGCACATCACCGGACAGAGCAACAGCAACGCATGGGCCAAGGCCGGCGTGATGATGCGTGCCGACACCACCGCGGGATCGGCGCAGTTCTCGGTGCTGATCACGCCGGGCAACGGCGTGTTCGTCGAGTACCGCTCAGCGTCGGGTGCGACCACGACGCGCGCGGGAACGGTCGCAGGCATCCTGCCGCCGCAGTACATCCGCATCGTCCGCACCGGGACGACGTTTGTCGGCTCGTACAGCACGGACAACACCACCTGGCACACGCTGTTCACCCAGACCGTCGCGGCAATGTCGGGCACGGTGCTCGAAGGTCTGGCGGCGGCCTCGCACAACTCGAGTGCGCTGTGCACCGTGACGATGGACACGGTCACCATCAGCTGAGCTTCTGAGCGTGGCGCCGGGCTCGTGCCCGGCGTCACGCCATACTTCCGGCGTGCAAGCCTCCGGGCCCGCGCCGGCCGACACGACGCCCCCCGAAGGCCTCAGCGCTGACGCGGTCGCCGATCGCGTCGCACGCGGTCAGACCAACGCCGCGGACGATCGCAGCAGCCGCACGGTGGGGGAGATCCTGCGCGGCAACCTGCTGACGCGCTTCAACTTCATCCTCAGCGCGCTGCTCGTCGTCATCCTCATCTTCGGTCAGCTGCAGGACGCGCTCTTCGGCATCGTGCTGGTGACCAACGCCCTCATCGGCATCGCGCAGGAGCTCCGGGCCAAGCGCACGCTCGACCGTCTCACGGTGCTCACGGCGCCACACGTCCACGTGGTGCGCGGTGGCGAGGTGCGCGAGGTGTCGACGGCCGAGGTGGTCCTCGGTGACCTGGTGGAGCTGCGCGCGGGAGACCAGGTTGTGAGCGACGGTGTGGTGCGCTCGTCCGCCGGGTTGGAGGTGGACGAGTCGCTGCTCACCGGCGAGGCCGACGCGGTCGCCAAGAACGCCGGCGACACGGTGCTCTCCGGCAGCTTCGCGGTCTCCGGTTCGGCGCGATACCAGGCAACCGGCGTCGGCGCCGGCGCGTACGCGCGACAGCTCGTCATCGAGGCGCGGCGCTTCTCGCTCATGCAATCCGAGCTCATCGGGGGGATCAACCGCATCCTGCGCTACGTCACGTGGGCCATCCCGCCGGTGGCGGTGCTGCTCCTCGTGAGCCAGCTGCACGGCCATGAGGGCGTGCGCGACGCGGTGAGCGGAACCGTCGCCGCGCTGGTCGGCATGGTGCCGCAGGGACTCGTGCTCCTCACCAGCATCGCCTTCGCGGTGGCGGCGCTCACGCTGGCGCGGCGCAGCGTGGTGGTGCAGGAGCTGCCCGCGGTGGAAGGGCTGGCGCGCGTCGACGTGATCTGCTTCGACAAGACAGGCACGCTCACCGACGGTGTGGTTCGCTTCGAGAGGGTCGTGCCGGTGGACCGTCAGGCACCGGTTGACGCCGCGCTCGGGGCGCTGGCCGCCGATGAGAACCGCAACGCCACGCTCACCGCCCTCGCGGCCGCCTACCCATCGGGCGGCGATTGGGTGCGAACGGCGGCGGTGCCCTTCTCCTCGCAGCGCAAGTGGAGCGCCGCGACTTTCGCTGACCGGGGCACATGGGTGCTCGGCGCCCCCGAGATGGTGCTGAGCGACACGGAGCATGTGGAGCTGGAGCGCGCGCGACAGATGGCTGCCTCGGGGCGGCGCGTCGTCATCCTGGCGCGCAGCGCAGCCGAGCTCCACAGCGAGCAGCTGCCCGCCGATGTGCAGCCGGTCGCCCACATTGTGTTCATGGAACACGTGCGCGGCGATGCCGCGGACACGGTCGCGTACTTCGCGCAGCAGGGTGTGGCGATGAAGGTCATGTCCGGCGACAGCCCGCACACGGTCGCGGCCGTCGCGCAGCAGGCGGGTGTGCCCGGCGCGGATCACGCGGTCGACGCGCGCGAGCTTCCGGCCGAGGCGAGCGCGCTCGCCGCCGCGCTGTCTGAGCACGCCCTCTTCGGCCGCGTGTCGCCGCACCAGAAGCAGGAGATGGTACGCGCGCTGCAGGCGCAAGGCCACACGGTCGCCATGACCGGAGACGGGGTCAACGACGCGCTCGCGCTCAAGCTGGCCGACGTCGGCGTGGCCATGGGCTCCGGCGCGGCGGCGACAAAGGCGGTGGCACAGCTGGTGCTCCTCGACGGCAGCTTCGCCACGATGCCGCGCGTGGTGGCGGAAGGGCGGCGCGTGACGGCGAACATCGAGCGTGTGGCCAGCACCTTCATCACCAAGACGGTGTGGGCGACCGTGCTCGCGTTGATCGCCGGAGCGGCGCTGCTGCCGTATCCATTCCTGCCGCGCCACCTGACGATCGTCGACACGCTGACGATCGGCGTGCCCTCGTTCTTCCTGGCGCTGGCCCCCAACCTACGCCGCTATGAGCCCGGCTTTGTCAACCGCGTTCTTCGCTTCACCGTCCCGTGCGGGATGGTGGTGGCCGCGTTCACGTTCGCGGCCTTCATGCTGGCGCGCGCGCACGGCTTGACGCTCACGCAGCAGCGCACGAGCGCGACCCTGGTCGCGCTGGCGCTCAGCCTCGCGGTGCTGCTGTTGCTCGCATGGCCGCTCACGTGGCGGCGCGCGCTGCTGCTGGCGGCTGTCGCCCTCGGGTTCGTGCTGCTGTTCCCGGTGGCGTCGGTGCGCAGGTTCTACGCGCTCGAGCTGCCCGCGGGCGTGCTGGGTCTCGTGCTGCTCATCGCCGCAGGCGGCGCGGCCGTGCTGCTGCTCGTGGGGTCATGGCTTCGCGGCGCGCGACGAGCCACGTGAACGGCTGCGCCGCACAGGGGATCATCGGCCACGCGGTGGCACACTGTCGCGCGTGAGCGCCATCGAGGGCATGCTCGACGAAGCGCGCCGGGGATTGCAGCGCCTGGCGCCGCGCGACGCGCTGGCCGCGATGCGCGGGGGCGCGCTGCTGGTGGACACGCGCCCGGTCGAGCAGCGGCAGCGGGATGGAGAGATCCCGGGCGCGGTCGTGGTGGACCGCAATGTCCTGGAATGGCGACTGGACCCCTCGTACCCACACCACATCCCCCAGGTGCGCAGCGTGGACGACATGGTGATCGTCATCTGCAACCAGGGCTATTCGTCGAGCCTCGTGGCGGCAAACCTGCAGCGGCTCGGCATGCACCGGGCCACCGATGTCGTCGGCGGGTTCGAGGCCTGGGCGGCGGAGGGCCTTCCGGCGGCGCCCGCGCCGGCGAGGCGACACGCGGGGTGAGCCAGGCGTCCTGGAAGGAGCGGCTTCGCCACGACGGCGCCGGCTGCTACGAGATGGACCCCTCGGAGACAGGCGGCGTGCCTGTGCGCATCTTCCTGACGCCGCAGCTTCTCGAGGAACTCGAGATCTCAGTGTATCCGCAGATCCTGACCGCAACTCGGTTTCCCGGGGTGCGGCTTGTCGTCATCACTCCCGACGTGCATTACGGCTACGGTGTGCCGGTCGGGTGCGCCATCGTGACCGACCCGGAGAACGGCGCGGTGGCGCTGGGCCCGGTGGGATTCGACATCGGCTGCGGCATGGTCTCGCTGCGCTCGGCGGTGCCCGCGGAAGCGGCCACCGAGCCGCAGCGCATCGCGTTCAACCGCGAGGTGATGCAGCGTGTCTCCATGGGCGCGGGCGAACGCGGGGTGGGACGCCTGCGCGACGTGGGCCGGCGAGAGTTCGAGCGGCTCGTCCGCGGCGGCGCGGACTACTACACCGCGCACTACGGCCGGCGCATCGACCGCAGCCGGGCGGAGCGGGATTGCCTCCCCGTCGCAGACTCGTGGCAGCTTCCCTCGGGCAGGCCGGACAGGGGAATGGCGCAGCTTGGGTCTCTCGGCGGCGGCAACCACTTCATCGAGCTGCAGCGCAGCGAGCAGACGCAGACGCTCTTCGTGCAGATCCACACCGGGAGCAGAGGCTTCGGCCACGGACTGGCCGAGCACTACTTCCACGTGGCGAAGGCGGAGCAGCCGCAGCTGATCGCGCACCTGGATGAGGCGTGGTTTGCGCCGGAGTCGCCGCGGCGTGAGGAATATCTCGCCGCCGTCGCGGCCGGCGGCAACTACGCGATCATCAACCGGCTCGTCATCGCCGAGGAGGTGTCCGCTGCATTCCGGGCGGTGTTCGGCGCCGAGCTCGAGCTGGTGTACGAGATCAGCCACAACCTGGTGCAGCGCGAGTGGCATCCCGACTACGGAGAGGTCAACGTGCACCGCAAGGGGGCGACGCGTGCTTTTCCCGCGGGTCACCCCGCGCTGCGCGGCACGCCGTGGGAGCGAACCGGCCATCCGGTGCTCATACCGGGGAGCAACCGCGACTGGTCCTACATCCTCCGTCCCACGGGATCCGCGAGGAGCGCATACACCGTCAACCACGGCTCCGGACGGCGCATGTCACGCGCCGCCGCGCGCAAGACGTTGCTGCAGCGTGAGGTGGACAGCGACTACCGGCGCGCGGGAATCGTCGTCAACCTGGACCGCCGCGTGCCCATCGACGAGTCCGGCGCCGCGTACAAGAGCAGCGGCGAGGTGATCGAGGCCATCACGCAGGCGGGGCTGGCAGAGGTGGAGCACCGCCTCTGGCCGCTTGCGTCGTTGAAGGGCGTCTGACGCGGTCGCGTTCGTCAGAGCTCCGCGAAGCATTCACACGGCATTCACATCCTGAAGCGAGTGTATGGGCATGACATCCACTCACCACAGGAGCACGGACATGTACCACCGAGCAGCTCGCACGTTCTGGGGGCTGGTGGCCATCGGCGCCGCGGCCGCGGTCGGCCTGACGACGCACGACGCGGGGTTCACGGTGATCACCTTCATCGGCAGCCTCCTGGTGCCGCGGGTGCTGGGCCTCTATCCCCGCGCCGGCTGGCGGCGCCACATGATGGGCGGGTTCGGCGGCGGCCCATGGCGCGAGGGCTGCGGCCCGAAGCACCGTCAGTCGCCGGCCGGCCGCGAGCAGCAGCCCGCACAGACCGTGTAGCGGCGGGGCGGGGCGACCCGCCCCCGCCACATCTACGATGGTGGCGCAGGTGAAGACCGTTCTCGTGGTGGACGACGAGCCCGCGATCGTCCGCGTGGTGCGTGACTACCTCGAGGCCGCGGGCTTCACCGTGCTCACCGCCGGCGACGGCGAGGCTGCGTTGCAGACGGCGCATCGCAGCAGACCGGACCTCGTCATCCTCGACCTGAGCCTGCCGCGCATGGACGGACTCGATGTCGCGCGGGCGCTGCGCCGCGACGGCGAGGTGCCGATCATCATGCTCACGGCACGCACTGAGGAGGCGGACCGCGTCGCCGGACTCGAGCTCGGCGCCGACGACTACGTGACCAAGCCGTTCAGCGCGCGTGAGATCGTGGCGCGCGTGCGTGCCGTTCTCCGCCGTGCCCAGGCGATGCGCGCACACGACGAGATCGTCAGTGCCGGCGACATCGTGCTGGACGTGCCGCGCATGGAGGCGGCGGTCGGCGGCCATCCTGTTGCGCTGACGCCCTCCGAGTTCCAGCTGCTGCTGCACATGGCGCGGCAGCCCGGGCGGGTGTTCACACGCGCGCAGCTGCTGGACGCGCTGCACGGAGTCGCCGTCGACTCGTATGAGCGTGCCATCGACGCGCACATCAAGAACCTGCGCCGCAAGATCGAGACCGACCCGGGGGCGCCGCGCCATCTGCAGACCGTGTTCGGCGTTGGGTATCGCCTCGCTGAGGCGGCGTCGTGAGTCCGCAGCCCCATGGCCGGCCATGGGGCGAGAGGGGCCGCCGGCCGCCGTGGTGGCCCGAGGGTGCCGAATGGCCTGCGCGCAGCCGCGAGGAATGGCGGCGCTACGGACGCGTCTTCGCGCGGCGCATCGGCTGCGCCGTCGGGCTGCTGCTGGTCGTGCTCATCGGTGGCGCGACCGCGCTCGTCTGGCTCGTGCTCAGCGCGACCGGCGCAGTCAACTCGGCGCCGTTCAGCCTTGGCGTCGCGGCATTCGCCGTGCTGCTGGCCGGGCTGGCGATCGCCCTCGCGATCGTCGCCGTGCGCCGCATGGCGGCGCCGGGCCGCAGGCTGGTCGACGCAGCGCGCCGCGTGGAATCCGGCGACTACTCGGCGCGCGTGCCGGTGCGCGGGCCGGCGGAGATGCGCTCGCTGGCGCGCGCGTTCAACGAGATGAGCAGCCGGCTGGAGGCGGAGGACACGCGGCGCCGCTCGGTGCTGGCCGACGTGACCCACGAGCTGCGCACGCCGCTCACCGTCATCCGCAGCCATGCCGAGGCGATCGCGGACGGCGTGTACCCGGCCGACCCGGAGCACCTCGCGCCGATCGTGAATGCAACGCACAACATGGAGCTGCTCATCGACGACCTGCGCACGCTGACTCTTGCGGAGGCCGGCGCGCTCCGGCTGCAGCTCGAGCCGGTCGACGTCGCGGTGCTGGTCAATGAAACCGTCGACGCGTTCAGCGCTGAGGCGCGAGACGCAGGCGTGTCGCTGTCAGCGCACGTGGAGGCGAATGCCGGCGCCATCACCGCCGACCCCGCGCGCATCCGCGGCGTGATCAGCAACCTGATCCGCAACGCGCTGGCGCACACCCCGCGCGGCGGCGCGCTTCGCGTGGAGGCGCACCCGAAAGCGGGTGAGATGGTGCTGACCGTCGCCGACACCGGATCGGGTGTCGCGCCGGAGCTGCTGCCGCGCATCTTCGATCGGTTCGTCAAGGGCGCCACGTCGCAGGGGTCGGGGCTCGGCCTGGCGATCGTGCGCGACGTGGTGGAGGCCCACGGCGGCCGCGTGACGGCGGAGAGCGAGCCGGGCCGGGGCACCGCAATCCACGTGGTGCTGCCCGCCGACTGATCGAAGTGATCCGTTTGTTGCGGTTTGCGGAACGGCGCGCCTAAGATGCCGCCATCCCGGACGGCCGACGGGCCGGCGCCGGGCAGCAAGCGGGGCGGATGAAGAGGAGCGTGCCTGTGAGAAAGGCAAAAGTTCGTTGTCTTGCCGTCGCCATCGCCACGGTGGCGGCCGCTCTGGCCGCGATGGTTCCGGGCGGTGGCAGCGCGGCCGGTGGATCCTCGGTGACGTACTTCAGCGCGCACGACCAGGGCGTTGCCTCGCCGGTTGCGCGCACGGCGTCGCCGAGCACTGCTTCCAGGTCGGCTCCCACGACGCACGCGCGGGGCGCGCGCGGCCTGCACGGCGCGGCGTCGGCGAACAGTGCCGCACCGACTGCTTCGAGCAGCACAGCGTCCGTCACGTCCTCGCTGGTCAAGAACTTCAACGGCGTGAGCAGCCTCGACAGCCAGCAGACCAACTACAACCTGAAGTTCGAGCCCCCCGACCAGGGGCTCTGCGAGGGCAACGGCTTCGTGCTCGAAGCGGTCAACTCCGCATACAGCTTCTGGCACTCGAACGGGACCAAGATCGAGGGCCCGTTCAACGTCAACGACCTCTTCAATGAGGGCGGCCAGGAGTTCACGAGCGATCCGCGCTGCCATTACGACCCCACCACCAACACATGGTTCGCGACGATCCTCTTCATCGCCAGCGACAACCAGTCGTCGCACCTGGACATCGCGGTGAACACCACCGGTGATCCCACCAACCTCTGGACCGAGTACCGCATCGACACCACCGACACCGGCGGCAACGGTTGCCCGTGCTTCGGCGACCAGCCGCGCCTCGGCATCGACCAGCACAACCTGTACGTGAGCTCCGACGAGTTCTCCATTCTCGGACCGCAGTTCAACGGCGGCGACCTGTACGCGTTCTCCAAGTCCGACCTGATCGCCGGCAAACCCGTGCACTTCGCGCATTTCGCACACCTCAGCCTGGGCGGGCAGCTGGTGCTGTCGATCAATCCCGCGCTGAGCACGGGCACACCCGCGGCCGAGTACTTCCTCAACTCCTTCGATCCCAACGGCACGTTCGACAACCGCATCGGCGTCTGGGCGATGACGGACAACGAGGACGTGGCCACGGGTGACACGCCGGTGCTCTCGGCGATGGTGATCACATCCGAGCCCTATGGGCTGCCCGTCGGCGCGCCGCAGAAGGGCAGCACGTCCTTGCTCAACGCGGGCGACGACCGGATGCAGCAGACCCAGTTCGTCAACGGCGACGTCTGGGGCGAGCTGACGTCCGCGGTCACGATTCCCGGAGACTCGGCCGAGCGCGACGGGGGCGCGTGGTTCGACGTGCACCCGACGCTGAGCGGCGGGCACATCAGCGGCGCCACGATCACCAAGCAGGGCTACGTGGAGAAGCAGGGCAACTACCTGATCTACCCGGCGCTGCAGGTGGACACGGCCGGCCGCGGCGCGATGGTCTTCACCGAGTCGAGCGCGACGCGCTTCCCCAGCGCCGCCTATGCGGCGATCGGCAGCGGTGGCACGCAGTTCGGCGCGCCGATCGTGGCTGCCGCGGGATCCGGCCCGTATGACGTCAACGCAACCCGCTGGGGCGACTACTCGTGGGCGGTGTGGGACCCGGTGACCGACCGGTTCTGGCTGGCCACGGAGTACATCCCGCCCAAGTCCAGCTGGACCACGACCGGCCAGCGCAACTGGGGCACGCGGGTGCTCGAGGTGAGCGTCAGCTGAGCTGACAGCGGTGCGCTGGGCGCCTCTGCGCCCGGCGCACCGCCCCCTGCGCGCGAACGGCGCCGCGGCGGCCCTCTGCTACGGTCAAGCACCTCAGCAACCGTCAGCAGGAGGCATCGATGCCCTACGCCAAGCCCGAGATCCTCATCTCGACCGAGGAGGTCGCTGGCCGCCTGGGTGATCCATCGCTCCACATCGTCGAGGTCGACGAGGACACTGCAGCCTACGAGAAGGGTCACATCCGCGGCGCCGTCGCGCTGAACTGGCGCGACGAGCTGCAGAGCAAGCGGTCCCGCGACGTCGTCGAGAAGGAGGGCTTCGAGCAGCTGCTCGGATCGCGCGGCATCGACGAGAGCTCCGAGGTCATTCTGTACGGCGGCAACAACAACTGGTTCGCCGCGTACGCGTACTGGTACCTGAAGTACTACGGGCACGAGCGCGTGCGCCTGATGGACGGCGGACGCAAGAAGTGGGAGCTCGAGGAGCGCGAGCTCACCACCGACACCACCAACGTGACGCCCGTGGCGTACCACGCCAAGGATCCGGACAGCGCCATCCGGGCGCGCCGCGACGAGGTGATCGCGCAGACCGGCAGGGTAACGATGGTCGACGTGCGCTCACCCGAGGAGTACGCCGGCGTGCTCGCTGCGCCGGCGCACCTGCCCCAGGAGATGGCGCAGCGCAAGGGCCACATCCCGGGCGCGGTGAACGTCCCGTGGTCGCGCGCGGCAAACGAGGACGGCACGTTCAAGCCGGTGGAGGCGCTGCGCGAGCTCTACATCGAGACAGCCGGCGTCCCCGAGGGCGGCCCCGCGCTCGCGTACTGCCGCATCGGCGAGCGGTCCGCGTACACCTGGGTCGTGCTGCACGAGCTGCTCGGCATCCGCGACGTCAAGAACTACGACGGATCGTGGACGGAGTACGGGTCACTGGTGGAGGTGCCGATCAGCACCGGACCGGAGCCATGAGGCTGCACGGGCGCGTGGTCCGCTCGGGCGAGCCGGTGGAGGGCGCGTACGTGCAGCTTCTCGGCCCGTCGGGTGACTTCACCGCGGAGGTGCGCACCGACGAGACGGGGCGATTCGTCTTCTACCCCGTGCCGGGCGACTGGGTGCTGAAGCTGTTCCTGCCGGGCGGCTACGTGCTGGAGCAGGCCGTGTCGCTCTCCGAGGGACAGACGATGAGCGTGCAGCTGGTCGGTGAGAACGCCCGGGCCCGCGGCGAGCCGCCGCCCAGCAGGTAACTGTCAGCTCAGGCCGAAACTGCTGGAGCCGCCGCGGCGGCGCGCGCGCGAAGCCAGGGCAGGATGGCATCAGCGGGCTGGGGACGCGAGAAGAGATAGCCCTGGGCGCCGTCGCAGTCCATGTCACGCAGCGCGTCGGCCGCCTCGACCGTCTCCACGCCCTCAGCCACGAGGTCGAGCCCGAGCGCGTGGCCCATGGCCACTGTGGAGGCGACGATGGTGCGAGTGTCGTCGTCACGCTCGAGGTCGGTGACGAGCGACCGGTCGATCTTCAGCCGGTCGATGGGCAGGTCGCGCAGGCGGCCGAACATGGAGAAGCCGGTGCCGAAGTCGTCGATGGCGATGCGCACGCCCATCGCTCGCAGCTCGGCCAGGCGCGTGATCGCCGCATCGGTCTGGCTCACGGCCACAGACTCGGTCAGCTCCAGCTCGAGGCGCCACGGGTCGAGGTGGCTCTCCTCCAGCGCCGCGCGCACCGATTCGGCCAGGTCCTCGCGCTCCAGGTCGCGACCCGAGAGGTTGACCGCCACGCGCATCGGCGGCAGCCCTTCGTCGAACCATGAACGCAGCGTCCTGCACGCGGTGCGAAGCACCCACGTGTCGATGGTCGACACGAGGCCGCTCTCTTCCGCGACCGGGATGAAGACGTCCGGGGGCACCGGCCCCCGCACCGGGTGGTGCCAGCGCACCAGCGCTTCCACCGCGACGACGCGCCCGCTGCCCAGGTCCACCTGTGGCTGGTAGACGACGCTCAGCTGCTCGCCGCTGAGCGCTGCGCGCAGCTCGCGTTGCAGGTGCATGCGCTCGAGCAGCGCCGTGCGGAACGCGGAGTCGAACAGCACGCACGTGCCCGAGCCGCGCCCTTTCGCCATCGACATGGCGATGTCGGCGTCGCCGAGCAGCTCCTCGGGTTTGCGGTCGTCGTCCTGCGCCATCGCCACGCCCGCGCTGGCGGTGATCACCACGGTCTGGCCCTGGATCGTGATTGGACGGCGGATCTCGTCCACCAGCCGGCCGGCCGCCGCCAGGGCATCGGTGGAACCGCCGGTGGCATCGAGCAGCACCGCGAACTCGTCACCGCCGAGGCGCGCGGCCGTGTCGGTGGACTTGATGCTGCGGCTGAGACGCGCCGCCACGACCGAGATGACGCGGTCGCCGAGGTTGTGGCCAAGTGTGTCGTTGACCGTCTTGAACCCGTCGAGGTCGAACACGATCATCGCCACCTGGCGATCGTGGGTGCGCCGTGCCGGTTTGGCCAATGCGCGCCGCAGCCGGTTGCGCAGCAGCAGCTGGTTGGGCAGGCCGGTCAGCGGATCGTGCAGCGCGTTGTGCTCCAGCCGCTTCTGCAGCACGCGCTGCTCGGTCACGTCGCGGGCCAGCAGCAGCACCGCGTCGCGCCCCTGATACACCACGCTGCCGGTGTCCGTCTCGACGTCGATCACGCGGCCGTCCTTGAGCTGGTGCTGGCTGCCGCCGGTCTCCTCGACCGCGAGCGCGTCGGCCGTCATCTCGAGGAACTCGGCGCGCGTGTAGCCGTAGAGCGCCATCGCCGCCTCATTGACGGCGAGGATGCGGAAGCTCTCGGCGTCGTACAGCCACATCGGCTGCGGGTTGCGCTCGAACAGCTGGCGGAAGTGGTCCTCACTCTGGCGCACGACCGCCTCCACGCGCCGGCGCTCGCCGATTTCGCGCAGCGTCGCCGCCTCGACGTGGATCGAGAGGTGCTCCATGAACGCGAGCACCACCACGCGATCCGCTTCGCTGAGGGTGTCTGCCGCGAGCACGACGAGCCCGATGGTGCTCATCGCCACGGCGAACACGCTCGGCGGGGCCGGGTCGTCCGCACCCCACAGGGTCGCGGCGTCCGCATCGCGCGCCTGGAGGCCGCCGCGGTGCACGCGCTCGCGCTGCGCCTGCGTCAGCGTCGCGGCGCGTTCGGCGCCGACGATGCGCACACGCACCGAGGCGTCGCTCAGCAGGCGGCGCAGCGCGGGCTCAGCGCCGCGACAGACATCGTCGACCGTGAGCGCAGAGCTGAGCGACAGCATGGCGTCACGCAGCGCCCGGTCGCGCCGGGATGCATCCTCGAGGTGGGCGAGCGTGCGCGAGAGCAGCTGCATGATGGGCGGGGCCGCAACGAAGCCGGAGCCGAGCAGGGCGTAGATGACGCTCTGCGTCGACAGCCCCCACCGCGGCGTCGTGAGGATGACCGCGCCGGCGTACGACGCCGCGTATGCCGCCGTGAGGAGCGCAGCGCGGCGCGGGCGCGCATGCAGCGTGCCGAAGGCCACGCGCATGTAGAGCAGCATCAGCGTGCTCAGCGCGCTGCCCGCGATCGTGGCCACGGCGAGCAGCACCAGCGCCTCGAGGAAGTCCCACCCGAAATGGAAGGCGCGGCCCCGGTACTCCTCGACCCACTTGGACGCGATGAGCACAAGGGCCGCGGCCGCCGGGATCGCGAAGCGCTGTCCGTCCGCCAGGGCGCGTGCCAGCAGGCCCCAGAGCAGTGCCGCGTTGAGCAGGCTGAAGAGCGCGAAGACGCCGCGCAGCTCCTGGTCGCGGTCGGCCGGGCGCAGCGGGATCCCGCGTGTGCGCGAGCTCCGTTGCGATGCCGCGGGCATCGGCGCGCCTGCTGTCGCAACGCCTCCCACGGCACCCGACTATCCGGTGGGGGCGGTGCCCTTTCACATCGCACAACATCTCCGTCACCGCGTCAGGCACGCGTCGCGTCGCCTGTCATCGAATCTTCAAGTGCCGTGGCGGCGTTGTGACAACGTGGCTCAGAGTCAGCGCGTGATCGGGGTGACGGGCGCGACGGGCGGTGTGGGAGGCCGGGTGGCGGCGCGGCTGGCCAACCGCAATGAGGCGATGGTGCTGCTGTGCCGCAATGCCCGCCGAGCACCGCGACTCCCCGGCGCGCGCGTTGCCGTGGTCGGGTCGTACGCCGACTCCGAGGGCCTGCGCCGGGCCCTCCGCGGGGTGACCACGCTGTTCCTCGTCTCCGCGCGCGAGGCGCCGGACCGCCTGGCGCACCACGTGAGCGCGGTCGACGCCGCCGTCGCATGCGGCGTGCAGCGCGTCGTGTACCTGTCATTCCTCTCTGCGGCGCCTGCGGCGACCTTCACGTTCGCGCGCGACCACTGGGCCACCGAGGAGCACATCCGCGGCAGCGGCCTGGGCTTCACGTTTCTGCGCGACAGCTTGTACCTCGACTTCATGCCGCAGCTCGTGGGCGCCGACGGCGTCGTGCGCGGGCCGGCGGGCGACGGCCGCGTCGCCGCCGTCGCGCGAGACGACGTGGCCGATGTCGCCGCGGAGGTCCTCACCTCATCCGCGCACGCGGGGCGCACCTACGACGTCACCGGCTGTGAGGCGTTCACGATGCGCGAGATGGCGCTGACCCTGGCCCACTTCGCCCGGCGGGACATCCGGTATCAGGCGGAGACGCTCGAGGAGGCGCGCACGTCGCGCCGCTCCAGCGGCGCGCCGGACTGGGAGATCGAGGGCTGGGTGACGTCGTATGCCGCCATCGCGAGCGGCGAGATGAGTGTCGTGAGCGACACGGTGACGCGCATCGCGGGCCACCTGCCGCTCACGCTGCCCCAGTACCTGCGAACCCACCCCGCCGCACTCCCGCGCTGAGCCGATCGGCTGAGGCCTTGACCGCCCACCGGAAGTCTTGGTTACCATGCGATAACTATTGCTGCGGAATAACCATCGGGGAGGCCTGTGGCGGAACGGATCCTCGACCTCGACCCGGCGGCTGACCAGGAGCAGCGGCCTGCCCTGCTCACCCGTCACACGACCCTCATAGAGTCGGCGATTCGGCGCTCGGCGCTTCCCTCGCGGTCGCACCTGGGCCGGATGACCGCCTACCACATGGGTTGGGTCACGCCTGACGGGGAGCCCGCCCTCGCCGACTCGGGCAAGCGGGTTCGTCCCGCGCTCTGCCTGTGGGCCTGCGAAGCCCTGGGCGAGCCGCCCTCGTGCGCCCTGCCGGCGGCGATCGCGGTGGAGCTCATCCACAACTTCACGCTCATCCACGACGACATCCAGGACGGCGACGAGCAGCGCCGCCACCGGCCCACCGTCTGGTCGATCTGGGGCTCGGCCCAGGGCATCAACGCCGGCGACGGGATGCTGGCGATGGCGCTGCGCAACCTCCTCGCACCGGGGCCCGGCGCCGAACGGCGCATGCGCGCGGCCCACGCGCTGAGCGCCGCTGTCGTCGACGTGGTCGAGGGCCAGTGCATGGACATCGCCCTCGAGGGCTCGCCGGGCGCATCCCAGGCCACGTACCTGAAGCTGGCCACCGCCAAGACGGGGGCCCTGCTCGGCGCCAGCCTGGCGGCGGGCGCCATCCTCGCGGGCGCAGGCGAGGACATCGTGCGTAACTTCGACTCAGCGGGGCGCCTGCTCGGCCTCGCCTTCCAGATCCGCGACGACTGGCTCGGCACCTGGGGCGACCCTGAGGTCACCGGCAAGGGACGCACCGGCGACCTGGCCCGGCGCAAGCTGACGTACCCGGTTGTGGCCGCCTATGAGGTCGCCTCTCCGCCGCGGAGGCGCGAGCTGCGCCGGCTCTTCAGCGACAAGGAGCCCGGCGGCGAGTTCCGCCTACGCGCGCTGCTGGAGGACCTCGGCGGCCCCGCGCTGACGGCGGGCGTGCCCCTGGTCCTGGCCCGCGACGCGGTGGCCATGCTCGACTCCTGCGACCTGCCGGCGCCCGCGCTCGAGGACTTCGCCGAGGTTGCGATCCATGTCGCCGAACGCGACCGGTAGGGAGGCGGCGCTGGAGGCTGCGGCTCCCGCGACGGTCTCGCGCAAGGCGGACCACATCCGCATCAACCTCGAGGAGGACGTGTCGGCGAAGGGCGTCGACGCGGGCTTCGACCGCCTCCGCTTCGTGCACTGCGCGCTTCCCGAGATCGACCTCCAGGACGTCGACCTCTCGACGACATTCCTCGGGCATCCGCTGCGCGCGCCGCTGCTCATCTCGTGCATGACCGGTGGCACCGACCAGGCGCAGCGCATCAACACGCGCCTCGCGGTTGCGGCGCAGCAGCGCGGGCTCGCGATGGGTCTGGGTTCGTGCCGCGTGCTGCTGGAAGAGCCGGATGTGCTGCCGACGTTCGACATGCGCAAGGTGGCGCCCGACATCGTGCTCCTGGCCAACCTCGGCGCCGTCCAGCTCAACCGCGGCGTGAGCGCGGAGGACTGCAAGCGGCTGCTGGGCATGCTCCGCGCGGACGCGCTGGTGCTGCACCTCAACCCGCTGCAGGAGGCGCTGCAGCCCGAGGGCGACACGTGTTTCGCCGCGCTCCTGCCGCGCATCGCGGACCTGTGCGCGGCGCTGGAGGAGCCGGTGATCGTCAAGGAGGTGGGCTGGGGGATCAGCGCCGACCTGGTCGTGGACCTGCTGTCCGCCGGAGTCACCGCGGTCGATGTGGCCGGCGCCGGTGGCACGTCGTGGAGCGAGGTGGAGCGACACCGCATGAACAGCGCGGTGCGCGAGCGCGTTGCCGCGTCGTTCGCGGGGTGGGGCATTCCCACCGCGGTCGCGGTGGAGCGGGCTCGCGCCGCCGCGCCTGACGCCACGCTCATCGCCAGCGGCGGTGTGCGCAGCGGAATGGACGTCGCCAAGGCGATCGCACTCGGAGCCGACCTGGCGGGCGTCGCCGGCCCCCTCCTGCGCACCGCGGCGGTGGGTGAGCACGCGCTCTGGGACTCCGTGGACGTGATGGTCGAGGAGCTGCGGCTGTGCATGTTCTGCGTCGGAGCAGCGTCGCCGGCGGCGCTGCGGGGCACATCGCGGCTCGAACGCATCGCGGAGGCTGGGGCGTGACTCCCGCAGCAGAGCGTCTGCGCGCCGCCGACGCGCACTGCATGCGCCTCCTGCGCCATTACGAGAACTTCACCGTCGCGTCGCGGCTGACGCCCGCACGGCTGCGCCGCGACCTGGCGCGCGTCTACGCGTTCTGCCGCACCACCGACGACCTCGGCGACGAGACCGGCGATGCCGCGCTGGCGACCGAGAAGCTGCGGCAATGGCGCGCCGCCGTGGAGGCCATGTTCGCCGGAGCACCCGTCGACGATCCCGTGCTGATCGCGCTGTCGGTGACGGTGCGACGGCACGCGCTGCCTGCCGAGCCGTTCCTCGGGCTCATCGACGCCAACCTGCAGGACCAGCGCGTCAGCGCGTACGAGGACTGGCCCGCGCTGCTCGGATACTGCCGGCTCTCAGCAGCGCCCGTGGGGCGCATGGTGCTCGGGCTGTTCGGCGTGCACGATGCCCGCGCCGAGGCGCTGAGCGATGACGTGTGCATCGGGCTGCAGCTGGCCAACTTCGCGCAGGACGTGAGCGTGGACGGCGCGCGCGGCCGCACGTACCTGCTGCAGGAGGAGATCCGCGCGCACGGCGACGTGGGCGCCACGCGCGCGATGTGCGAGCGCGCGCGTGGCCTGCTCGCATCCGGGCGCGAGCTCGAGACGATGGTGCGCGGCCGGCTGCGCGTGCAACTCTCGCTGTACCGCCTCGGTGGAGAAGCCATCCTCGACGCTGTCGCCGCCCAAGGCTTCGACACACGGCAGCGGAGACCCGCGCTGTCGGGCCGTGCACGCGTGGGCATCATGGCGCGCGCTCTCGCGACATTGTCGAAGCGGCGGGACGCGGGGTCAGGGCGGGGGGTGCGCCCGTTCGCGGCGAGTTCCCGAAGCGGCGAGACCGAGCGCGACAATGCCGCAGGCTTATTCGAGCGCGAGGTCGAGCGCGGAGGGGTGTTTGAGCAAGCGAATGGGCGCACCCCCCGACCAAGACCACTCGCGGCGCGGCGCGTCCCCCGCCCAACCACGCATGTCGAGCGCTCTGAGGGCGTGACGCATGGTTGACGTCGCGCTCGCTCCGGATATGCGCGCGGCCGAACGCTTTTGTGAGCAGATGGCGCGGCGCGAGGCGGCCAACTTCTACTGGGGCTTCATCGCGTTGCCGCGCGCCCAGCGCACCGCCATCTACGCGCTCTATGACTTCGCGCGTCAGGTCGACGACGACGCCGACCTCGACGGCTCGTCCTCGCGTCTGGAGCGGCTGCGGCACCACCGCCACCGCCTGCACCAAGCCCGGCCGGGCGACGCTTCCGATCCGGTCATGAGCGTGCTGGCGGTGGCGATGGCGCGCTACTCGATACCGACCGCGGAGCTGGAGATGCTCATCGACGGCGTCGAGATGGACCTCACCACCACGCGTTACCAGACGTTCGACGAGCTGCGCGCGTACTGCAAGCTGGTGGCGTCGGTTGTCGGAAGGATGTGCGTGCGCATCTTCGGCTTCGAGGATGCCGACGCGCTGTTGCGCGCGGACGAGCTGGGTGTCGCCCTGCAGCTGATCAACATCCTGCGCGACGTCCGCGAGGACGCCGGGCGGGGGCGCATCTACCTGCCGTTGGACGAGCTGCACCGGTTCCGCATCAGCGAGGACGAGATCCTCAACGGCGCCACACCCCCGGGTTGGACGTCGCTGGTCAAGTACCAGGCGGCGCGCGCGCGCCGCTTCCACCACAGCGGCCTCCGCGTGACCGAGTACATCCCACCGCAGCCCGCGATCTGCGTGCGCACGATGGCGGGGATGTACGCGCGCATCCTGGAGCGCATCGAGGAGGACCCGATGCTGCCGCTGCGGCGGCGCGCGTCGCTCTCCGCCGCGACCAAGCTCGCCGTGATGGCGCGCGCGTGGCTGCAGGCACTGCGATGACGGCGCAGCGCGTCGCGGTGGTGGGCGCGGGCCTGGCCGGCCTGAGCGCGGCGCTCGAGCTGAAGCGCGCGGGCGCGCACGTCGAGGTATTCGAGCGCATGCGCATGCCCGGCGGCAAGGCGACGTCGTTCATCGTCGACGGCGTCGAGGTGGACAACGGCCAGCACGTCACGCTTGCCTGCTGCACCGACCTCACCGCGTTCATCGACACGCTGGGCATGTCACACACGGTGCGCATGCAGCCGCGCTTCGAGGTGACCGTGCTGGCGCGCGGCCACGCGCCGTCGCGCCTCCGGGCGGCCAGGCTCCCCGCGCCGCTGCACCTCATGCCCTCGTTCCTCCGCTATCCGCACCTCACGCTGCGCGACAAGCTGCGCGTGTCGCGCGCGCTCGTCGCAGCGCGTCGCGACCGCGCGCCGCAAGGGGACATGGCCACCTGGCTCGCGAAGCACGGCCAGAGCGCCGCAGCGCGCACCGCCTTCTGGGATCCGTTCCTCGTGCCGGCGCTGAACGCGCCGCTCGACGAGTCGTCTGCGGTGGACGGGCTGTTCGTGATCCGCACCGCGTTCGTCAGCGACCGACGCGCGGCCCGCATCGGGTACACAACCGTGCCGCTCGTGCGCATCGCCGAGGCCGCCGCGGCACGCGTGGATGCGCTGCATCTGCGCACCGCGGTCATCGACGTGGAGCACGACGGCCGGCGCGCATCGGCGCTCCGCACCGAATCTCAGGCGCGGCCGGACTTCGACGCCTACGTGCTGGCGCTGCCGCCGCAGCGGCTGCGCGCGCTGGACGCCGCGCAGCCACAGCGGCCATTCGGCATCGACGGACTGGACGCCTTCCGCACGCAGCCCATCGTCGACGTGCACCTCTGGTACCCCGTCGCGCGCGGGCGCGTGCTGGGGGCGGCCGGGTTTGCGGCGCTGCTCGGGTCGCCGGTGCAGTGGGTGTTCGAGAAGGCTCCGGGCTACCTCTGCTGCAGCCTCAGCGCCGCCGGCGACGCCGTGCGCCTGCCGGAGAGCGAGCTCGTGGCCCGCTGTCACGCGGAGCTGGCGGCGGTGCTGCCCGCGCTGCAGACCGTCGAGCCGAAACGAGGGGCCGCGACGCGCGACCCGGACGCCACATTCGTGCCCGCTCCGGGGCTGAGACGCCCGGGACCGCGCACCGCGCTCGGCAACGTTGTCATCGCGGGAGCGTGGACCGACACCGGCTGGCCGGCCACCATGGAGTCGGCGGTGCGCAGCGGTCGCGCGGCGGCGCGCGCGGTGCTGGACACAGCGGCGACAGGCTCGGGCAGCACCACCGCGGCGGCGCAGGAGCTCGCACATGCCGTCTGAGACGTTGGCGCGCGCGGTCGATTGGCTGCTCGAGCGGCAGGATCCCGCCGGCTGGTGGACCGCCGAGCTGCAGACCAATGTGACCATGACCGCGGAGCACGTGCTGCTGCTGCGCTTTCTCGGCGTGGACGTCGCCGGCATCCGCGAGGGCGCAGTCCGCCACATCCTCTCGGAGCAGCGCGAGGGCGGGACGTGGGCGCTGTACTACGACGGGCCCGCCGACCTCAGCACCACCATCGAGGCATACGTCGCCCTCAAGGTGCTGGGCGTCGACCCGCAGCGTGGCGAGATGCGCCGCGCGCTCCGCTTCATCCGCATGCAGGGCGGGCTCGTGGAAGCGCGCGTGTTCACCAAGATCTGGATGGCCCTGTTCGGCAACTACCCGTGGGACGGCATCCCCAGCATGCCTCCGGAGATCGTCAACTTCCCGAGCTTCATTCCCCTCAACCTGTACGACTTCGCGTGCTGGGCGCGAGGAACCATCGCGCCGCTGCTCATCGTCATCACGCGCCGCCCGGTGCGCGAGCTCGGCGTCGACGTCGGTGAGATCGTGGTTTCCGGCAGCGAGCCGCGCATGCACCGCGTGCCGGGTTCGGGTTTCTTCTGGTGGCTCGACCACGCGCTGAAGGCGTACGACCGCCTCCCCGTGCAGCCGGGACGCGCGCGGTCGCGCAGCAAGCTGGTGCGGTGGATCGGCGAGCGGCAGGAGGCAGACGGCAGCTGGGGCGGGATCCAACCTCCCTGGGTGTACTCCTTGATCGCCCTCAACCTCGAGGGCATGGACGTGACGCATCCGTTGATGCGCAGGGGACTCGCCGGCCTCGACCTGTTCTCGCTGCACGACGGCGGCGGCTGGCGCCTGCAGGCGTGCATGTCACCCGTGTGGGACACCGCGTGGGTGCTGCTCGCGCTGCGGCGCGCGGGCCTGCCGCGCGAGCACCCGGCCATCACGCGCGCTGTCGACTGGCTGCTCGCCGAGCAGATCATGGGTGGCGGCGACTGGCAGGTGAAGGCGCCGCTCGACCGCTGCGGCGGATGGGCGTTCGAATTCGAGAACGACATCTATCCGGACATCGACGACACCGCCGTTGTGGTGCTGGCGCTGCTCGAGGCCGGCGACCCGCACCGCGTCGCCGAGCCGGTCGCGGACGCGGTGCGCTGGTGCCGCGCGATGCGATCGAAGAACGGCGCCTGGGGCGCGTTCGACAAGGACAACACGCGCCAGATCGTGTACCGCCTGCCCTTCGCAGACTTCGGCGCGATGCTCGATCCCCCCTCGGAGGACGTGACGGCGCACGTGATCGAGATGCTCGCCGCGGTGGGGGACACGCCCGCGCACCCCGATGTGGCCCCGGCCCTGGCGTACCTGCGCCGCGAGCAGCGCCCCTGGGGCTCGTGGTTCGGGCGCTGGGGCGTGAACCACATCTACGGGACGTGGTGCGTCGTGAGCGCGCTGCGGGCCCTGCGCACGGGTGAGGACATGGTGCAGCGCGGGGCGCGGTGGCTCCGCGCGCGGCAGAACCCGGACGGCGGCTGGGGCGAGACGTGCCACTCATATGAGGACGAGTCCTTTGCGGGTGTCGGCGTCAGCAGCGCATCGCAGACGGCGTGGGCGTTGCACGCGCTGCAGCTGGCCGGTCACGCGCACGATCCCGCGTGTTCCCGCGGGGTCGCCTACCTGCACGAGCATCAGTCGGCCGGCACGTGGCCGGAGCCCGAGTACACCGGCACGGGGTTCCCCCGTGACTTCTACATCAACTACCACCTGTACCGCCACGTGTTCCCCACGCTGACGCTGGCGGCATTCGAAGAGACGAGTCGGACAGGCAGCCTCGCGTCGCCGTCGTCCGGCACTGCAGCGCCAGAGTCCGCTGCGCGACAATTCCAGACAGCTTAAGAGGAGGCGAAGGAGATGGCGGTACCACTGCGGCAGGCGGTGAAGGTGGGGGCGTACGTGGCGCGCCAGCGCCTTCGCAAGAACGACAAGTTCGCGCTGGTGCTCCAGCTCGAGCCGCTCTATCAGTGCAACCTGGCGTGCGCCGGCTGCGGCAAGATCCAGCACCCCGACGAGATCCTGTCGCGCCGTCTCACGGTGCAGCAGTGCGTCGACGCAGTGGAGGAATGCGGCGCGCCGATGGTGTCGATCGCCGGCGGTGAGCCGCTCGTGCACAAGGAGATCGACAAGATCGTGCAGGCGCTGGTCGAGCGCAAGCGGTTCGTGTACCTCTGCACCAACGCAATCCTCATGCAGAAGAAGCTCGACATGTTCACCCCGTCGCCGTACTTCTCCTTCTCCGTGCACATCGACGGCCTGCGCGAGCGGCACGACGAGTCGGTGTGCCGCGAGGGCGTGTTCGACAAGGCCGTTGCCGCCATCCGCGAGGCCAAGCGCCGCGGCTTCCGCGTGACCACCAACACCACCTTCTTCGACCTTGACAACGCGTCCTCCATCCGCGACGTGCTCGACTTTCTCAACGACGAGGTGGGCGTCGACACCATGCAGATCTCGCCCGGGTACGCGTACGAGAAGGCGCCCGACCAGGAGCACTGGCTCAGCGTGCAGCGCACCCGGCAGCTGTTCGCCGAGGCGTTCGCCGATGGAAGGCGCAAGAAGTGGCGCCTCAACCACTCGCCGCTGTTCCTCGACTTCCTCGAGGGCAAGGTGGACTACGCGTGCACCGCGTGGGGCATCCCCTCGTACTCGGTGCTGGGCTGGCAGCGTCCCTGCTATCTGATGTCGGATGGCTACGTGGCCAGCTACAAGGCGCTCGTCGAGACGACCGACTGGGACTCCTACGGGCGAGGGCGCAACGAGAAGTGCGCGCAGTGCATGGCGCACTGCGGCTACGAGCCCACCGCGATCATCGCCACCGCATCCTCGCTGCGCGAGTCGCTCCGCGCCGCCAAGGAGACGGTGCGCGGGCAGTTCAACCGTCCCACGATGCCTGCCGCGTGAGGCGCTGCCGGCGCTGACCGCGGTGAGCGACGAGGTCTTCCTCACGGGAGCGACCGGCTTCGTCGGCGCGCACGTGCTCGACCGCCTGCTGGCGGGCGGCTATCGCGTCCGCGCCCTGGTGCGTGGCGGCGCTGAGCGCCTGCCTGCGCGCGACGGCTGCACCGCGGTCGGCGGCGATGTGCGCGACTCGGGTGCGCTGGTGACGCACATGCGCGGCTGCCGGTACCTCGTGCACACGGCCGCGGTCTACAGCTTCACGCCGCGGCAGCGAGCGGAGGTCCTCGACGTCAATGTGCGCGGCACGCGAAGCCTGCTTGAGGCGGCGCACATCGCCGGCGTCGAACGCGCCGTGGTCACGTCGAGCTCGGCGGCCGTCGGGCCCGCGCGCAACGGGCACCCGGCCACCGAGGAGCAGTGGGCCGACGCCCACAGCGGCTCCTCTGCGTATCACCGCTCCAAGGTGCTGCAGGAGCGCGCCGCGCTGCGCGCGCGTGTGTCCGTGACCACGGTCCTGCCCACGGCCCCTGTGGGGCCGGGCGACCACCGCCCCACGCCGACCGGGCGCATGGTGCTCGACGTAATGCGCGGACGCATGTGGGGCACGCTCGGCGGCGGCATGAATGTCGTGTCCGTGGAGGACGCCGCCGCGGCGCACGTGCTCGCGCTGGAGCGCGGTGAGCCGGGTGAGCGGTACATCGCGGGTGGCGTCAACCTCAGCTTGGCGGAGCTGTGGCGCGTCATCGCGGTGGCGGCGGGCCGGCGAGCGCCGCGACTCCGCATTCCGTACGCGATCGCGCTGGCTGCGGGTGGCGTCGACGAAGCACGCGCCCGCCTCACCGGCGCCGAGCCGCGCGTGCCGCTCGAGGGTGTCCGCATGGGACACGTGCGCATGTACGTCAGCAGTGACAAGGCGCAGCGCGAGCTGGGATACCGTCCCACGCCGATCGTGCCCGCGATCGAGCGCGCCGTCGCCTGGTACCGCACGCACGGATACGCCTGATCGCGCCGCGCCGCTGGGCGCTGCGACGGTGGTGGTCGCCACGCGCACGGAGGAGCGCGCATTTCGCTCCGCCGGTGTGCGCATGCCGGTGCGCAGAGCCGGTGTGGGGCTGCGCTCGTGGCAGCGCGAGATCGACACACCCGTTGTCCTCTCCGCCGGTCTCGCGGGCGGATTGAGTGACGACGTCGAGCCCGGCACGGTGGTCATCGCGAGCCATGTGGCCGTCGGCGACGGCGACCCTGTCGAGTGCGACGCGGCGTGGACAGAGGCTCTGCTCGCTGCCGCGCAGCGGCTCGGACACACGCCCGCGCGCGGAGGCATAGTCACGCTGCCGGCGATGGCCACCGGTCTCGAGCGCGCTGCATGGGGAGCGCGCGGCTACATCGCGGCGGACATGGAGTCAGGCCTGCTCGCGCTTCGCGCGCGGCGCTGCGCGGCGGTGCGCGTGGTCCTCGACGCGACCACGCGCGAGATCTCAGCGCGCTGGCGGCGGCCGGCTGTCGCGGCTCTGGATCCGCGCAACTGGAGCGATGCCCTCTGGCTCGGCCGCGTTGCGCCGGCGTTCGCCAGGCGGGCCGCGCTCGTGGTTGCCGAGGCGATCCGGTGACATGACGCTACCCTGAGGGGTCGTTCGCAGGAGGCACGGATGGTGGCACGAGCAAGCAGCAACGGCCGTGTGAGGCCGGCGAGGAAGGAACGGGCGGAGGAAGCCGAGCCCGGGTTGGCGGAGCGGGCGCTGGCGTCGGCGTCGTTCGAGCTGCGCCGCCGCATCCCCAAAGCCGACCTCGACGAGCGCGACCCGGACTACATCCGGGACCACCTGCCGTCGCTGTGGCTGCTCTCCAGCCTCTACCTGCGCGCCGACGTGCGCGGCCTTGAGAACATCCCCGAGACCGGCCCCGTGCTGCTGGTGGGCAACCACTCCGGCGGCAACATGATCGTGGACACATTCGTGTTCACGCTGGCGTTCGAGACGCACTTCGGCGTGGAGCGCCCCTTCTACCAGCTGGCGCACAACCTGGTGCTGCTGCTCGGGCAGTTCATGCCGTGGGTGCCGAACCTGCGCAAGTTCGGCACCGTCGCCGCGGGACATGACAACGCGCAGCGCGCGCTCGACGCGGGCGCCGCGGTGCTCGTCTACCCCGGCGGCGACTACGAGACGCACCGGCCGTCGTGGGAGTCGTCCAAGGTGGACTTCGGCGGCCGGAAGGGGTTCATCCGCCTGGCGTTGAGCAGCGACGTTCCCATCGTGCCGGTGGTTGCAATCGGCGGACAGGAGACGGCGCTGTTCCTCAGCCGCGGTGAGGGGCTCGCGAAGCTGCTCCGTCTCGACAAGATGTTCCGGCTCAAGGTGCTGCCCATCTCGCTGGCCCTGCCCTGGGGGCTGAACGTCGGCGATATGCTCACGCACATCCCCCTGCCGGCGAAGATCACCATCGACGTCCTGCCGCCGATCAACCTGCGCGAGCAGTTCGGCGACAGCCCAGACCTGGACACCGTCTACGAGCACGTGACCGGCGCGATGCAGGAGCGGCTCTCCGCTCTGGCGCAGGAACGGCGTCTGCCGGTGCTGGGCTGAGATGCGCGTCGAGGAGTCGATCACGCTGCGCTGCCGCCCCAGCGCAGTGTGGCAGTACGTCGGCGACCCGTCGCGCTACGAGGACTTCATGGCCGGCGTCACGCGGTGGACGCTGCTCCGCGAGGGTGACAAGGGCGTGCTCGGTTCGCGCTACGCCATGCGCCTGCGCGTGGGCTCGGCCAATGTCGGCGGCGAGGTCGAGATCGTCGAGCACCGTGAGCCGTGCGACATCGCATGGACGGCGGTTACCGGCGTCACGCAGCGCGGGCGATGGAGGGTGCGCGAGGTGGACCCGGGCGTCGTGCAGGTCTCGCTCCGCCTCGCGTACCAGTCGCCCGGCGGACTCTGGGGGCTGGTGGCCGACCGGGTCGCGGCGGGGCAGATCCGGGCTGACATGCGCAGCACGCTCCAGACGCTCGAGGAGCGCTGCGCGGGTGGTGCGGTCACCGTGCGGCGCGAGCGCCCCATCGACGCGGGCCTGCAGCAGCTGCGATCGCTCGCGGTGCTGAGCCGCGCGGGCGTGATCAGGCCGCACCGGCCGGATCGCTTCCTTGCGGCAGCGTTGAGCCTGCATCAATGGGGCCTCACGCTTCCCGGCGGCTACACGGCCGCAGCGTGTCTGATGCCCGACTGCACCGCCATCATCGACGATGCCGGCTCACTCACCTTCGCGGATGTGGATCGCCGCACCAGCGCGCTGGCGGGCGGGCTGGCCGCGTCGGGCGTGCGCGAGGGTGACCGCGTCGCAGTGCTGTGCCGCAACCATCGCGGCATCGTGGAGGCCACCGTCGCGCTCGGCAAGCTCGGCGCGGATGTCCTGTATGTGAACAGCGGTTTCGCCGCGCCGCAGCTCAAGGAGGTGATGCAGCGCGAGGAGGCTTCGGCCATCATCCTCGACGAGGAGTTCACCGGCCTGGTGGGCGACTCAGTGCCTGCGCGACGCCGCTTCATCGCGTGGCGCGACTCCGCCTCGACGCGTGGCATGACGTGCGAGCGCCTCATCGACAAGCACTGGGACCACGAGCCCGACCCGCCGGAGCGCGAGGGACGGGTCACGCTGCTCACGTCGGGGACCACGGGAGCGCCGCGCGGCGCTACGCGTCCGCAGCCGCACAGCGCGGATCCTGCAGTCGCGATCCTCTCGCGCATCCCGATGCGCGCGTGTGAGCCGACCCTCATCGCGGCGCCGATCTTTCACTCGTGGGGCGCGGCGCACCTCGGCCTGGGTGTGCTGCTGTCATCGACACTCGTGCTGCAACGGCGCTTCGACCCGGCCGCGACGCTGGCGGCCGTCGAAGAGCACCGTGTGACGGCGCTCGCGGCGGTGCCGGTGATGCTGCAGCGCATCCTCGACCTGCCTGCGCGCACCCGTTCGCGGTACGACACGTCGTCGCTGAGCGTCGTCGCGGTGAGCGGTTCGGCGCTATCACCCGAGCTGTCGGCGAGCTTCATGGACGCGTTCGGCGACGTGCTGTACAACCTCTACGGGTCCACCGAGGTGGCCTGGGCGACGATCGCGACGCCGGAGGAGATGCGCAGCGCGCCGGGCACCGCGGGCCGGCCGCCCTCCGGCACCGTCGTGCGATTGCTCGACGAATCAGGCGGCGAGGTCGCCACCGGTGAGACGGGGCGCATCTTCGTGGGCCACGAGATGCTGTTCGAGGGATACACCGGCGGCGGCAGCAAGGACGTGGTCGACGGCCTGATGGCCACCGGTGACGTGGGCCATATGGACGACGAGGGGCTGCTCTTCGTCGAAGGGCGCGACGACGAGATGATCGTGTCCGGCGGCGAGAACGTGTTTCCCATCGAGGTCGAGGAGCTGCTCGGTGGGCATCGCGCCATCGCCGAGGCCGCGGTGGTCGGTGTGCCCGACGAGGAGTGGGGCCAGCGGCTGCGCGCTTACGTCGTCAAGCGGCGCGGCGCGTCCCTGAGCGACACGGCGGTGCGCGACTACGTGCGCTCGCACCTCGCCCGGTACAAGGTGCCGCGCGACGTCGTCTTCGTCGACGCATTGCCGCGCAACCCCACGGGCAAGGTGGTGAAGCGAGAGCTGCCCGACGTCAACGGCCAGAAGCCGCAGGCCCCGAGGCGACGTGCCTCAGCGCGCCCCCGCAGCCGCGCCGCGCGGCGGCGCCATCCTGTGTGAGCTGAGAAAGCGAAGCAGCGCGGCATGCAGCTGCGCCGGCCTCTCGAACTGGGGCACGTGGGCGCAGTCGAGCTCGACGTGGCTCGCCGAGGGGATGGCGCGCTCGACGTGGCGGGCGAACGCCAGGGGCACCAGGCGATCGCGTTTGCCCCACACGAAGAGCGCCGGGGCGTGGATGCCGGGCAGGCGGTCCCAGAACCCGGTGGGGCCCTCCGGCGCCTCCAGGTAGATGTGGCGCAGGCAGGCGTAGAAGGCGGCCCGGCCGCGCGGGTCGAGGTAGGCGCGCAGGAACTCGTCGATGCCGGCGGCCACCCAGCGCTCGTTGCCGCCCGGGATCATGCGCCGCACCAGCGGCTCGATCACGGCGCGCGGCGCGACCTGGAGCATGCCCAGCTCGGGCCGCACCAGCCGTAGGTAGGGCGCCCAGGGGCGGGCGCGGCGCCAGGCCAGGGAGGGGGTGATCAGCGTCAGCGACCGCACCCGGTCCGGGTGGCGCATGCCCATCTCCAGGGCCACCCGGCCGCCCATGCTGTGGCCCAGCACGTGGGCCCGCTCCAGGCCGTAGACATCGAGGACGTGGGCGGCGAAGTCGGCGAAGAAGGCGGGGGTGTAGGGCGCCCACAGCGGCTTGTCCGCGTCCCCGAACCCGGGCAGGTCGACGGCGATGGCGCGGAACTCCGGCGCCAGCGCGCTGATGATCGGCAGGAACTCCGCCTTGGTGGCGCCGAGACCGTGCAGCATCAGCACGGGCTCACCGCGGCCCGCCTCCATGGAGGAGATCCGCCTGCCGCGCGGCCGGCTCAGGTGCACCTCCAGCCGCCCTGGCTGGCGCGCCGCCGTGGCCGCCAGCAGGCCGACCGCCAAGTGCAGGTTGTAGCGCACCGTCAGGCGGCCGGCGCGGTACGCGTCGAGCCCGGCTCGGACGTCGCCGGCAATCTCCCACCACGTGGCGAGGTCCCCGGCGATGACGGCGTCCGGCCGGACGGCGGCCGCACGCACCAACCGCACCCCCCGCGTTGATACCACCGCGTCCCAGGCGTCGCCGCCCGTCACCTGCAGCCGGACGCGGGAGGCGCGCGCCGGCGCGTCAAAGGCGGTTGGATCGAAACGGCGGAGCATGCGCAACAGCGGTGCGCGGCTGCCGCCGACGAGTGTGGCTGCCTTGGCCATCCCTTAACCGGAAAGAATGCACCAGCCGGACCGGATTGGGCAATCGTCCGGCAGAACGGGGGACGGGCCCGGGTACAGGTCTGCGATGTTGCAAGGGATGGCACAGGGCTGGCTTGCGACACTGCAGGTGCCCCAGGCGTCGCACGCCACAGCGGGCGAATGGCTCTGGTGCGTCGCGCTCCTGGTGGTGCCGCTGTTCGTCTTCGGGGGCGTCTTCGCCGTGGGGCAGGAACCCGGCCGCCTGAGCTTCCGCACCCTGGTGCTCCGTCCCGCGCGCGGCCTCGAGGCCGCCACCGGGCGGCCGTCGTGGAGCTCGGCGGGCGTGTGGATCGGCGTCTGGGCCCTGAGCGTGGCGGCGATCGGCTTCTTCTGGGATGTCGCCTGGCACATCGACCTGGGGCGCGACCAGGAGCTGTTCACGCCGCCGCACACCCTCATCGTGGCCGGCCTCGTCGGCCTGCTCGCCGCCGGCGTTGTGAGCGCCGTGCTGGCCACGCTCCAGGGAGCCGGCACCGGCTTCCGGGTGGGCCGGGCACGCATCCCCTGGGGCGCGGGCGGGCTGATCGTGCTGGGCGCCTTCGCCACGGTCGGCTTCCCCCTCGACGCGCTGTGGCACGCCACGTACGGCGTCGACGTGACGATGTGGAGCCCGACCCACCTGACGATGATCAGCGGCGCCGCGTTCGCCCCGATCGCGGTGTGGATGCTCTACCGGGAGGGCGGCCCGGGCGCCGGCCGGTCGTGGACGCGCCGCGTCGCCCCCGGCGTGCTGGCCGGGGCGCTGGTGGTGGCGCTCGCCGCCTTCCAGCTCGAGTTCGACGACGGCGTGCCCCAGTGGCAGATGCTCTACCAGCCGGTGCTGATCGCGCTGGCCGGCACCGCCGCGCTGTGCGTGGCGCGGGTCGCGCTGGGACCCGGCTGGGCCCTGCGCACCGCCGTCTCCTTCCTCGTCATCCGGGGCATCCTCACGGTGATCGTCGGCGTCTTCCTGGGCCACGTGGTCACCCATTTCCCGCTCTACATCGGGCTGGCCCTGTGCGTGGAGGCGGCGTTCCTGCTGGCCCGGCGCCGGCCGGCAGCCGTGCAGGCGGCCGTGGCCGGGGCGCTGGCGGGCACCCTGGGCATGGCTTCCGAGTGGGGCTGGAGCCAGGCGTGGAGCTACCAGCCGTGGCAGCCACGGCTGCTGGCCGCGATGTGGGTGGCGCTGCTCGCCGCCCTGGGTGGCGCCGTGCTCGGCACCGCACTGGGCGGAGTCCTCCGGGGTGACCGCCCGGCGATGCCGGCGATCGCGGCCTGGGGGGCGTTCGCAGCGATGCTCGTCTCGCTGGCGATCCCGTTCCCGCGTTCGGCGCCGCCCGTCACCGCCACCGTCAATGCGGTGGCCGCCGGTCCGTCGCGCGCCACCACCGACCGCTACGGCCTGCCCTCGCGCGAGCAGGACGTCGTCGTGTCGGTGACGCTCTCGCCGCCCGACGCCGGCGATGGCGCAGACGTCTTCCGGGTGATCGCCTGGCAGGGCGGCGGCCGCGTGGCGGCGCCGATGAGCGAGGTCGCACCCGGGCAGTGGCGGACGTCGGCCCCCGTCCCCACGGGAGGCGCGTGGAAGACGATCGTGATGCTGATGAAGGGCGACGTGCTCGCCGCCAGCGCGGTATCGATGCCATTCGACCCGCAGTACGGGCAGCCGCCGATCCCGATGGCCCGGAACCGAACCGGCTCAATGCTGCCCGCCTCGGCCCTCCTGATGCGCGAGTCGCACGCCGGCACCGTGCTGCCGCAGGTCCTGGCCTACGGCGCGTTCGTGCTCGAGCTGCTCATCGCGGCAGCGGTGGTCCTGCTCGGCTGCGTCGCCACCGCGCGCGGCGTCGGCCGCGAGCAGGAGCGCAGGCCCCGCTCCAGCCGGCTCCCCTCAGCAGCGGCCTCGTAGCCGCGGCGTGACGGCTCCGCCTTGACAGGCGGACCTGCGAGCCGTTTCCTGTACCTCGAGATCGGGGACCCACGGAGCGAGCTCATGCCCACGCCTCCGGAATCCGCTGCGGGCGCCGTCCCGCCGTTCGACGAGCAGCGCCGGCTGCTCGACGCCGAGGAGCGCTTCCGGCTCATCGCCGAGATGACGTCGGATTACGCGTACTCGTTCGCCGTCGATGACGACGGCCGGCTGACGGCGGAATGGCTCACCGATTCCGTCGTGCGCGAGCTGGGATACACGGCCGACGAGCTGGACCGCATCGGCGGGCCGCTGTTCATGGTCCACCCCGACGACTTCGTCAAGGCGAGCGGCGTGCTCGAGAACCTGCTCAGCGGTGGCGCGATCCCGGTGCTGGAGCTGCGTCTCATCACCAAGGCAGGCGAGGCTCGCTGGGTGCGCTTCCACCTCCGCACGGTGTGGGACGAGCAGCGGGGACGATTGCGCCGCATCCTCGGCGCAGCCCAGGACATCACCCTCGAGCACGATGCCGCCGAGGAGCGCGAACGGATGAATGCGCGCCTCCGCCAGGCCGAGCGGCTGGACACGGTGGGCCATCTCGCCGGCGGTGTCGCCCACGACTTCAACAATCTTTTGGCCATCATCAGCAATTACAACGACTTCGTGATCAGCGGCGTCGAGTCGGTGCGCGGCGGATCTGCGCCCGTGGAGTCGCTGGACGAGGTCACGGCCGACGCGGTGCAGGTGAAGAAGGCGGCGGAGCGAGCCGCCGAGCTGACGCGCCGGCTGCTGCTGCTCGGCGGCCGCAGCGTCGTCAAGCCGTCGGTGTTCAACGTCAACTCCCTGTGCGGCGAGGTCGAGCTCCTGCTGCGCAGCACGCTCGGTGCGAACATCGAGGTGCGGACCGGCTACGCACCCGATGTTTGGAACGTCGACGCGGACCCCGGGCAGATCGAGCAGGTGCTGATGAACCTCGCTCTCAACGCGCGCGACGCGATGGACGGTGGCGGCACGCTCCACCTGAGCACGGACAACTGCGTTGTCGGACTGGGCAACGAACACCGGCTGCCTGCCGGCGACTACGTGCGGATCACCGTGCGCGACACGGGGTCGGGCATGACGGCGGAGACGCTGGAGCACGCCCTGGAGCCCTTCTACACGACGAAGGCGAAGGGCGCCGGCACCGGCCTGGGTCTGGCGACGGTGCACAGCATCGTGGCCCAGGCGGGCGGCGGCATCCAGCTGGCGTCGGAACCCGGCCATGGCACCGAGGTGCAGGTGCTGCTGCCGCGGAGCGCACGCGAAGCCGATGCACCGGCCGCGCGCGCGGGCGAGCCACCCCGCGGCATGGGTGAGACGCTGCTGCTGGTGGAGGATGAGCAGCTGGTGCGCGAATCCACCGCGCGCATCCTCGTGAGCGCGGGATACCGCGTCATCGCTGCGTCGGGAATGGAGGACGCGCTCACCCGTTTGCAGCCCGACATCGCGGCTGTCATCACCGACGTGGTCATGCCTGGATCGACCGGCAAGGATGTGGCGGAGCGTGTGCGCGAGCGGCTCCCCGCGGTGCGCGTCCTGTATCTCTCCGGCTATCCGCGTGACACGCTGGCGCAGCGCGGTGTCCTCGAGCCGGGCACGCTACTGCTGGAGAAGCCGGCGTCAGAGGCGGACCTGCTGCGCACGCTGCGCACCGCGCTCGACGCCTAGCCCACCACGTAACTCGGCCGCCCGCCGCGCGTTGCATGGTCGACGCCCGACATCGAGAGGCGAGGAGGTCAATCAGATGCCTTCGCGAAGGATCGCGCTCATCGCATTGACAGCGGCACTCGCGGTGCTTATTGCACTGACAGCCACAGGCGTCGTCATCGGCGCGAAGGTGCTCGCGGCAGACACGCCGTCCGCCGCGACCCTCGGCACCATATCGTCAGCCGGGCCGCCCAACACGCTGACGGTCGTAGGCCAGGGCAACGCCAGCGCCACGCCTGACGCCGCGGCGTTCAGCCTCGGAGCCTCCGTCACCAGCCCCAACGTGCGCGAGTCGCTCGCTGTCGACGACGTGCGTATGCAATCGCTGCTCAGTGCGCTGCACGCGCAGGGTGTACAGGAACAGGACATTCAGACGACCACCATCTCAGTCAGTGCGCAGTCCTGCTGCGGTGCGGGCATTGTCACCGGCTACAACGTGTCCAACAGCGTCAATGTGACGGTGCGCCGTCTAAGCGACGTCGGCAGAATCATCGCCGCGGCCGTGGACGCCGTGGGCAACGAGATCACAATCGGCGGGGTCAACCTCCTGGTGACCAACCAGGGACCCGCGATCACCGCGGCGCGCTCGGCCGCGATGGCGGACGCGAACAGCCGCGCCAAGGCATGGGCGTTGCTCGGCGGCCGCTCGCTGGGCAAGATCCTCTCGGTGTCCGAGGTGATCAACGGCCAGAGTCAGCCCTCGTGCGCGCAGGGCTGCGGCGGCGGCGGCGCCGGCGCTCCAATCGCAGCGGGGCAGACCACGCTGACGGTGTCGGTGACTGTGACGTACGAACTGAGCTGAGTTCGCATTGTCCGCCGCCTGAGCGCGTTCGCTACAGGCATCTGTCGCGAAACGCGCGCAGGCTCTGAGCATGTCAGCGCTGGAAGAGGACGTTGCCCAGCTCGCGGCGAATCTGCACGCCGCGACGTGCCTGCTGGCGCGCAAGTGTGCCGAGCTGGATGACAGCGGCGACTGGCGTGGCGTCGGCCTGGCAAGCTGCGCGCACTGGCTGGCGATCAATGCCGGCTACGACCTCTGGACAGCGGCTGAG
>JAFARE010000042.1 GCA_019245575.1 Candidatus Dormiibacterota bacterium | reverse complement strand
AGCCGGAGCCGCTTACCGCCCGCCTGCACGCGCTGCTGGACGGCAGGCCCAAGCAGGTCGGTGGCGGCGAGCCACAGGTCAGCGCCGCGCTGCGCGCCGTGCTGATGTCGGCCTTCGAGGAGATGAACCGCCTCAAGGACGAGTACGTCTCCACCGAGCACCTCCTGCTCGGCATCGTCGCGCAGCCTCAGGGTGAGGCTTCGACGCTCCTGCGCCAAGCCGGCGCCACCGCGGACCGGCTGTACTCGACACTCGAGGCGGTGCGCGGCTCGCAGCGCGTCACCGACCCGAATCCCGAGGACAAGTACCAGGCGCTGGAGAAGTACGGCCGCGACCTCACCGATGCGGCGCGCCGCGGCAAGCTCGACCCCGTCATCGGGCGCGACGACGAGATCCGCCGCGTCATCCAGGTCCTGAGCCGCCGCACCAAGAACAACCCCGTGCTCATCGGTGAGCCGGGTGTGGGCAAGACCGCGATCGTCGAGGGCCTGGGGCAGCGCATCGCATCGGGCGACGTCCCCGAGTCGCTGAAGGACAAGCGCGTCGTTGCGCTGGACCTCGGTTCCATGGTTGCCGGAGCGAAGTACCGTGGCGAGTTCGAGGACCGCCTCAAGGCGGTGCTGCGCGAGGTGACCGGCAGTGACGGCGCGATCATCCTGTTCATCGACGAGCTGCACACGCTCGTCGGGGCAGGCGCGGCCGAAGGTGCGATGGACGCGGGCAACATGCTCAAGCCCGCGCTGGCACGCGGCGAGCTGCGCTGCATCGGCGCGACGACCCTGGACGAGTACCGCAAGCGCATCGAGAAGGACGCGGCGCTGGAGCGGCGCTTCCAGCCCATCGTGGTCGATCCACCCAGCGTCGAGGAGACGATCAGCATCCTGCGCGGCCTCAAGGAGCGCTACGAGGTGCACCACGGCGTGCGCATCACCGACTCGGCGATCGTCGCTGCCGCGGTGCTCAGCAACCGTTACATCACCGACCGGTTCCTTCCCGACAAGGCGATCGACCTGATCGACGAGGCCGCGTCGCGCCTGCGCATCGAGATCGACTCGCTGCCCACGGAGCTCGACGTCGTGGAGCGCGAGATCCGGCAGCTGGAGATCGAGCGTGAGGCGCTCCGCAAGGAGACGGACGCGGCGTCGCGCGAGCGTCTGCAGGCGCTGGAGCGCGAGCTCGCCGACCTGCAGGAGAGGGCAAGCTCGCTGCGCGTGCGCTGGGAGCAGGAGAAGGGCGCCATCCAGGCGATCCGCGACATCAAGCAGCGCATGGAGCAGGTGCGCCACGACGCGGAGCGCGCTGAACGTCTCGCCGACTTCGGCAAGGCGGCAGAGCTCAAGTACGGAGTGCTGGCGGAGCTGGAACGCGGGCTGCAGCAGGAGCAGCAGCGCCTCGTCGAGCTGCAGGGCGCGCGCCCGCTGCTGAAGGAAGAGGTGGGCGAGGAGGAGATCGCCGACGTCGTGTCGCGCTGGACCGGCATCCCCGTGAGCAAGATGCTGGAGGGCGAGCTGCAGAAGCTGCTGCGCATCGAGCAGGACCTGCACACGCGCGTCGTGGGACAGGACGACGCCATCACAGCGGTGGCCAACGCGGTGCGCCGCGGCCGCGCCGGGCTCAGCGACCCCAATCGCCCCACCGGCTCGTTCATCTTCCTCGGCCCGACCGGCGTGGGCAAGACAGAGCTGGCGCGCGCGCTGGCCGCGCTGCTCTTCGACGACGAGCAGGCGATGGTGCGCATCGACATGAGCGAGTACATGGAGAAGCACACCGTGGCGCGGCTGATCGGCGCCCCACCGGGATACGTGGGGTACGAGGAGGGCGGCCAGCTCACCGAGGCGGTGCGGCGGCGTCCGTACTGCGTGCTGCTGCTCGACGAGATCGAGAAGGCGCACAACGACGTGTTCAACGTGCTGCTGCAGCTGCTCGACGACGGCCGGCTCACCGACGGACAGGGCCGCACCGTCGACTTCCGCAACTGCGTGGTCATCATGACGAGCAACCTCGGGTCGCAGATCATCGCCGGCATTCCCCACGACGCTTCCGCCGCGCAGTGGGAGCAGGTGCGCGACGCGGTGATGACCGAGCTGCGCGCGCACTTCCGCCCCGAGTTCCTGAACCGCGTCGACGACGTGATCCTGTTCTCGCGCCTGGACCGCGCCCAGCTGCGCCAGATCGTGCAGATCCAGCTGCGCGGCCTGGACGCGCGCCTGGCAGCGCGCAAGCTCAACCTGCAGGTCAGCGAGGCCGCTGTCGACATGCTCGCGCGCGAGGGGTACGACCCGACATACGGCGCCCGGCCGCTGAAGCGGGTCATCCAGCGGCGTCTGCAGGATCCGATTGCGATGGCGATACTCGAGGGCCGTTTCCACGAGGGCGACGTGGTCGACGTCGACGTGCGTGACGACCGGCTCGTCATCGGCGGGGTCGCGGTCGACGCCCCCAAACCCGAGGCCACCGTAGAGGTCTAGTCCCGTCCACACGGGGCGGGGGCGGGTTACAGTCGGGCGGTGCGCAACCGGCGCGCCCTGGCGCTCACGGGATTGCTCGTCGCGTTTCTCATCGTGCGAGTCGTCGCTGTTGTGCTCGCGCTCAGCGGCGCCATCCCGCACTTCGACATTCAGCGCTTCCTGCAGATCGCGCATGCGAACGGCAGGCCGTACGCCGCATATGCAGTCGAGTATCCGCCCGTCTTCGTGGTCGTGCTCAAGCTGCTCGGAGCTGCCTTCCCCGACGACGGCGTCTTCACCGTGGCGGTCGTGGCCATCTCGATGGCCGCGGAGCTGCTCATGGCAGTGCTCCTGTGGCGCGCGTGGAGCGCACGCGCTGCGCTGCTCTTCCTGTTCATCGACTCGTTCCTGATCGGGCTGTTCCTTGTGCGCCTCGACCTGGTTGTCACGGCGCTGGCGCTGGCGGCGGTGGTCGCGTGCATGCGCTCGCGCGCGTTGCGTGCGGGGCTGCTGATGGTGCTCGCAATCGGCATGAAGCTGTGGCCCCTGCCGCTGGCGCTGATCGGCGCGGTGATCGCACCGCGGCGCGCCCGGCGCGAGTACGTGGTCACGGTGGTCGCCGCCGGCGCCGCCCTGGTCGCGGTGTGGATCGCGATCGGCGGCGGGGTGCAGGCGGTGCAGCAGGTCGTGACGTTCCGCGGGGCCACCGGCTGGCAGGTCGAGAGCGCCGTCGGGTCGTTCGTCCACCTGTTCACGCGCGAGGCCCCGTACGCACAGAGCGGCGCGCAGCGGTTCGGCCACGTGCCCGCCGGCGTCGCGCCCCTGCTGACAGTGGTCGCCGCGGTCGTGACGCTGCTGGTGCTGCTGTGGGTCAACCGGCGCACGCTGGGCAGCGCCTGGGTGGCGAGCGTGGGCGCGTTCCTTGCATGCTCCACGCTGCTCTCACCGCAGTTCCTCGCCTGGCTCATTCCCGCGGGCGCGATCGCGTGGGCCGCGGGCGATGTCGCGGTCGGCGCCGGTGTGCTGGCGGTGACGGTGCTCACGCTGCTGGAGGACTGGCAGTACCCGGGCATCCTCGAGCTGCAGCCCGCCGGGCTCGCGCTGGTCGTGGTCCGCAACGCCGCGCTGATCGTCGTTGTGGGCGTGGCGATGCACGCGGTGTGGCGCCGCCGCGAGCTGGGCCAGCGAACCGCGGCCGCCCTGGTGGCGCCGACCGGCGCCTGACCACGATTTGGCTAGGCTGTGCGCCGTTGACCGCACAGCCAGCCCCCGCGCGCCGCGCGCCCAGCCCGCTGCTCATCGTCGTGGCCGCGCTCTTCGTCGCGTCGCTTGTGACGTCGAACATCATCGCCGTCAAGGTGGCGACGCTGGGGCCGTTCACCGCACCGGCGGCGATTGTCATCTTTCCCCTGGCATATCTCTTCGGCGACGTGCTGACCGAGGTGTGGGGCTACGCGGTGGCGCGCGCCGTGATCTGGTCCGGGTTTCTCGCCAACATCGTCGTGGTGCTCTTCATCGCCGCTGCGATCGCGCTGCCCGCTGACAGCCACTATGCGGACCAGGCGGCGTACGCGCGGATCCTCAGCCAGAGCCCGCGCCTGGTGCTCGCGTCGCTTGCCGCGTATCTGATGGGCGAGTTTCTCAACGCGTTCGTGCTGGCGCGCCTCAAGGTGGCGACGCGCGGCCGCTTCCTCTGGACGCGCACCATCGGCTCGACACTCGTGGGCCAGGGCGTGGACAGCGCGGTGTTCATCTCGCTCGCATTCGCAGGCTCGCAGCCGTGGTCGCTGCTGCTCGTCATCATTCGCGACGTGTGGCTGCTGAAGGTGGCGTACGAGGTGGTGGCGACGCCGGTGACGTACGCCATCGTCACCGCGCTCAAGCGCATCGAGGGTGTGGACGTCTACGACCGCGACACGCGCTTCGCGCCCATCCCGCTGCCCGCGCTGCGACTGGCGGGGCGAGGGGCCGCGCGATGAGCGAGCTGTACGGCGCCAGCGCGATCCGCGAGGCGAAGCTGGAGGCGTTCGACAACCGCACGCCGGAGCGCGACTACACCGTGCAGTTCACGCTGCCGGAGTTCACGTGCCTCTGCCCGCGCTCGGGTTTTCCCGACTTCGCCACGCTGCACGTGCGGTACGTGCCGGGGCCGCGCTGCGTCGAGCTCAGGTCGCTGAAGCTGTACATCAACGGCTTCCGCGACCGCAGCGTGTACCACGAGGACGTGGTCAACGTGGTGTTGAGCGACCTTGTTGCGCTGCTCCAGCCCCGCTACTGCGAGGTCGTCGGCGACTTCAACGTGCGCGGCAACATCAAGACGGTCGTGCGCGCCAGCCACCGCGACGCAGGTTGGGACGGCGAGCCCGATCCCTGGTGGACGCCGCGCGATGAGCATCGCGCGATTCCGTCGCGTTAGCTCCGGCGGGTCCTGCCGCCTCAGGGAACCCTCGCCGTCCTGCGCAGGATTCCCCCCCAGGTCTCCGGGCACGCCCGAGGACTCTCGTGGACATGCGACGCGTGTGACCGTCTGACCTGGGTCCCGGAATCCTGCTCCGGCCGGCGCTGCCCCCTGCGTCGTCACCCGCCGTTGCTCGCCATGGGTCCTCGCGCGATGTTCACGCTGCTGTGACAGCCGGAGTGTGATCGCGCCGATACCCTCGTCGAGTGGACTCTGTCGTCACAGCGGCAGGCGCCGGACGGGGCTCCGGCGTGCGGCGCACCGCGCGCGCGTGGTGGATCGATTGGCGCGGCTCGATTGTGCTCGCTCTCATGTGCGGGGCGGTGTTCGCGCTGCTCGCGGAGGCGGCCGCGCTGCTGTTCGCCGGGGGGCCGGGAGCGTTCCTCGACGTTGTACACCATCCGGAGCACGCGCTCACCGTGTGGGACCGGTACGACACGGTCTGGTATCTCAACATCGCGCGCGACGGCTACGCCGCGCACACGCACGACCCGAGCGAGGCCGCCGCCTTCGCCGACGCCACGGCTTTCCCGCCGCTCTTCCCGCTCACGATCCGCGTCACCGCAGGGCTGCTGCGCATCCCGCTGCTGCCGGCCGCGCTGCTCATCTCGTTTGTGTCGCTTGTCCCTGCACTTGCAGTGTTCCACCGGCTCGCGGTGCACGACGGCGGAGAACGCAGCGCCCGGCGCGCGTTCGTGCTGCTGCTGACCGCGCCCGCAGCCTTCTTCCTGCTCGCGCCCTACGGCGCCGGGCTGCTGCTGCTGCTCGTCGCCGGCGCCCTGCTCGCCGCGCGCGGCGGACGCTGGATGCTTGCGGGCGTGCTGGCGGCGCTGTGCCTGCTGTGCAAGGTGTATGAAGGCGTGGTCGCGCTCGCCCTGATGGTGGAGTACATGGAGCAGCGCGGCTGGACGTGGCGGTCGGTGGTCAGGGGCGCGCTGCGCACGCTTGCGCCGTGCGCCGTTGCGCTCGCGGGATGGTCCCTGTACCTGGCTGCGACGCTGGGGGACCCGCTGCGCTTTCTGCACGCGCAGGCGATGTGGGACCGCACGCTGAGCCCACCCTGGGTTGCCTTCACATGGGGTGTGCAGCAGGTGACGCGCGCGTGGGGCGTCGACGCCATCGCGCTGGTGCGTTTGCTCGAGGTCTGCAGCCTCGTGCTGCTGCTGCTCCTCAGCGTGCACGCGCTGCGACGCCGGCGCCGTTCCGACGCCGCGCTCCTGGGGCTGACCTTCCTCAGCGTCGCACTCACGGGCCGGACCGACGCAACCCACCGCTTTCTCGTGGCCACGCCACCGGTGTTCACGTCACTGGCGCAGGTGCTGCGCAGGCGCGCCGTGCTTGCCGGTGTCGCGCTCGCGTCGGTGCTGTTGGGCCTGTTCCTGCTCGGGCGTTTCGTCACCGGCGCTTGGGCGGGCTGACGCCACAGCGATTCAGCTGACGCGGACCCGCTCGTCGTCCGCGTCGGCGAAGGTCCCCACCACGGGATCGTCGCGCCGCTTGAGGTACAGCCACATCGTGTCGCCGTCCACCTCGAACCGCCCGCCCGCGCGCGCCGCCAGCACCGCGGTGACGTCCGCGTCGAGCGCACCGACACCTTCGAACGCGGGCACGTCGATCTCTGGAGCCAGCCGGGGCACCACCGCGAGCATTCGCCGCCGCCACGCCGCTGCGGGCATGCGTGGCACGTCACGCCCCAGGCGAGCGCCGAGCGACAGGGCGAGCGCCCGCAGCGTGGCCTGCGTCGCCACGGGCAGGCCGTCTGCAAGCGCTCGCTCGTGCACGAGGCCGTCGAGGACGTCGCGGAGGCGGTCGGCCGCGTCGTCTGGCGGGATGGCCACCCACGTGACGCCGTCGGCCGCGCGCGCTGCCCACCCGTCGAGGCTCGCGATGCCGCCTGCCGCGCCGGCGGCCGCGCCCGCGAGAGCATCGAGGCGCTCTTTGGCCAGCGTGAGGTCGCCCGGCAGCAGGCCGGTCTCCTCCTCCCAGGCTGCCGTCGCCCGCTCGATGCGGCCGTCGCGCACCGCGGCCAGCGGCAGGGCCAGGCGGCCGAGTCCGAGCTCGAAGGTCGACTCCACGCGGCCGTCCGTCCCGGCGCGCGGCGGGTACACCGTGCCTCCCAGGGCGTCCGCGGCGAGGCGGGCGAATCCGAGGCCCCAGCGGCGCCGGTCGGCGTGGCGCCGCGACGTGATCACGCCGGCCTCCGGGCTGCGCGGGGGCGCCGGCGCTGCGCCGGTCCACGACACCGTGAACACCGGCGGCGTGTGCTCGAGCACGACCGACCTCGCACCCCCGTGCACCGCGGCGTTCACCGCCAGCTGCACAAGCACCAGCGCGATGACGTCCGGCTCGCTGACAGCGGCCGCGGTGTGGTCCACCGTCTCGACCGCCAGCGTTGCGCGCGCGGCGATGCCGTCACCGGCCAGCTGCAATGCCTCCCGCGAGCTGCCCGTGGCGCGCATGTCGCGACCGCAGAGCAGACGGCACGACGCTGCGAGCATGCGCACACGCGAGCGCTGCGCTCCCCTGCAGGCGGCGGCGGTGGCGGTGAGCACGGCGAGCAGCTCGTCCGCGAGCGCGGCCGCGGTCGCGTCCGGTGGCCGCGTGGCCACGATGAGCCGCCGCCCGCGCACGCAGAACTCGATGCACGCGGCTCCCAGCCCGGGCCATTCCGGCGTGGCCGCCACCGGCTCATCGCCGCCATCGACCAGGCACGCCGCCAGCGGCAGCGCGCGCACGTCACTCAACGTCAGGCGCACCTCACGCCTCCGCGGGCTGGTCCTCGTCGCGCACATCGAGCCGGTACTTGCGGTTGCCCAGGCTCACGAGGCGCACGCACGATTCGTGCCGCGTCAGCCACTCACCGAAGCGGCGCACGGCCTTGGTCGCGGTGTCGGAGTGAAACGTGACGATCTCCGGGTGGTGCACCACGAGCCGCACCGCCTCGCGATGGTGATGCTCGTCGTGCGAGGGCACGTGGATGACCACCGCGCCGTCCTGCACGCGAAGGTCGCCGACGCGCTGATCGAGCAGGCGCGCCACGCGTTCGACCAGCGACGTGTCGCCGTCGCGCTTGTCGTGCAACCAGGCGCGCGGATGCGCGCGCTGAATTTCGCTGCGCACACGAAATGCGTCGATGTTCTGGGAGTACACGATGACCAGACAGTCCGCCACGTCGCGGGCCAGCCGCGCGAGCACGTCGCCGCTGTTCCAGCGGTGGTCTTCGCCCTTGCTCAGGTCCCAGTCGACGACCGCGAGCACTGGGCGGCTGGAGTGGCGATTGTTCTCGATGAGCGACAGCGCCCGCGTCGCGTTGCGCGCCGCGAGCGGATGAAAGCGGCGCCGTTCGAACTGGCCGCGAAGCTGCTGCAGCGTGTCCGGGTCGTCCTCCACCAGCAGCACCTCGGGGTTGGCCCTCATCGGTGGTCACCCTCCTGCGCCGGCGCCATGGGGCGCAGGACGACACCGCCCGCCGCCCGGTCGCGGCGGGGACGGAACGGCACGCCCGCGAGGTGCAGGACGCGCGTGGCGGAGCGAAACGTCTGCAGCGGCAGGTCGAATCCGTCCGGGTGCGCGGCGATGAGGGCCTCCAGCGCAGCCGAGCGCACGCGCCTGCCGTGGGGCATGTCGACGCCCATTCCCGGACTGAGGCTCATGCCGCCGACGCTGCGCTGCAGCGCGCTGTTGACCATGCCGGCCAGGTCGCTGAAGCGCGCCGCGGGCCGGGCGTGCGCAGGCAGCCCGGCCGGCATCGTGCCGTACCAGAAGACGAGGAACGGACGCGCAGCCGCAGCCGCGATGAGGGCCGGCGGAACGTCGCCGCCGCCTCCCACCACCATCCACGGCCAGGGGCGGCACGCGGCCAGCACGTCGGCGAATTCGGCGGGCCGGACGTCGCGGACCACGGCGCGGCCCGTGTCCACGCAGTCGCGCAGCGCGACAGCGATCTCGCCGTCCTCGCTGAGGACGACGACGCTCCGCGTCCAGTCGCGGACGAACACGCCGAGCCCACCCTCAGCGCCCACCGGTGACACCGGGACCACCCTCCTGAAGGCGACCGATTGTATGCCTCCCGCGAGGGTGCCAGCGGTGCGGGACGGGACCCGGACACGAATCCACCATCCGCCCGGCGGACGGACATGTCGCGGACGTTCAACGCGGTCCGAGCCGTGTCAGACTCGCACCCTATGGCCGTCTCAGAAGCCCGCGAGGTGGCGCCGGCCACCGTGCGGCTCTGGCTCACCGACCTGGTCGGGAGCGACCTGGTCGACGCCGCAGGGCAGCGACAGGGTGAGGTGATCGACGCGGTGGTTCGCCTCGGCAACGGAGGCTACCCGCCGGTCACCGGGCTGCTGGCCCGCGTCGGCGGGCGCAAGCTGTTCGTGCCCCGGGGCCGCCTCGGCGACGTCGCCGCCGGCCAGGTCGTGCTGACGGCCGGGCTGGACGCGCTGACGCATTTCGAGCGCCGGCCCGGTGAGGTGCTGCTCCGCCAGGACGTTCTCGACCGCCGCATGATCAGCGTCGAGACCGGCCGTGTCATCAACGCCAACGACATCGAACTGGCGCTGCTGCGCGGCGCATGGCGGGTGAACGGCGTCGACGCCGGCACGCGCAACGTGTTGCGAAACCTCGTGCCGCGCGGCATGCGCAGGCACTCGCACGAGAAGAGCGCGTTCGTCGACTGGACCAGCGTCGAGCCCTTCACGCGGCACGTGCCGACGTCGCGCCTGCTCATGCCCGTGCGGCGCCTGCGCCGGCTCCATCCCGCGCAGATCGCCGACATCGTCGAGCAGGTGTCGCACGACGAGGGCGAGGAGATCATCGACGCGGTGCACGCCGACCCCGAGCTGGAAGCGGACGTCTTCGAGGAGCTCAACACGGAGCACCAGGTCGAGTTCCTTCGGCAGCGCTCCGATGACGAGGCGGCCGGCGTGCTCGCAGGCATGGCTCCCGACGACGCCGCCGACCTGATCACCGAGCTGGACCAGGACCGCCGGATGGATGTGTTGACACGCCTGCCGGCCGCCCAGCAGGCCAAGGTCCGCGCGCTGCTCAGCTACAACCCCGAGTCCGCGGGCGGCCTGATGGCGCCCGACTTCGTCGCAGTGCTCGACACGGCGACGGTGGGCGAGGCGCTCGAGGCGGTGCGCAAGTCGAGCGCGTCGGCGCAGCAGTCGGCCGACGTGTACGTCACGGATGCGGACGGCCGCCTAGTCGGCGCCATGGACCTGGTCAACCTGGTGCGAGCGCGCGCCGACACGCGGGTGAAGCAGCTGGTCGAGCGCGGCGACACGGCGCTGGAGGTGGGCGACGACCTGCCCGAGGTGGCGCGGATGATGACCGACTTCAACCTCACGGTCGCGCCCGTCGTCGACCAGGACCGCCGCCTCATCGGCGTCATCTCCGTCGACGACGTGCTCGAGGCGATGCTGCCGGACTCGTGGCGCCGGCGGAGCGAGGCGGACACCGACTGACCGTCCCCGCTGCCAGCGGGTAGACTCGGGCCAACAGAGCGCGACGAATCGCCGCGTGGCGCATCTGCGGCTCCGGCCGCGGATGTGGCCGGAGCCCGCCGGCCGTGCCGCGCAGCCCGCGCCTCTTGCGGCCGGGCGCAGCTGAGGTGCCCATGGAGGGCGACGACAGTCCCAATCCCCGGCAGCTTCGGGCGCGCCCGCGAGGAGGTCTGACCGACTGACGACCTGCTGAGCGGCGCCCCGCTCAGGCGCGCCGTGACTTGCCACGGCTGGAGGTCCCATTGGTCGACGAGAAGGTCCGCAACCCGGCTCGCGCCCGCAGCGCCGCTGCCGTCCTCGACGAGGCGCATGTCGGGGACATCCGCGGGGCGTTCGGCACCATCCGCGAGCACGACCGCGGCAGCCGCCGCACGTGGCGCCAGCGGCTGCTGGCGCTGGCCGCGATCATGGGCCCGGGCCTCATCGTCATGGTCGGCGACAACGACGCCGGCGGCGTCGCCACCTATGCGCAGGCGGGGCAGAACTACGGGAGCAGCCTTCTGTGGACGCTCCTGCTGCTCATCCCCGTGCTGATCGTCAACCAGGAGATGGTCGTGCGACTGGGCGCGGTGACCGGCGTCGGCCACGCGCGACTCATCTTCGAGCGCTTCGGCAGGTTCTGGGGAATGTTCTCCGTGTGCGACCTCTTCCTGCTCAACTTCCTCACGATCGTCACGGAGTTCATCGGTGTGGCGCTCGGCGCTGAGTACTTCGGCGTCACGCCGTTCGCCGCCGTTCCGGTCGTGGCGGTGCTGCTCATCGCCATCACCCTCAGCGGCCGCTTCGAAGTCTGGGAGCGGATGATGTTCGCGTTCATCGTCGGCAACATGCTCGTGCTGCCGATGATGTTCCTGAGCCATCCGTCGGCCGGCGACGTCGTGCACGACATGTTCATCCCCGGTTTCCGGGGCGGCTTCACGTCGAACGCCGTGCTGCTCGTGATCGCGATCGTGGGCACGACCGTCGCTCCCTGGCAGCTGTTCTTTCAGCAGTCGAACGTCATCGACAAGCGCATCACGCCGCGCTGGATCCCGTACGAGCGCGCCGACACGGTCATCGGCGCATTCGTTGTGGTGGTCGGCGCCGCCGCGATCATGATCACGGCCGCGGGCGCGTTCAACGGCACGGCCGACAGCGGCCAGTTCGTCAACGCGGGCACGGTGGCGCACGGATTGCAGCGCCATGTCAGCGGCGCGTTGGGCGCCATCTTCGCCACGGTGCTCATCGACTCGTCGATCATCGGCGCGAGTGCCATCACGCTGGCCACGTCATACGCGTTCGGCGACGTGTTCGGCATCCGCCATTCGCTGCACCGCCCCTGGCACGAGGCGAAGCCGTTCTACGCCAGCTTCACCGCGGTGGTCGTATTGGCTGCGGCGATCGTCCTCATCCCCGGTGCGCCACTCGGTCTGATCACCACCGCCGTGCAGGCCCTCGCGGGGCTGCTCCTGCCCAGCGCCAGCCTGTTCCTGCTGCTGCTGTGCAACGACCGGGAGGTGCTGGGACCGTGGATAAACCGGCCGTGGCTGAACGCGCTTGCGAGCCTCATCCTCGGCGTGCTGCTCGTGCTCTCGCTGATCCTCGTCTTCACCACGATCTTCCCCACCATCGACGTCGGCGTTGTCGTCGTCGCGCTGGGCGGCGTGCTGGTCGCGGGGTTCGCGGCCATCGCGTACCTGTTGCGTGGGTCGGTCTTCAGCCGGGCCCGCCCCACCGCCGTCGAGCAGGATCGCGACACATGGCGCATGCCGCCCATCGCCTTGCTGTCACGTCCCCGCGCTTCGCGCGGCCGCCAGGTGGCGCTGTACGCACTCAGCAGCTACCTGGTCGTGGCCGTGCTCATGCTGCTGGTCAAGGCCGTGCAGCTGGCGACTGGACACTGAACGGAGGCGATCCGCCTTCGCCGACAATGCACGGGCTTCGCCCAAGCAGGGAGGACTGATCGATGGCCACAACCCGGGAGGATGTGATCCCCACGCTGGAGCGCATGCCGCTGTTCCGCGGCCTCAGCGGGCGCGAGCTGCGTGACGTGGCGAGCCGTTTCGACGACGCCACGTACCTCGCCGCGCACGGCGTGATCACCGAAGGGATGCAGGGCCCGGAATTCTTCATCATCCTCGAGGGCGAGGCGGCGGTCCTCATCGACGACAAGGAGGTGGCCCGGCTCGGTCCGGGTGAGTTCTTCGGCGAGGTCGCGGCACTGGACGGGGGGCCGCGGACCGCAACCGTGCGCGCCGAGACACAGCTGCGCACGATCACCCTGCCGGTGAACGGCTTCCGCCAGTTCCTGCTCGACCACCCGGCGGTGGCGGTCAACCTGCTGCCGGAGATCGTTCGCCGCTTCCGCGACGCCACGGCCGCCCGCCACTCCTGAGGCCTCATACGATCTGAGGCCCCCGATTTCGCGGCCGCCTCGACACGGCCGTGAAGCCGCGTCGCGATGCGCCGATGGAGCGGGACCGAGGTCTTAAGCCCGGTCAGACTGAGCGCGCCGATGTTCTCGAAGAGATCGGACCGGAGAGAAAAGGGCCGACGGAGCGGGCGTGCGCTGGGGCTGACGCTGCTCGCCCTCGCCCTCTCCGGGGCGGTCCTGCTCGCGGGCGCCCACCGCGCCGCCGCAGGACCGCTCCCGCCCGCGGGCAGCGTGACGGACAAGGGCACGCGCAGCGGCAAGCCGCCGGCGCCGACGCCGTCGCCCACGCCGGCGCCCGGGAACGGGAGGGGCGCGGTTCTCGATTCCTCGCCCCCGCAGCCGGGCGCCTCCACGACCGCTCCAGCGGCGACCACCCCCGCCGGAGGCGGCCAGGTTCACGCCGGGCCGGCGTCCGCTCCTGCGGGCTCCGTCTCAGCGGGCGGCGCCGCGCCGGCTGCGCCGCTCAGCAGCGGCGGCGGTCAGACGGCCGCGCCGAGCCTGGACGGTGTCCGCGTTCCGCCGGTGGAGGCGATGAGCCCGGTGAGTGGAATGAGCTTCAAGGGCGGCCTCGAGGTGGGACCGGCCCTGCTGGTGGCCGACGCGTTGGGGCTGGCTGCGCTCGGCCTGCTGGTGCGCCGCCGCTGGCTGCGGTCCTCGGACTGATCAGCGCGCCTCGCCCAGCCCGGTCACGTCGACGGGGCCCTCGCCCGCGCCGATCTCGGTCAGGCCGCGCCGCACCGCCTCGGCGGTGACCGCCGCGGACCGTTCGGCGGCGGCGCGCAGCGGCTGACCTTTGGCCAGCTCGGCGGCGAGCGTGGCCGAGTGGGTGCAGCCCGCGCCGTGGGTCGCCGCGACCGGGTGCCGCGGCACGGGGATCTCGAGGTGCTCACCGCCGGCAAAGAGGTGATCCACCGGCTCTCCGTGGCCGCCGGTCACGAGCACCGCGGCCGCTCCCCGGGCCGCGATGCGCTCCGCCAGCTCGCGGCGCGATCCCGTCCCACCTGCGAGAAGCTCGGCCTCTCGCAGGTTGGGCGTGACCACGGTGGCCAGGGGGAAGAGCAGCTTGACGGTGGCCGCCAGCGCTCCGGCGTCACTCAGCCTCCGCCCGGTGGTGGCCGCGACCACGGGATCGACCACCAGGGGGAGGCCCCGCCCACTCAGCCCGGCGGCCACGACCTCGACCAGATCCGCTGACAGGAGCGCGCCGGTCTTCACCGCATCGGCACCGATGTCGCCGAGCACCGCGCGCAGCTGCGCCTCGACGAATTCCGCGGGCACCTCGTGGACCGCCTCGATCCCCACGGTGTTCTGCGCCGTCAGGCCGACGATCACGCTCGCGCCGTAGCAGCCCGCCGCGGCGAAGGCGCGCAGGTCCGCTTGGACGCCCGCGCCGCCGCCGGAGTCAGAGGTGGCGATGGTCAGGCAGCGCGGCACCACGGCCGCATGCTAGCCGCAGGCGCCTGGCGTCCCGTCCGGGGCTAGCGGGCCGGCGTCGCGGAAACCGCCACGAGGGTCTCGCGCGCGGCCGCGTCGAAGACCACGACGCGGTCGCCACCCTGGCGGCGGGCGAGGTATACGGCCATGCCGGCGCGGCCCAGCATGTCGTCCGCCGCCGAACGAGGCGGCGCGGCGTTGACGAAGGAGACGCCGACGCTGCATCCCACCCGGGACGTCGCTCCGGCATGCGCCGCCGGGATCGTCAGCGAGCGAGCGATGCGAGATGCTGCCTGCTGCGCGTCGTCCGGCTCACGCAATCCCGTGAGCAGGACGCCGTACTCATCGTCGGCGAGGCGCGCGAGCACGTCGTGCTTGCGAATGCCCGCGTGCAGCCTGGACTCGACGTGCGCCAGCAGCGCGTCGCGGTCCCGTTCGGTGGCGGATTCGACGCCGTCCAGCGCGATGGCGAGCACCGCCAGCCGCCGCGTGCGCGGCGCGCGCGCCAGGGCGCTGCCGATCAGCTCGACGAACTGCGCGCGGTCCATCACCGCGTCCTCGTGTGCGGGAGCACGAGCCATGCACGTGCGATGGTCGCCGGTGACGGCGTTGTGCACCGAATCGTTGCCACGCTGCGACGCGGGCGTCGGGGATTCGTCACAACGAAACAGCCGGGATCGATGTCCGGGACCCGTCCTCGGCGTGCAGCTAGCCTCAGCGGCATGCCTCTGCGAGAACCGCGCGCCGCGCCGGCGACGACGACGGCCACCGGAGCGACGTTCGCCCGGCGTCATCCCATCCTCACGGCCTTCGGAGTGCTGGCCGGGCTCTCGCTGTTCGCCGCCTATTTCCCGGTGAGCGCCATCGTCACCGCCGTCGTCGTCGGCGTGCACGCGACGGGCGCGGACAAACTGGGGCTGCGCGCCGCGCGCCGCGTGGGCGCGGCCGTCCTGCAGCGCTGGCATGCGCGCCACGCGCCACCGCCCGGGGGCGCGCAGCCTCCGTCGCCGGATGGGCCGCAGGCGCGGAGCGCGGCGACGCCCGGCGCGCGCGGAAGAACTACTCGCCCCAGGACGGCGCCTCCTCTGGTGCGCGGTGTGACCCATCCACGCGCCACGAGGCGCGTCGCGGAGCCGCGTGTCCCGGCCGGGTCCGGGCGCGACCTCGAGCTCTAGGCGCCGTTTCGCGACGAGCGCAGGAGCCGGGTGCGGGCGGTTCGCAGCCTCGCCAGCGTCGTCTCCTGCCCCAGGAACGCCATGGAGTCGAAGACGGGCAGCCCCACCGGGCTGCCGAGCACCGCGATGAACAGCACGCGGAACGCGACCCGTGCCTTGACCCCGCGCTCGTCCACGTCGTGTCGCAGCGTCTCGCGGAGCTGCTCCAGGTCGTCGAGGCCGCCCGCCTCCACGGCAGCGATGCACGCGTCGAGCAGTGCTCCGGCGACGTCATCGCTCACGCCCTTGGGTGGGAATTCGATGCTGTCGTCGCGTACCGGTTCCCCGAGCAGCGGCTCCGCCAGCCGCGTTGCGTCTGCGAGCGTGACGATGCGCTCGCGCAGCAGCGGCACGAGACGGCGTCGCGTGTCCTTGCTCGTGCCGGGAAGGTGAAACTCGAGCGCCTCCACCAGCTCCTCGACGTCCATGCGGCGGATGTGAACGCCGTTGAGGTCGTCGAGGCGCTTCGGGTCGAACACCGCGGGCGCCGGATGGATGCGTTCGAGCGTGAACCGCCGGCACAGGTCGTCCGGCGTGAACACCTCCTCGTCAGTGCCCGACGACCAGCCGAGCAGCGCCATCGCGTTCACCACCGCGCTGGGCACGTAGCCGAGCTCGCCGTACTCCAGCACGTTGCGCGCGCCGCGTCGCTTGCTCAGCTTGTGGCCGTCGGTGTCGAGCACCGGCGGCACATGGGCGAACCGCGGCGGATCCCAACGCAACGCTGTGTACAGCGCCAGATGTTTCGGTGTCGACGGGATCCACTCGTCGGCGCGGATCACGTGCGTGACGTCCATCAGGTGATCGTCGACGACGACCGCCAGGTGATACGTGGGAAACCCGTCCGACTTGAGCAGCACCTGGTCGTCGATCTCTGCGTTGTCGAAGGACACGCGTCCGCGCACGATGTCATCCCATTCCGTCGTGCCGGGCGGCATGAGCAGGCGCAGCACCGCGGCGGTTCCCGCGCGGCGTTCGCGCTCCACCTCATCCTGCCGCCCCAGGCAGCGTCTGTCGTACCGCGTCGGCTCGTGCCGGGCGCGCTGCTCGTCGCGCATGGCCGCGAGCCGCTCCGGCGTGCACGTGCACCAGTACGCGGCGCCACCTCGCACGAGGTCAGCCGCGTGTGTGCGGTACAGCTCGGTTCGCTCCGACTGCATGTACGGCCCGTGCGGACCGCCCGTCTCCGGGCCCTCGTCCCATTCCAGACCGAGCCAGCGCAGCGTCTCGATGATGAGCGCTTCAACGCCCGGGATGTAGCGCTCCTGGTCGGTGTCCTCGATGCGAAGGATGAACGCGCCACCGGCGTGCCGCGCCGCCAGCCACGCGAAGAGCGCGGTGCGCACCGACCCGAAGTGCAGTGGCCCGGTGGGAGACGGCGCGAACCGCGTGCGCATTGCGCCGGCTGCGGTCGATGTCAATCGACGTCAGCGCGTGGGCGCGAAGAAGATGAGCATCAGCACGGTCCACGCCAGCAGACCGGCGATCAGCATGGGTCCGTCGATGTTGGAAACCGCGACGCTCATCAGACGGGGTCCGCCACCGCCGCGCACGCTCACGTCGGTGACCGCGACGGCGCGGTCGGGCCGTCCGATGTCGCCCATGCCCCACGGGGGCGGCGGCGCCGGCGGGGCGCCGCGCGGCGTGATGTGGATCTGCTCTTCCTGGCGGCGCAAGCGCGCGTCGTAGACGATGAGCCCGATGAGCATCGTCCCGTAGCCGCCGGTGACGATGCCGAAACCGATCAGGCCCCAGCCCAGGATGGCGTTGAGATAGTCGTTGTACGCGTGGCTGCCGAGCAGCACCAGGATTCCGCCGACGATGAGCGCCGCAGCCACAAGACCGAAGCCGACCGTCTTGCCAGCGATCTCGCGAACCGGCATGCGCGGGAGTATAGCGGCGGCCGACGCTCCCATCTCGCGCGGGCGGGGCGTCGCCGGTGCGGCGGGTACGATGGCGGCGCGCGGCCCCATCGTCTAGTGGTCAGGACACCGGCCTTTCACGCCGGTAACGCCGGTTCGATCCCGGCTGGGGCTACACGTGCGGCGGCGTGATGGTGATGGCCGCGCCGTAGTCGTGGAAGTCGCCCGTGAATCCTTCGTTGAAGCCCACGGACTGCCCGTTGAGCGATGCGTTCAGCGCGCCCAGTGACATCGTGGCGTCGATCGTCCCGTTCTCACTGATGACGCGTCCGGCGCTGTCGACGAACGCGTCGACATGTCCGTCGGTCAGCTGCAGCGACTGCAGCACCTTGTTGACCAGTGTGCCGGCGCCCGAGCTGCTCAGCACACCGCGCACTGCGGCGGTGAGCTTGGCGGGGTCGAGGTCCGCGTGGTAGTCCTCGACGCTGACGCCGTCCACCTCGGCCGCGCCCTGGTCCGTGACGGTGGCGACATCCTGCAGGTAGTTGAGCGCCGTTTCCTCACCGTAGGTGCCCGGTTGCGCGGTGGCCTGCGACACAGTCCTGAACGTCTGACCGCCGTCGCTGGACACGTACAGCCTGCCGTCGTAGAGCACCGCCACGATGTGCGCGGTCGTTCCGTCGACCGTCACGTCCACCTGGTTGCGCTGCGGGCTCTCGGCGGTGAGCTGCATGTGCATCGTCATGGACTGGCCGTTGAGTGCGGCGACGTTCCCCGTCGCGGTGGGCGACGTGGAGAAGCTCACCGTGAGGCTCATGTCGGCGCGGAATGACGTCGATGACGCGTGGTGCACCGCCAGCAGCACGGCATCCTTGGGCGCCAACTGCGGGGCTGCGGGGCTGCTCGCGGGCGTCGGTCTGCCGGCCCCGGTGCTCCCTGTCGAGACGGCGCCCGTGCCGCAGGCGGCGAGCGCCAGTGCTGCAAGCGGCGTCAGCGCGAATGCGCGATGCGACATGGGCAACGAGACTCCAAACAGCCGGCCACCCCCTCTGGGCAGCGCTCGATTCGCGACGCTAGCAGCGGGCGCGATTCACCCTGGGCAGGGCAGGAGGCCTGTTACAGCGTCGTGCCCCGCCCGGCATTCAACGCAACTCGCCGGCAAGCATGTCCATCAGCAGGCCGTCGTGCCAGGTGCCGTCGCTCCCGCGCTCGTAGCTGCGCATGACGCCCACCGGCCGGAAGCCGGCCTTGCGATAGCTGGCGATGGCGCGCTCGTTGCTCGCCGCCGGGTCGATTGTCAGGCGGTGATGGCCGCGATCCTCGAGCAGATGGCGCGCGAGTGTGCGCACCGCATCGGTTCCCAGGCCGCCTCCCTGCCACGCCGTGGCGAGCGCGATGTCGATGCCCGCAGACCGGTACTGGGGATCGGTGATCTCCGAGCACATGATGAAACCGGCGAGCTCACCGTCAACCTCCACGGCGTACGAGGTGACGTCGGCCGCGAAGAAGTCGTCGCGCAGGTCATCACCTTCCTTCTGCTCGCCCCACCAGCGGGCCACCTCCGGCTCCGCGATGATCGCCGCGAAACGGGGCAGATCGCCGGGCGTCGCCGGACGCAGCGCGACCCGGTCGCCGCGCAGCATTCGCGCGTCACCCACGGTGGCCGGTGCGTGGGCCGGTCCGGCTCAGCCGGCCGGCAGTTCGGTGGCCCGCCGCCGGGCGCGGTAGGCGCGCGCCTTCTCGCGCGTACCGCACACGCGCATCGAGCACCATTGGCCGCTGCCGTTCTTGGAGTGGTCGTAGTAGGCGAAGCGGCACCTGTCGCTCCGGCAGACCTTGAGACGTGACCATTTGCCCTCGAGTGTGGCCCACACGATGGCGGTGGAGATGCGGCCCAGGAGTGAGTCCACGCCGCCGCAGTCGACCACGAGGGTGGCGCCGTCGGTGGTGAGGACGGGTCGCAGCGGCGCGCAGCTGAGCAGCTTCTGCAGCCGCACCGGCACCTCGGGGTCCACCGCCTCGCCGGCGTGCGCCTCGAGCAGGTCGCGGAGCGTCTCGCGCGCCGTGACCAGCCGCTTGATGTCCCGGGGCGACACCTCGACGGCGTCCCCGGTGGCCGCCTCGATCCAGCGTGCGGCGCTTTCCGGCGTGGCCAGCTCGTCGGGCCCGTGGGGGTAGTCGAGGCTGTTGACGAAGCGCTGCACGAGCTCCAGCGGCCCCGGTGCAGTCTTCGGTTCTGGGTCTGTGTCGGTCATCTCACACGTCGGCCTCGGTGGCCGTTTTGTCACCAGTATATCGAGTTGACAGGTGACGCGCCATCGGCTACGATATCACCATCTACCGAGCTTCGACGGTGACGAAACAAAGGAGGTGACCACGTGAACGGACTTCAGCTTCTCGAGCTGGCTCATGTGGCAGAACAGGAGCATATGCAGCAGGCGATGATGGCGCGGGCTCGCCGCGCCGCGCGCCGGAACGGCCGTGGCGGCCGCGTCCGCCGCGTCCTGGCGACGCTGCTCCCGGTGAGCGGCGCGCCCCGCGAGGGCACTCGCGTGGCGCTCTCCGGCGACGCTGTCTGCACCGACTGCTGAGGGCTCAGGCGGTGGCCGCGGCGATGGTCGCGTCCACCTGCCTCTGCCTGGCGGCGTCGATCTCGCCCGCGGCGCGCTCGTCGGCGGCCATGACGGTGTCAAGGTCCACCTCGCTGTAGCCGAGCACACCCATGTCGCCGAAGGCCCGGCGCACCCGGTCACCGAAGAGCCCGATGTCCTTGAGCGTGGGCACGATGCGGGTGAACAGGAGGCTGCGGAACTGCATCTGCGCCTCGGACGTGCCCACGTACTCGAGGCACTCGTCGACGGGCAGTCCCAGGTTGGCCCAAAGCTCCTCGGCGAGGAACCGGTCGCGCATCAGATAGCACGCGTCGACACAGAACTCCTCGCGCTCGTCGCGCTCGCGCTGGCTGAGCTGGGGATAGAGGTCGCGCAGGGCGAGCCGGCCGAACGCCACATGGCGCGCCTCGTCCTCCATCACGTACGCGTTGACGGCTCGCGCCAGCGAGTTCTCCGCGATGTCGCGGATCAGGCCGAACGCAGCCAGGGCCAGCCCCTCGATGAGCACCTGCATGCCCAGGTATGTCATGTCCCAGCGCGAGTCGGTGACCACGTCGTCGAGCAGCGCCTTCAGATGCTGGTTGATGGGATACGCCAGCTCCAGCTTCTCCTGCAGGAAGCGCGAGTACGTCTCCACGTGGCGTGCCTCGTCCACGACCTGCGTCGCAGCGTAGAACTTGCTGTCGATGTCGGGAACGGTCTGCACGATCTTCGACGCGCAGATGAGCGCGCCCTGCTCTCCGTGCAGGAACTGGGAGAACTGCCACGACGCCATGTGGTGGAACAGGCGATTGCGGTCCTGCTGCCCCATCCTGTCCCAGATGTCGGACCCGTAGATGGGCACGTACGCCTCGGGTCCGCCGATGGGGTTGTCCTTGTCCACCGGGATCGACCAGTCGATGCGCTCGCGGCTGTTCCACTGCTTGCTCTTGCCCTTCTCGTAGAGGTTGAGCAGCCGGTCGCGTCCCTCGTCGTACTCCCAGGTGAACACCGTCTCGGCGCCGCCGTCGACACGCCAGCGCGTCTGCTCCACCGGCAGTGTGTAGACCCGTGTGCTCATCCCCGTTTTGATGCCTCCGCGTTCATGCGCTGCTCACCGCTGTCTCCGGGCGTTCGATGTCGAGGTACCGCTGCAGCTCGTTCTGCACCGCGCGGTGATGCAGCAGCGACAGGAGCTGGTTGGCCAGTGGCAGGCCGCTGTTGACGAAGTCGCTCAGCGTGGCCGCGTCGTGACGGTCGAGGACCGGCTCGACGATGCGCGAGAGCTCGTCGGTGACGAGCCGCTCCACCGCGTCGCGGTACACGGCGATGTTCTCGATGCTGAAGCCGGCCTCCTCCGTGAAGCCCGCGGCGCGCATTGCGGCGACCAGCTCGAGCACGCGCAGGTCGCTGCTCGACGCACCCTGCGGCCGGATGACGCCGAGGGCCGCCAGGGCTTCGAAGTCGTGCGCGCTGAGACGCTCGCGCGCCGCGCGCAACGCATCGCCCGGCGCGGCGGGGTCGGGCTCCTCCAGCAGCCGGCCCACCGCCTGCAGGGCCCGGATCTCCTCGACCGGGAGCTGCCCCCAGCGCTCCAGGATCGACCCGATGCCACGCAGCGACAGGCGGAGCTCGGTCTGCAGCGCCTTGATCCAGCGCACGCGATCGACCGTGCCCGAGGCGTACATGGCCTGGTTGTCGGCCGTCTTGCGCGGGGGCGGCAGCAAGCCCTGCTGCGCGTAGAAGTGGATCGTAGGTGCGGCGACGCCGGTGAGGCGGACCAGGTCGCGCATGCGGTAGGGGAAGCGCATGGACGGATGGTGGCGACCCGGCCCTCAAGTGTCAAGCGACGCTTTACATTCTTGGGCTGCGGCTAGCATGCACGAGTGACGAGCACGCCGACCGCGGCCGCTCCGGCGATTGTCCGGGTGGCGCAGCCGGGTGGGCGGCGCCTCGGCGACCGCGCCCGCACCTGGCTGGCCTGGGCCGTCGCGATCCTCACCTTCGTTCTGCTCGGCGCCGGGTCGGGTCTGGCGGGCGCGACGCCGGCGTCGGCAATGCCGGCCGGGCTGCGCGCGGCCGCGGACGGCTGGTACTTCCGTCTCAGCCCCATCTACGCCCAGGCGTTCGTCGTCGTCGGCGCGCTGATCGTGTGGCGCCGTCCGGGCAACCGCGTGGGTTGGGTCGCGTGCGCCATCGGCGCGCTGGTGGGCTTCGAGGTCTTCGTCGGCGCGTACGCGAACTACGCGGCGTATGGGCCGCACCGGCTGCCGGGCCGCGGTGTCGCCGAGTGGCTCACCGGCTGGGAATGGCTCGTGCCGCTGCTGCTCATGGTTGTGGTGCTGCCACTCGTATTTCCAGACGGCCGGCTGCTCTCGCCGCGGTGGCGCCTGTTGCTGCCATTCCTGGCACTGAGCGTGACGTGTGTGGCGGTCGGGTCCGGGACCGGGGTGGATGCCCTGAACTACCTGGGTCAGGCCATCGACCTGGCCACCGGCGGCCTGGCCGTTGCCAGCGTGGTCGTGCGGTACCGGCGCGCCGGGATGCACGAGCGGCAGCAGATCGCGTGGTTCGGCTTCGCTGTCGGGCTTGTGGCCGTGGTGGCGCTGGCCGGCACGGCGGTGAGCTTCGGCGTGTTCCACACCAACACGGTCGTCTTCAACCCGTACTTCGACGTGCTGATCCCCGTGGCCCTGACGGCGATTCCGGTGTCGATCGGCGTGGCGGTGCTGCGCTACCGCCTGTACGACATCGATGTCGTGCTGCGCCGCGCGATCGTGTACGGCGCGCTCGTCGTGCTCATCACGGCGGTGTACATCATCGTCGTGGTCACGGTCGGCACACGCATCAACCCCTCGAATGCCGACCGTGCGATTCCGTTCGTCGTGGCCGCGGTGCTCGCCGTCGCGTTCCAGCCGCTGCGCAGCCGCCTGCAGCGGCTGGCCAACCGCCTCGTGTACGGGCGTCGCGCCACGCCGTACCAGGTGCTGTCGCAGTTCAGCAAGTCGGTGTCGGAGCTGTACGAGCTGCCGCAGCGCATGGCTCGCGTGCTGGCCGAGGGCACCGAGGCGGACCGGGCGGAGGTCTGGCTGCACGTCAACGACGAGCTGCATCGCACGGCGACGTGGCCCGTCACCGACGTGCCCATGCGGCCACTGCGCTTCGCCGGACAGGTGCCCGACATTCCCGATGCGGCGGCCAGCGTCCCGGTGGTGCACCAGGGCGAGGTGCTGGGCGTGCTCGCACTGCGGAAGCGCGACCCGCTGACGCCGGTTGAGGTGCGGCTGCTCGGCGACGTGGCGCACGAGGCCGCGCTGGCCCTGCGCAACGAGCGGCTGACCGCCGAGCTCACCGAACGCCTGGCCGAGCTGACCGCATCACGGCAGCGCATCGTGGCCGCGCAGGACATCGCCCGGCGGCGGCTGGAGCGGGATCTCCACGACGGCGCGCAGCAGCAGATCGTTGCCCTCAAGATCAAGCTGGACCTGGCCCGCGCCATGGGGCAGAAGGACCCGGCGCGCGCCATGACCATGCTCGAGGAGCTCAGCCACGAGGCCGGCGACGCGCTGGAGACGCTGCGCGAGCTGGCCCACGGCATCTACCCGCCGATCCTCGCCGAGTCGGGCGTGGCCGCCGCGCTGCGGGCGCATGTGCGCCGCCTGCCGCTCGACGTGGACGTCACCGCCGCCGGTGTGGAGCGGCAGCCCGAAGCGCTTGAAGCGGCGGTCTACTTCTGCTGCATGGAGGCGCTGCAGAACATGGTCAAGCACGCGCAGGCCACGCACGCGACGGTGGCTCTGCGACAGACCGGCGCGGAACTCGCGTTCAGTGTTTCTGACAATGGTGTCGGTATCGATCCGGAGCGGGCGCGCGCGGGCTCAGGCATGCAGAACATGCGCGACCGCGTCGCCGCGCTGGGCGGCGACATTGAGGTGTGCCGCGGCGACGGCGGCGGCACCGTGGTGCGCGGGCGCGTGCCCTTGGCAGAACCGGACGCTCAGGACCAGGTGACGTCGCCGTAGAAGCCGGCCGGCTTCGGGTGGCGCAGGTACTCGGCGACGCCGTCGCGGCTCGCCCCGATCGTCGTGTTGCCGCCGTGCCCCGGCAGCACGAGCGTGTCGGGTGGGAGCGGCAGCAGCCTCGCCTGGATCGTCGCCAGCAGGGTCTCCAGGTCGCCGGCGGCGAAGGTCTTGCCCGGTCCGCCGCCGAAGAGTGTGTCGCCACTGATGAGCGCGCGGCCGGCTCGGAGCGAGATGCTTCCGGGCGTGTGCCCCGGCGTGTGGATGACCTGCACGCGCACGCTGCCCACGCGCACCTCGGCGCCGTCGTCGAGGCGTCCGTCGATGCGCGCCTCGGGAACCTTGATCTCCGCGCCGCCCACCAGGACGGGCGCGGATGTCGCCGCGCGCACCGCGTCGTACGTCATCCAATGGTCCGGATGCCAGTGCGTTGCGACGATGGTGCGCACGGCGCCCTCGGCGGCGATCGCGTCCAGCAGCGGCTGCTCCTCCAGCGGCATGTCCACGAGCAGCGACTCGCCGGCGGCGACGTCGCGAACGATGTAGGCGTTGTTGTCGTACGGACCCATCGGCCCGACCTTCACGATGCGAACGCCGCCGTCCTCGAGGACGGAGACCTCAGCGCCGGGCACGCTTCGCCGGTGGGTCTCCTGGCTCTTGCTGCGCGCGCAGCGAGGCCTTGAACGCTCGCTTCTGCGCCTGGTAGTCCTCGCGCTCCTTGACGGTGTGCACGTCGGCGAGGGTGGGCCACTCCGGGGCGATCTCCTTCCACCCCGCCGGTTTCACGCCCAGCTGCTTGGCCACGACGCCGACCATGATCCGCGCCTTCATCGGGCCGAAGCCGGGCAGCGCCGCGAAACGGCGCTGCAGCTCGCGCGCGTCCGCGGCCTCGCGCCAGATGCGGCTCGCGTCCCCGCCGTACTGCTCGGCCACGACCGCGCAGAGGCCCTGCACGCGCTGCGCCATGCTGCCCGGATAGCGGTGCAGCGCCGGCGGCGTTCGAAACGCCGTCTCGACCTTCGAGGGGTCCATGCGCGCAAGCCGCTTCGCGTCCAGCGTGCCCAGCCGTTCGCGAACGCGAAGCGGGCCCATGAACGCCCACTCGACGGGTACCTGCTGATCCAGGCAGAACCCGATGAGCAGCGCGAGCGGATTCTCGCCCACCAGACGGTCCGCCTCCTTGTTGCCTGTCCAGTCCATGCGCGGCGCGGACCGCGTGGCGGGCTTGACGGGCGCCTTGGTGGCGGTGGCCATGGCCGGAACGGTAGCAGCGCCCGGACGCCCACCGTGCGGACCATGCCGGGTGCGTAGACTCGCCCGGAGATGTCCTGGCTTGGCCGGCTTTTCGGCGCCAAACCGGCGCCCGCGCCTGCGGCGAACAGCGTCCTGGTCGACCAGGAGCTGGCGACGCAGCTGACCGCAGGCGGGAGCTCGCTCGACCTCGCCGTCGACGCCGCGCTGCGCGCGTACCTCGAGGCGCAGGCGAAGGCTGTCGCGGCTGGCGAGCCGGAGCGCATCCCGTTCTGGCTGCGCCGCGACGACGAGCGCGGCGGCGACCTCGAGGAGGAGCTTCGCGACCGCATCATCCAGCGCCAGGCGGCGGAGGAAGAGGAGAACGTCGAGGGCCGCGCCCGCCGCTCCAGCAAGCAGCTGGAGCTGGGCGGCCACTGATGCGGGCGCTCGTCTTCAAAGACTACGGATCCATTGCCGTCGAGGACGTGCCGAAACCGGGAATCGAGGACAGCCGCGACGCGCTGGTCCGCATCACCACGTCAGCCATCTGCGGCAGTGACCTGCACGTGCTCAACGGGCGCATCCCGGGGATGAACCCGGGCGGCGTCCTGGGGCACGAGTTCGTCGGTGTCGTCGAGGAGACAGGCCCCGACGTGACCCGCGTGCACGAGGGCGACCGCGTGGTCGGCTCATTCCTCATCCCCTGCGGCGAATGCTGGTTCTGCGGGCGCGGACTCTTCAGCCGCTGCCCGGACCAGCGAGTGTTCGGCTATGGCTCGTTCCTCGGGGACGTCGCGGGTGCGCAGGCGGAGTACGTGCGCGTGCCCAATGCCGACCTGACGCTGCACACGGTGCACTCACACCTCACCGACGAGCACGCGATCTTCGCCGGCGACATCTTCACCACCGGCTACGACGCCGCTTCCGAAGCGCAGATCAAGCAGGGCGACACCGTCGCCGTCGTCGGCTGCGGCCCTGTCGGCCTGATGGCCATCCTCGCGGCGAAGAGCTTCGGCCCGGAGAAGATCTACGCGATCGACACGGTGTCGCAGCGCCTGGAGATGGCCCAGACCTTCGGCGCAATCCCGGTTGACGGCACGCAAGTGCACGCGCCCTCGCACATCCAGGACATCACCGAGGGCCGCGGCGCCGACGAGGTGGTGGAATGCGTGGGCTCGGTTCCGGCGCTGCTGGACTCCATCGACATGGTGCGTCCCGGCGGTCGCATCAGCGTCATCGGCGTGCACGGCGACCCCGACCTGCCGATGGCGCTGAACCTCACCTTCGTGCGCGCGGTGGACCTCAAGTTCTGCGGCACCGCCAACATCCCGGGTCGCTGGGACGAAGCGCTGGAGATGATCGACTCGGGCCGTGTGCACCCCGACGACATCATCTCCCACCGCATGAAGCTGGACGACGCGGTGCGCGGCTACGAGCTCTTCGAGTCGCGAGAGGCGCTGAAGGTGGTGCTGACTCCCTAGGCCTTAAACTCGAAGCAACCCAGGGTAGCCAAGTGGTCAAGGCAGCGGTCTGTAAAACCGTGTACCGATGGTTCGACTCCATCCCCTGGGACTCCACGCCGTGCGCTTAGTCGTTCTGACGTCGGAGGCCGCGGACGTCGAGCGCGGGTCGGGCACCGCGCTTGCGGTGCGCAATCTGCGAGCCGCCCTGCAGTCCTCCGGTGTGGCAACCAGCGTGGTGCAGCCGCGGCGCATCTGGCCCAGTCAGACGTACGCGCGCAGCCGCTTCAACCACGCTCACCATGACGGCGCGTTCACCGGTATCGACGCAGCCCTCGGCGTCAACGGTGACGGCCGGCGCGCCGCGGCTGCTGCCGGCGTGCCGTTTGTGGCGCTGGTCAAGGCGTTCTTCGCCGGAGCCGCGGAGCATGAGCGCGGCCTGACCCGTCGCGTGCTGCAGGCGCATGCGCGCTGGGAGGCCGAGGGAGCGCGCGGGGCTGACGAGGTCGTGGTGCCGTCGCGCTTCGCGATGACGGCCGTCGTCGCGCACTACGGCGTCGACCCGCGCCGGGTCAACGTCATCCCTGAGCCCTTCGACCTCGACGCGTGGCGCGCGACGCTGCCGCTGCGCGCGCGCAACCCGCACCGAGTGCTGTGCGTCGCGCACCTGTATCCGCGCAAGCGCGTGGAGGATCTGGTGCGAGCGTGGCCGGCGGTGCGGCGCGCCGTGCCGGACGCGCACCTCGACATCGCGGGCGCCGGCCCGGAGCTGCACCGCATCGCCCGCATGGCGCGCGGGCTCGCGGGCTGCTTCGTGCACGGGCACCTCGAGCCCCGCGAGGTGCAGGAGCTGCACGCGCGTGCCGGCGCGTTCTGCCTGCCCAGCGCGCAGGAGACGTTCGGCTATGCGGTGGTGGAGGCGATGGCCACGGGCCTCCCAGTGGTGGTGGCGGACGCGGGCGCACTCCCGGAGATCACGTCGGGTGGGGTGTGCAGCGCGGTCGCGGAGGGCGACGTCGGCGCGCTGTCCGCGGCGGTCGTCGCGGCCCTGGACACGGACGTGCAGGAGCGGGCCGCCGCGGTCAATCCGCAGCGCGTGGCGGCATTCGCGCCGGCCGCGGTTGCGCGGCGGTTGATCGATGTCGTCACCGTGGCGCAGGCTCAGCGCCGCGCGGGCGGCAGCGAGTCGCGCGCCTCGACGTCGTCGAGGTAGCGGCGCACCACGGCGAGGATCACAGCGGGGTCGCCTGCAAGGGAATCGGCGAAATACCCGCCGTCGTACGGCGCGCCGGCCGCGCGCAGCAGCGCCGCCGCGGGTTGCCGCTTTGGTGGAGGGACACCCTCCTTGAGGCGGTAACCGAGAACCGTGCGGTTGCCCGCGCGCGCGATGCCCACATCGTCGATCCCGTCCCACCGGGTCAGGCTGCTGAACGGGTACTGGCGCTGCACCAGTCCGTCCCGCGTGAGCTCGAGCGTGGGGCGCAGCACGAGGCCGGTGACCAGGAGGGCCGCCACCGGCGCCGCGACGATGAACCATCCGATGGTCGCTCCGGCGACCAGGCACGCGATGCCGCCGGCCTCGGTGACCGCGGCGAGGGGCAGGACGAGCGCGACCGGGCGGCGGGCGCGGAAGACCACGCGGCCGCGGCGCACCACGGTGGCCTCGGGAGGGCGCGCGGAGGACATCGCCGGCACGGGATGACGATCGCAGGTGCCATGCCATCCTTGCCCGATGCTGCTCGACCTCCCGAGTGCGCTCGCGGGTGTGGGCATTGCGGTGCTCGGCTTCGTGGTCGTCCTGACCTTCTGCGTCGTGGTGCTGCGGCTGCTCTCGGTGGTCCTGCCGCCCGGACCTCACGGCGACGGCTCGCCGGAGGAGGCGCCGCCATCCGAGCCGCAGCCAGAGGCCACGGCGCCCGTGGGCGGCGACGGCGGCGAGGAGGATTCGCCGGCCACCTGACCGCCCTGAGGGTTGCGTCCGGTGGGGGCGGTGGGTAGAATGCATAAGCGATCCTTTATGAAAGGTTCCTTTATGCAAGCCACCGACACCCCCGTCCGCGCCGCCCGTCCGCCCAGGCGGGCCCTGCCGGGCAGCATCGCGGCCGGCGCAAGCGACCTCTCGGTCCACTTCGAGGGGCTGGCCAACCCCACGCGGCTCCTGATCGTGGAGCGCCTCGCCGGCGCCTCGGAGATGCGCGTGTCCGAGCTCGCCGACTTCTGCCAGGTCAGCCAGCCACGCATGAGCTGGCACCTGCGAATCCTGCGCAAGGCGCAGGTCATCCGCACCCGCCGCGAGGGCCGCGAGGTGTTCTGCCGGCTCGACCGGGACGCCATCGCGGCGCACCTCAAGAGCTTCACCCGACTCATCGCATTCGGCGGCGCCCCGTCCCCGGAGCTGCCCGCCGCCCAACCCATCACCGAGGGAGCACCGTGAGCAAGAAGGTTCGTGTCGCGATCATCGGCGTGGGCAACTGCGCCTCGTCCCTGGTGCAGGGGCTCGAGTACTACAAGAAGGCGGATCCCCAGGAGGTCGTGCCAGGCCTGATGCACGTCAACCTGGGCGGCTACCACATCTCCGACATCGAGATCAGCGCGGCGTTCGACATCGATTCGGAGAAGGTGGGCAAGGACGTCTCGGAGGCCATCTTCAGCGGCCAGAACAACACCGTGAAGTTCGCCGACGTGCCCCGGCTGGACGTGCGCGTGCTGCGCGGCATGACGCACGACGGGCTGGGCAAGTACCTCTCCGAGGTGATACACAAGGCGCCCGGCTCCACGGTGGACATCGTGCAGGTGCTCAAGGACACCGGCACCGATGTCGTGGTGAACTATCTGCCCGTCGGCAGTGAGGAGGCCACGCGCTGGTACACCGAGCAGATCCTGGATGCGCCCTGCGCGATGGTGAACTGCATGCCGGTGTTCATCGCGCGCGAGGAGTACTGGCAGAAGCGATTCATCAAGGCGGGCGTGCCCATCGTCGGCGACGACATCAAGTCGCAGGTGGGCGCGACCATCGTGCACCGCGTGCTCACGCGCCTGTTCCGCGACCGCGGGGTCGAGATCGAGAACATGTACCAGCTGAACTTCGGCGGCAACACCGACTTCCTGAACATGCTGGAGCGGGAGCGGCTGATCAGCAAGAAGATCAGCAAGACGAACAGCGTGCGCTCTCAGCTGGACCATCCGCTGGCGGACGAGCACATCCACATCGGGCCGTCGGACTACGTGCCCTGGTTGAAGGATCGCAAGTGGGCGTTCATCCGGGTGGAGGGCAAGTCGTTCGGCGACGTGCCGCTCAACGTGGAGCTCAAGCTCGAGGTGCACGACTCGCCGAACAGCGCGGGCATCGTGATCGACGCGGTGCGCTGCTGCAAGCTCGGGCTCGAGCGCGGCCTCAGCGGCACGCTGGAAGGCCCGTCGGCGTACTTCATGAAGTCGCCGCCGCGCCAGGTCTCGGACGCCCGCGCGCGCGAGATGACCGAGGAGTTCATCGCGGGATCGCCCGAGGGCGTGTCCGTCAACGGGCGGGCGCGCGTGGCGAGATCCGAGGTGGCAGAACCCAACCCGGTGCCGCCCGCCGCGAGCTGACGGCGGAAGCGGACGCCGGGGGAGCGCCGACGTGGTGAGTGCGGGCCGCCGCATGGCGCCTCGTCGCGTGCTCGCGCGCCTGCGCCACGGCCGCGACGGCGCCGGGGCGCCGGCCGGGTCGCGGGAGAGCATGCTGCCCTACTACGCGTACCGCGCCGCCGAGACGCTTGTGGGCGTGCTCCCGCAGCGGGCGTCGTACTGGCTCGGTGACCGGGTCGCTGACGCACTCGTGCTCGCGGCCCCGTCCAAGCTCGACGCGCTGCGCGACAACCTGCGCCACGTCATGCCCGCCGCCGGCGAGGCAGCGTTGCGGCGCACAGTGCGGCGCAACGTGCGCAACCTCACGCACTCCTGGGTTGACGTGATGGCCATGTCATCGCGGCGCACCGACCTGCCGTCGCGCATCGACATCGATGACTTCGAAAACTTCGGCGGTCCCATGAAGAGCGGCCGCGGCGTCGTGGTCATGTCGATGCACTACGGGTCGTGGGAGGTGGGAATCGCCGGCTGGAATGCGATGGGCGGCGAGATGGCGCTGCTCGCCGAGGTGCTGCGCCCGCGCCGGCTCTTCGAGCGCGTCATCGGGGGCCGGAGCAAGCAGGGCGTCCACGTCATCCCCATCGACGTCGCCGCCATTCGCAACAGCGATCCCGAGACAGCCCGTCGCATGGGGGCGTCGTCGACGCGTGAGGTCTTCCGCGTGCTGCGCTCCGGCGGTGTGATCGCGATGGCGCTCGACCGCGACCTCACCGGGACGGGTGAGCTGCTGCCCTTCTTCGGTGAACCGGCGCCGATCCCCATCGGCGTGGTCGACATCGCCGTGCGAACGCAGGCGGCGATCGTGCCCATCATCCTGCACCAGGCCGGCACACGGGTGCACGCGGTGCCGTACCCGGAGATCGCATATGACAGCTCCGCGCCGCGCGCCGCCGAGGTGCGACGCGTCACCTGCGAGCTGCTCGCGCTCTTCGAGCGCGTGATCCGCGAGCACCCGGACCAGTGGCACGTGCTCGACCGCATTTGGCCGGCTCCAAGCACATGAAGATCTGCCTCGTCTCGCCCTACGACTTCATGCACCCCGGCGGTGTGACCGAGCACGTGCGGCACCTCGCCGCGGAGCTGCGCGAGCGCGGCCATTCGGTCACGGTGCTCGCGCCGTCGAGCCGTGTCGGCGACGACCACGGCATCCCCGGCTACGTGCGCATCGGGCGCAGCGTCGCGGTGCGCGGCAACGGCTCGGTGGCGCGCATCGGCCTGTCATTCCACCTGGTGCGCCGCGTGCGCGCCCTGCTCGCCGAGTCTGATTACGACGTCGTCCACTACCACGAGCCGCTCGTGCCCGCGCTGCCGATCACCGTGCTGCGCTTCCATCGCGGCGCCAACGTGGGCACCTTCCACGCGATGGCGCGCCGCAACCTCGGCTACTACTACGGGCGTCCGTTCCTCAAGCGCTACTTCAACCGGCTGCACGCGATGATCGCGGTCAGCGCGCCGGCGCGAGACTTCGTGGCCCGCTACTTCGACGGTGACTACCGCATCGTCCCCAATGGGATCGACTGCTCGCGCTTCAACCCGGCGCTCGAGCCCGTGCCGAGCACTCGCACGCCGGGCCAGGCGACGCTGCTGTTCGTCGGCCGCTTGGAGTCGCGCAAGGGCTTTCCCACGCTGCTCGAGGCGTACGCAGCCGTGCGCCGCGAGCGCAGCGACGTGCGCCTCGTCGTCGTGGGCGACGGGCCGATGCGCTGGGGATACGAGCGCCAGGCTGAAGCCCTCGGCGTGCCCGACGTGCAGTTCAGCGGATTCGTGGGTGGGGAGATGATCCCGCGCTACTACGCGTCGGCCGATCTGTTCGGCTCACCGGCGACCGGGGGCGAGAGCTTTGGCATCGTGCTGCTCGAGGCGATGGCCAGCGGCGTGCCCGTGATGGCGTCAGCCATCCCGGGCTTCAGCCAGGTCGTGTCGCACGAGCGCGATGGAGTCCTGCTGCCGCCCAAGCAGCCCGAGGTGTGGGCCGGCGCGCTGCGCGCGCTGCTCGACGATCCCGCGCGGCGCCGCCGCATGGGCGAGGCGGGTGTGCACAAGGCCCGTCAGTACGACTGGAGTCGCGTGGTGGACGAGGTGCTCGACGTCTACCGAGAGGCGCGTCTGCGAGCACGCTCCCACGAGGCGGCGGCCGGTGTTCACAGCCAGGTTCCAGGCCTGGGTTAGGGCCGGCGCGCGGCGGATCGTCCCCGCGCTCCAGCGTGCCCACGTGAGCCCGAACGCACTCACGGTCGCGGGACTGCTCATCTGCGCGGCCGCCGCCGCGCTGGTGGCCGCCGGCTACCTCACCGCGGGCGGCGTGGTGCTGCTGGTCGCCAGCCTCTTCGACATCCTCGACGGCGCGCTGGCGCGCGTGACCGGCAAGACGTACCGGTACGGCGCATTCCTCGACTCGACGATCGACCGCTACGCAGAAGCCTTCACGTACATCGCCCTGCTCTGGTTCTTCATCTTCCACACGCACCACACGCTGGAGCCGATGCTGATCATCTTCGCGCTCACCGGGTCGCTGCTGGTGTCATACGTGCGGGCGCGCGCGCAGTCGTTGGGCTTCGACTGCGACGGCGGCGTGCTGGCCCGCCCCGAGCGGGTGGTGATCACGGTCATCGGGCTCATCGTCAACCCGCTGTTGGTGTGGGCGCTGTGGATCCTCGCCGTGCTGACCAACGTGACCGCGGTACAGCGCATCGTCCTGGTGTGGCGGCAGTCGCGCCGCGTGGCCACGGCAGGCTCGCAGGCGGACGGCTCGTAGGTCACGGCAGACGCAGGTCGGTGAGCGGGTCCTCGGGGATCCCGTCGCGCCTGATCTCGAAGTGGAGATGCGGGCCCGTGGAGTTGCCGCTCGACCCCACAGCACCGATGACCTGACCCGCCGCGACGACGTCGCCGCTGCTCACCGCGACGCTGGAGAGGTGGCCGTACAGGCTGCTCAACCCGCCGCCGTGATCGATGATCACGTGCAGGCCGAAACCCGTCGCGTCGACGACGACCTGAGCCACGCCGCCGAGCGTGGCCCGCACCGGCGTGCCCATGGCCGCTGCGAGGTCGACGCCGGAATGCCGGTGGCCGCCGGGGCAGTGCACGTCGGCCGGCTCGAGCGCGAAGCTCGTGCAGCCGAACGCTTGCGTGATGCGCGCGCCGTCGACCGGGCGCACGAAACCGCCGGTGGCGTTCGCAGGCACGACCGCGACGGCGGCGCCCACGGTGCCGCCGCACAGCAGCAGCGCGATGACGCCGGTGGCGAGCGCCGCCGCGCGCATCACGTGGCCCGGTGCGCCGCGCGGTGCGCCGGCGCGAGTGCGCGCTGCACGGAACGCTCGACCTGGCGCGCCGCCATGTGCGCCCGCGACTCGAACTGCGTCGCGGTGTGCAGCGTGCCCGGCACCTTGAGCAGGATCCACAGCGTCGCCAGCCCGTAGAGGCTGCCCGTGATGCCACCGGCGTCCCCCAGCCCGCCGGCCGTGGCGACGCGCAGGATGATCAGCTGCAGCGCCTGCATGAACACGGTGACGAGAAAGAGGCGCAGCCAGTGGCGCGCGTAGCCGCGCGTGTCCGGCAGAACGGTGCACAGCGCCGCAAGCGGGGCGAGCACGATGAGGATCTCCAGCAGCGCCGTGCGCACCACGTAGGACAGCACCAGGATCACGAGCGCCACCACCAGGGCCAGCGCGAAGATGGCGTGGAAGAGGTCCTGCGACGCCTGCATGGCCGACACCGCGACGGGACTGAGCGCGCCCGACCACGGCATCGAGTCGACGCTGAGTGGCCCTCCGAGCGACAGCGCCACGCCGCCCAGCGCGTTGTTGAGATCGATCGCCATCTGCGTCAGGAACAGCGACGCGTGGGCCATCGCGACAGCGACCATCACCCGCGGCAGTGCGTACTTGAGCGCGTAGCGCGCCCGCAGTGTGTGCTCGAACATGCTGCGCAGCGACGTGAAGAGCACGACGGCCCCGACCAGCACGTCGGCGGCGATCACCAGGCCGCCGTTGAGGTGCGCCACCGCGGCGTTGGCGGTGAACGCGCGTGGCGGAAACGCGGAAGGATCGACCGTGCTGAAGAGGTAGCGCGACAGCGCGCTGTTGAGGTCGCCGCCGGCGGTGCCGATGAAGTGGCTGAGCACGCCGGTGAGCAGGTGCAGCACCGCACCCAGCGGGTCGCGCAGTCCGTCGATGAGGCCCGACACGGCTCGTCCCGCGCGCGGGTCAGTGCGCGGCGGCGGGGACGCTGGCGATCAGCGCGTGTGTGAGCGTGCCGGCTACCTCGACGCCGATCGTGCCGAAGATGATTCGGCCGATCCACTTCTTCGCCTCGGCGACGCTGTGCGGGTCGACGGCGACGATCTTGTACATGAACGCCACCAGGAACGACTGATGCTAGTTTTGATAGTCTTAACAGCATGCCAGCACGGAGGGCGGCAATCTACGCCCGCATCTCCCATGACCCTAACCGCGTCGGGGAAGGCGTAGCCCAGCAAGAACGGGCTTGTCGAGACCTCCTCGAGAGGCAGTTCGGGGCTGACGTCGCGGTGGTCAAGGTCTGGCACGAGAACGACACCTCAGCCTGGAGCGGCCGCCTTCGACCGTCGTACCAGCAGCTGCTGGAGGCCATCCGTGCCCGAGAGATCGACATCCTGGCCATATGGCATCCCGACCGCCTCCACCGGCGTGCCAAAGAATTCGAGGCGTTCCTGGAGGTCCTCGAAGAGCGCGTAGCAGGCGGTGATCCCCTGCAGCTAGTGAGCGTTCAGGGCGGGGGATTCAACCTGAACACGACCGAGGGGCGGCTCATTGGGCGCATCAGCGTGAGCGTGGCCCAGCATGAGTCGGACATCAAGAGGGACCGAATCAAAGCTCGGTTTGATGATCGGGCGCGGCGCGGGCTGCCACTGGGAGGGCGCCAGCTCTACGGCTACAACACCAAGCGACATGTAGTGCCCGAACAACGGG
>JAFARE010000018.1 GCA_019245575.1 Candidatus Dormiibacterota bacterium | reverse complement strand
ACAACGAGACACGGGAGGATGCGGGATGACAGAGGTGCTCACCGAGCCGCAGGCCGCCACCATCCCGGAGGCCGACGACGAGGTCGAGGTCGCGCACGCGCGCGTCGGCCGCTTCGACTACAAGTGGGTCGCGCTCGGCGTCGTGCTGCTGGGCACGATCATGACGATCCTCGACGCGACCATCGTCAACATCGCGATCCCCACGCTGCAGGCCGACCTCAAGGCCGGCTCGTACAACGACATCGCATGGGTGGTGACGGGCTACATGCTCGCGCAGGGCGCGGTCATACCGATGACGGGCTGGGCCACCGACCGTTTTGGCACAAAGCGGCTCTATCTCATCACGATCACGCTGTTCACGCTGGCATCGATGGCCTGTGGTCTCGCGCAGAACCTGGGCGAGCTCATCTTCTTCCGCATCGTGCAGGGCATCGGCGGCGGCATGCTGATGCCCATCGGCATGACGATCATCCTCAAGGCCGTCGGCGGACAGAACATGGGCAAGATCATGGGCGTCTTCGGCGTGCCGATGCTGCTCGCGCCGGCGCTCGGCCCCGTGCTGGGTGGCTGGTTCGTCCAGTCGTTCACATGGCGCCTCATCTTCTACGTCAACGTGCCGATCGGCATCGTCGCGTTCATCGCCGCCACGCGGTTCCTGGTTGAGACGCACAAGACACACGGCCTGCACCTGGACGCCTTCGGTCTGCTGACAGCGACGCCGGCCGTGGTGGCGATCCTCTATGCGGTCGACCAGAGCACGTCGCTGGGATGGACGTCCGCGACCGTCGTGACATTGCTCGTGGTCGCGGCCGTGCTGGCCGCCGCATTCGTGCTCAGCCAGCTCGACCGTCGCCGCGCCGCGACGCTGCTGATGTTCCCGCTGTTCATCGCCGCGCTGGCCATGGGCGTGCGCGGTGGGCTCGCCGACGGATGGACGCACATCAACGCGCTGGCGATGTTCGGCGCGGCCGCCATCGCGCTGGTCAACGTCCCCCTCGGCAGGCGTGGTTCGGTGGAACCGCTGCTGCAGCTGCGCCTGTTCAAGGACGGCACCTTCTCGTGGGCGATGGTGCTGAGCTTCATCATCGTCACGGCACTCTTCGGCGCCATGCTGCTGCTGCCGCTCTACCTTCAGCAGATTCGCGGCTACAACGCGCTGCAGACGGGGCTGCTGCTGCTGCCACAGGCGGTGACCGCCGCGTTCGCCATGCCGTTGGGCGGCTCGCTCTCCGATCGATTCGGCCCGCGGCCCGTCGTCGCGCTGGGCCTGGTGATGCTTGCTGCCGGCGGCGTGCTGCTGGCCCAGCTGCACGTCGACTCGCCCATCTGGCTTATCGTCGGCGCGCTGCTGCTGCGTGGCTTCGCGATGGGCTTCTGCATGATGCCGTCGATGGCCGCGGCGCTGGCGCGCGTGGCGCCGGAGTTCAGCTCACGGGCGTCGAGCATCACCAACAGCCTGCAGCGCATCGGCTCCTCCATCGGCATCGCGGTGCTGGTGACGGTGCTGGTGGCGCAGGTGAGCACCTCCACCCACCAGACCGTGTGCGCGCCGCCGCAGAGCGTCCTGGTCGCCGCCTCATCCGTGCAGCACCAGACGGTCACCGCGCAGGCGCTGTGCGGCCAGCTGCAGTCGACACTGTCGAGCTCGACGCTGCAGGGCTCGGCGGGTGCGCCGCGCAGCTCGGGCAACGCGATCTATGACGGCTTCGTGCACACCTATGCGGGCAACGTGATGAGCACGTCCTTCGACCGCACGTTCGCCTTCATCGCGATCATCACGCTCGTTGGGCTCATCCCGGCGTTCTTCCTGCGCAAGCCGGAACGCTCGAGCGGAACGGTGGCGCTGGCGGCCTGATTCAGCCGCCTGCGCGGCGGTAGCGATCCGCGCGCATGCCGAGCAGATCGTCGAGCGGAATCGCCTCCAGCTCGGTGAGGTGGCGGATCAGCACTCCACGAATGGCCGCCGCGACGATCGCCGGATGCGCGTGCGCGCCGGGAGGAGGCTCGGGCACGAGCTCGTCGACGAGACCGATCTCGTGCGCCGTGTCGACGCCGGGACGCAGCGCGGCAGCGGCGCGGGCTCGCTGCCCGGCGTCGCGATACAGGATGGCCGCGCACGTTTCCGGCGGCGCCACCGTGTACACGGCGTTCTCCAGCGCCAGCACACGGTCGGCCACGGCGAGCGCGAGCGCACCGCCGGAGCCGCCCTCGCTGAGCACGAGGCTGATGGTCGGTGTGCGCAGGTTGAGCATGCGGAGCAGCGAATCCGCGATTGCCCACGCCTGGCCGCGCTCCTCCGCGCCCACGCCGGCGTACGCAGCAGGCGTGTCGACGAGGCACACCACCGGCATGCCGAACTTCTCCGCCTGCTGCATCAGCCGTGTGGCTTTGCGGTATCCCTCGGGATGCGGCATGCCGAAGTTGTGCACCGCGCGCGTCATCGGGTCCGTGCCCTTCTCCTGGCCGATGACCATCACCGCGCGGCCGCCGAGGCGCGCGGGCCCTCCGACCACGGCGCGGTCGTCAGCGAACAGCCGGTCGCCGCGCAGCTCGGTCCAGTCGTCGAATGCGGCGGCGATCACCTGCAGCGCGCGCGGCCGCGCCGGATGCCGCGCCAGCTCCACCGCCGCGAAGGCGGCCTGCTCGCGCTCGGTGGTCTCGATCGTGGTGGTCATGCGGCGCGCGTGTACAGGTCGAGCAGTCGGGAAATGGTTGGCCGCAGGTCACGGCGGTCGACCACCGCGTCCAGCATGCCGTGCGCGAGCAGGAACTCGGCGGTCTGAAAGCCATCGGGCAGCTTGTCGTGTGTCGCCTGCTCGATGACGCGGCCGCCCGCGAAGCCGATGCGCGCACCCGGCTCGGCCAGGATGACGTCGGCCTGCACCGCAAAGGATGCGGTGACACCGCCGAAGCAGGGATCACCCAGCACCGATATGTAGGGCAGGCGCGCGTCGCTCACAGCTTTGACACCGGCCGAGCACCGCGCCATCTGCGCCAGCGACGCGATGCCCTCCTGCATGCGCGCACCACCCGACGTGCACACGCTGATCAGCGCGCGGCTCTCGTCCACGGCACATTCGCATGCCTCGGCGAACATCTCACCCGCGGCGCTGCCCAGTGAGCCGCCGAGGAAATCGAAGTCCATGCACGCGAGGACGACGGGCACGCCGCTGACCGCAGCGGTCGCGATCTCGAACGCTTCGTCGAGGCCCGTGCGCTCCCGTGCGCGTTCCAGGCGGTCCGTGTAGGGCACCCCGTCGTCGAACTGCAGCGGGTCGCGCATAGCGACCTCGAGCCGCAGCGAGGTGGCGCTGCCCGGGTCCGCGAGCTGCTCGATCCGCTGCACCGCGCCGACCCGCGCATGGTGTCCGCAGCCGCCGCACACGTTGAGCTCTGCCGCGTAGCGGTCGGCGACGTACCGGCGGCCGCACGCTGCGCACGCGATCGTGGCCGCATGCGACACGGGCCGCAGCTGCGGGCCAGGCGCTTGCAGGCGCCGCAGCGGAGGCTGGCGGCGCGCGGGCATCAGGCCGGCTGTCCGGTCCATTCGAGTGCCACGGCGCCCCAGGTCACGCCGGATCCGAACGCCATCAACAGAACGCGGTCGCCGTTGCGCACGCGCGACGTGTCGGCCGCCTCGGCCATCGCCACGGGAATCGACGCCGCGCTGGTGTTGCCCATGCGGTCGATGTTGACCATGACGCGTTCCATGGGAACGCCGAGACGCTTCGTGACGGCCTCCATGATGCGCAGGTTCGCCTGGTGGGGCACCACCAGGTCGATGTCCTCAGCCCTCCAGCCGGCGTCGGCGCACACGTCGGACGCGACCTCGGTGAGCCGCTCCACCGCCATGCGGAACGTGCCCTTGCCGGCCATGCGCATCGCGTTCATCGTGTCCGGTTCGCCGTCCTTCGGCCCGTAATAGATGAGGTCCGAATTCGCACCGGAAGCGGCCCAGCGCACCGCGCGCACGCCGCCGGCGGCCACCGCTCCGACCACGACCGCGCCGGCGCCGTCTCCGAACAGGACGCACGTGGAGCGGTCCGTGTAGTCGATGTAGGTTGTGAGCGCCTCGCTGCCGATGAGCAGCACCGTCTCCGCCGCGCCCGTCGCGATGAGCGACCGGGACAGGATGAGTCCGTAGAGGAAGCCGGAGCACGCGGCGTTGATGTCGAACGCGGCGACGCCGTCGAGACCCAGGCTCCGCTGTACCAGGCATGCGGTCGAGGGGATGCGCGAGTCGCCCGTGCAGGTGGCCACGATGATCGCGTCCACGGTCGACACGCCGGCGGCGGCCATCGCGCGGCGGCCCGCCTCGGCGCCCATCATCGAAGCGGTGAGCCCGGAGCCGGCCTTGCGCCGCTCCCGGATGCCGGTCCGCTCCAGGATCCAGGCGTCGGAGGTGTCGACCATCGCTTCGAGGTCGGCGTTGGTGAGGCGGCCTTCAGGGACGAAGCTGCCGGTGCCGAGAAAGCCCGCCTGGCGCGCGGCCGCGTCCACGGTGCCGGTCGCCTGTCGCGAGGGGGCGGACAAGGGCGGCATCGAGATCAGAAGCCCCACTCGGAAGACCGGGTTACGGGCGCCCTCCGGGTCCATGCAGCCGGTGCTATCGTGACCGCCGCCATGATGGTTGCGGCCGGGAGCAACAACGCCTTCGCAATCAACGGCTTCGCCGGTCTGTCCAACACGCAGATCTTTTCGTTCTTCTTCATGTTCCTGCTGTTCAACGGCTATGTCGTGCTGGAGGCGATATCGCTCGCCGCGTTCTACATCACGGCGAAGCCGCGGCACGGACGGGTCCGCACCGCCGCCATCTGGCACTTCGCCGCGTCGGTCCTCTTCATGCTCGCATTCGTCAGCACGGTTTGGGGCGCTCCGGCCGAGAAGGCCTTCATCGGCACCACGAGCCCACCCTACGAGCTGGGCGTCGGCACCCGGGCCGTGCTCATCTTCGTCGGCATCGGCCTCTTCGCCGGCCCCGGGGTGCTCTGCCTCATGGTCGGCTTCCTCCAGGGCGCCCGCCAGAAGCGCGAGCTGCGCGAAGCCGCTTACGCGGCCGCGTAACTGAGCGGATAGCGGGAAAGCGCCCAAGCCGGTACCTCTCGCGGGTGGCGCGGCGGGGGGCGGCGCCGTCCGGAGCCAGGATTCCGGGACCCAGGTCAGAAGGTGTCGCGGGTCCGTCTGACCACGAGAGTCGTCGAGCGCGCCCGGAGACCTGGGGTGGAATCCGGCTCCGGACGGCGAGGGGTCCCCGGAGCGACAGGACCCGCGAGAGGCTACCGGAGCGCGAAGCTGAGGATCGACGCCGGGTTGAGCAGCGCGAAGGGCCGCTGCAGCGCGTGCGTCTCGCTCGTGATGGTGGTGATCCAGAGCGCTGAGAGGTTGGTCACGGGGAGGAAGTCCCCGGGGTGCCGCTCCAGGTGGTCCTGGAGATCCTGCCCCGGCGCCAGGTGGACGTCGCCCACCAAGGCGAAGGCGGCGGTGTTGATGGACGCGGAGTGGGCCACCATCTCGCGCCACATGGCGGACAGGCCCGGGGTGCTGTCATCCACGGGGCAGACGAGGATGATCCCGGCCTTGGCGACGGTCATGCTCGGCTCCATCCGGCTCAGCACCGGGTAGTTCACCGAAAGGGGCTCGGAGCGGCAGTTGCGGATGGTCAGGAAGGCGCCGTAGCGGTTGACCGAGTCGCTCAGGCGGTCGACGCCGAGGATCTCCAGCTCGCCCGTCACCTTGATGAAGGTGCCGTAGACCTCGACCTCGCGCCACCCGCTCATGGGCGCCGCGCTCGGCGCGAACGCGCCGGGGTGCCTTCGTTCCGTATCCTTGGCGCCGTTTCGAGCCGAGGAGAGATGGTCGAACGCCTCATCGTCGCGATTCGCAACGACTTCGGATGCCTCGTCATCATCGTGGCATTCGTCGTGATCATGATCTCGACCATCGTATTCGCGAACATCATCACCCCGCCGTCGAACAATCCCTTCGTCTAAATGGCTCTCAACCCCTACGACACGCCCCGCGGACGGCTGCGCGCTCGCGCCGAGGCGACGCGCCGCCAGTTCCTGCTGCTGATGGGCGGGCTCGCGTCGCTCGGAGCCGTGATCTTCGGCGGGTTCGAGTCGGTGAAGTTCCTGTTCCCCGCCGCCACCACCGAGGCGCCGCTCAAGTTCAAGACCGACTTCACCTTCACCGACCTGACGGGTGGCGTTGCCGGGGGCAAGGCCAAGGCCGGCGCGCAGGTGCGGTCCATCACCGCTGACCGCGTGACGGTGGTGCTCGACGACGCCGGCATCTACGCCGTGTTTCTTGTGTGCACGCACCTGGGGTGCACGCCCAACTACGTCACCGACGTGGTCAGCGGCTCAGGCGTCGACCCGGCTGTGGCGGAGGCGCGCGGGATGCGCGCCGGCGCGGAGAAGATCCCCAACGGATGGGCGTGCCCGTGTCACGGCAGCCGCTACTTCATCGACTCCACCAACTTCTACGGGCCCGCGCCGCGGCCCATGGACTGGGTCGACATCGCGGTGGCGCCGGACGGCTACTTCGTGATCGACCGCGGCAACATCGTCGCGTACCGGCAGGCCGGTGACACGACCGCGCCGGCATGGCGCCTGCTCGTTGACACGCAGAAGAACAACGGAAAGACGCTCGGCGTTTGATGAGCAATCCGGAGTGAGGAGACAGGGATGAGCGCGACCCCGAGGGAAGCGAGCCCGATCCGGGCGTTCGTCGCCCAGATCTGGGGATCCATCTTCCGGCACGGGCTGCCCACCACCGACAAGGTTGCGGCGCGTACCGCGCTCACCAACTTCTTCCTGCACATCCACCCCGTGCGCGTGAAGAAGTCGGCGATCCGCGTGTCCTACACGCTGTGCCTCGGCGGTCTCTCCTTCTTCCTCTTCATCCTGCTGACTATCACCGGCCTGTTCCTCATGTTCTATTACATCCCCTCGATCGACCAGGCCTACCAGAACATCAAGGACCTGCAGTTCGTCGCGACGTTCGGCCTGGTGATTCGCAACATGCACCGCTGGGCTGCGCACGGCATGGTCATCACCGTGTGGCTGCACATGGCGCGCGTGTTCTACCAGGGCGCGTACAAGCCGCCGCGGGAGTTCAACTGGGCCATCGGCACGCTGTTGCTGCTCACCACGCTGCTGCTGTCGTTCTCGGGGTACCTGCTGCCCTGGGACCAGCTCGCCGTGTGGGCCATCACCGTCGGCACCAACATGGCCAAATACGCGCCGCTCGTCGGCCCGTACACGCGCTACCTGCTGCTTGGCGGGCGAACCGTGGCGCAGGGCGCGCTGATCCGCTTCTACGTCCTGCACGTGATCGCCCTGCCGCTGATCGGCTTCTTACTCATGGTCGTACACTTCTGGCGCGTTCGCAAGGACGGTTTCACGGGAGGCCTCTGATGGCAACGGTCGTCGGCGGCGGAAATGGCGAGGGACGGAGGGCCGTGCAGGTTCCCCCGGGTCCCCTGGCCCGGCCGTCCCAGCGCCCGGTGACCGGCCCCGAGCTCACGTCGCCGCCGCTGGTGGTTCGCCGCCGCGAGGAAGAGGAGACGGTCGTCACCTTCCCGCATCTGGTCTGGAAGGAGTTCCTGGCCGGGCTGGCCGCCTTCGTCTTCTTCATGGCGGTCTCAATCCAGATCAACGCGCCGCTGCTGCAGCGGGCCAACACCGCCATCACGCCGAACCCGGCCAAGGCGCCGTGGTATTTCGTCGGCCTTCAGGAGCTGCTCGAGCGCTTCCCTCCGGTCATGGCCGGTGTGGCGTTTCCCACGTTCGTGATCGTGTTCATGATCCTCACGCCGTATCTGGACCGTAATCCGAGCCGGCGCCCGCAGGACCGCAAGGTCGCGATCACGCTGTTCACCATCTACGCCTGCCTCGCGGTCGCCTTCGTGGTGATCGGCGTGTTCTTCCGCAGTCTCGCCTTCAACTGGGACTGGACGATGATCCTCGGACACCCGGGGCTCAGCTCGCCCGTATGAGGCGGCTCTTCGTCGCGCTCAGCGCATTACTGCTCATCCTCGTCGGCATCGCCGCAGCGCGCGACACGCAGGCGCGCGACTACCTCGCGATCCAGGAGCAGTACCAGAAGGACTATCCCGGCTCGACCTTCGACGTCTCGGTGCAGCAGCTGTTTCCGACGTTCGCCGAGTCGCAGGTGGGCGGCACGTTCCGGGTGGAGCGCTGCATCTCGTGTCACGTGCCGGACATCGCGACGATCGGTCCCGTGATCGCTGCGGAGCGGCTCAGCGCGGACTTCTTCAAGTACGAGCCCAACGCCGCGCAGATCGCCAAGGATTACCACCTGAGCGGCACGCACCCCGCATACATCACTGCCAGCGGCGGCCCGTACCCGCCGTCATTGAGCTATGGGGCGTTCGGCGCCGCCGGCTTCACTTCGTACAGCTACGTGCAGGGCGGCAAGACGCAGTCCGCGCAGCTGCCCGGCTTTGTGCCGTCGTTCCTCAACCCGGCGTCGGCGCCGGGCGGGAAGGTCGGCATCGACGCGGTGGGCTGCATCGTGTGTCACAACGGCAGCCGGCTGGCGCTGGAGGTGGGCGGCGGCGCCGACACCAACGCGCACCTCAACCTGATCGTCAACCCGGTGTATTCGTTCACCGCGGGCGCCGCCTTGTACTACAAGAACTGCGCCCAGTGCCACGGCGCCCAGGGTCAGGGCGGTGTGGGGCCGCCGCTGAACAACCAGGACCGGCTCGGCTTCTTCAATGAGGACTACTACTACCGCTGCATCGAGTACGGCTTCACCGACTTCGAGCACTACGGCAGCGTCATGCCGAACTGGGGCGCGATCGCGCCGGGCTTCGTCTACGATCCAGCGCGGGACAAGCAGCAGCCGTCGCCGGTGCGAATCCTGAGCGAGAACGACATCAACGTGCTGATCCAGTTCATCCGGCACTGGGAAAACTACTCAACCCTTCCATGAGGAGCCATCGGTGAGACGCCGCACATTCGTCCGTGACTTCGTATGGACCATGGTGATGTTCGTGGCGCTGCTGATCTTCGTCGCCGTCATCATCGTGGGCGAGAACTTCCTCGAGAACTTCAAGTCGCACTGACATGACAGGTTTCGCGATCGCAGACCTCTACCCCGGCGACGCCGGCTGGGGCGACGTGCTCTTCGTGAGCATCTGGGCCTTCGGAACGCTGCTGCTCGCCGCCTACTACTGCTATCGCGCCTTCTTCGCCAGGTGACGCCCGACTGGCGGCTGGCCGCCGGCCTCAGCGTGGTCCCGGGCCTCGGCCAGCTCTACAACCGGCAGCCGCGCAAGGCCGTGTTCTTCCTCCTCGCCACCGTGCTCACGCTCGGCCCGGCGGTGCTGCTGATCATGTTCGGCGAGCAGGTTGGCCACGGCCTGATCGACCGGCGCGCGTTCACCCTCTTTCTGCTGCTGGCCTTCGTCTCGGTGCTCGTCTTCCTCGTGCTCTTCGTGCTCGGGCTCTTCTTCTGGGCGAGCGCCGCCGCCGATGCGCGCCGCACCGCCCTGACCCTGCGCGAGGGCGGTGAGGGAGAGGCCGCCCGGGTCTGGTTCTTCCGGCTGTGAGCACGGCCGAGCGGCTGCCGCTGCTGGAGCGGCTGCGCCGCCGCCGCCTCCGGCCGCGCGCCCCGGAGCCGACGCCTGTGCTGCCCGACCCCGCCAAGCCGCCGGGCAACCGGGGTCCATGGGGCGACGCCGCGCTGACCAACGTCGACATCACCGAGGTGGTCAAGGGGCAGATCCGCACCCGCACTCGGCCGTGGGAGAAGTGAGCGTGCGCGGAACGGGCAATCCGCTGGGCGGCCGTGAATCCGCCTATGCGATCATCCGGCGCCGATGAACCTGGTCGCGGCGCTCTGCGGAAGCGTGCCGTGCGTGGACACTTCGCCCCTCCATTCCGGGGGCGTTGTCGACGACCGGATCCAGGAGGTCTATACCGCTGTCTTCTGGGCGTCGGTGGCGCTGGGGACGGTGGTGACGATCCTGCTCATCTACAGCATGCTGCGCTTCCGGCGCCGCAGCGACGACGACGAGCCGGCGCAGTTCCACGGCAACACCCGCCTCGAGATCGGCTGGACGATGCTGCCCCTCTTGGTGTTCCTCGCGCTCTTCGCCCTGACGGCGGCCAACATGCCCTTCGTCAACGACCAGCGCACGGCCGCGGACGAGGGCGGCAACACACCGATGAAGGTCACCGTCGTCGGCGTGCAGTTCGCCTGGTCCTTCGACTACGGCGCCTCCTCCAATGGAAAGCGCGTCCAGAGCTTCGGCACGCTGTACGTGCCCTCGGACACGGACGTCAACCTCGACATCGTGTCCACCGATCCGCCCTGCAAGCCGCCCACGAGCGTGCCGGGCGGGGAGACCTACGCGCAGGCCGTGGCGCACCTCGGCTGCGGCGTGAACCACAGCTTTTACGTGCCGTCCCTCGCAGGACAGATGAATGCGATTCCCGGGCAGGTCAACACGATGTGGCTCAGCGCGCGCCAGGGCACCTATTACGGGCAGTGCACGGAGCTCTGCGGCGTTGGCCACGCGCAGATGCAGATCACGGTCGTGTCCCTCCCCAGCAACCAGTTTCAATCGTGCGTCTTTGGCAACCCATCGGGGACCGTTGACGCCTCGTCCCCGGCCTGCAAGCCAGGAGGTGCTTGATGGCGGTAATGGACGTCACGCTGCCCCGGCCGCGCTTCGCGGCGCGTTGGGACAAGTCGAGAGGGATTCTCGGCTGGCTGACGACCGTGGACCACAAGAAGATCGCGATCATGTACCTGTTCACGACCTTCTTCTTCTTCCTGCTGGGCGGCGTGATGGCGCTGCTGATCCGCATCCAGCTGGCCGAGCCGCAGAACACCTTCCTGACTCCCGAGCAATACAACCAGATCTTCACCATGCACGGGACCACGATGATCTTTCTCTGGATCATCCCGGTGTGGGCGGGCTTCGGCAACTACTTCGTGCCGCTGATGATCGGCGCGCGCGACATGGCGTTTCCTCGCATCAACGCGCTGTCGTTCTGGCTGATCCCGCTCGGCGGGCTCGTCATGTACTCCGGCTTCCTGGTCCCCGCGGTGATGAGCGGCAGCACCGTCATCTGTCCCGGTGGGCCGGGTGACGCGGGATGGACGGGCTACGTTCCGCTCACCGAGCTGCACTACAGCTGCAGCATGGGACAGGACCTGTGGATCATCGGTCTGCACCTCCTGGGCATCTCCTCGATGCTGGGCGGCATCAACTTCATTGCGACGATCCACAACATGCGCGCGCCCGGCATGACCTGGGGCCGCCTGCCCCTCTTCGTGTGGGCGCAGGAGATCACACAGGCGCTGGTCGTGCTGGCCTCGCCGTTCCTCGCCGGCTCGCTGGCGATGGTGTTGCTGGACCGCCAGATCGGCACCAACTTCTTCGTCGTCGGCAACGGCGGCAATGCGCTGCTGTACCAGCTGCTGTTCTGGTTCTACTCACACCCCGCGGTCTACATCATGATCCTGCCCGCATTCGGCTTGATCAGCGAGATCGTGCCGGTGTTCAGCCGCAAGCCGATCTTCGGATACAAGGCGATGGCGGCGTCGCTGGCGGCGATTGCCGTGCTGGGCTTCATCGTGTTCGTGCACCACATGTTCGTCACCGGCCTGCCCCTGGTGGTGCAGACGTTCTTCGCCTTCACGACCATGATCATCGGTGTGCCGACTGGGGTGAAGATCTTCAACTGGCTGGCGACGATGTGGGGCGGCAGCATTCGATATGACACGCCCATGCTCTTCGCCGCGGGCTTCATCCTGATGTTCCTCATCGGTGGCATCGACGGCGTGTACTCGGGAAGCCTGGCCGTCGACCGCACCATCCATGGCACGTACTGGGTTGTGTCGCACATCCATTACGTGCTGTTCGGCGGCAGCGTGCTGGGGGTGTTCGCCGCAATCTATTACTGGTTCCCCAAGGTGACGGGCCGCTTCCTCAGCGAGAAGCTGGGCAAGCTGCACTTCTGGCTGATGATCATCGGCCTGAACCTCGCGTTCATGCCCATGCACATCCTCGGCATCCTCGGCATGCCGCGCCGCATCTCGACGTACCTCGACAACCGCGGCTGGGGCGACCTCAACTCCATCGTCACCTTCGGCGCGTTCGTGATCGCCATCTCGGTGACCGTGTTCCTGATCAACTTCGTGATCAGCCTGCGCGCGCCCAGGACGGCGCCCGACGACCCCTGGGAGGCGAACACCCTGGAGTGGGCCACGTCCTCTCCGCCTCCGGCGTACAACTTCGAAGTGATCCCCGAGGTGCACAGCGCGCGCCCGGTGCGCGACCGGCGCATCGCCGCTCGAGCTGCTGCCGTCAGCTCGACCGTGTGAGCGGGTGAGGCAGCCGGTGCAATGGTGAGCCCGCGGCCCGCCGGCGCCTTCCGCCGGCTCGCAGTGGCGACGGCGGTGCTCGTCTACCTGCTCATCATCATGGGCGGCATCGTCCGCGTGACGGGCAGCGGCCTGGGCTGCGCCGACTCGTGGCCGTCATGCAACGGCTCGCTGCTGCCGGCGTTCAACCCCAACTCGATCATCGAGTTCCTGCACCGCTTCATCAGCGTGCTCGCGGGGATCGCGATCGTCTCGCTGACGCTCTCCACGTGGATCTGGGAGGGGCGCCACCGTCGCCTCGCGGTGGCCGCCGGCGTCGCTGCGTTTCTGTACCTGTTGCAAGCCGCGCTGGGCGCGCTGGTCGTGAAGTACAACCTTCCCGGCGGCATCGTGATGGTGCACCTGGCAAACGCGCTGCTGCTGCTGGGAACCCTCGTGTACATCGCGGTGCAGAGCACCGCCGGTCCCACCGCGGCTGCGGTGATCACGCGCCGCTCGGCACCGCTCACAGCGGTGGCTGCGGGCGCCACCTACGTGCTCGCGCTCAGCGGCGCGTTCGTCGTGGAGAACGGTGCCGGCATCGCGTGCAACGGCTGGCCGCTGTGCGGTGGCGGCTTCCAGCTGCCGACCGGAGAGTTGGCCGTCATCAACAGCGCGCACCGCGTGGTCGCGCTCCTGGTGGTGCTGCTCATTGCCCTGACGATGCTCGCGCTGCTGCGCCGCCATCGCGGTGATTCGGCGCTTCGCGCCGGCGCTCTCACGGTCGTCGGGCTGATCCTGCTCCAGATCCCGGCGGGTGCGCTCGTGGTGGTGCTCGGGCTGCCCGCTCCGGTGCGCGCGCTGCACCTCTCGCTGGCGAGCGCGCTGTGGGCCACCGTGCTCGGCGTGGCGGTGCTCACCCGTATCAGAGAGCGCAGCGTCAGCCCGGCGCCGGAGAGCACACGCGTTGCCGATGCACTCGTCGCGCGGCGCGAGATGGCGGCGTCGTGAGCATCGCAGTCAGAGTCGACCGTGTCGCCCGGCGCAACGTCCTCGCGGTCGCGCGTGACTACATCGCACTCACCAAGCCGCGCGTCGTGGTGCTGCTCGAGATTACCGCGGTGGCCGCGATGGTCATGGCTCAGCGCGGCTGGCCCGACTGGACGATCGTCATCGCCACGGTGCTGGGCGGATGGCTCGCCGCCGCCGGAGCCAACGCGGTCAACTGCTGGTTCGACCGGGACATCGACGGCGCCATGGGCCGCACCCGTCACCGACCGTTGCCGTCGGGGCGCATCGAGCCGGCTCAGGCGCTCGGCTTCGGCATCGCGCTCGCGGTCGCGTCGTTCGTGTTGCTGTCGGCCGCGGTCAACCTGCTCGCCGCGTGTCTGACGCTCTCCGCATTCCTTTTCTACGTGCTGGTCTACACGATGTGGCTGAAGCGGTCGTCGATGCAGAACATCGTCATCGGCGGCGCCGCCGGGGCCATCCCGCCGCTCGTGGGCTGGGCGGCGGTGCAGGGACACCTCGCGCTCACCGCGATCTTCCTGTTCGCCATCGTATTCTACTGGACGCCGCCGCACTTCTGGGCTCTGGCCCTGCTGGTGCGCGGCGACTATCAGCGCGCCGGTGTCCCGATGCTGCCGGTGGTGGCGGGCGACCAGCGGACCCGGCAGCAGATCCTGCTGTACACGCTGATCCTGATCGTGGTCACCGCACTGCCGGCGCTCACGCGCTCCTTCGGTGCCGTGTACTCCGTGGGAGCGGCGGCGCTGGACGGCGTGCTGCTCGTGCTCGCCATCGACGCGGTCCGGCATCCGTCAGCGCGTTCGGCGCGCCGCCTTTTCTACTATTCGATGGTGTACCTGGCTCTGCTCTTCGTCGTGATGGCCGTGGACCGGGTCGCGCTGGGAAGCTGAGCCGGAGGAGGTAGCCATGGATCGGAAGCTCGCCCGCCGCAACATCCGCTTCGGGATCTCCCTGTTCATCCTGGTGCTCGCCCTCATCGGCGCGACGTTCGCGTGGGCGTCGATTTACCTCGGAGTCATCAAGTAGCGCAGCCATGAGCGAAGAGAGCGAGCACGCGCTGGATGCGGCGGCCGAACCCGACGCGGGGGAGGCGCACAGCCACATCCACATGCCGCCCAACAGCGGAGCGCCGATCTTCGCGGCGCTGTCGCTCGCCGTGCTGTTCGTCGGCCTGCTGGGCGACATCCGCAACACCCTGGGTCCCACCATGTGGCTGATCGGCCTCCTCGGCGTCATCGCGTCCTGCGCGGTATGGGCACGCGGCGCGGTGCGCGAGTTTCGCGAGCTCCCGGAGGAGTCGCACAACTGACGGGTCACCTGGGGCTCCTCGACTGGTCCTGGGAGCCCACCGTCCTCTGCGGTCTGGTCGCGCTGGTTGTCGCCTACGTGCTGCTGTGGCGGCGCGGCGTGCTGCGCGGCTCCGACGACGTGAGCCCGTGGTTTCGCAGCGCGCGCAGCCGCCCGGTCTGCTTCGCCGCGGGAATGCTCGTCGCATTTCTGGCGCTGCAGTCACCCATCGACCGCGGCGGCGACGAGTACCTGTTCAGCGTCCACATGCTGCAGCACCTGATGCTGATGATGGTCGCGCCGCCGCTGCTGCTGCTCGGCATCGCCGGTGCGCAGTCGCCGCCATCCGGTCGATACGCGCGCGTGCGCCGAGCGTGGTGGTTCGTCACCCGTCCGTGGGTCGCGCTCGTGCTGTTCAACGTGGTGATGCTCGTCTGGCACATCCCCGCGCTGTACAACACCACGCTCACCGCACTGCCGGTACACATCGTCGAGCACCTCAGCTTCATGGCGGTGGGCATCCTCTTCTGGTGGACCATCGTCGAGCCGGTGCGCAGCGCCGCGACGCGACTGGTGTCGCCGCTGACGAAGATCGCCGTGCTGGTCGTCTCCGGGATCCCGCCCACGGTGCTGGGCCTGATCTTCGCCCTCTCGCCGGCTGCCTTCTACGACTTCTACATCCACGCGCCGCGGCTCTGGGGAATCTCGCCCGTGTTCGACCAGCAGATCGGCGGCGTGCTGATGCTCGGCCTGGGCAACATCATCTACTTCGTGGCCATCGTCATCGTGTTCGTGCGGCTCCTCGGCGACAGCGCGCGCGACGAAGAGGAGGCGGCGGCGCACCTCGCCGGGGCGCTGCGGCCAGGGCACTGACGCGTGACGGCGTGCGGATTTTTTAGGATGGGCGCGGAGGAGCTGCGATGAGACGAGGGAATGGTTTTCGCCCGCTCGTGGTCGGCGCCGGCGTCGTGCTGGCGTCGGCGATGGCTGCCTGCGGCAACGGCCCGCCGGGCGGGTCGTCCTCCAGCGGAGGCGGCGGCTGCACCTCCGGTACGGCGGGCGTCAGCCTCGGCACCGGCCAGGTCAAGATCGACGCCAACGACCAGCTGCAGTTCGCGCCCACCTCGCAGACGGCGCACGTGGGCCAGGTGGTGCAGTGGACCAACGCGGGGAGTGTGGCGCACACCATCACCTTCGACTCGTCCAATGCATCCTGCCTCGACGACGCCCAGATCGCCCCGGGCTCCAATTGGCAGGTGAAGTTCACCCAGGCCGGAACCTACACGTACAAGTGCACGATCCATCCCGGCATGAACGGGACGCTCACCGTCAGCTGAGCCAGGCCGCGGCGCCTCCCAGGCTGACGTCGCCCGCCAGAAAGCGGCGCACGCCCGCGTCGGTCTGAACCAGGAGCGCCCCATCCTCGGCGACGTCAAGCGCCAGACCGCTGATCGTGGCCGACGGCGTGGTCACGGTGACGGGGGCGCCGAGCCCGGCCGCCGCTTGCCGCCAGTCGGGCAGGAGCGCGGCGAGCCCGCGTGCTTCCAGCGCGGCGAGCCGGCGGCCGAGCGCGTCCAGCCAGGCGTCGAGGACGGCGTCGCGGCTGGGCGGTCTCGCGGCGAGGGTGTGCAAGCTCACGCCTGCGATGCCGGGCGGGAATTCAGGCACGCTCAGATTGACGCCGAGGCCGAGGGCGACGGCCGCCGGGGATTCGCCGGATGCGGACACGACCTCGGCGAGCAGTCCGGCCACCTTGCCGCCGCCGGCCAGCACGTCGTTCGGCCATTTGAGCCGGGCATGGACGCCCGCCGTGCGCTCGAGGGCGTCGAGCGTGGCCAGCCCGCCGGCGAAGGGCACGCCCTCGAGGCGATCGGCCGGGAGGCGAAGCAGGACGGACGCGAGGAGGCTCGTGCCCGGAGGCGCCACCCACCTCCGGCCCAGGCGGCCGCGTCCCGCCGTCTGCTCCTCGGCCACGCAGCACCAGCCGTCTCCGGCGCGTCGACTGGCGGCGGCGCGCACCTCGTCCTGGGTGCTGTCCGTGCGCTGGACGTGGTGAACGTCGAAATTTCGTTGCTTGACCATGTTTCCAATCGGCAATAGGATTTCCCCGCTGAACAAAGGGTGGTCAGCAGAGGGTGGAGGCAGCATGATCGAAGAGACCTGCCTGGAGATCGGGGAGCTCCAGGAGCACTGGCTCGCGGAGAAGCGGGCGAGGATGGCGCGCAGGGAGCAGATTCATCGCATCGATGATCTGATCGAGGAGTTCGAGAAGCTGAACCTGGCCGACGAGGCCGAGGTGCCGATCGAGCTCAAGGGGCGCGCCACCGCCGTCATCGCCTCCGGCCCGCATCCGCTGGAGCTGCGCGCAGTCGAGCCGGTGGCGATCGCCGAGTGGATGGATGCGCTCTACGACGTGCAGGACACGCTGATGTTCGCGGGAGACGATTCCGACTGACGGCGGTCCGGGACTCGGTTTGCGTCGCGGTATCCTGAGCTTTCGCTAGCGCCCGTAGCTCAGTCGGATAGAGCGCCGGCCTCCGGAGCCGGGTGCGGGGGTTCGAGTCCCTCCGGGCGTACCAGCGTTGTCAGAATACAAGCCCTGAACGCCAAGCCACTCAGGCCCTTGAGTCGAGGGCGTACGGCAGGCTTCGCGTATTCGTACATCCGTCCGCTGTCGTTTTTCGCGGCAGGCGCGCCGAGGGATGGCTGGAGTTGCCGATCTGAGGGGACAAGCGGTGCGCGCTTCGAGTTCCCGGTCCGAGCTTTAGTCAATACTGTCTGTAGCTTAGGGCGACGCGCTTCTGCACGTCTCATGTGGTGGCTGCACTGCCGATGAGCGTCATCGCAGGCAACCACTTGTGCACGACGCAACAGAGGTGTCTACATGCGGGGCGTCTCTGATGTGCCACCGCCGTTGACGACCGGCGCTGGCGTCTTCGTCCCGTCGACGAGGCGCGCCCGAACGGTTCGACCTTGATGCGGCGGCAAGTCCGCCGCTGGCGCCCGGCCCGAGACCTCGCCGGTAAAGATCCGTAAGGGTTCTGTGCAGATAGGTGAAGCCGAATTCGGGTGTGTCTTGACGAAGCGAGAAGCTGTGCCATAGTCACCCGCCGCGGTGGTCTGCACCGCGGGCGACCGACTCGCACGGACACATCTGAACCACTGGCGCCTCGCGGGTCGATCGCGATGGGCGGGGAGACACACACATGGGCGCGTTCCAGGCACCGACGCGCTCGACATCAGTCAGCGGATCGTTGGGTGGGGGTCGATGCCATGAGGCGCTACTTCGCGCGAGACGCTGAATCGGATCTGGGCCACGGCGTCGTGTACATGGAGTTCGACGGGGAAACGGCGACGCGCCAGGTTGAGCGTTACGGGGAACGCTGGTTTGATTCTCGGACTGAATACCATCCAGAGATCGGGCCGGGGCTAGTCGATCAGCCGCTCTCGGCGCTGGGGCTTGGACCGGCGGATGAGATCACGGAGGAACAGTTTGAAGAGGCGTGGCGGCAGTCCGTCCAGTCCATGCGGTGAGATGTCACAGATGTAACCGCCGACGGCGGCACCACACGTTTGAATACGGCCAGGCTATGAAGTTGGCATGGAAACGGGTAGCCACATCCCAGGGGAATATGAGCCGTGATGGAGGATGATCCGATTGCTCGCTTCCACAGCCTAAAGCCCAGCTCGTACCCGATCTTGCAGCAGTTCTTGATCGAGCAGCTCGATAGGCCAGGAGCCACGAAGGAACTCCAGTTGACCTTGGTGATGCGCGAGACCGCAACCATTGATGGGAGGGCAACGGAACTTGCGTTCCACGGTGTTCGCGAGCTGAGGGTCGATTGGCCGCCGTGGTCTGTCGTACGCGCCACGGCTGAGAGTGCTTTGAGCGATCTACAGGCGGCCAACTCGGCGGGAATCCAGTCATGGCTGTCGACCGCGGCTGCTGGCTCTCGGCAGGCGTTCGCAGCGAGTTTCGAGAGTTCTATCGGTCGAATCTTGTACGCCGGAGCGAATTCATCCGTCGAGGGATCGAGCGCAATAGGCGTGCCGGAAGCCAATCCGGCGTCTCCGCTTGGCTATTACTTAATCACCGGATACGTCGCGCCATGATGCCTCGCTACTACGCGTTGCAAGACCTTTTCTTGGGCTACTTCCATCCCGACTGGCGGGAGGAGTCCCGAACTCGCTCCGACGCGGTGAAGAAGTTCCTCCGGACGGCACGGCCCGAAGCCGTCGCACAGGTAGTCGTTGAGATCCAAGACCTGCTCAGCACGCCGCTCACCGATGAGCAGTTGCGCGCAGTCCTGACGAAGGACTATTCGCTTTTCTACGATCCTTGGAAAGACGAGATAACGGCGCGCGAGTGGCTTACGGGACTCGCTCGCGATTTGGAGGAGCCGGTTGAGGGGTGATAGAGATGCCACAGATGCAACTGAAGGGATCAGCATTTGCGCATTGGTCGGGTTATCCCGAGGCTCTCCCGAGACCTTCCGGGCCCGTCAACCTCCTGAGCGGCGACGACTACGCGCCCGACAGGCGAAGCAGCTCACGGTCGACCAGCTGAAGTCCGCAGGCTGATCAACGGTCCGGCCACGATCGCGCGGGGTTTGGATTGTGACAACGTGGGTGTACGTTCATCAAAGGTTCACGAGACGTTCATGGACGGTGGCGTTGCTCAGATGAACGTCCTGTGACCGCAGTCCGTTAGGCGCCGGTCCGAATCCTCGTTTCGCACCGGCGCGCGTACGCCAAGTTGAACACTTGCTCGTTCCGGTCGGGTGGCTCAATCGGGTCGTGCCAGCTCTCCGATACGCTGCTCGATCTCGTCCCGGATCGCTCTGACTTCTTCCACGGTCCTGTCGGCCGGGTCTTGCAGATCCCAGTCGACGTAGCGCTTGCCTGGAATAAACGGACAGGCATCGCCGCAACCCATGGTCACGACCACGTCAGCCCAGTGCGAGTCCGCGTCGTCGAGCGGTCGGGGCGTGCGAGCGCTGAGATCGATGCCAACCTCACGCATGACTTCGATGACCCGGGGATGAACTCGATCGCCTGGTGCGGATCCTGCCGATCGCGCTTCACCGCCCAGTCGCTCCCAGAAGGCTGACGCCATTTGTGACCGTCCGGCGTTGCGCACGCAGACGAACAGGGCGCGCGGCAACGGTTGCCTCATGCTCTAGCGCGACGCCCCGTTGTTGGCGCCTCCAGTGACTGCTGAGCAGTGGCATCCGCGGGGGGCGGGACCACATCGGCCGCCGCTGCGGACATGTCGGGGTAGAAGAGCCGAATGAGGCCGACAGCGACCAGTCCGCCGACGGTCTGTGCGGCCATGAATCCGGGCACGGATGCCGGAGCGATCCCAGCGAACGTGTTACTGAACATGCGGCCGATCGCGATGGCCGGGTTGGCGAAGCCGGTTGAGCTGGTGAAAAAGTACGCCGCGCCGATGTAGGCGCCCACGGCCACCGGTGTGACGTGCGTGCGCTGGAAACGCGCCAGGGCGAAGATCACCAGGAGCAGGCCGACCGTGGCCACCGCCTCGCCGAGCCAGTGACCCGCAGAGGTGCGGTCGTGCTGCGAGATGCTCACAGCGCTGAGGCCGAACATGGTGTTGGCGGCGATCGCCCCGGCGACGCAGCCTATTACCTGAGTCGGGGCGTAGGCGGCGGCGTCGCGCCAGCTGATCCCACCGAATGCGGCGTCGACGACCGAGACAACGGGGTTGAGGTGCCCGCCCGAGACGGCGCCGACCATGAGGATGATCGCGAACAGGCCGGCCGCGGTGACCGCCGCGGTCTCCAGCAGCTCGAGCCCCGCCTGCCCCGGACTGAGCGTCTGGGCAGCGATACCGGAACCAATCACGACCGCAGCGAGGAAGGCGCTGCCCACGAACTCCGCGAGCAGGCGAAGCTGAAGCGCCGGACGACCTCCAGTGACGTTGGGTCGGCCACGAGCGGTCATGATGCGAATGGTAAAGATTGACAAACGTAAACTCAATTGATATACGTATATTGATGGCGATCAATCTGGAGCTCGTCCCGAAGCAAAAGCGTCCCGCCGGTGAGCGCTGCTGCGAACCGGTGGTGTACCCGGATATCGAGCGCCGCCAGGCGGAGCGTATGGCGGAGGTGGCGAGGGCACTCGGCGATCCGGTCCGCCTCCAACTCGTTGACGTGCTGCGACAGCACGCCGGCAGCGTCTGCGTCTGCGAGCTGGTGCCGCTCTTCGAGATCTCGCAGCCCACCGTGTCGCACCACCTCAAGGTGTTGCGCGAGGCGGGGATCGTAGGGTCGGAACGGAGAGGCCTCTGGGCCTACTACTACGTCCTCCCCGATGCACTGAAGGAGCTGTCCACATGGCTGAGCTGACAGAGATCCGCGAGACCGTCCGAGAGCGCTACGCCGCTGCGGCCGCATCGAGCACGCAGGAGGAATCGGGTTGCTGCGGCGGGAGCTGCGGCTGCAGTCACGCGGATGCCAGCGACGTCTTCGGCGTCACGCTGTACGACACGGCGACGAGCGAGGGTGTCCCCGAGGCGGCGCTGCAGGTTTCGCTCGGTTGCGGGGTGCCCACCGCCGTCGCCGATCTGCACGAAGGCGAGACCGTGGTCGACCTCGGTTCGGGCGGAGGTGCGGACGTGCTGATTTCAGCCCGTCGCGTGGGACGGACCGGTAAGGCGGTCGGGCTCGACATGACTGACGAGATGCTCGAGTTGGCCCGGAAGAATGCGCAAGACGCCGGCATCGCGAACGCCGAGTTCGTCAAGGGCTACATCGAGGAGATGCCGCTTCCGAATGCCAGTGTCGACGTGGTCATTTCCAACTGTGTCATCAATCTCTCGGGCGACAAGAACAAGGTCATCCGCGAAGCAGCGCGCGTGCTCCGGCCGGGAGGACGCTTCGCCGTGTCGGATGTCATCGCCGACGAGGACATGGACGACGCGACCCGCGCTGACATGGCTGCCTGGACCGGCTGCATCGCTGGTGCGCTGACCAGAGCGGAGTTCGAAGGTGCTCTCGCCGACGCCGGCTTCGTGGACGTCGAGATCCAGGAAACGCACCGCGTTCACGAGCACGCCGGGTCCGCAATCATCCGCGCCCGCAAACCGCCCGAAGTCGATGCTGACTACCGGCCCGGCCACGATCGCGCGGGGTGTGGATTCTGACAACGCGGGTGTACGTTCATCATCCATTCATGGCGGCGACCCGAACCGCGATGAACGTCCGATGAACGGAGTCGTACCGATTCGTTCGTCGGACGCGGAAAGTCGCATGGAGCGCGCGGAGGCGTGGCCCTTTACGCCAGCGATTCCTCCCGCAGGAATTCGTATGTGAGGATGACGACACCGCCCTCCACGGTCCGAGTATCGGCAAGGCGCAGCGCCTTCTTATCGCTGGTGTCACCGAATAGGCGCCCGCCGGCCCCAAGAACAACGGGGAAGATCTTCAACCGGACCTCGTCGATGAGGTCGTGCTCCATTAGCGCGTGCACGAGCTGGAAGCTGGCTGCCACCTGGATCTCGCCCTTCAGCTTCTGCTTGAGCTGCGAGACCTCGTCAACCGCGTTGCCCTTAAGCACAGTCGAATTGCTCCATGTTGGATCAACGAGGGTCGACGATACGACGTACTTGGGCAGATTGTTCAACCGGTCCGCCAACTCGCCGCTCCGGGACGGCCACCGTGCGGCAAACCACTCGTAGCTCCGGCGACCCAGCAGCAGGGCATCGGCCGCCAGGGCCTCATCGAGCGCGAGCTTGTTGAGCTGTGGGCGGTCTTTGAGCAGGCCGACCCAGCCGCCCACCCTGAAGCCTTCGTCGCCGGCTGGGTCTTGTACGACTCCATCAAGCGAGACGTTGTCGATCACGACGATACTTCCCATTAGTCCTTCTCCTCTAGCGGCGCGACCTTGGCTCAGGATCGGATTTTGTCCCGATTGCGCGGGGTTCGTATGGCGTCAAGCCAGGTGTACGCTCACCATCCGTTCATGAGACGTTCATCGATGGCGCCGAGCCCCGCCAAGCCGGCTCCGTAGCGATGTCCGCGACATGACCACGACCGCCCTGCTGCCGGTCGATGCACTCGAGGTCGTGATCCTCGTCGACAATGTCAGCGACGCTCTACTGGCGAGCAGCGACGTTGCACGTCGACCGGTCCTGTCACTCTCGCCCGAACGGGAGCAGCTGCTGGCCGAGCACGGATACTCGCTCCTCCTGACCGTCGAGCGTGACGGAACCAGACACTCGATCCTCTACGACGCCGGCTTCAGCCGTGTTGCAGCGTTACACAACCTCGATGTATTGGGGGTGAAGATCAATGAGCTCCGGGCGATCGTGCTCTCGCATGGTCACGGAGATCATCACGGCGGCCTTTTGGGCATGGTGTCGCGAGTAGGCCGCCATGGCCTGCCGCTGGTGTTGCATCCTGACGCCTGGCTCGATCGGAAGATCGTCTTTCCAGACGGGCGCGAGGTCGCGGCTCCGCCGCCGAGCCACAATGACCTCGACCGCGAGAATGTCGAGCTGATCGAGGAGAGGGGCCCGACCATGCTGATCGACAGCTCTGTGCTGGTAACCGGCCAGGTCGAGCGCCGCACCGACTTCGAACCCGGGTTTCCGATCCAGTACCGTCGCCGAGGGCGTGACTGGGAGCCCGACTACATGGTCTGGGACGACCAGGGCGTCATCGTCCACGTCAGGGACAAAGGGCTCGTCGTGATGTCCAGCTGCAGCCATTCCGGGGTCATCAACGTCCTCTGGAACGCGCAGCGCCTGACGGGCGTGCAGAGGCTCCACGCCTTCGTGGGTGGATGTCATCTCTCCGGCGCGATCATGGAGCCCGTCATCCAGCGCACCGTTGAAGAGATTGGCGCACTCAGGCTGGACCACCTCATCCCAGGGCACTGCACCGGGTGGAGGGCCACTCATCAACTCGCGAGGCTGTTCCCTGACGCGTTCGTGCAAAGCAGCGTCGGGACGATGCTTCGGTTCTGATCAAGCCTTGCTAGACCTGGCGCGTGCAATGTCCGGTCGGCAGGATCAACCAAGTGTTGGACAGCGCCAGTCTCCTCACTTCGCGAGTGCATCACGTGTACGTGACTCCGTGGAGCATGCGGAGGATGGCGTGCTGTTCCGCCCTTGCCGCAGCGGATCCGCTGCCGCCGCGCCCAGTGGTCCACTGGGCGAGATCGGATGGAGTCGAGCCGTGGTTGTTCCTCGCGCTCGGGTCTGCGCCCATCTGCAGCAGCGCCTCGACGGCAGCGGAGCAGCGGTTGCGCACGGCTCTGTGAAGCGGTGTGACTCCGCCCGATGCACGGGCGTCGGGATCAGCACCTGCTCCGACGAGGTAGACGATGATTGCACGCTGAGCCCCCGGGTCCCAGCCGGGCGAACCAGGTGACCCCATGGTCGCTGCGTGCAGCGGCTCCGCGCCTCGACGGTTGCGCGCGCGCACATCGGCGCCGTGCTCGACGAGAAAGCGCGCGAGATGCACGTCGTACGTGAAGGCAGCGGCGTGCAAGGCGGTGTGACCGTAGTAGGCCTGGAGCCGGCTGGGCGGATCGAAGAACTCGTCCTCGCGGGCGAGCGCCTCCGTGGCGAGCGATGGCGCCGCTTGCAGCAGAGCCATGGCGGTCGTGCGATCCCTCCGCGCGATCGCCACGAGTAACGGAGCAACATCATGAGAGCCGCCAGCCATGTCAGGCGTGAGCATGACAGCCCGGCGCCTGACGGCGGTAGTACCCTCCACTGTCACCAAAGGAGGATTCGCCACCGCCTACGGGCTCACCCGAAACGGAGGGAGGAATTGGACTATGCATGCTTCGGTTACGGCCGCTCAGGTCAGCCCGGATCGCATCGACGACGTGGCTCCTCTTTACGAGCGCCTCGTGCCAATGCTTCGAGAGGCAAGCGGATGGTTGGGCGTCTACGTGGTCGTCGATCGATCGACCGGCAGCGGTCACCTGCTGGGGCTGTGGGAATCAGAGAGTGACGCCGTGGCCTTCGAGACCAGCGGCGCGTTCCAGCGCGTCCTCAGCGCGTACCCTCCTGGCCTGCTGACAGGACCACCGCAGCGCTCGGTCGGCGAGGTGGTATTTCACGCATCAAGGTAACTGGTGCGAGCAGTTCATCGCGGTGACGCGTGTGCGAGCTCATGGACAGGCTGTTCGATGCAGGCTGGGATCCTCAAGCCTCCTCGAGCCATTCACTCAATCCCCGATACCATGCGCGCGGGCGCCGCAGTACGACGCTGTTCGCTACCCAGGGGGCTTCGGTGTTGCCGAACCCTCGCCTCTCCACGTACCCTTCCACGCGCTGCCGTCCTGGACGCGCTCTTGGAGGAGGAGACGAAGTGCCGACCATTGTTGCGACCCACGAGGTGAAGGACACAGATCATTGGCTGGCATCGCCCAAGCGCGAGGAGGTGTTCGGGCCGCTCGGTGTGACCAACATTCGCACGTTTGTCGATCCGCAGAACCGCAATCGCGTTGCGGTGCTGATGGACGTTGCCGACATGGACGCTGTCATGAAGTTCATGGAAACGCCTGCCGCTGCCGAGGCGATGGAGTACGACGGCGTCCTGCCCGAGACCATGGTGATGCACATCGAGGCCTGAGCACGGAGCGCCGCATGGAGATAAGACGCAAGCAACCGACCACCAAGGGTCCGGCCGAACGGTTCACCGGCGAGGTGTGGTTCGATCCGATCGTCCAAGCGGAGCCGCCCTCGAAGGTCAGCATCGCTGCCGTGCATTTCGCGCCCGGAGCACGCACCGCCTGGCACTCCCATGATGGTGGCCAACGCTTATACGTGACCGAAGGGCGTGGCCTGGTGCAATCCCGGAATGAGCCGGCGGTGGAGATCCGGCCAGGCGACGTCGTCGATGTGCCGGACGGTGAACAACACTGGCATGGCGCCGCCCCTGAACACTTCATGACCCATCTGTCCATCACCGAAGGGGAGGCGCGGTGGGGCGGCCACGTCACCGACGTGGAGTACGGAACCTCCCGGTCATGACGCTTGCTACGATCGGCGACCAGGTGCAACCTCCAGGAGGATCAAGATGCTCAAGCTGAGCAACGTCATGATTGGCTCGGACAATCCCCGGCGGCTCGTCGAGTTCTACACACGGGTGCTGGGCGAACCGTCGATGACGGAGAGTGGGTACACGGGCTGGATGCTCGGGGGATGCTTCTTCAGCATCGGCGAGCACTCTGAAGTGCACGGACAGAACTCGACGCCCGGCCGGCTCATCTTCTTCCTGGATACGGAGGATGTGAAGGGTGAGTTCGATCGCCTGAAGGGCGTTGGCGCCACCGTGATCAAGGAGCCGTACGACATGGGCGAACAGTTCTCGTTGGCGACTCTCGCCGATCCGGACGGCAACTATTTCCAGCTGGCCACGCCCTACGAGGTGCCCGCGCAGGCCTGACGTCCCCGGTGCCCCAAGAAGCGTCACGTCCGCCGCAGGCCAACGATGACAACCGTTCCCACGGCGACGTGCATCAGCAGCAGGGTGACCCTGGCCGATGTCGTCACGCCGGCTGCAAGCGGCAGCGCGAACGTCATGAGCAGCGACACGACGGCGACGCGGGTCCACAGCGCGCGCGCTCGGTTTGTGCGGCGCTCGAGGAACGAGAGCAGCGCCCAACCGAGAAGCGGAGCGATGAGGCTGCCGGCCAGCACGAAGGCGACGCTGACCGTTTGCTGAGTGCCGGCCCCGAATCGCACCAGGAGTTGAACACCGAAGACCGGCACGGCAAGGGCCCAGATGAGCGCTCCCGCGGCCACACCGGCGGCGATGACGAGTGCACGGCGCCGCACCGGGCGCGCGGTTGCGCCCAACGGCGGCCTGGCAGCGGTGGTTGCGACGGCCATGGTGGTCCTCCTCTGTCGGCGGCGTACCCCACCGGTTCGGATGGCGGTACCATTAGTTAGGCGTCTAAAGGTTAGACGCCTAACTATCGCCGAGTCAAGGGGGAACCCGAGTGAACTTCGAGGAGGCGGACGCGCTCAATGAGGCGATCCGGGCCATCGGCATCCGCCATCGAGCCTTGGCCATGTCGGCGCTGGCTCCATTGGGCATCCACCCGGGACACAAACTCCTGCTGCTCGAGCTGGAAAAGACCGGACCGAGCACACAGGCCCAGCTCGCCGCGGCGAGCGGCTATGAGCCGCCGACCATAACCGTCTCTCTCCGGCAGCTCGAGGACATCGGGCTGGTCGCGCGCCGGCGCTCGCCATCGGACGCCAGGGCCACCATCGTCGAGCTGACCGGCAAGGGGCGCGCCCTGATGCCGAAGCTGAAGGCGGCGTGGCGTCGCGTCGCCGAGCAGACGATCGCGAATGTCGCCACGCCGTCGGAGCGGCTCACCGCACTCCTCGAGGAACTAGCGGCAGGTCTCTCGGCGGATGAGGCGCTGGCTCCGCAGAAACCCCGCTACGTGCGTCGCCGATGATTCGCTCTCAGGGCACATAGCGGGTCGTCAGGTCTCGTTCCCACTTCCACACGGGTCCCTCACTCGGGTCGACGACGTCGTCGACACGGTTGAACCCGCAACGCTCGAGCACGGTGGTGGAAGCGGCTGGGTGAAGACCTCATCGCCCGCAGCGAGCGCCTCAGCCACTCACGTCGCACCGGCTCGACACGGATCATCGCCGGGCTACATCTGGCCGTGGCGAACGGGACCGGCAGGCGCGTAGGTGCCGAGGACGATGCCGAGATCCGTGACCGAGATGTCCACGGCCCGCAGCGTCACCGGAGGGACTCCTTGGTTGAGCAAACGTCGTCCGGAGCCGAGCACCAGTGGAAACGTCATCAGGCGGAATAGGTCCACGAGCTCGTGCTGCAACAGCGTCTCAAGCAGTTTTCCGCTGCCCCAGATCTGCAGCTCGTCGCCGGGCTCCTCCTTCAGCGCCTGCACCGCCGCGACGATGTCACCGGTCACGAGCCGAGCAGTGTCGGGATGCTCGCCACGCCATGTGACATCGGCCTCGCGAAGCGAATTGGACACAACGTGCTTCGGCAGCCCGTTGATCGCCGTGGCGATGGGGTTGGCCGGGTCCGTCTGATCGGGCCAGTAGCCGCGGAAGATATCGAACGTCCTGCGGCCGAGCAGGAACGCGCTGGCATGACTGTTGAGCTCGGTGACGAACTCGCCGACCGCCGGATCGGGGAAGGGGGCCTGCCAGCCGCCGTGGACGAACGTGCCGCTGGGGTCTTCCTCGGGTCCACCGGGGGCCTGCATCACGCCGTCGAGGGTCAGGAATGTCTGAACCGTGAGCTTCATGTCAGTTCGGACGAGGCAACGCGGTCATTCTCATCGCTCCTCCAGCGGCGCCGCAACCCACGGTGGGAAAGCCGCAGCAATCTTCCACTAGACAACTAGATATTTAGTGCTATAGTGCGGAGCATGATCGAGTTCCGCCTCCACCGTGGGTCCGGGGTTTCCACCTACATGCAGCTCGTGCAACAGGTGCGGCATGCGCTTCGCGTCGGCACGCTCCGCCCCGGCGACCAGCTGCCAACCGCCAAGGAGGTGGTCGCCACGCTGGCGATCAATCCAAATACTGTGCTCAAGGCATACCGCGAGCTGGAACATGCGGGCCTCGTTCACACGCGCCCCGGGCTCGGCACGTTTGTTGCACGCGAGCTGCCCGCGCCGCCACTGCGCGAGCTTCACTCACTCGGCCGTCGGCTGCGGCAGTGGCTTGACGCAGCCTACGCAGCGGGTCTGGAGGACGAGGACGTGGATGCGCTGATCGCCACGGCTCGGCAGGAGTTGGCGTCGGAGGACATCGCGTGAGCTCGGCGCTGTCCGCTGCCGGCCTGAGCCGGCGCTACGGCAAAACGTGGGCTCTTCACGAGTGCTCGCTAGAGGTGCCGGCCGGGAGCGTCACTGCGCTTGTCGGACCCAATGGCGCGGGGAAGACGACACTGCTCGAAATTGCGGTCGGGATTCTCGAACCCACAGAGGGCGAGATCCGCCTTTTGGGCACCCCGATGCGAGGTCAGACGCCTTCCCTGCTCAGCCGCATCGGCTTCGTCGCACAGGATGCGCCGCTGTATCGCAACTTCACGGTGCTCGACATGCTGCAGGTGGGACGACACCTCAATCCGCGATGGGACGATGCGCTCGCGCGTGACCGGCTTCGACGACTGCGGATTCCCCGCAATCGGGTGTGCGGGCAGCTGTCGGGAGGCCAGCAGGCGCAGGTGGCATTGACCCTCGCCGTCGCCAAACGGCCTGAGCTGCTGATCCTCGATGAACCCGTTGCCCGGCTGGATCCTCTGGCGCGTCGCGAGTTCCTCGAATCGCTGATGGAGATCGTCGCCGACGGCGGCCTTACCGTCCTGCTGTCGTCGCATCTCATCTCCGATCTCGAACGGGTGAGTGATCAGCTCATCCTGCTCTCTGAGGGAACCGTGCTGCTTGCGGGCAGCACTGAGGATCTCCTCGCCGAGCATGCGGTGCTGAGTGGACCGCGTCACAACGTGGAGGCTGTTGCTGCACGTTGCCAGCTGATCGACGCGCGCGCCACCGGCACTCATGCGACGGTCGTCGTGCGGCGGCTCGAAGGGCCGGTGGATCCGCGTCTGACCGTCGATGCCGTGGACCTGGAGGAGCTTGTGCTCGCGTATCTGCGGCGGCGGCCGGCTCCCCTGAATGCAGCGGAGCCCGTGCTTGTGGGAGGTGTGTCATGAGCTGGCTGGTGTGGCGGCAGCACCGCACAGAGCTCATCGGGCTCGCACTCGTGATACTCGCCCTCGCCGTCTTCGTCATCGGTACCGGCGTTCCGATGCGCGGTTTCGATGGCGGTCTCGCCTGCCTCGGCACGAACGCCGCGCCGTCGTGCGGCGGCCAGGGCGATTTCGAGCGTGCTTTCGGCTGGCTGACCGGGATTGTTGGTTGGTTCAACCTGATCCCGTTGCTCATCGGTGTGTTCATCGGCGGCCCGCTGCTGGGTCGCGAGCTCGAGCGGGGCACGCACCGCCTCGTGTGGACGCAATCCGTGACGCGCACGCGCTGGATCACCGTGCGGTTGCTGGCCGTCGTCGGCCTTGCTGTTGCGGTCGGGGCCGGCATCGCCGGACTCATGACCTGGTGGCGCCAGCCGTTCGACCTCCTCGATTCGCCTTTCGCTGGCGCCGGATTTGACCTCGAAGGCCTGATGCCGGGCATGTACGTGCTCTTTGCGCTTGCCCTCGGCGCGGCAGCGGGCGCGGCGTCACGCAAGGTGCTTCCCGCGATGGCGCTCACGCTTCCAGCATTCCTGGCAGTTCGGCTTCCCATCGAGTTCTGGCTGCGGCCCCACTACGCGCCGCCGATCACCGCGCTGGTCTACGGCTCGGGTGGCGGCGCGCCACCCGGCGCGTGGGTCATCGACAGCGGCCTCATTGACAGCGCCGGCACTCGTATCTATGCCTCCCAGGCCACGCAGCTGTGCGGCAATCCGGCCACGGGATCGCTTCCGAAGTCAGCCGACGCATGTCTGCACGCCCATGGCATCTTCGAGCGAGTCGTCTACCAGCCGCTCGATCGCTTCTGGCCTTTTCAATTCATCGAGGCGGGCATCTATACCGCGCTGTGCATTGCGCTGCTCAGCTTCACCGTGTACTGGGTGCGGCACCGACTCCGGTGAGGGGCGAACCCTAGCGGACGCCGATGGCCGGTTTCGAGGCAGAATCCGCCCCCTGAGAACGGGCTTCACTGACCTGATCGGCTGTGAGCTCCCCCTGCAGCTGGCGGTCCTCGGCGGCGTGGGGACAGCGAAACTGGCGGAGGCTGTTGCGGGCGCAGGTGGGCTTGGGATGGCGCCGATGGGCGTCGATCTTCCAGACCAGTCGCCCGGAGTGCTCGGCTTGGGGTTCCTGGTTCCGTACCTGCCAGCGCTCGAAACCATCACGGAGCGCGCGTGTGGCGTGCGAGTCGTCGAGTTCTTCTGGGGCGAGCCTGATGCACGCACGGTTTCGGCAGGACATGCAGCCGGCGCGTTGGTCTCATGGCAGGTGGGCTCCGCCGTTGAAGCCGCTGCGGCGCAGCGGGCCGGCTGCGACATCGTGGTGATCCAAGGCGTCGAAGCCGGCGGTCATGTTCGCGGGGCCAAGCCTCTGGACGTATTGCTCCGAGATACCGTCGAGGCTGTCACGATCCCGACCGTCGCGGCAGGCGGTGTTGGCACGCCGGAGCGAGTTCGTGCGCTGCTGGATGCTGGGGCGGACGCGGTGCGCGTCGGTACGCGCTTCCTTGCGGCGTCGGAGGCGAACGTGCACCCGGATTACCTGGCGGCGCTGATTGCGTCGAGCGCCGCTGACACGGTGCTGACCGGTCATTTCGAGACGATGGGAGGTGGCCGGGGACTGTGCGCGTCATCAGAGCATCGCTCGAAGGGGCTCAGGCCACCGGCAATCGCAGCACCATGCCCGCCGCGCTGCGGTTTGGACACGCCGGGGACGATGCCCTGGTACGCGGGACTCTCGGTCGACCACGTTCACAAGATCCAAGCCGCGGCCGACATCGTCGCCGACCTGACCTCTCTGCTTCGCTGACGCGCAGATGGCGCGGCGGGCTCCGGCGGCGCCTTATCATCGCCGCCCTTGGCTGACGATCTCACCGAGCTGCAGCGCCGCCGGGCCCTGACCGAGGACGCCGCTCGCGCCGCCGCGGTCGAGTCGCGCCACGCCGGGGGCCGGCGCACCGCCCGGGAGAACCTCGAGGCCATTGTCGACGCCGGATCGCTTGTGGAATACGGTCGCTACGCAATCGCCGCACAGCGCAGCCGGCGCGATCTGCAGGAGCTCATCGAGCGCACCCCGGCGGATGGTCTGATTGCAGGCACGGCTCGGATCAATGGCGACATCTTCGGCGACGCTGCAGCATGCGCGGTCCTCGCGTACGACTACATGGTGCTCGCCGGCACTCAGGGTGCGCACGGCCATCGCAAGAAGGACCGGCTCTTCGAGCTCATCGAGCGCTTGCGCCTGCCCACGGTGTTCTTCGCGGAGGGCGGCGGCGGACGGCCGGGCGACACCGACTATCCCGTGGTCTCAGCGCTCGACGTCCGAGCCTTCGCGCTGTGGGCGCGGCTGAGCGGGCTCGTGCCGCGCATCGCAATCGTCAACGGCCGTTGCTTCGCGGGCAACGCGGTGATCGCCGGATGCTCAGACCTCATCGTGGCGACGAAGAACGTCTCCATCGGGCTCGGCGGTCCCGCGATGATCGCCGGAGGCGGGTTGGGTGAGGTGGAGGCCGACTCGATCGGGCCCATCGACATTCAGGCGCCCAACGGCGTGGTCGATGTCGTTGTCGCGGACGAAGCCGAAGCGGTGGCGGCGGCCAAGCGGCTGCTCGGCTACTTTCAAGGCACGCTTCCTACGAGCGATGCCGCGGACCAGTCACTGCTGCGCAGCCTGATCCCCGAACGCGAACGGCGCGCCTACGACGTGGCGCCGGTGATCAGCACGCTGGCGGACGCCGGCTCAGTGATGTTCCTGCGCGAGCAGTTCGCCCCGGAGATGCTGACCGCGTTCGCGCGCATCGACGGACGCGCGGTGGGATTCATCGCCAACAACACGATGCGAATGGCCGGCGCCATCACCAGCGAAGGCGCCGACAAGGCGGCCCGGTTCCTGCAGCTCTGCGATGCCTTCGCAATCCCGGTTGTGTCGCTGATCGACACTCCGGGGATGATGGTCGGACCCGAGGCGGAGAGGACGGCGCTGGTTCGTCACACGGCGCGGCTGCTGGTGGCCGGAGCAGCGCTGCGCGTGCCGTTCATCGCGGTGATCCTGCGCCGGGCCTACGGGCTGGGAGCGCAGGCGATGATGTGCGGCTCGCTGAAGGAACCGCTTCTGACCGTGGCGTGGCCGAGCGCCCATCTGGGACCGATGGGCCTCGAGGGCGCGGTGCGGCTGGGCATGCGCCGTGAGATGGCGGCGATCGAGGACGACGCCGCTCGCGAGCAAACCGTGCGAGCGATGACCGAGAAGCTGCGCGAGAACGCTCGGGCGCTCAACGCCGCAGCGATCTTCGAGCTCGACGACGTCATCGATCCGGCTGACACGCGGGCCTTGATCGCGAAGACGCTGGCCGCCGCGACCGCGCACGCCGCGGAACCGTCGCCGCCGCGGCGCTTTGTGGACACCTGGTAATGGACTATTCCTCGCTCAACATACGCACGGGCGCGGGCTCCGCGAACCCGACCCGGGGCACGAGCCGCCGCACACCACCGGGCAGCCACCAACACGTCTCACCGGCGAGCAGCATGAGCGAGGGCACGATGGCCAGGCGAATCACCGCAGCATCAACCAGGATGCCGGCGGCGAAGCCGACGCCGAACTCCTTGAGCAGCCGGTTGCTGCCGAGCGCGAATGAGGCGAAGACCAAGATCATGATCACGGCCGCTGCTGAGATCGTCTTCCCGGTGGCGGCGAGCCCCGCGCGTACCGCAGCGGCGCTGTCACGCGTCCTGTGGCGCTCCTCGCGGATGCGGCTGAGCAGGAATACCTGGTAGTCCGTCGAAAGGCCGAACAGCACGGCGAACTGAAAGACCAGCAAGGCGGGCTCGATGGGGCCCGGGCTCACGCCGACGAGGCTTCCGAGCCAGCCCCACTGGAAGACGGCAACCAGCACGCCGAAAGCCGCAGCCACCGACAGCACGTTCATCGCCGCTGAGATCAGCGGAATGACCATGCTGCGGAACGCGATCATCAGCAGGAGAAACGAGAGCAGGATCACCGAGCCGACGAAGAGCGGCAGCTTGCTCGCGATCAGCTGGTCGAAGTCAGTGTTGAGCGCTGTGGGGCCGCCGACGTACACGGTGAGCCCCGAACCCGCGACTGCATCGGGCACCACCCGGTCACGCATGTCACTGAGGAGGGTCGCGGTTGCCGGATCCTGGGGCGCGCTGCGCGGGTACACGTTGATGATTCCCACGGCGGAGCCCTGGCTGTCCGGGATCACCAGCGGCGCGGACACGCTGCTCACGTCACCGTGCGGTTTGACGCCGGCCGCGAGCCGGTCCAGGGCCGCCTCTTCAGACTTTCCACGCACCAGAGCGACGAGCTGCAGCGGTCCGTTGAAGCCGGCGCCGAATCCCGCCGCGAGGAGATCGTAAGCCTGGCGCGTCGTGCTGCCCGCAGGATCGTTGCTCTCGTCCGCGGTTCCCGGTTGCAGTGAGAGAAATGGGGCTGCGATGCTCGTGACGACGACGAGCGCCACCAAGGCGGGCACGGCCGGGCGTCTGCTCACGAGTCGCGCCCAGGCTTCCCAGAACCCCCACGCGCGACGCCTGCTCTGCTCCTCGGTCGCGACCATTGCGCGGCGCTGACCTCGCGAGAGGACGCGCCGGCCCCCAAAGCTCAGCAGTGCGGGGAGCAGCGTCAGTGCAGCGGCCATCGTCAGCGCGACTCCGACGAACACCCCCACAGCCAAGCCCGTGAGGAAGGTCACACCCAGCGCCACCATGCCGAGAAGCGCGATGCTGACGATGATGCCGGCGAACAGGACCGCGCGGCCCGAGGTGTCGACAGCCTCGACGATGGATTCCTCGACGGTGAGCCCGTTGATGAGGCCCTGCCGGTGGCGCGTCAGGATGAAGAGCGCGTAGTCGACGCCCACGCCCAGCCCCACAAGCGCGGCGACCTCAGGCGCATATGTCGGTATGGACATCGCATGGCTGGTGAGTGCGAGCACTCCCATGGCGGTCCCCAACGACACCAGGGCCGAGGCCAGCGGCAGCGCAGCTGCGATGACGGAGCGGAACACGAGCAAGAGCACGACCCCGGCGAGGAGGATGCCCAGGCCCGCGCCACCGAGCGAGGGCGGATTCGCATTCTCGGCGAGCAGACCTGATGCCGCGACCTGCAGATGCGGTCCCCCGGCAGCCCGGGCGGTGTTGACGAATGCCGTGGCCAGCGAGTCGGAGAGGTCTGCGATCTGCCGGTCGAAGGTGATCGTGGCGAATGCCACGGTCCGCGGGGGATTGATCGCGTTCGACCCCGCTCCGGAGTACGGCGAGATGATCTGCGAGACGTGGGGCAGCCTGGCAAGCCGGTCCAGCAGCGACGTCACGCGGCCCTTCGTTTCAGGGTCGGTGATCAGCGCGCCGGAGGTCGTCGCGAACACAACTTGCTCCGTGTCGCCCGCGATCTGCGGCGACACCGTCTGGAGCAGATGGATCGCGGCTGCGGACTGTGTGTTGGGCAGAGTGAGCGAGTTGGTGTACGCGCTGCCGGACACCTGCGCGGCGACGGTGGCGGCGACGAGCAACCCCAACCATCCGAGGACGACGGCTCTGCGGCGATGTATGCACCAGCGTGCGACAGTGCTCATGTCTCTCAGCCTCGTATTGCGCGCGGCGGCCGCGCGCGAGTCGTCGACCATGCGGCGTGGCTCCTGCACGCCGGTAGTTGTGAAGGACTACCGGACCGGGTTACGCGTGCAGGTCACCTGGTCGGCGTGCTGCGACAGCGAGCATGAGCTTGCGCAGGGAGCGCTCCAGCCGCTCGGTCTCGGCCGGGCTCAAAACGGCGAGGAAGCGGCCCTGCTCCGCGAGATAGCTCTGGATGAGCTGGTTCGTGAGACGGACGCCCTTGTCTGTCAATCGAACGAGCACACCGCGTCGATCGCTCGGGTCGGGCCGGCGCGCGGCCAAGCCGGCGCGCTCGAGCCGGTCGAGGCGCCCGGTCATCCCCCCGGACGACACCGTGACCGAAGCGCGGAGCCGCCCTGGCGAGAGCTCGTAGGGCGGTCCTGCTCGCCACAGAGCTGCCAGCACATCCGATTCGCCGACGCCGATCCCGTGCGGCCCGAAGACCGCGGTGCTGATCTCGCCGAGGTGGAGCGACAGGCGGCCGATGCGCCCTGCCACTCCGATGGAAGAGATGTCGAGATCCGGGCGCTGGGCCCGAAGACCCTTCATCAGGAGATCGATCTCGTCCTGCACGGGCGTCAATCCTACCAATTACTTCAGGGCGCGAGACACTTGACAGAAAGTAAGTCAGAAAGAATAATCTCACAACTAAGCTACTTTTAGCATCGGGCATCACGAGCGGATTGCCATGGCGATCGGCGAGCCGATCTACGCAGAGCACGTGCGTCAGGTCTACCGGTTCGTGTACGCCGGGACCGGCAATCGCGCCGAGGCCGAGGACCTCACGTCTCAGGTGTTCGCGCAGGCCCGGTCTCATGTTCGCGCCGCGCCCGCTGAGGTCCGGGCTCAGCTGCTCGCAAGCGCGCGCCGGCTGCTTGCCGAGCGCTGGCATGGCGCCCTGCCGTCCGGTTGTGCCGTCGATGTCCGTGGCCTGCTCGCGGGGTTGCCGTCCCCGGAGCGGCAGATTCTGGAGCTGCGGTTCCTGCACGGTTTGTCGCTGCGTGCCGCCGCTCGGGCCCTCGGCATCACGACGGGTGACACGCGAACCTTGCAGCTCCGGGCGCTGCGCAACGCAGCGGAGCTGCAGCGACAGGTGCAGCCGATGTCGGGCTGAGCAGCTCCGGCACTCCACGCCGAAATGGCGCACCCTTGCTGCGCATGCACCGAGCCCCGCGGCACCTCCGGAAACGCCGCCTCGCCATCGTGCTCGCCATCAGCACTGCGATCCTCTCTGCGGAGGTCGCGGGCGCGGTCGCTGCCCGCAGCGTCGCCCTCCTTGCGGACGCGGGCCACGTTCTGACGGACGTGGCGGGGCTGGGCCTGGCGCTCCTGGCCATGTGGTTTGCGGAGCGGCCCGCCTCGCCGGAGCGCAGCTTCGGCTACCAGCGGCTGGAGATTCTCGCGGCGGCGGCCAACGCCGCGGTGCTGCTCGCCGTCGGTGTGCTCATTCTCGTGGCGTCGGTGGCGCGCCTCATCGCGCCGGTCGACGTTGGCGGGCGCCTCATGCTCATCGTCGGAGCGGGAGCGCTGCTTGGCAACGGGGCATCGACGTGGCTCCTGAGTCGCGACCGCGCCGCGAGCATGAACATGCGTGGCGCGCATCTCGAGGTCGCCTCCGACCTGCTCGCCGCCGCTGCCGTCGTCGTGGCGGCGGTGATCATCCTCATCACAGGCTTCACGCGCGCCGACTCGATCGCGTCACTCCTCGTGGGCCTCGTGATCCTGCCCCGAACCATGCGCCTGCTTCGCGACGCCGCTGACGTCCTCCTGGAAGCGGCGCCCCGTGGTGTGGACATCGCTGCCGTGCGGCAGCACATCCTCGAGGTCCCTGGCGTTGTCGACGCGCACGACCTGCATGTGTGGTCGATTGGCAGCGGCATGAACGTCGTGTCGGTGCATGTGGTGAAAGCTCCCGACGCCGACGCCGGCGGCCTGCTCGACTGCCTCTGCGACTGTCTGGCCGACCACTTCGACATCGAGCATTCGACGTTCCAGATCGAAGCGCCTCAGCACCGCGAGCACGAGCGTGCCACGCACGACTGAGTGAGGCGCTGCCTACGCCGGCCGCTCAACCTCGAGGATGGAGCTCACGATCGCAGGATCGACGTTGCCGCCGGTGAGCATGAGCGCCACCCGCCCTGACACCGGGTTGGGGATCCGGCCTGATCGGAACGCGGCGAGCGGCAACGCTGCGGTTGGCTCGACGACGAGACGCCCCACGCGCCAGATCTCCTCGACCGCGTTCTGCAGCTCGCGCTCCGACACGGTGACGATCGCATCGGCGAATCCGCGCTCCACGAGCACCTCGAAGTTGCGCTCGCCGATGCTGAGCACGCGCACTCCGTCGGCCATCGTGGCCGGCGTGGCCGCGAGCCGCTGAAGCGTGCCGGTGCTGAGGCTGCGCGACGCGTCGTCCGCGCTCTCCGGCTCGACGCCTACCAGCTTGACCGAGGCGCCGCGGTATCGCGATGCGAGCGCGGTCCCGGAAAGCAGCCCGCCGCCGCCGACCGGGGCGATGACCATCTCGACATCAGGGCAGTCGTCGAGCAGCTCCAGCGCGGCCGTCGCCTGTCCGTGGATGACGTCCCAGTCGTCGAACGGGTGGATCATCGGGAGCCCGCGCTCGGCTGCCAGGCGTGCGGCGAACTCCTCGCGATTGTCGAAGGTGACGCCGTCGCTGATCACCTCGGCGCCGAGCGCCAGCGTCGCTGCCACCTTGTTCGGGTTGGCGCCCTGCGGAATCACCACGACCGCGTGCATCCCGCACGCACGCGCTGCGTACGCCACCGCCTGCGAGTGGTTGCCCGAGCTCACGGTGCACACCGTCTGGACGTCGGGCTCCCGCTCGTGCAGGCGCAGCACGGCGTTCAATGCGCCGCGCACCTTGAAGGCGCCCGTCACCTGCAGGTTCTCAGCCTTGAGGATGAGCCGCTCGTCGATATCTGTGCGCAGCGCCGGCGTGTGGCGCACCCTGGAGGCGATGCGCTGCCGTGCGGCCTCGATGTCGCGGCCGTGCTCGGCGATGAATCCGTCGTCAGTCACGGTGCACCTGAGGATACGCGCGTCATGACGTCACACCGGGCCGGCCGCGGCGAACCGCGACGATCGCCGTGGCGATGAATCCAGAGGCGATCGTGGCGCTCGCCGACACCAGCAGGGTGCGCTGGGCGCCGATCCACGACGTCAATGGACCTCCCAGCGCCGTGCCCAGCGGCGTGGCGAGCACCGTGATCGCACCGCGGGCAGCCAGGACCTGCGACAGCGATCCTGCCGCGCTTTCACGCTGGAACAGCGTCATCGACAGTGCCGGGTACGGCGCGTAGAGGAGCCCGCCGAGCGCGAATCCGGCCATTGCCGGCACCGTCAGTGTGAGCACGCCGAGCGGCAGAAGCGCGGCTCCCCATCCGACCACCGCCGCAAGCAAGGCCGGCCAGATCGGCAGGCGACGGGTCAATCCCGCGATGAGGCTGCCCGTCGTCGCGCCGATGCCGAACACCGTCCAGAACAGCCCGAGCAAGCCGGCGTCACCGTGCAGCGGGCCGGTGACGTACAGCGGCAGCGCAACCTCCACCGGGCCGTACAGGAAGTAGTAGACAACGGTCAGCGCGAGCAGGCCGAGCAGCACGCGGTTGCGCGCGATCACCGCGAAACCGCGCGTGCGCGTGCGGACGTCGCTCGCCTCGCCGGCCGGCGTGGCCGCGCCTCGCGCCGTCAGCGCCGCAACCGCCAGCACCGCGAACGATGCGGCGTCGACTGCGACCGGCAGCCCGGGCCCGGCGAGCGCGACCGCGAGTCCGGCGAGCACCGGTCCGATCACAAATGAGGCCATGCCGAATCCGGAGAGCAGTGCATTCCCGGCGGTGCGCGACTCGGGCGGCAGGTGCTCGGCGATCAGCGTGTACTGACCGGAGAGCCCCCACGCGTGGAGCAACGAGGAGACCGCAAGCACCGAGATGTACAGCGGCGGATGCAGCAGGCTGAGCGCGAACAGCGTCGCGATCACGCCGAGAGCCAGCGCGCGCAACGTCGAGTCGGCGGCCACCAGATGCCGGCCCGCGAGTGTCCGCAGCGGCCTCGAGAGCAGCACGGCGCCCGCCGCGCCGGGCAGCGTGTACGCGGCCACAGACACGCCGACGACGACTGCGCGGTCCGACGGCGATGCGATGCTGATGGCAAGCCATGCCACCGCCACCATCGCCATGCCGTCGCCCACGGCCGACACGGCGAAGGCGGGGAGCAGGCGGCGCAGCACCGGCTGCTGGATGACCGGGCGAAACGCGCTTGTCCGCCAGCGATCGGTGAGTGTCGCGCCCTTCACCATGCGGTCCAGCCACCGTCGACGACGATGACCTGACCCACCATATAGGACGACGCGTCGCTGGCCAGGAAGAGAAGCGCACCGTCAAGCTCGTGCACGCGTGCTGGCCGATGCATCGGCGTCCGTTCCTCGATCCACTGCACATGGTCCGGGTTCCGCAGGCCTCCGGTCATCTCGCTGGGGAACCAGCCCGGCGCGATCGCGTTCACACGGACGCCCCTGGCCGCCCATTGCGTGCCGAGCTCGCGGGTCAGTCCCACGACGCCTGTTTTCGACGTCGTGTAGCCGGCCATGCGGTGACGCTCGGAGAGCGACACCACGCCTGCGACCGAGGCGATGTTGATGATGCTGCCTGACTGCTGCTGCAGCATTACGTGCGCTGCCTCTCTGCATCCCACGAAGACGGCGCCGAGGTTCACCCGCAGCAGGTCCTCGAACGACCGCAGGTCCTGCGTCTCCGCCGGCCCGCCATCCGAGGCGCCCGCGTTGTTGACCATGATGTCGAGACGGCCGAAGTGGTCGACCGCCGTCCGCACCATGCCTGCCACGGCCGCTTCCGACGTCACATCCGTCGGCACGGCAAGTGATCGGGTTCCAAGCTCGCGCACGAGCGAGGCCAGCCGCTCCTCCCGCCGGACGGCGACGACAACGCGCACGCCGCGCTCGTGCAGGACGCGCGCAAAGCGCTCGCCCAGGCCGGACGTGGCGCCGGTGACGATGGCCACCCGGTCCTCGAGGCCGAAGAGGGGATCCACCTGCATCGGCCGAGCAGTGTAAGAGTCGCGTGTTGGGCGTGATCGGAGGTGGAGCACATGAGTGTCGGAAGGCTTGCGGCAATCCCGGGATTCAGCATCGACCGCGTCGCGGCTGCCGCCGGCGACGACCCTGATGTGCTGCGGCTCGAGAATCTCGACACCGACATCCCGCCGCCACGGGAGGCCGTCGAGGCGACGCGCGCCGCGGTCGGCGAGGATGAGACCAACAGCTGGCTGCCCTTCACCGGGCGCGACGACCTGAAGGCCGCGGTCGCCGCCTACATGGCGAGACGCGGCGCTCCGGCCTACGACGGTCCGCGCGAGGTTGTGATCACGTGCGGGGAGGGCGATGCGATGCTCGACGCGCTCTTCTGTATCACCGACCCTGGCGACGAGGTCATCGTCACGGACCCCACCTACGCGGGAATGATCAATCGCGTGCGGCTCACCGGCGCGAAGCCGGTGCTCGTGCCGCTGCAGGTGATCGACGGCGCGTGGCGACTCGACCTCGACGCGCTCGCCACCGCGGTGAACGACCGAACGCGCGCGGTCTTCGTCAACAACGCATCCTTTCCCACCGGCTGGGTGGCGACCCGGGACGAATGGGACGTCATCGCTGCGCTGTGCGTTGAGCACGACCTGCGTCTGCTGTACTGGGGTGGCTTCGAGTCCGTGCTGTTCGATGGGAGGCAGGTCATCCATCCCGCGGCGCTCGACGGCATGCGAGGCCGCACCGTGACGGTCGGCTCCGTGACCCTCGAGCAGCGGATGATCGCTTGGCGCATCGGCTGGGTCGTTGCACCCGGCGACCTCGTCAACGACGTGTCGCGCGTGCACATCTACAACGGGCTCACCGCCAGCAGCTTCGGGCAGGTGGGCGCGCGGGTCGCGCTGCAGCTGCCCGACGATCACATGCTGGCCGCCAACCAGGAGTTTCAGCGGCGGCGCGATGAGACGATGAAGCAGCTGGCGGGTCTGCCGGCGGTCACGGGGCACGGCGCGTGGTCGCTGCTGCTCGACGTTGCCGCGATGGGCTTCGACTGCGCGGACGCCTCCAACCGGCTTCTCCAGCAGAAGGTCGCGGCCACGCCGATGCGCGGCTGGGGAGGGGCGGTCGCGGAACGCCATGTGCGCTTCGTGTTCAGCAATGAGCCCTGCGAACGGCTCGCGTTGCTGGGAGATCGCGTGCGACGAGCCTTGAGCTGAGAGTGATCCCGTTCATTCACGCTTGCGCGCCTGGATGTACGCGCGCCGTGTGGCGACCTCCCAGGGTTGATACGCGACGCGCTCCATGACGGCCGTGACCTCGAATCCTGCGTCATCGAGCAGCTCGGCCACCTTTGACGTGGTGTGGAAGTGAAAGTCGAGGTCCACCGGCACACCCAGCAGCTCGTCGGCATGGCGCACCTCGTCACCGGCGTGGAACGCGACGAGGACCATGCCCTCCGGGCGGAGCACACGAGCGAACTCACGCAGCACCACCGGCAGCTCTGAACCGGCCACGTGGCAGAGCGCATAGAAGGCGACGATGCCCGACCATGCCGCGTCCGGAACTGGAATGGCGTCCATCGACGCCTGATGGACGTGCGCGCCCGGGTTCAGCCTGCGTGCGATGGCGCACATGGCGGGCGAGAGGTCCACGCAGCACACGGGGAGCCCCTGCCGGCTGAGAAACCGAGCGATGTGCCCCGGGCCGCATCCGACGTCCGCCACCATCAGCGTCGACGGATCGCTGGTGGCCCCGGCCTCGTGGGCAAACGCGCGCAGCAGCGCGCGGTCCAGCGGCTTGTGGTCGAGCTCGCCGGCATACCGCGCCGCATACGCTTCCGCCGTGGCGTCGTAGCCCGCGGCTGTCGACTCACGGTTCGTCGGCATGATCCAGCCCTACGTGACGCGCCGTGCAGCGCCCAGCACGTGGGGTGATGTCGGCAGGGGCACTGCCGTCGTGGGAAAGCGGAAGTGCGTCGCGGATGCGACCTCGAAGCCACCAGCTGCGATCGCGTCCGTCGTGGCACGGCTGGTGTGGCAACCGCCCACCAGCAGCGGCCAGATGGTCGCGTCGAGCGCGCGCTGCACGAGCGCGCCCGCGGGGTTGCCGGCGCGCACGTGTTCGAGAAAGCGCAGCTCGCCTCCGGGTTTGAGCACGCGGTGGATCTCCAGCAGCGCGGCGCGCTGGTCTCGAACAGAGCAGAGGACGAGGGAGCAGACGGCGGCGTCCATCGAGCCGGCCGCGCACGGGACGTCCTCCGCCGAACCGGCGCGCACCGTCACCGGCACGGGCGCGGAGTCCGCTGCTGCCTCCGCCATCCGGCGCAGATGGCGCTCGGGTTCGACGGCCACCACCTCGGTGACATCCGCGCCGTAGTGCGAGAAGTTGAGCCCATGACCGGCGCCGATCTCGAGCACCCGCCCGGACAGGCCGTGCAGCAAACGGCGCCGCCACTCGACGAACCCTTCGCGGTCGAGCCGCGGTCCAGCGGCCATCCAGATGCGCGCGAAGACCGGCCGGTCGGTGTCGTTTCGTCGCGCCGTCATCGGCCGGCGCTGTGAGGGCGCGTGCGCTTTGATGCGCGAGTCGGTGTGACGTGTTGCGCAACCTCGTGCATTCGCAGCGACGTCATCGGCTCGCCCTGCGTCAGCGCGCCGAGGAGCGCGTCTACCGCGAGGAAGTAGGAGCGCAGTGCGTCCAGGCGGGTTGCAACCATGCTGCGCTCCGCCATGCCGGGCAGCGAGGTCAGGGCGCGCTCTGTCTCGTCGGCGGTGGCGAGCACCTGGCGGAGATTCCAGCGAAAGCGGCGTTCGACGATCGCCTGCATCACCCGCCAGAAGTCCGTGGCCGCCTCGTAGTGGTCGCGGCGCGATCCGGCGACGCGCAGCTGCCTGACCAGCTGCCAGTCGAGCAGCCCCCGGATCTGCACCGACACGTTGCTCTTGCTCTGCTGCAGCTCATCCGTGATCTCATCCAGCGAGAGCGCCCGGTCGTGCAGATAGAGGAGGCCGAAGATGCGCCCCTGCAGCTGCGTCAGGATGCCCGACGTTGCCGCGGCGGCTCCCATGCCGTCGACGAAGATGCCGGTGACGCGGTCCACGCCGGGTGAGGCTACGCTGCTCTCGGGCCTGCCGTGACCGCGGGCGCTGTGATGAGGTATCGCAGCAGCGCCAGTCCAACCTGGCGATGGAGCAGGGACACCGGCGCCCAGACGATCGCCGCCATCCGGTGATCGTAGCGAAGCAGCGTTCCGATGCAGACCTCATCGCCGTCCATGTGAAAGACGAGGTGCGCTTGGCCCAGCCAGCCCGCGGCCTCCATGCGGAACCAGTGGTCGCCGGCGTCCGCGAGCCTCCAGCCCAACACGTGGTTTGCCGCGTGCCGCGGGTCGAGACGCAGACCCAGCACGCGGCGTTGCACGAGGTGAGCGGCGCGCACGATCAACCGCATCCGCCATGGTGCTGAAGGGCCTAGGGCCTGCGCCCATGCGGCGGGCGTGAGTGCGAGGGGTGCGGACGCCAGCCCGGCGAACGTGTCCGCGTAGTCGACCCGGTCGAGGGTGTCGTGCTCACGAATGCGTTGCGGCGCCTCGCGCCTCCAGCGGACGGTCATCGGACTCACCTCCCATGCTGCCGAGCGTCGTTCTGAATATTCTCGATATTCTGAACGTTCGTACCACAGAGGTCAAGCCGTGTGGCCGCTCGCCTGAGCTAGGGTCTGCCCGACAGCGTTGATTCAGCAGGAGTGCACATGGACTGGAAGCTCGAGCTGGTGATCCTCCCCGTTTCCGATGTGGACCGCGCGAAGGCGTTCTACGTCGACAAGATCGGCTTTCACGCTGACTACGATCAGCGCGTCAACGAGCAGCTGCGCTTCGTGCAGCTGACGCCTCCTGGATCCGCGTGCTCGATCGCGTTCGGCGAGGGATTGACCGATGCGCCGCCAGGGTCCGTGAAGGGGATGCAGATCGTCGTCGCCGACGCAGACGCGGCGCGGCAGGAGCTGCTGGGCCGTGGCCTCGATGTCGGCGAGGTCGACAACCAGCCCTGGGGCCGCTTCCTGTACTTCAGCGATCCGGACGGCAACAGCTGGGCGGTGCAGCAGACGTCCCGTCCGCAGTAGCGGCTCGCGTTCGGTTGGACCTCGGGCTCGCGGGGCTGACGGTCGTCGTCACCGGCGGCGCGTCCAACATCGGCCGCGGCATCGCCCTCGCGTTCGCGGGGGAGTCCGCCAACGTCTGGATCGCGGACCGGGATGAGGCGCAGGCGCGCCGCGTGGCGGAGCTCTCGCCGGAACGCGTGCGCTGCATCGGCTGCGACGTCACTGATCCCGCGTCGGTGGAGGGGATGACGCGAGCCGTGCTCGAGGGTGCAGGCCGCATCGACGTGCTTGTCAACTGCGCCGGCTGGGTGATGGACCGCCTCTTCCTGGAGAAGCCGCGAGATGAGTGGGAGCGCGAGGTGGACGTGACGCTCTGGGGTTTCGTGAACTGCACGCGTGCGGTGCTGCCGTCGATGATCGAGCGCGCACACGGGAGCATCGTCTCCATCGGCTCCGACGCGGGCCGCATCGGCGAATACCGCGAGGCGGTGTACTCCGGCGCCAAGGCCGCGGTCATCGCCATGTCAAAGGCGATCGCTCGCGAGGTCGGCCGGCACGGCATCAGGCTCAACGTCGTGTGCCCCGGCCTCGTGCCGCCGCAACCCGAGGCGACCGGACGCGAGTCGATGTGGAGCGGGGAGTTGGCCGGCGTGCTCGCAAGCGGCGAGGCCCTGGCCAAGGCGGTGCGCGCGTATCCGCTGCGGAGATCCGGAACCGCGCAGGACGTCGCCGATGCTGTGCTGTTCCTCGCGTCGGATCGCGCCTCATACATAACGGGCCAGACGCTGTCTGTTGACGGCGGCTATGTGATGGTCTGATCCGCTCGACCCTGGACGGCGAACACCTCCCATGGCTCTGGCACGCCCTTCAGCTCGTGCACGCCCCGGCTCTCCAGGCGCACTGACGACCCCGCGATGAGGTCGCGGATGGTGCGCGACACGAGGATCTCGCCGGCGCCGGCGAGGGCCAGGACGCGTGCGCCGATGTGCACGGCGATGCCGCGGACATCGCCGCCGTGCTCGCGCTCCATCTCCCCGGTGTGCAGCCCGGCGTGGATCTGCACGTCGAGCGCGCGCACGGCGTCGCGCATTGCGAGCGCGCACGCGATGGCGCGAGCCGGGCTGTCGAACAGCGCCAGCGCACCGTCACCGGCCGTGTCGACCAGGCGGCCGTGGTACCGCTCCAGCTGACGGCCGAACATCTGGTGGAACTCTGCGAGCAGCTCGCGAAACCGTCTGTCGCCGAGACGGCCCGCCAGCTCCGTGGACGAGGACATGTCGACGAACAGCACCGTGCCCAGAAACCTGTCGGGGTCGGGCACGTGGGGCATGCCCGTGACGAATTCCTCCACCGCCCCGATGGCGGCGGCCATCTCCGCCTCGTCGACGAAGAAGTGCAGGTTGCGTCCGGGCAGCTCCAGATAACGCGAGTCGGGCAGATGCGCCGCGAGGTACCGCGTGTGCTCCACGCCGAAGAGCGGCTGCTCGTCGTGCGCGACAACGAGCGCCGGCGTGTGCACCGTGGGCAGCACGTCGCGCACGTCGACGTCGAACCACTGGCGCGCCATGGCGGCGGCAGCGCCCGGACTCGCGGCCAGCCTCTCCATCTGCGCGTACCAGCGCCTGAACGATGCGCTGCCCGCCACAGACGGGTTCACAACGTCGAGTGACGCGCCCGTGCCCCAGCTGCCCAGCACGAGGTGCGCAACCTGCTCCACCACCGCGTCGTCGACACCGATGGGGTAGTCGGCCGCTTTACGCAGGCGCGCGTACGAGCTCATCAGCACCAGGCCCTGCACCCGCTCCGGATATGTGGCCGCGAACACGATGCTGGCCGCGCCGCCGGCGTACATGCCCATGAGCACGGCTCGCTCCGAGCCGGCGGCGTCCAGCACGGCGCGGATGTCATCCACCTCGTCGTTGGTCGTCGGCACCTGTCCCGTGGTCACGGGATCCGACAGGCCGACGCCGCGGTTGTCGTAGATGATCAGGCGGCTGAACGAGGCGAGCCGGCGCAGGCTCCGCGCCGCCGACGGCTCCTCCCACTGGTGGTCGATGTGCGAGCCGGGGCCGGACGGCACCACGAGCAGGTCCGGCGGTCCCTCGCCGAGCACCTGGTAGGCCAGGTGCAGCTCGCCGTTGCGCGCGTACTTCGTGACCGGAGTTGGGGTGGCCATCCCGCTGCTCAGTCGCGCAGCACCCAGGCGAGCACCGCCGCCAGGACGAGCACAGCCACCCCGGCGAGCGCGACGTAGAAACCGGGACCGAAGTACGCGTCGACGTAGAGCTGCGAGGCGCGCGTCTGCGTGTCGACGTAGTCGGCGTAGAAGCCGAGCACGGTGAGGAAGGCGAGCAGAGCGAGCAATGCGCGCACGTACCCACCCGGCGGCTCGCGGAACAAGCGCAGCGCGAAACCGCACGCGAGCCCGGCGGTCACGAGCAGCCAGCTCGCGCCGTCGATGCCGTAGATGATCGTGTAGCCGGCGCCGGGAATGACGTGGTGATGCCAGGGAAGCCGCATGGAGACCGCGAGCAGCACCACAGCCGCCACCAGCGGCACGCACAGCCAGCGGTTGGGCTCCGGTGGTTCCCAGAGTGCCCAGAGCGGTGTGAGCGTGGGCCGCTCCGGCTCGCTCACCACCACTCGAACGGGCGCCCGTCCCAGTCGTCCAGCACCGGGTAGACGGGGTCGGCGGCAAGCTCGCGCAGTCGGTGCTCGAACGCGTCGACCTCGTGCGTTGCCAGCAGGCGGCGGAGGCGGTCGAGCAATGCGGTCAGACGGTCCTCGTCCGACGCGAGCGAGCGCAGGCGTTCGCGCGTTTGCCGGGGCAGGCGGCTTCCACCGAGCGAGATGAGCGCGGTCCGCTGGCGCGGATAGGGGAGAAACGTGAGCGCATTGTCGATGGCGGCGATGCGCATGGCCTGCGTCACCATCAGATGCGACCGCTTGCGATCGGCATTGTTGACCACCACGTCGAGCATCGCCACGTCGCGCAGCTGCATCTCGAGTGCATGCTGCTCATCAGCCGACGGCTGCCGGCGCGCGCCGTGCACGAACAGCTGCACCGACCCTGGTCCGACCGGCCCGTCGCGCAACGCGGTTGGCGGCACATGGCCGAGGCCCAGCGCGGCGTCGACGAGATACGCGGCGACCTCGCGCAGGTACAGCGTGCGCTGGGGGAAGTCCCAGAGCGGGCGTTCACCCCGTGCGGGCTTGTACACCGCGCGCAGCGCCTCGCCCTCCTTCTGTGGATCCGGAGCGTCGAGCTGGAGGAGGAAGACCGCGTTGCTGCCGTACGGGACCTCGCCCATGCGCAGCACCGCCGCCGTGGCCAGTGCGTCGAGGGTTGCGACATCAGCCGGTGGCGCTCCGGCGTGCAGGCCGGGCTCGACTGCCGCCTCGAACCGCGCGCGCGCCGCGCCACCGCCCGCCTCCGTGTCGACGGGAAGGATCAGGTGCCGAGCGGCGACAGGGTCGAGGTGAGGCCGGCGGCGCTGCGAACCGTCGCGCGGCCGCGAGCGCGGCATGAGCTGCCGGTCAGCCGCCTGAGTGGCGCGCCGCGACCGCCGCCGTGATGGCCACCAGCACGACGGGAACGCCGAAGAGAAGCCCGACGACGAGTGCGCTCCGGGGCGAGTCGACGCCGACGCCGAGCATGATCACTCCCACCGCCACCAGGATCGCCACCACATTGATCAGCCAGGCCCGCCGCTTGGTGGGGAGGCCCTCGAAGCCCGCGCCCTGACGCAGGCTGTGGTGCATCTCCGCGTCGTACCAGTTGGGGCGGGCCTCGGGCGATCCACCGTCGGGAAGATCGCTGCGATCGAGCGCCGCCCACCATGCGGGGGCGCCATCGCTGCGGCGCTGGCCAGAGGAGTGGGCTGAGCGCGAGGCCTCATCCGACATGGGTTGGTGGGGTCGATGATACGCGCCCGGGCCTGCGCTCTTGAAGGGGGCGGATAGCATCGGGGCGTGAGCCCCGTCGCGGACAGTGCGCGTGCAATTGCGCGGCTGCAAGCAGCGCACCGCGCGTGCCGCCGCTGCGCCGACGCAGGTTTTATTGCGCGCGCATACCCCGTGTTCAGCGGGCGCGCCGGGCAGCGCATTCTGCTCGTGGGGCAGGCGCCGGGCCCGGTTGAAATCGATGTGCGACGTCCGTTCGCGGGGCGCGCCGGCGCACAGCTCATGCGCTGGATGCAGCGCGCGGGCTTCGCGAGCGACGCAGACGTGCGAGACCGCGTCTACATGACGGCGATGACGACATGTTTTCCAGGACGCCGTCCCGGCGGCGCCGGCGATCGCCGCCCCAGCGCGCGCGAGGTCGCACTCTGCGCTCCATGGCTGGATCAGCTGCTGGCGCGGCTGCAGCCTCGCCTGATCCTGCCCGTGGGATCGCTGGCTCTCAGCCGCTTTCTGCCGGGACGAAACCTCGACGATGTGATCGGCGCGGCGTATGCGGCATCCGGAGCGCCGCTCGCATCGCCGTCTGACGAGGTCCCTGTGCTGCTGCCGTTGCCTCACCCATCGGGTCAGAGCCGGTGGCTCAACGATCCCGGGCGCACGGCGCTGCTCGACCGCGCGCTGGTCCGCCTCGCCGAACTGGTCAGGTGGGCGGAAGCAGCTGAACCAGTCGAGTGACGCTTTCAGGGCGATGCTATGATCGCCGGACCGTGCCTGATGTGAGCGGACAGGCGTCGGCACCGGCGCAGACATCGCGCGAGCCAAAGAGCGCCGAAGACATCCTGGAGCGCATCTTCACGCCCACGCCCAAGGCGAGCCCGGCCGAGCAGGCGGAGCGGGCGCTGCGGCGGCCGAAGCAGCTCATCTACTGCGCGCTGAGCAACCGCCACTTCTTCTGGCGGCAGCACATCACGAAGTTTGTGCTCGACGAGGGACACGTGCCCATCGTGCCCTTCATGCTCTTCGACTACTACCTGCTGCACACGGTGCCCAAGGAGACGGTGCGCGAGGCGTGCAACAACCTCATCGTGCGCTCAGACCAGATGTGGGTGTTCGGCCACCTCTCGCTGGGGGTCAAGGTGCAGATCGGCATCGCCAAGCGCCTCAAGAAGCCGGTGCGCTTCTATGACGTGACCGACATGCCCTACCGTGTGGTCAACGTCCCCGAGGCGATGCTGAGCGAGGAGTGAGCGGCTGATGGTCGTGGTGTGGGTCGTGATCGCGGTGGTGGTGCTCGCCGTGCTCTACGTCGTGTACCGCTTCAACCGCCTGGTCCGGCTGCGCACACGCACGCAGGAAGCGTGGTCCGACATCGACGTCGAGCTGCGCCGCCGCCACGACCTCATTCCCAACCTGGTCTCCACGGTGCAGGGGTACGCGGCGCATGAGCGCCAGGTCCTGGAGAACGTCACCGCCGCGCGGACTCAGGCGGTGAACGTGGCCCAGACGGGGGATCCGCGAGCCATGGCCGGCGCGGAGGACGCGCTGACCGGGGCCGTGCGCCAGCTGATGGCGGTGGCGGAGAACTACCCGCAGCTGCGCGCGGCCGAGCTGTTCCTCAACCTGCAGGAGCAGCTGACCACCACCGAGGACAAGGTGGAGTTCGCACGCCGCTTCTACAACGGCAACGTGCGTGACTTCAACACGGCGCTGCAGCGGTTCCCGACCAACGTCATCGGCAACCGCCTGGGATTCAAGCCCTTCACGTTCTTCGCCGCCGCCGAGGGCGACCGGGCGGTCCCGTCGGTGCAGTTCCCGTCGGCGGCGCCGAGCTAGCATCGCCTGCGCCGGCGCTCCGGCGCCGCGGCTGCTACTGGCCTGATGCGCCGTAGTTGGGGTTGTCCAGAGACGCCGAGAGGTTGACCGTTCCTCCGCGGTTCCAGTACGCAGCGAACGATGGCCCAGTGGCTCGGCACCCGGCGTCGACCGTCGCCGCGAGCGCGGGCACGGCAGCGCTCACGTCACAGCTGCCTACCTGATTCCCGCTGCCATCAGTCAGCACGAAGTGCACGGTCGTCGTTCCACTGCCCGCGTCCGTCGTCACGGTGGCCGTGACGCGGCAGCCGGCGCTGGAGCATTGCCCCACGAAATCAAACGATTTCAGTACGTAGTCGGGCGGCATCTGCGCCGGGTCTGGGACGACTGCCTTGGCGGGTGTCTCGACGCCGGCCGCTGCGCCGATGGAAGAGAACGTGACGTCGATGTTGGACAGGTTTCGGATGAGAAGGTTCGTAGACGTGGTGATTTCCACGAGTGCGTGGTGCGAATCGGACCCGAAGTACACGGCCTCACTCGAGTTGCTGATCTTGAGGAGCGAGCGCCCCCGAACCACCGCACGGGTGGGAGGGCTCATCGGGCTGGCCGGCGTCAGCAGTGCCGCGTCGAGGAACGATGCCCGCAGGAGTTGGAGGACGTTTTGAGCGCTGCTGGAACCGGGCGTCTGCCACCAGTGAAGAATGCCGGACAGTCGCTGCGCGAGGTCCGCGGCGCCTGTGCCCATGCCCGCCAGCACAAACGGCGGCAGTGCGTCGAAGTAGGTGTGTGGACCCGAGAGGACCAGGTCGGTGCCCTGGCCGCCAATGGACAGCGTGCCATGGGCGTCGCCGCTGTGGAGAACTGTCGCGGTGATTGATGCTGCCTCTTCGTTCGTCGTGGCGCTTCCCGAGAGCTGAAACGAGCGCGTCGAGCTCAGGGTGGACCTGGCGCTGCTGAGGAGATCCGGTGCCGTCGGCAACTGTGCTGACGATGACGCGCCGCCACAGGCGACAAGGATGAGCGGCAGCGCTAAGGCGGCGATCACCGGCAGTGGCCGGCTGCTTCGGAACGCCGCCGGCGCGTCGCGTTGCATGGCAATGGAGCTTGTCATGAACCGCGCCAGATTAGCGCAGGCGGCGGGCTACGTCTCCTGGACGTTGAGCATCCGCTCCAGGGCCGCGATGCGCTCCTCGATCGGCGGATGCGTGTCAAAGAGGTGGTGGAACCAGGACTTGTGATGCTCCAGCGGGTTGTCGATGCACATCGCCGCGGTCACGTGCGTCATCTTGCTGAATGGCTTGTCGTTCTGGGCCAGCTTCTGCAGCGCGTGCAGCAGGCCCGCGGGGTTGCGAGTGATCTCCACGCTGCTCGCGTCGGCCAGAGATTCGCGCGAGCGGGACAGGGCGAACTGCATGAGCGGGCCGACGATCAGCGCGATCACGGAGAGCACGGCGGCTGCGGCGATCAGCACGAGGATCACGTAGCCACCGCCATCGCGGTTGTTGCCCATCCGAGTGAAGAACAGTGAGCGCCACATCAGGCTGGCCAGCAGGCCGGCCAGCGCCACCACCGTGCTGACAATGAGCACGAGCCGCACGTCGAAGTTGCGGATATGGCTCATCTCGTGCCCGATCACGCCTTCCAGCTCCTCACGGTTCATCATCGCGAGCAACCCCGTGGTTGCGGTGATCGCGGCGGACTTGGGGCTGAGCCCGGTGGCGAACGCGTTGGGCGACGGATCGTCGATCACGTAGATCTTCGGCATCGGAAGCCCGGTGCCCACGGTCAGCGTCGACACGATGTCGTAGAGCTGCGGGTACTGCTGCTGCGTGACCGGGCGCGCACCGGACACCGCCAGCACCGTGAGCTGCCCCATGGACAGCGCCCAGAGCACGGCGAGCAACGCCAGCAAGCCGGCGATGACGGCGCCGGCGATCGGGCCGCCCGCGATCAGGCCGATGCCGTAGCCCGCGCCGATCCAGAAGAGGAAGAACAGCGTGATGACGACCACGCTCTTGCGACGATTGGCCGCGATCTGGTGGTACATGTCCTGAGTATGCCCGGCGATGGCCGGTCCCACGCCACCGCGGGCTCAGCCCAGGCTGGGGAAGCGCTCCTGGAAGGCGCGGACCGACGCGCGGATGGGATCGTCGAGCACGTGCGCCGGCGCCGCCTCCGGCGTCTTCAGGCCGTTGCCGGTGATGTACGCCACCACGGTCTCGTCGCCTCGCCAGCGTCCGGCCTCGGCGAGACGGCGCAGCACTGACACCGTCACCCCGCCGGCGGTCTCCGCGTAGATGCCCTCGCTGCCGGCGAGGAGCTCGATGCCCTCGGCAATCTCCTCCTCGCGCGCGGCCGCAACCGTGCCCCCGGTTGCGCGGGCGATGCGGAGCACGTCAGCCCCGTCCGACGGATTGCCGATTGCGATCGACCGCGCGATCGTTTCGGGACGTACCGGCGTCACCGTCGCCGCGCCGTCTGCATATGCCGACGCCACCGGCGCGCAGCCAGCGGCCTGCGCACCTGTGAAGCGCGGCAGCGGACGCTGCGGCACCAGACCGAGGTCGAGCAACTCGGTCGCCGCCCGGTGATGCTTCACGAACTGACAGCCTGACGCCACGGGGATGACGATCTCGTCCGGCAGGCGCCAGCCGAGCTGCTCGGCAGTCTCGAACGTCAGGGTCTTGCTGCCCTCACTGTAGAAGGGACGAAGGTTGATGTTGCAGAAGCCCCAGTCGACGCGGTCGGCGAGCTCGCTGCACAGGCGGTTGACGTCGTCGTATGAGCCATCGACGCGGACCAGGGTCGGGTTGTACACCGTGGTGCCGCGGATCTTCGCGGCCTCGAGGTCGCAGGGCACGAAGATCACCGCTTGCAGCGGCGCTCGCGCCGCATATGCTGCCACTGCAGTGGCCAGGTTGCCCGTGCTCGCGCAGGCCACGACGCCGAACCCCTTCCGCCGCGCCCACGTGACCGCGACACTGACCACACGATCCTTGAACGAGCCGGTGGGGTTGACCGTGTCGTTCTTCAGATACAGGTTGCGCAGGCCGAGACGCTCCCCCAGGTTGCGCGCGGGGATGAGCGGGGTGAAGCCCTCACCGAGAGTTACCGGCTCGTCGCCGTCAAGCTCCACCGGCAGCAGGCCCGCGTAGCGCCAGATGCTCGGCGGCCCGGAGTCGATGGACGCGTGGGTGAGACGGCGCGCGACGGCCGCGTAGTCGTACTGCACGTCCAGCGGCCCGAAGCACCGGTCGCACACGTTGCCCGCGTGCACCGGGGTTTCGAAGCCGCACGCGCGGCAACGCAACGCGATCACTCGGGAGCCGGCGCTGTCGCGGCCGTATCGTTCGAGCAGGCTGAGCGTGGACATAAAAAAACCTCCCGGATCCGCAACCCGGGAGGCTTCCGTCACGTGGGCGCGTGCGCCGCTACGTTCGGAAACCTCCGCGGCGCATCATCATGGTGATCGAGGACGGGGTGGACATCGGCGCGCATCCTAGCAGGTCCGCGCGTTTCCGCCGCGGCGTCACACGCGCCGGATCAGATCTCGCTCCACGCGCTCCCGCGTGGTCCGCACCAGTGGCAGCAGTGGATGGCTGTGCAGCGCCTGCTCCATCTGGCGCAGCAGCGAGTACAGGTTCTTGACCGCCTTGACCACGTCTCCCAGGTCCGCGCCGACCGGCGCGTCGATGTCCGCCAGCTCCTCGCCTCGTGTCCATGCGTGCGCGGCCTCGATGTAGTCGTACGAGAGCGGCGCGATGGTTGCGACTCCGTGCGCGCGCTCGATGTCGGCGAACCGGCCCAGCGACTGGCGAAGCGCACGGTGCACCAGCTCCACCGCGTGAGACGGAAAGCGCCGCCGTCCCGGGCTGGCCCGTTCGCGGCCCCGGTCTTCAGCCACGAGCATCACCAGTGCCGCCGCCAGCTCCTCGGGGACGAGCCCGTCGAACGTGCCGGCCGCGATCGCATCGGCGATGACGAGCGCGCGCTCGCCGAACAGGCCTTCCGCGAGGAGACCTAGCTGGGTCGGTGTGTCGCCGTCCAGGAAGCCACCGTCCTGCAGCACGCCACGGAGCGCCCGGAATTCGCGGCGGTAGCGCGTCTGCGCCGCCTGCAGCTCCGCCTCGCCGCCCTCCAGCGTCGCCGTCACGTCGGTCACCTGGTTGCGGTGCGCGCGGTGCTCACCGAGGAAAGGGCAGTGCGGGCAGGGCGTGTCGGCCACCCGGCGCTGCGCGGCCTTGAGCTTGCGGCGCAGGATCTCGTACCGCCCCCCGGGGTCGGAGCCACCTGCTCCGTAGCGGCCGCGGCGACGGTCCTGCCAGTGCTCGCGCCGGCGCCGACGCAGGTCCGTCTGCAGGTCGGCGACGTCCTCGCCGGCGCGCAGGAACTGGGTCAGCGTGCGCTCGGTGCACGGCACGCGCGGATGACGGAATCGCCGCCGCTGCAGGTCGGCCAGCCGCTCTTCGAGACTTGCCTTGCGGTGGGCCCAGTGGTCGAGCTGCCGTGTGCTCTGGAACTGGCCGAACGACCGCTCCAGCAGCGCCTCAGCTTCGGCAGCGCTGCGCGTCCGCAGCAGGCTCAGCACCATGGCATAGGTCGGCGCGAACTTCGAGTCCACGGAGAACTCGCCCGAGATGGCGGCGTCGTAGATGTCGCGGACGTCGACGTCGCTCTCCTTGAGGATCACGCCATGACCGACCACGTCGATGCCCCTGCGGCCGGCGCGCCCCATCAGCTGCGTCAGCTCACCGCTGGTGAGCGCCGCGAACGAGGTGCCGTCGAATTTCGTGAAGCTGGAGATGGCGCATGAGCGCGCCGGCATGTTGAGCCCAAGGGAGAGCGTCTCCGTGGCGAACACGACCTTGACCATCCCTGCCTGGAACATCCGCTCCACCGTCTCCTTGACGTACGGGAGCACCCCGGCGTGGTGCATCGCGAGGCCGCGGCGGGTGAGACGCGTGTCCAGCGCAGCCGCGACCACGCGTCGCTCGTCACGGTCCTCGAGGGCTGACAAGCGCTGCTGCAACGCAGTCTCGATGGCCGACTTCTCGGCGCTCGTGGTGAGGTCGACGCCGTGCAGGTCGCAGCGCGCCAGCGCTTCGCGGCAGCCGCGCCTGGAGAAGATGAAGTAGATCGCCGGCAGCATCGAACGCCGGCGCAGCTCCTCGACGACGCGGAGCAGGTCGTTCTCCGGAGCGCGCCGCGCGTACCGCCACCGGGCGTCCTGCATCGAGTTCGCCTGGGCGAGCTCCAGCGTGCGGCGGGCGGCGTTGCCGCGCGCATCGAACAGCGGGTACAGCGCGTTGTCGATTGCGAGCCACATCTCCAGCGCCACCGGGCGCTCGGTGCGCTTCACCGTGTCCACCGGGCCGCGCAGCGACGTCATCCATGCGGCAACCTCGTTGACGTTGCCGATGGTCGCGCTGAGCCCAATGAACCTGATGTGGCGCGGCGCCTCGATGATCACCTCCTCCCACACCGTGCCGCGCGGGTAGTCGTCGATGTAATGCACCTCGTCCAGCACGACGTGCCCGACCCCGTCCACCCGCGCCGGCTCGTCGTAAAGGACGTTGCGCAGGATCTCCGTGGTCATGACCACCACCGGCGCCCCGTCGTTGATGGTGTGCTCGCCGGTGACGAGCCCGATGTTGCTCTCGCCGTAGCGGTGGCACAGGTCACGGAACTTCTGGTTGCTGAGCGCTTTCAGCGGCGTCGTGTAGATGACGCCGGAGGGCTCGTCGCTCCCGTAGCCGAGATGCTCCGGCGCTGCCAGCCGCCGCCAGATCACGTACTCGGCGACGACCGTCTTCCCGCTCGACGTCGGCGCGCTGACGAGCACGCCGCGCGCCGCCTCGAGCTTCTCGATCGCCTCACGCTGAAACTCGTCGAGCGGCCACGGGAGAGCTTCCTCGTATGCGGCGATGCGCTCCTCGACGCTGTTCACGGCGGTCACAGATGTGGGTGCGCGGAGCACGGGTGGAGCGCGAGCGTGCCGGAGGCGAGACGGCACGGCTGGGAGCGTGACTCGAGCCGAGGCTCGAGGGGCGAGGCGCCAGAGGCGCTTCGACCCCGTCTCGCGCGCAAACCGTGCTCCGCGCACCGTGTCAGTGGGCGGGCCGACTGCGTCGAGGAGCGCCTCGCCCTCACACGTGGACCAGCTCGAACCGTGAGCCGGTCACGAGTGCGTCAGCGTTGGCGTCGACGAAGCGAAGCACCTTTTGGCACATCTCGTCAGCGTGCCGGCCGTCTGAGCTTACACACGCTACGCCGATGACGGCGGACTGCCAGAGGTCCTGGTCGCCCACCTCCGCCACGGCCACGTTGAACGTCTGCCGCACGCGCGCCGTGATCGACCGCACCACCTGGCGCTTCTCCTTCAGTGAGGTGCTGTCGGGGACCTGCAGCGTCACCGTCAATGTGCCGATCACCATCGCGTCGAAACGCTAGCAGAGTGAAGGCGGATGAGCCTCGCTCGCGGTCCGGCGCGCAGGCCCGGTTGTGTCATTCTCAGCACCGATGTCGACGCAGACACTGAGCGCGGAACAGGAGCCGGCCCCGGCGAGGGCAGGCGCGGCCACGCTGGTCGAGCTGTTCCTCGGCCAGGTGCGCAGCCGCGGCGCGTCCCCTGCGCTGATGTATCGAGGCGGCGACCGCTTCGTCGGGATCTCCTGGAGCGATTTTGGCGCGGCCGCGGAGCGCTGGTCCGCCTTCCTGCTTTCAGAGGACGTGGCCGAGCAGGACCATGTCGCCATCTGGTCCAACAACAGGCCGGAATGGCACATCGCCGACATCGGCATCCTCTCCGTGCGCGGCCGCCCCGTGCCCGTTTACCTGACGCTGAGCGCGGAGCAGGGCGGATATGTGCTGGGGCACTCGGAGTCGCGTGTCGTCGTGGTGGAGGACGATTCGTTGCGCGACCGCGTGCTCGAGGTGCGCGCCGACCTGCCGTCGCTGCGCCGCATCGTCGTGGTCAGCACCGATGAGGAGTCGTCGCACGACGGGTTCGTGCTCTCGTGGCAGCGCGCGCTGCAGCAGGGAAGCGAGGCGCTCGCCTCGCAGCGAGCCGAGCTGGAGCGGCGCCGGGCGGCGGTGGCGCCCGACGACATCGCCACGCTCATCTACACGAGCGGCACCACCGGACCGCCCAAGGCCGTGCAGCTGACGCATGGCAACTGCACGGCGGCCATCAACGCGCTCGAGGAGTTCGTGCCCTCGGGTCCGGATGATCGGGTGCTCAGCTATCTGCCGCTGGCACACATCGCGGAGCGCCTGTCGACGGAGTTCCGCTCCTATGCGTACGGGAACCGTGTGTTCTTTCTCGACGGGTTCGAGCACCTGGGCGAGCGCCTCCGCGAGGTGCGTCCGACAGCGTTCTTCGCGGTTCCGCGCGTGTGGGAGAAGATGGCGCTGCAGGTGCAGAAGGCCGTCGACGCGCTTTCGGCCCCCCAGCGCGTGCTGGCACGGTGGGCCTTGCGTGCGGGGGCGCGCGCGGCGGAGCACGGCGGCGCCGGGGAGGCGCGCGCCCATCGTCTCGCCGACCGCTTGGTGTTGCGGAAGCTGCGCGAACGCACGGGACTGGAGCAGGCCTCGATCCTCGCCAGCGGGGCGGCGCCCATCGCTGCCGACGTCTTGCGATTCTTCGCCTCCTTCGGCCTCGAGGTGCTCGAGGTGTACGGCCAGACCGAGGACACGGGTCTGACGACGATGAACCGCCCCGGCAGGTCGCGCATCGGCACCGTCGGCTTCCCACTGCGCGGCAACGACGTGCGCATCGCCGAGGACGGTGAGATCCTGGTGCGCGGTCCGGTGGTGTTTCACGGCTACTACAAGGAGGATGCGGCGACCGCCGAGACGCTCACCGACCACTGGCTGCACACCGGCGACGTGGGCGAGTTCGACGCGGACGGATACCTGCGCATCACCGACCGCAAGAAGGACCTCATCATCACGGCCGGCGGCAAGAACATCTCGCCCACGAACATCGAGCAGCTGCTGCAGCAGCTCCGCCTGATCGGCAACGCGGTTGCGATCGGTGACCGGCGGCCGTTCGTCAGCGCGCTGCTCACGCTCGACCCCGAAGAGGCGGCCGCGTACGCGAAGGAACACGGCCTCGGTGCGGACCACGGCGGCCTCGCGGAGGACGAGACGCTGCGCCGCGAGATCGCGGCACACGTGGACTCCGTCAACCGCCAGTTGAGCCACGTCGAGCAGGTGAAGAAGTGGACGCTGATCGGCCACGCGTTCGAGGTTGGGGACGAGCTCACGCCGACAATGAAGGTGAAGCGCAAGGTCGTGGCGGAGAAGTACGCGGATGAGATCGAGGGCATGTACCGGCGCTGACGCCGGCGCCGGTGGGAACCAGCAGAGGAGAGGTTGCGATGAGTGAAGCGACGGCCGCGCGGACCGGCGCCGCCATGCCTGCGAAGCCGGAGCAGACGGAACTGGATCCGCGGCGCTGGACGGCGCTGCTCAGCGTGCTCACCGCCCTCTTCATGGTGCCGCTCGACATCTCGATCGTGAACGTCGCGATCCCCGCCATCCGCAGCAACCTGTCGGCCACGAACGCGGACATCCAGTTCGTGGTGGCGGGATACGGCCTCGCATACGCACTCGTCCTCATCACGGGCGGGAGGCTCGGCGACATCTATGGGCGCAAGCGGCTGTTCATGCTCGGCATGGCCGGGTTCCTCGTCGCGTCTGCCTCCTGCGGCTTGGCGCAGAGCGCCGTGATGCTCGACATCTCCCGCGTCGTCCAGGGCGTCATGGCCGCCCTCATGTATCCACAGACGCTCTCCGTCATCCAGGTGCTTTTTCCGCCCCACGAGCGCGCGAAGGCGTTCGGCATCCTCGGCGCCGTGATCGGCATCGCAACCATCACGGGACCGCTCGTCGGCGGGCTCATCATCCGTGACGACATCACCGGCGGTGCATGGCGCTGGATCTTCCTGGTCAACATCCCGATCGGCCTGGCGTCGCTGGTTGCCGCCTGGCGCGTGCTGCGCGAGTCGAAGGCGCCGCAGGCCAGCCGGCTCGACGTCGTGGGCGTGCTGATCGCGAGCGTCGGGCTCTTCCTGCTCGTGTACCCGTTGGTGGAGGGACAGGACGCGAACTGGCCGCTGTGGACGTTCGTGTGCGTCGGGTTGAGCCCGGTCGTGCTGGCCCTGTTCGTGCTCTACGAGCGGTCGCTGCCCTCCAGCCGCTTTCCGCTGGTGCAGCTCTCGCTGTTCAGCATCCGCTCGTTCCGTCTGGGTGTCGTCATCTCAGCGCTGTTCCTGGCAGGCATCCCCGCGATGTTCCTGACGACCAGCCTGCTGCTCCAGGTGGGGCTCGGGTTCAGTGCGCTGCACGCCGGGCTGACGACGATCCCGTGGAGCATCGGCGCCGCATTCATGTCGGTGATGTCGGCGCGTTTGGCACCCCGGCTCGGGAAGTGGACGATCACGGTGGGAGCGTCGGTGCTCGCCCTCGGCGTGCTCGGCATCATCCTCACGCTCGACCTGCGCGGCAGTGCTGTCAGCAGCGTCGACTTCATTCCGTCGTTCGTCGTGAGCGGCATGGGCATCGGAATGGTTGTGGCGCCGCTTCTGAACATCATCCTTTCGGGTGTGCCTGGGCGCGATGCCGGCTCGGCGTCGGGCGTCCTCACCACGTTCCAGCAGCTCGGTGGCGCGGTCGGGGTCGCCGTCATCGGCGTGATCTTCTTCAGCGTCCTGTCAGGCCGGGCGGCGGACGCCGTGAGCCCCATCGTTCCGCAGGTTCAGGCGCAGCTGGTGCAGAAGGCGGGCTTGCCGGCGGCGCAGGCAAGCGCGATCGCCTCACGTTTCGCCACGTGTTTCGAGGAGCGCGCGCGGTCGAGCGATCCCACTGCGCAGCCTCCCGGATGCGGCGTGCCCGACACGGCGAATCCGCAGGCTACCCGGTTCCTCGCACAGATCTTCGGCAGCGCCGGCCAGCAGGCACTGGCGAATGACTTCGTCAGCACGATGCAGCGAGTCCTCTTCATCAACGCCGGCATCTGGCTGCTCACAGCGTTGGTCGCGGCCTTCCTGCCGCGGCCGCAGCGGCAGATGCAGCCGGCCCTCGCCGCGGCGCACTGACGCGCGCGCCTGACTAGAGCTCGTTCAGGAGCTTCTGACGCAGGGCCTCGAGCTTCTCGAAGTCGTCCACCGACGGACGGTTGGACGACTTCTGCGGGAACTTGACGTGCTGCAGCGCATCCGCGAGCACACGGATCTCGTCCTCGGAGAGACGCACGGAGCGCGCATCGGGCGGCGGCATCGCGGGCACCGCCGTGACCGCGGGATGATCCTCGGGCGGCGCCTCGGTGACACCGTTGTCCTGCTCGCCCGATTCCGTCGGACGGAACAGCTCGTCGCTGCCGCGCAGCTGCGCGCGGCGGAACCCGCGCATCACGCTCTCGCCGCGTGCACCTTCTCGCGCGGCCGCTCCACGTGTCCCGTCACCTCGGCGGCCGGCTCGTCCTTCGCCATCACCGCCTTGGCCAGCTCGCGGTATGACCGCGCGCCGGGCGAATGCGACGCGTACTGCAGGATGGACTGACCGGCGAGGGGCGTTTCGGCGAAACGGATGGACGCGTCGATCCGGATCTCGAACACCAGGTCACCATACGCGCGCTTGACCAGGTCGAGCACCTCCTGGCTGTGCAGGGTGCGCGCCTTGTAGATGGTGGGCAGGATGCCCGCCACCTGCAGCTTGTTGTTGAGCTTGGCGCGCACGCGATCGATGGTGCGGTGCAGCTGCTGCATGCCCTTCATGCCGAAGTACTCGCACTGCAGCGGGATGATCACCTCGCTGGACGCCACCAGCGCGTTGATGCACAGCAGACCCAGCGACGGCGGGCAGTCGATGACGATGTAGTCGTACTCGTCCTGGATCGGCTCGAGCTTCTCCTTGAAGACGGACTCGCGGCCGAACTCCGTGACGAGCTGCAGCTCGGCGCCGCTCAACTCGATGTTGGCCGGCAGGAAATCGAGCTGGATCGGCTCGGAGTGCAGCCGGATGTCCGCCGCCGAGACGCGATGGTCGACCAGCAGGTCGTAGACCGTGCGCTCCAGCTCATCCGGCCGCCGGTAGCCCATGTTGATGGTGAGGTGCCCCTGTGGATCGAGGTCCACCGCCAGCACCTTCCGTCCCGCCTCGGCGAGCGCGGCAGCAAGGTTCACCGCAGTGGTTGTCTTGCCGACGCCGCCTTTCTGATTGGCAATGGAGATGACGCGCGTCATAGGATTTCTTGAGCCTCGAAGTCAGGATTGGTTGTGGCAGACGCGCCGCACTGAGCCGGTATCATAGCGAACCCAGTCGCTCTCCCCAAACGTTGCACGAGGGCGTATCGACGGGTTCGTCCGGCCCGTGCACAAGGAACAGGTTTGGCTGAAGAACGCGTCAAGCCGCGCAGCATCTACGTCGAGGAGGCCATCCAGCTGGCGCTGGAGAGCCGCTGGCAGGATGCGCTCGCCGTCAACCAGGCGCTGATCGAGCGTCATGGCGCGGACGAGGACACGCACAACCGCATCGGCAAAGCGCTGACGGAGCTCGGCCGCCTCGACGACGCGCTCGCTGCGTATCGCGCCGCGCTCGAGATGAATCCGCTCAACCTCATCGCGCAGAAGAACGTGCGCAAGCTGTCGACCATGTTGGAGAGCAAGGAGACGGTGGCGGGCGCCGCGCAGACGATCGACGTCGACGCGTTCACGGAGGAGCCGGGCAAGAGCGCGATCACGGTGCTGACGCCGCCGGCGCAGGGCGTCTCGGTGAAGGTGTCGCCCGGCGAGGTCGTGGAGTTGCGGCGCAGCGGCGCGCAGCTGCTGGCCGAGACGGCACGCGGGGTCGCGCTGGGCGAGGTCGACACCAAGCTGGCGCGCCGCCTGGGGCCGTTCATGGAGAGCGGCAACCGCTACAGCGCCGCCATCGCCCGGACGGACGAGCGCGAGATCGAGATCATCATCCGCGAGGTCTTTCAGTCGCCCGCGAACGTGGGCAAGCCATCGTTTCCGCTGGCCAAGGCGGGCCGGCGGGACGAGTTCCGCCCCTACGCCAAGGACTCGCTGCTCGCAGCCCGGGGCATGGACGAGGAGGGCCTCGCCGGCGAGGACGACGAGCCGTACACGGCGGATGGCGCAGAGCCGTCGGAGGACCTGGAGGAGATGGGCATGTCCACCTTCCAGGCGGAGGCCGAAGAGCCGGCGGCGGAGACCGAGTCCGACGACGACGAGGACGGGAGGCCGGAGGACGAGTACTAGCGCTCCGGCGCGTGCCACGTGACCGACAACGCCGGGCGCCGCGCCGACGGGTACCTGCCGCTGTCGCAGTACGGGCTCATCGGCGACTGCCGCACCGCGGCGCTGGTGGGCGCCGACGGCAGCATCGACTGGCTGTGCCTGCCGCGCTTCGACGACGAGGCGCTCTTCTGCCGCATCCTCGACGCGCACACCGGCGGCTACTGGCAGATCCGTCCCAGCGACTCGTACTCGGTGCGTCAGCGCTACCGAGACCGCACCAACATCCTGGACACGATCTACTCGACGGACGGCGGGCTCGCCATCGTCACCGACTTCATGCCCGTCGTGCACCACGAGCTGCACCAGCACGCTCGCCTGCACAACGAGCCGCGCCTGGTGCGCATCGTCGAATGCCTCGCCGGCGAGGTCACGCTGCAGCACGAGTTCCATCCGGCGCCGAGCTACGGCCGCGTGCCTGCCGAGTTCAGCGTTCACGGCAATCACGTGCACGCAGCCTGTGGAAAAGTCCATCTCTGCCTGACGACGACGGCGCCGGATGCGGCGCCCGAATCGCGGGTGACCCTCCGCATGGGCGAGACGCACGCCTTCTCGCTCCGGGCCACACGGGCGGGGAAGTGCGCCGTGCGCGCATGGAACGTGGAGGACGCGCGCGAGCTGATGCGCGCGACGCAGCAGTTCTGGTGGCGCTGGATCGGGCAGTGCAGCTACGCCGGCCCGTACCAGCAGGTCGTGTGGCGCTCGGCGCTGGCGCTGAAGCTGATGTCGTACTCGCCCACGGGCGCGATCGTGGCCGCGCCCACGACGAGCCTTCCCGAGTGGATCGGTGGCGACCGCAACTGGGACTACCGCTACACATGGCTGCGCGACGCGTCGTTCACGCTCTTCGCCCTGTTCCAGCTCGACCTGACCGGGGAGGCGGAGGGGTTCTTCCACTGGCTCAGGCACCGTCACCTGGGCGAGCGCAGCCGCACCGTGCCCAACCTCTTCGACCTCGACGGGCACTCGCACCGCACGGAGGTCGAGCTGGACCACCTGGACGGCTATCGCCACTCCCGCCCCGTCCGCGTGGGCAACGCCGCTGCGCACCAGCTGCAGCTCGACGTCTACGGCGAGGTGCTCGACGGCGCGTACGTGTACGCGCGGTTCGGCGGCGTCATATCCCGCGAGCTGTGGCGCGAGCTGCGCGCCATCGTCGACCTGGCGATCGATCGCTGGGAGGAGGCCGACTCCTCCATCTGGGAGGCGCGCAGCCAGCGCGCCCAGTACACATACAGCAAGCTGATGTGCTGGGTGGCGGTCGACCGCGGCATCCGCATCGCCGACCGCTGGAACCATCCGCACGACCATGACCGCTGGCGGGCGGCCCGCCGCGCCATCCGCAAGCGCATCCTGACCGAGGGCTGGTCCGAGGAGCGCGGCGCGTTCACGCAGGTGCTCGGTGGCGACGCCCTCGACTCGGCGATGCTGCGGATCAGCCAGGTGCGTCTGCTCGGCGACCGCGACCCGCGAGTGGTCAGCACCATCCGCGCCATCGAGCAGAACCTGGGCGAGGGCGTGCTGGTGCGCCGCTACCGAACCGAGGAGACAGACGACGGCCTCAAGGGCGCTGAGGGCGCGTTCTTCATGACGTCGTTCTGGCTCGCCGACGCCCTGGCGCACATCGGCGACCTCGAGGGCGCGCAGCGCCGGTTTGAGCGCCTCCTCTCCTTCTCGTCGCCCCTGGGACTGTTCTCTGAGGAGGTCGACCCGAGGAGCGGCGAACTCCTGGGAAACTATCCCCAGGCGTTCACCCACCTGGCGCTGGTGGGGGCGGCTGTGAACATCGAGCGGGCGCGCAACCGCAGGATCGGGGTGCGCGGTCTGCGCCGCTGAGGCTGCGGGCCGCATAATTATTCAACACCTCTGTATACTCTGACGGTGCCTTCCAGCGAGCTTCGCGTGGCCGTCGCCGGCGCCACCGGCTACATCGGCATGCAGTGCGCGGCGCTTGTGCAGCGCCACCCGCACGCGCGTCTGGTCCGCGTGATGGGCCGCAGCCACGCGGGCGAGCGTCACTGCGACGCCGTTCCCGGCAGCGACGTCGAGCTGCGGATCGAGGGGTCGCTCGAGGCGGACTCCGCGGATGTGATTGTTGCGGCGCTGCCCCACACCGTCGCGGCGCAGCACGCGGGCGCGTGGCTGTCCGCGGGCGCGGTGGTCATCGATCTCAGCGCCGACTTCCGTCTCCGCGACGCGGCGGCCTACGAGCGCTGGTACGGCGTCTCGCACCCGGCGGCCGAGCTCTGCGGCGAAGCCGTGTACGGCCTCCCCGAGCTGGAGCGCGACACGATCCGCGGCGCGGACCTGATTGCCGTCCCCGGCTGCTATCCCACGGCGGCGCTCCTGGCCACCATGCCCGCGCTGCGCGCGCAGCTGGTCGAACCCGTGATCGTCGTCGATGCCAAGAGCGGCGTCAGCGGCGCCGGCCGTTCTCCGCAGCTGGGCACGTCCTTCGGCGAGGTGAACGAGTCGGTGCACGCGTATGGCGTGTCCGGGCACCGGCACAAGCCGGAGATGCTGGAGCAGATGGAGCGCGCTGCCGGCGGCAGCGTGCGGCTCACATTCGTGCCGCACCTGGTGCCGATGACGCGCGGCATTCTCGCCACCGCGTACATGCAGCCGCGTGCCGGAGTGACCGAGGCCGACCTGGCAAGCGCCTACGAGTCGTTCGCCGCGGCCAACGAGTTCGTTCGGATCACCGCGGCGCCGCCGGCCACCAAGCTCGTGACGGGCACCAACACCGCGGCCGTGCACGTGGGCTGGCAGGACGGCACCGCCGTGGTCATGGCAGCCATCGACAACCTGGTCAAGGGCGCGGCCGGCCAGGCGGTGCAGGATCTCAACGTGCGCTTCGGCTTTGCGGAGACGGCGGGACTGGAGTCCCGAGCGCTATGGCCGTGAGCGTCGAGGTGGAGCGGCTGGACAGGGTGGGCGTGTGCGCTCCACTCGGCTTTCGCACCGGCGCGGCCGCCGCCGGCGTGCGCGGCGATGGAGACGAGCAACGGCTCGACGTTGCGCTGATCTACTCGGAGGCGCCCGCCTCGGCGGCGGGCGTGTTCACGCGCAACGCGGTGAAGGCCGCGCCGGTCGTCATCTCGCAGCTGACGCTGCGCCGCGGCACGCCGATCGGCGCCGTTGTCGTCAACGCCGGCAACGCGAACGCGTGCACCGGCGCGCAGGGGTTCCGCGATGCGTTGCTGATGTGCGCCACCGCCGGCGACGCGCTCGGCCTGGACCCGTGGCAGGTGCTTGTGTGCAGCACCGGCGTCATCGGCCGGCCGATGCCGATGGCTCGCGTGGTCGGCGGCATCACGCAGGCGGCCGCGCTGGCCGATTCGACAGGGAACGACGCAGCGCGCGCCATCATGACCACGGACACACGGCCCAAGCTGGCGGGTGCGGGCTTTGAGGTCGCCGGCGTGCGCTACTCCGTCGGTGGCATCGCCAAGGGTGCGGGCATGATCCACCCGGACATGGCCACGCTGCTGGCCTTCATGACGACGGACGCGCCGGTGTCCGCGGCCGCGCTGCACACCATCCTCACAGGCGCGAGCGATGAGACCTTCAACTGCGTGACGGTGGACGGCGACACCTCACCCAACGATGCTGTGCTGCTGCTGGCCAACGGCGCGGCCGGCGGACCGTCGTTCGACGACGACCCGGTTGCGCTCGCCGGCCTCGACGCTGCCGTGTGCGCGGTGAGTGAGTCGCTCGCCGAACAGCTGGTGGCGGACGCGGAGGGGGCCGAGCGCTACTTCCGTGTCGACGTGACCGGCGCCGCGGAGCGCGACCACGCGCGCGTCGCGGCGCGCACCGTCGCCGCGAGCCCGCTGGTGAAGAGCGCCGTGCACGGCGCCGATCCGAACTGGGGCCGCATCGTCGCGGCGCTGGGCCGCAGCGGCGCGACGTTCGCGCTGGATCGCTGCCGCATCACCATCGGCGGCGTGACCGTGTTCGACCGCGGCGCTCCCACCGGCGGCGACCTCGAAACGGTGCGCGCAGCGCTGCGCCGGCCACGTGTCGACGTGGCCGTCGACCTCGGCGCCGGCGACGCGCACGGCCACGCGTGGGGCTGCGACCTCACGCCCGAGTATGTGCACATCAACGCCGACTACACGACATGACACACCAGCGCACCGTCAGGAGTGAACGCAGCAATGGCCACTGAGACGATCGAGGACCGCATCCGCCGAGCCGAGGTGCTCATCGAGGCGCTCCCGTACATCAAGCGCTTCAGCGGCGACGCGCTGGTGATCAAGCTCGGCGGCGCGGTCGACGCGGCCACCGGCGGCGCGACAGACGAGGTGCTGCAGGACATCGTGCTGCTGCGCTTCGTGGGCATGCGCCCCGTGCTCGTGCACGGTGGCGGCGCCGAGATCAGCGCCTGGCAGCAGCGAGTGGGCCTCGAGCCGCGCTTCGTCAACGGCCTGCGCGTGACCGATGCGCCGACCATGGAGATCGCCAAGATGGTGCTCACCGGCAAGGTTGGGCCCGACATCGTGTCGCGCATCAACCACATGGGCGGCGGCGCCATGGGCTTGAGCGGCGAGGACGGACCCACGCTGCTGGTGCGGCCGCGTCAGGGGGAGGGCGGGGCCGAGCTCGGCTTCGTCGGCGACGTCGACCAGGTCAACGCCGAGCCGGTCACGTCGATCCTCGACCAGGGGCGGATCCCGGTGGTGGCCTCCATCGGGCTCGGCTATGACGGCCAGGCCTACAACGTCAACGCGGACGCCGTGGCGGCGGAGCTCGCGGTCGCGCTGCGCGCGAAGAAGCTGATCCTGCTCACCGACGTCGAGGGCGTGCGCGACGCCGCCGGCATGCTGATCAGCGAGGTGGACAGCCTCATGGCGCGCCGCCTCATCAATGACGGCGTGGTGTACGGCGGCATGATCCCCAAGGTGCAGGCCGCCATCCGGGCGGCGGAGACGGGATGCGCCGCGCACATCATCGACGGGCGCGTGCCGCACGCGCTGCTGCTCGAGCTGCTCACCGAGAGCGGAGTGGGCACCATGTTCACGTCGGTGGTGGCGGAGTGAGCACGGCGCCTGAGACGGTTCGCGACACGACCGCGGAGCGCGCGTCGCGCCTGCTGATGGACACGTACGCCCGCCAGCCGGTCACGCTCGTGAGCGGCAGCGGCGTGTGGGTGCGCGACGCGGAGGGCCGTGAGCTGCTCGACATGGTGGGTGGCATCGCGGTCAACGTGCTCGGCCATGCGCATCCGGCGCTGCGGCAGGCGTTGCAGGAGCAGGCCGCGCACCTGGTCCACACGAGCAACCTCTACTTCACGGAGCCGCAGCTCGAGCTTGCCCAGCGGCTCGTCGACTCCGCCTTCGAGAGCCGCGTGTTCCTCTGCAACAGCGGCACCGAAGCGACCGAGGGCGCGATCAAGCTGGCGCGCAAATGGGGCCGTCGGGAGCGCGGCGGCGCCACCGGCATCGTGTGCATGGAGGGCGCGTTCCACGGCCGCACCCTGGGCGCCCTCGCGGCGACGGCGAATCGCCGCTACCAGGAGAGCTTCCGGCCCCTGCCGGCCGGTTTCACGCACGTTCGCTTCAACGACCTCGAGGCGCTCGCCGCTGCGATCGACGACACGACGTGCGCCGTGATGCTCGAGCCCATCGAGGGCGAGAGCGGCGTGCATCCGCTCGACCCGGGTGCGCTGCAGCGCATCCGCGCGCTGTGCGACGAGCGCGATGTGCTGCTGATCCTGGACGAGGTGCAGACGGGCATGGGGCGCACCGGCGCCTGGTGGGCGCATCAGCACGACGGCGTCGCGCCGGACATCATGACCACGGCCAAGGGCCTGGGCGGCGGCGTGCCCATCGGCGCCATCCTGGCCGCGCCGCGCGCGGACGTCTTCGAACCCGGAGACCACGGCAGCACCTTCGGCGGCGGTCCGCTCGCGTGCGCGGCCGGCGTCGCGGTGATGCGCACCATCGACGACGAGCGGCTGCTGGAGAACGCCGTGCTGGTCGGCGATTACCTGTCGGAGTCGCTGACATCGCTGGCGGCGGACGGCATGCCCGTCGACCACGTCCGCGGGCGCGGCCTCATGCTCGGCGTGGGGCTCACGCGCGACATCGCATCCAAGGTGACGACGGCCGCGCTCGGCCGCGGCGTCATCGTCAACGCACCCACGCCGCGCACGCTGCGGCTGGTGCCGCCGCTGATCCTCACGCGCGACGACGCCGACGAGGCCGTGCGCCGGCTTCGCGCAGCCTTTGCCGATGTGGAGGCGGGCTGATGGCGACCGCCGCGCGCGCACTGCCCCTCAGCGGCAAGACGGCGCGCCAGCGCGCGATCCTCGACCTGGTGCGAACGCGCGTGGTGCGCACGCAGGAGGAGCTGGTGGAGCTGCTGCGCCGGCGACGCGTCGACGCCACGCAGGCCACCGTGAGCCGCGACATCCGCGAGCTCGGCCTCCTCCGCGTGCACGACCACCTCGGGCCGCGGTACACGACGCCGGCCGCCGAGCTCGACGTCGAGGGTGCGCAGCGCAGGCTGCGCAGCGCACTGGGGGAGCACGTGCAGTCCATCGAGTTCATCGACCTGCTCGGAATCCTGCGTGCCGCGCCGGGCACCGCGCCACTTGTGGCCAGCGCGCTCGACGCCGCGCGGTTCGACGAAGTGGCCGGCACCGTCGCGGGTGACGACACGGTGCTCGTGGTGACGCGGTCGCGTCCGGCTGCGCAGCGCCTGTGGTTGCGCCTGCGGGCGATGAGCGGCGAGGCACGATGAGCGAGCGCTGCGTGCTCGCGTACAGCGGCGGCTTGGACACGTCGGTCGCGATCCGCTGGTTGCAGGAGCAGCTGGGATATGAGGTCGTCACGCTGACGGCCGACCTGGGTGAGGCCAAGGACGTCGACGCCGTAGCCGCGCGCGCGCTGCGGACCGGGGCTGTGAGTGCGCACGTGGTCGACGCGAAGCGCATCTTCATCGAACACTTCTGCTTCCCCACGCTCGCCGCCGGAGCGCTGTACGAGGGCGTGTACCCGCTGGCCACGGCGCTCGCCCGGCCGCTCATCGCGAAGCTGCTGGTGGACGTGGCGCGAGAGGAGGGAGCGGTGGCGGTGGCGCACGGCTGCACCGGGAAGGGCAACGACCAGGTGCGCTTCGACGTCGCCGTCGGCGCCCTTGCGCCGGAGTTGCGCGTGGTGGCGCCGGTGCGTGATTGGGACATGGGTCGCCCCCAGGAGATCGAGTACGCGGCGCGGCACGGGATCGATGTCCCCGTGACGACGGACTCGCCGTACTCCGTCGATGCGAACCTCTGGGGCCGCAGCGTCGAGTGCGGCGTGCTCGAGGATCCCTGGGCGGAGCCGCCCGCGGATGTCTTCGAGTGGACGCAGACCGACGGTGCGTCCTCCGACGGCGTCATCGAGGTCGGCTTCGAGAGCGGGACGCCCACCTCGCTTGATGGCGAGACGCTGGCGCCGGAGGAGCTCGTCGCGCGTCTCAACGCCGTGGCGGGCGCGCACGGCGTCGGACGCATCGACCACGTGGAGGATCGGCTGGTCGGCATCAAGTCGCGCGAGGTGTACGAGGCACCGGCCGCGGTGGTGCTGCACATGGCGCACGGCGCGCTGGAGTCGCTGACGCTGACGCGTGACCTGCAGCTGTTCAAGCGTCACGTGGCGGACGAGTGGGGACGCCTCGTGTACGACGGTCTCTGGTTCGGTGCGCTGCGGGCGGCGCTCGAAGGGTTCGTCCGCGCAACGCAGGAACATGTGAGCGGCAGCGTGCGCCTGCGCCTGGGCCACGGTGAGGCGCGCGTGACCGGCCGGCGCGCGCAGCGCTCGCTGTATCAGTCCGACCTGGCAACGTACGATCGCACCCAGGATCGCTTCGACCACGGGGCAGCGCGCGGCTTCATCGAGCTGTTCGGATTGCCTCTGCGCACGCAGACGCGTGTGCAGGGGGCGCTCGACGACGCGGCTCCACTGCCGGTGCAGCGGCGCACGCGCCGCCGCGGCGATGGCTGACACGCACCAGGAGGACGGCGCTCCCGCGGCAAAGGTCTGGGCAGGCCGCTTGGGCGGCGCCACGGCGCAATCCGTCGAGCAGTACACGCGCGACACCTCGGACCTGCGGCTGCTGCCCGACGACGTGGCCGGCTCGCAGGCGCACGCGGCGATGCTCCACGCCATCGGCATCCTGGACGACGCCGAGCACACCGCGCTGCAGACGGCGCTCAACACGATCGCCGGCGAGGTTGCGGGCGGCGGCTTCGCCGTCCGGCCGGATGATGAGGACATCCATACGGCGGTGGAGCGCCGCCTGATCGAGCTCGCCGGCGACGTGGGCGCGAAGATCCACAGCGGCCGGAGCCGCAACGACCAGGTGGCGACGGACCTCCGCCTCTACGCGCGCCGCGCCTGCGCGGACACCGTGCTGTCGATTGCGCGCCTGCAGGACGCGCTCATCGAGCGCGCGCGAGTCGAGACGGCCACCGTCATGCCGGGGTACACGCACCTGCAGCGCGCGCAGCCCGTGACGCTGGCACACCACCTGCTCGCGTATGTCGAGATGCTGCAGCGCGACACGGCGCGCCTGCTCGACGCGCGCAAACGATGCGACATCCTGCCGCTGGGGAGCGGGGCGCTCGCGGCTTCGACGCTCCCACTGGACCGCGAGGCTGTTGCGCGCGACCTTCGATTCAGCGCCGTGAGCGGCAACAGCCTCGACTCGGTGTCAGACAGGGACTTCGCGGTGGAGATCACCGCCGCGTGCGCGCTGGTGATGGCGCATCTCTCCCGTCTGGGCGAGGAGCTGGTGCTCTGGTCCAGCGCCGAATTCGGCTTTGTGGAGCTGCCCGACACACACGCCACCGGTTCATCCCTGATGCCGCAGAAGAAGAATCCCGACGTCGCCGAGCTGGCACGTGGCCGCAGCGGGCGTGTGGCGGGGGCGCTCGTGTCACTGCTGATGACGCTCAAGGGCCTGCCGCTCGCGTACAACCGCGACCTGCAGGAGGACAAGCGCGCACTCTTCGAGGCGCTCGACACCACGCGCGCGACGGTCGACGTGCTCGCCGACCTGATCGATGTGGTCTCGTTCAACCGCGAGCGCATGCGCGCGGCGGCATCCGACCCCGCGCTGCTGGCGACCGACGTGGCGGAGCACCTCGTGCGCCGCGGTGTTCCATTCCGCGACGCGCACCGCATCGTCGGCGAAATGGTGCGGCGCACCGTTGCCGAGCAGCGCAGCCTGCGCGATGTCACGCTGGATGAGTGGCGCGCCGCATCGCCCGCGGCGGACGAGGCCCTGCTGGGGTTGTTCGACGTGGACGCGGCGCTGGCGCGTCGCGACATCATCGGCGGCCCTGGACCACGCGCCGTCGCGCAGGCGCTCGATCATGCGGCCGTTCTCGTCGAAGCAACGCAGCGCTCACCCATCGGCTCGGAGGAATAGGAGCCGCGCTGTGAAACGATTCATAGCGTCGGGGTGGCTAGAGGCCGGAGGACTCTCGCCACCCCGACGCATGGATGCTGTCGGCAGCGCGGATCTTATTCTGGAGGCCATGCAACACCGGCCTGTGCTGATCGTCGGCGACGTGCAGGGTGACGTCGAGCGCCTGCGCGAGGCGCTGGCGCCGTACCCCGCCGATGATGTCGACACGGTCTTTCTGGGCGACTTCTTCCAGGGCGGCGAGCCCGGCGCAGCCGGGGGCGCCGCTGCCGCGCGCCTCGTCATGCAGCGGCGCAACTCGCGCGCGGTGCTGGGCAATCACGATCTCTTTCTGCTCGTGATCTTGGAGCGATCGCGCGGCGTCACCGAGCTCGCCGAATGGCGCACGCGCGACGGCATCTCGATCGAGGAGCTGTGGCTCAGCCGTCGCGGCGACTGGGCCGACCTGCACGCGGTGGCGGAGGATGCCGAGCTGGAAGGGTGGCTGCGCGGGCTGCCCTTCATGCTCATGCTGGACGACAGCACGCTGGTGCAGCACACCGACGACGACAGATACGCGGAGCTCGGCGCCACGGTCGACGAGGTCAACGCCGCTGTGTCGCGCCACCTCAACCGGCCCGGCGGAGTGCTGACCGCGCTGCGATACACAATCGGCCGGCACGCATTCGCGGACGAGCAGCGGCTGCAGCGCTATCTCACACACTTCGGCGCTCGCCGCGTCGTGCACGGCCACACACCGCACTGGGGTGATGCGCCCGTCGCGCTGCACGACGGCCGCGTCATCAGCTTCGACGGGCGGTTCTCGCGCTTCTGGTCGGACATCCCCGACGATTCGGGGCCGATATCGGCAACCGTCGCGCTGCTGCCCGAGCTGCCCGCGTGAGCCGCGGGTCGCACGACGCCGTCGTCGTCGGCTCGGGGCCCAACGGGCTGATGGCGGCGATCACCCTGGCGCGAGCTGGTGTCAGCACGCTGGTGCTTGAGGGCGAGGACGACATCGGCGGCGCCTGCCGCTCCGGCGACCTGACGCTGCCAGGGTTCATCCACGACTACGGCGCCGCGGTGACGCTCTTCGCGCTGGCCGCGCCCGCGCTGCGCGGCCTCGACCTGACGTCGCACGGGGCCGAATTCGTCCAGACCGAGGTCCCCTTCGCGCATCCGCTCGACGACGGCGCTGCGGCCGCAATGCGCTCGGTGGAGGCGACGACCGCTGCACTCGGCCGCGACGGCGATGCCTACAAGGGGCTGATGAGCCCCGTGGTGGATGCGCTCGACCCGCTGCTCGAGCAGTTCCTCGGTCCCCTGCTGCGCCCCCTGCACCTGGTTCGCGCCGCGCGGTTCGGCGTCGATGCGCTGCAGCCGGTGACGCTGCTCGCGCGCCGCTTCAACGAGCCTCGCGCTCGCGCGCTGCTCGCGGGGCTGGGTGCGCACTCCGTGCTCCCGCTCGACGCGCCCGCGTCGTCGGCCGCGGCGCTGCTGCTCGGAGCGGCGGCACACGCCGCGGGTTGGCCCGTGGTTCGCGGCGGGTCGTCGCGGCTCACGCAGGCGATGGCAGCCATCGCGCGCGAGCATGGCGTGACGCTGCAGACAGGATGCCGTGTGCGCACGCTGCGCGACCTTCCCGAGGCGCGCGTGCACCTGCTCGATGTGACGCCGCGCCAGCTGCTGTCGATCGCAGGCGACTCACTGCCGGCGCGCTATGCAGGGCAGCTGCGGCGATATCGCTACGCGCCGGGGGCATTCAAGGTGGACTGGGCGCTCGACGCGCCCATCCCATGGCGCGCCGCGGAGTGCTCGCGGGCCCTGACGGTGCATGTCGGCGGCACGCTGGAGGCGGTGGCGGATGCCGAAGCCGACGTGGCGCGCGGGCGCCATCCCGGGCGGCCATTCGTGCTTCTCGTGCAACCCACGATCGCTGACGAGTCGCGCGCGCCGAAGGGAAAGCACACCGCATGGGCGTACTGCCACGTGCCGAACGGCTCCACCGTGGACATGACCGCGCGCATCGAAGCGCAGGTGGAGCGCTTCGCACCGGGGTTCCGCGAGCGCATCCTCGCTCGCGCGGTGCACCTTCCCGCGGACCTCGAGCGGGCGGACCCCAACTGCGTGGGCGGCGACATCGGCGGCGGCCTGCAGGATCTGCGGCAGACGCTGGCGCGTCCGGTGCTGCGCCTCGACCCGTACCGCACGCCACTTCCCGGCGTGTTCCTCTGCTCGGCCTCGACGCCGCCGGGCGGCGGGGTGCACGGCATGTGCGGGTACCACGCTGCGAGGTCGGCGCTGCGCCGGCTCGCGCGCGCCTGAGGGTCAGGCGGGGCGGCGACCCTCGGCCGCGATGCGCGTGGCCAGCCTGCCGCCGGCGCGGTCCACGGGGAGCATGAGCACCTCATCGTCGTCTGCGGCGTCGTGCGGCTGCTCCGCGTCGGTCGTGTCGTGCAGCATGCGCGTGATCTCGCCCGCTTCTACAGGACGCGAGTAGTAGTAGCCCTGCGCGAGCTCACATCCCAGCGCGCGCAGACGGTCGATCTGCGCTTGGTGCTCGACGCCCTCCGCCACCATGCGCAGCCCGAGCGTCTTGCCCAGCCGGATGATGGCTTGGGCGAACGCCGCGCGGCGCGGGTCGTCAGCGACGTCCGTGACGAATGCCTTGTCGATCTTGAGGATGTCCAGCGGCAGGTCCTGCAGCACCGACAGCGACGAGTATCCGGTGCCGAAGTCGTCCATGGAGATGCGCACTCCCAGCGCCTTCAGCTCACGCAGGCGGTCGCCGGCGTGGTGCGGGTCCTCCAGCATGACGCTCTCGGTGATCTCCAGCACGAGGCGGGACGGATGCATCCCGGTGCGGCGCAGCACGTCCCACACATCGGAGGCGAAGCTGGCGTTGCGCAGCTGCCGCGGTGACACGTTGACGCTGACGGAGAACGCAGCCTGGTCGGGAAATGCGATCTGCCATTCCTGGCACTGGCGGCACGCCTGCTCGAGCACGTTGAGCCCGAGCGCATTGACCAGGCCTGTCTCCTCGGCAACGTTGATGAACTCATCCGGCATCACGAAGCCCCAGTGGGGATGGTCCCAGCGCACGAGGGCCTCCACGCCGATGGGCCGTCCGGTCGCCATCTCGACGATTGGCTGGTAGCGCAGCACCAGCTCGTCGCGCTCGATGGCGCGCTCCAGGTCGGTGCGCACCTCGAGGCGGCGCGTCACCACCTCCTGCATGCTCTGCTCGAAGATCTCGAACGTGCCCTTGCCCTTCATCTTGGCGCGGTACATCGCCACGTCCGCGCGGCGCAACAGCTCCTCGGCCGGCATCGGCCCGGAATCGCCGGTGGCCACACCGAGGCTCGCGTGCACCGCGATCTCGCGGCCGCCGATCATGAAGTGCGGGTGCAGCACCGCGACGATGCGCTCGGCCACGCCGATGACGTCGTAGCCCGGTCCCACCTCTTCGAGCAGGATGGCGAACTCGTCGCCGCCGAAGCGAGCGGCGGTGTCCGATGGACGCAGCACCGTCTGCAGTCGTCCCGCGACGTTGACCAGGAGCTCGTCGCCCGCGGCGTGTCCCAGGCTGTCGTTGATCATCTTGAAGTCGTCGAGGTCGAGGAACACAACCGCAAGCGAGTCCTGAAGCCGGTCACGCCGCGTGAGCGCATGTTGGAGGCGGTCCGTGAACAGCGCGCGGTTGGCCAGGCCGGTGAGCGGATCGTGGAACGCCTGGTGCTTGAGACGGTTGTCCAGACGCGCGTTCTGCACCGCGACGCTGGCCTGCTTGGCGAACGTTTCGAACAGCGCTAGGTCGTCGGACCCGAACGAGCTCACGTCGCTGAGGCGGTTGCCCACCACCAGCGCGCCGAGCAGGCTGCCGTCACTCTGCAGCGCGGTCATCATCGCGTCGCGCAGGTCCTCGCCGTCGAGCCATTCCTGCACCGCCGAGTCGCGATGGCCCGAGGTCGCGATCAGACCCGACTGCTCCTCCTTGATGAGGACGAGAAAGCGGTCGAGCAGCTCCGCGCGCACCGTCTCGGCGCGCTCCGACGCGCTGCCGCGGCGCATGAGGATCGAGTAGCCGCTGTCCCCGCCGTTTGCAGCGGGCAGCAGCGTGATCGCGGCGAACTCGGCGCGGAACACCTGGCACAGCTGTGCCAGCAGCTCCGGGATCGCGGCCCTGTGCGTGGTGGCGCGCTGCAGCAGATCACTCGACTGGTACAGGTACTGCAGCTGCTGCCGCTTCTGATGCTCGCGCGTGTACAGCGCGTACGCGGCGAGCAACGTCGCTATGGGCAGCACCAGCAGCAGCATCTCCAGGACGTTGCGCGAGACCGCGGCCACCACCTCGAGGCCGAAGCTGGCGTTGGCCGCGCCGCCGACGAGCACGATCGCCATCGGCTGCAGCCACTGACGGCGCTGCTGCGAACCCTCCGCCAGTGAGATCGCCGTCGCGCTGAGCATGAAACCGCAGAGGGAGCATGCAGCGACGATGAGCAGGACCATCAGCCAGCTGCGCGGCGACGCGATGTCGTGCGCCGGCACGAGTGTGCTGAACAGGATCGCGGCGAGCTCCGCCTCGATAGCGAACAGCACCAGGTTGAACACGAGCTTGATCGGCGGGTGGCGCCGCACAAGACCGAGTCCCACGGCGGTCCCCGCCACGCGGGCCAGCAGGAGCTCGTCAGGTGTGGCGAAGAAGAGGCCGATGATCAGCGTGATCTCGCTCAGCGAGTACGACTGGGCGTTGCGCCGGAAGTGGATGTAGACGCGCCACGACTCGGTCACGCAGAAGGCGCCCGCGAGCACCGGGAAGAGAAGGTGGATCGCGCCCCAGCGCTGGGGCAGACCTCGCACCACGCCGAAGTAGAGCATGAGTGCCGCCACTGCGAGGCCGGCGTTGAAGACCCACACGCTTCTGGTGCGGGCCCGCGGGCGCCCGGCTTCCTGGCTCACCTCAGCTCCAGTCGAAGCTGGACCATCCCGCGCCGGACCAGGCGGCGCCCGACCACCCCGCGCCCGACCAGCCCGCACCTGACCACCCTGCTCCCGACCAGCCGGCTCCGGACCATCCCGCGCCAGACCAGCCGGCGCCGTTCCATGTGCTGCCGGACCATCCCGCGCCGGACCAGCCGGCACCGGACCAGCCGGCTCCGGACCATGCCGCCCCGGACCAGCCTGCGCCGGACCAACCGGCGCCCGACCACCCGGCGCCCGACCAGCCAGCGCCGTTGAAGGTGCCGCCGTTCCAGGCGCTCGCCGAGGCCTCGGCCTGCGCCATTGCAGGCGAGCTCCACGCGTTGCCCATGATGTCCTGCTCGCCGGTCAGCGCCACGCCGCTCGACGTCGTGACGTACATACCGCCACGCGATGCGTCGAGCGTCCCCGTGCCGTCGGACTGCGTGAAGCTCTGCTTGGCGGCCGGCGCGTAGCGCCCGATGGCGTTCGCCACGTTGAGCTCGCCCGTGCCCTGCAGCGTCGCGGGCTCGTTCGCCAGCGGTGTGGCGCCGTTGACGAACGCGCGCTTGACCGTGTCCGGCGTGGCCAGCGGATGTGCCGAGTAGTAGAGCGCCACGGCGCCCGACACCACCGCGGCAGCCTGCGACGTGCCGCTGCCGAGGAAGAACCGCGTGCCCACGGGCGCGTTGGGGTTCTGCAGGTCGATGTTCGAACCGGGATCGCGCAGGCTCTCGATGTGCACACCAGGCGCGACCAGATCCGGGTTGCGCGTGCCGTCGCCCGAGTTGGAGAACGTCGCCACGGTGTCATCCGCGGTGCCGTTCGTCCCCTGCGTGTCGGCTGCTCCGACCGCGATCAGGTACGGGTCGTACGCCGGGTCGCTCAGCGACGTGGAGCTGTTGCCCGCGTTGCCCGCGGCGGTGACGACCGTGATGCCGTGGTGCCACGCGACCTCTGCGGCAAAGGCCAGCGGGTCGAGCTTGTACGCCTGGCTGCTCGCCGTCCCGTAAGAGAGGTTGATGACCTTGATGTTCAGCCCGGCGTCATTGGCGTGCTGCACGACCCAGTCGATCGACGCGATGACCTGCGAGACGTCGACGACGCCGTTCTCGTCGCCCACCTTCATGTTGAGGATGTGCGCGTCGGGCGCAACGCCGATGAATGCGTTCGTGTTGCCCGCGTACTTCGACGCGGAGCTCGACGCGCTGCTGGCGCCGAGAATGCCGGTCACCGCGTTGACGGCCGACGTGACCACGCCGGTGAGCCCGCCGCTCGGCGCGGAGGCCGCGGGCGCCGGGCTCGCCGGCGATGCGTTGGTCTGCGCCCACAGGTCGTTGCCCGCGATGATCCCGGCGAGGTGCGTGCCGTGCCCGTACTCGTCGTTGTAGGTCAGTGCGGGCACCTGCGAGTCAAATGACAGGTCCGGGCCGTTGATCAGCTGACCGGTCGCGCTCAGCCCCTGCACCGGCGCGACGCCGGTGTCGATGAGCGCGACGCCCACGCCCTGTCCCGTGAACCCCTTCTTCCAGACCTTCTGGGCGCCGATGAGCTGCGTCGTGTTGTAGAGCGAGCCGGTGTCGGCCGTCGGGTCGTACCCGCCGATGGAGGCGGGGGCGAGGGTCGCGTCCGGCGACACCGCGGCAACGCACGGCGACGCGGCGAGACCGGCCAGCTTCCCCGCGGGGACGAGGGCGGCGCCACCGTCGAGAATCGAGAGCGGCCGTGTCATGCGGCCGCCGGCCTGCAGCACCGCCGCGCGCACGGCCGCACTGCATCCGGTGTCGCCGCGGACGATCACCGCGGTCATCGGACCGGCGCTCATGGGCGCCGCCATGGCGGCCGCGGGTGCCAGGGGGAGCGCCAATCCGGCGGCGGAAAGCAGCGTAGTGACGATGCGCCGCCCCACTGTGCGGGTTGCCCCGCGCATCTCTGTGCCGGTCCCAGCCGTGTTGCCCCTGGTCACCGCGTCTCACCTCGTACTCAGCGGGTCCCCCGTCCACTGACGAACCCGGAGCGTTTATACGGTTCGAATGGATTGGGACGCGTGACGCGATAGGTACGGGGTGTTAAGGGTTCCTAAGCGCTGTCGGATGGCGGGCGCCGGGTTCTGAGGGCCGGTCGCAGACCGGTTGCATCTCCAGAGGGTTGTGACAACTCAGGGCTCGAACGAAGCGGCGTCGAGCCCGCCCACAGAGCCGCCGCCGTGCAGAAAACGACGCCCTTCCTCGACGCCGAAGCGCGTCTCACAGGCGGGGCATTCGACGACGGCCGCATCCGGGTCCTCCTCCGGGAGCAGCATCTCCAGGCCGCACACAGGGCAGACCAGCGTGTCCGTCTGCAGCGTCTCGCGCAGGCGCATCTCCCGGGCCGCCGCCGCGACGTCCACGGCGACGCTCTGGCAGCGCATGCATACATAGGTTGCGGTGGTCGAGTCGTGCTCGAGGTACCGGCCCGAGCCGTCGACGATCAGCGGCGCGTTCAACGCCTCGAACCGGCCGTCCTCACAGCCACCGGGGCAGCGGAGCTCGAGCCGCGCGGCCAGCGTCAGCCGCTGCGCACCAGGAGCTCGCGCAACCGGGCCACCGGCGGCTCCTGGCCCGCCGTGACGTACGCGGTGACCACCAACGAGAGGAGCAGCACCTTGAGCGCGTGGTACAGCTCGCGAGGCGAGTGCTGCATCACCAGCCCGGAGAGGGCGATCCCATCGATCGCGCCGGCCACGGCGCCGGCGAGGTCGCGCGGCGGCACCACCGCGTAGGCGGGGAGGCGGCCCAGCACGCGCCGGATCTCGCCCTCGATGTCGTCGATGAACCGTTGCCACATCTCGGCGCAGCGCACCCGCAGGGCCGGGCTGCTCAGCGCCAGGTTGTAGAGGTCGAAGAGGAGCCGGAAGAACTCCGGTCGCTCGGAGCAGCGGGCCGCGGCGTGGTCGAGCGCGGCGACGATTCGCTCCAGGGGGTCGTCGATGTCCGCCACCGCGCTCTGCCAGTCGGCGCTCATCTCCCGCTCCATGCCCGAGACGACCTCGAGCAGGAGCTCGTGCTTCGACTCGAAGTAGTAATGGAGCAGCCCGGGCGCGACGCCGGCTTCGCGGGCGACGTCCTTGAGCGAGGTCTCGCCGTACCCCTGCCGGGCCAGCACCGCCGTGGCGGCCATGACGATCTGGCCGCGACGCCCGGGCTCGGCGCCCTTCTCGAGCGACGCGTTCGATTCGCCGCGACCGGGGAGCGTTTGCTGTTGGGCCATCGCGTACCTGGCGATCATCGTAGCTCAGCGGCCGCGCGCATCCCGGCGAGTCAGGAATCCGGCCGCGACGAGACCACCCGGAACCGCACGAGCACCTGGCGTAGCAGGTTGACGCTGAGCTGCGGGTGGCGCACCAGCAGGTCCTCCAGGCCGCGGTTGGGCAGCGCGAGCACGGTGAGCGGCGTCTCGGCCTCGACCGTGGCGGTGCGGAGGCCGTCACTCAGGACGCCCACCTCGCCGAAGAAGTCGCCAGGGCCCAGGCGGGCCACGGCAGCCCCGTCGACAAGGACGCGTGCCTCACCGCGGGTGATCACGTAGAAGTCGGACCCGCGCAGGCCCTGCAGCGTGACGCGGTGGTGGGCGTCGAACCGCTCCTCGTCGAACGGTGTGAGGATGGCCACGATCTCCTCGCGGTGGATGCCATTGAAGATCGGAGCGTCGAGCAGCGAGTCGATGAGGGAGTCCGGGTGGCGGCCGGGCTGCGCCTGGCGATCGAGAAACAGATGCCGATCCAGGATGCCCATGGTTGGTGTCTCCTTCTTGGTCGGACGACCAACCTAGATGCTACGCGGCCGGGCTCCCGGGCGCAAGTGGCGCGAACCCCAGCCCGAAGACGCCGGGGCCGGCGTGGCAGCCGATCACCGGGCCGACGTCGATCACCTTGACCGAACCGGCGCCGGCCAGCGGCCGGATCCGCTCCGCCAGACGGGCCGCCTCGTCGGGCCGGTCGCCATGACCCACGACCACGTCGGCGCCGCCCCACCTCGCGGCCGCCTTGCCCACGTCGCCCACCATCCGGTCCAGCGCGCGGGCCAGGGTCCGGGCCCGGTCGACGGGCTCGATGCGCCCGTCGCGGATCTCCAGGATCGGCTTGATGTCGAGCACCGAGCCCACCAGCGCCCGGGCGCCGCCGATCCGGCCGCCGCGGCGCAGGTACTCGAGGGTGTCCACGGTGAACAGCACGAGCAGATCGGCGATCAGCCGGCGCACCGCCGCCTCGGCCTCGTCGGCGCCGCCTCCCGCCTCGGCCGCGGCGACAGCGGCGTGGACCATCGCGTTGTGGGCAACCGCGACGGTGCGAGTGTCGATCACGCGGATGTCGGCGTCCGGCAGCGCCGCGCGCGCCTGCTCTGCCGAGGCGTACGTGCCGCTCAGCTCGGCCGAGATCGTCGTGCAGAGCACGGCCGACCCATCGGCCGTCAGGTCGCGAAAGACGGTCTCGAACTCGCCCGGGGCAGGCTGTGAGGTGCGTGGGTGCACCGGCGACTCGCGCATGCGCCGGTAGAACTCGTCCGGGCGGATGGTCTCGCCGTCCTCCAGGACCTCGTCACCGAAGATCACCTTGAGCGGCACCACGCGCACGTCGTGCGCGCGGCGGAACCCGGGCTCCAGGTCCGCGGTGCTGTCGCAGACGATGCGCACCCTCGCCATCAGCGCCTCAGCGTACCGGTGCGGCCAGCGCGGCGGCGCCCAGCGCGAGCGCGCCGAGCAGGTTGCGCTCCTCGCCCAGCGAGCCCAGCTCGACCCGGGGCACCGGCTGCAGGTGGAGGTGCTCGGCGATGGTCCGTTGCAGCGACGGGGCGAAGCGGTCCCAGGCGGCGGTGACGCCGCCCCCGAAGAGCACCACGTCGGGGTCGACCAGGGCGATGGCGTTGACGGCCCCGAGCCCCAGCCAGCGGCCGATGTCGGCCCAGGCCTCGGGGTCCTCGAGGTGCTCGCCGCGCACCCCGAAGCGGCGCTCGATCGCGAGGCCGCTGGCCAGCGCCTCGAGGCACCCGGCCCCGCCGCAGTGGCACGGCGGGCCGCCGGCCCAGCGCGGCCAGACCACCTGGTGGCCGCCCTCCGTGTCGTGGCGGCCGTGCCAGACCGCCCCGTCGCGCACCACCCCGGTGCCCACGCCTGTCGAAACGGTGAAGTACACAACGGTCTGCGCGTCCCGGCCGGCGCCCCACGTCGCCTCGGCGAGAGCGGCGGCGTTGGCGTCGTTCTCCACCACCACCGGGCAGCCGTAACGCTCGCCCAAATCCTCGCCGACGCGGAGGCCGTGCCAGCGTTCGGGCATGCCCGGAGGGTCGATCAGCGCTGCTCCAGCGCGGTCGAAGGGTCCGGGCAGGGACACGGCGATGGCGTCCAGCTCAGCTCCGTCCGCGGCTCGGTCGAGAAGTGAGGCCAGGGCGCCTGCGGGGTCGGCCGGCGTCGGAGTGCGTTGCAGGTTTTGCAAACGCCCGGGCTCCGCCGACCGGGCCGCGGCCAGCTTGGTGCCGCCGATGTCGAGGAGCCCGATCACCCCGCGATGATGCATACACTCGCCGCCATGCTGCTGGCCGTCGACGTGGGCAACACGCACATCGTCGTGGGCGTGTTCGACGGCGACTCGCTGGTGGCGGACTTCCGGCTGCACACCGACGACCGCGTCACCGACGAGGAGCTGGGGCTCGTCCTCGTGCAGCTGCTCGGTCGCCACGGCGTGGAGCCGGCGGCCATCGACGCCGTGGTGGTGAGCAACGTCGTGCCGATGCTGTCGCGCACGCTGGAGCAGCTGTCGCAGACATATTTCCGGCGCGCGCCGATGATGGTGGGCCCGGGGATGCGCACCGGCGTGCGCATCCACTTCGACGACCCGCGCCAGGTCGGCGCCGACCGCATCGCCAACGCCGTCGCGGCACACGCGCTGTACGGCGGCCCGGCCATCCTGGTCGACTTCGGCACCGCCACGACCTTCGACGCCATCGGTCCGGACGGCGACTACCTCGGCGGCGCAATCGCTCCGGGCATCGAGATCAGCCACGACGCGCTGGTCAGCCACGCGGCCCGGCTCGCCCGCGTCGAGCTCGTGGCCCCGGCGTCCGCGATCGGCCGCAGCACGATCACGGGAATGCAGTCCGGCATCGTCTTCGGTTACGTGGGCCTGGTCAAGGAGCTGGTCGCGCGGTTTCGAGCGGAGATCGGCGACGCTGCGCGAGTCATCGCGACGGGTGGGCTGGCCGCGCCGATGGCGCCGCTCATCGATGTGATCGACGTGGTGGACGAGCGACTCACGCTCACCGGGCTGCGCTTGATTCACCAGCTGAACATCTGACGTCCGCAATCCGGCCCGCGGATAAGATGGCCGGCATGGCTGTCGCGACTGTGAGCACGGGCTTGCGCATCGGCACGCTCGAGCTGTCGTCGCGCGTGCTCATCGCGCCCATGGTGGGGATCACGGACGCGCCGCTGCGCGAGTTGGTGAGCGAGCTGGGCGCGGGGCTCGTCTCCACCGAGATGGTCGCCGCCGAGGCCGTTGTGCGCGAGGTCGGGGCGGCGCTCGAGCTGCTGGATTGTCGCGGTGGAACCTCGCCCGTGGCGGCGCAGCTTGTGGGCTGTGATCCGCAGGTCATGGCTGCGGCCGCGCGGATCTGCGTTGCGCGTGGCGCGTCACTCGTCGACGTCAACCTCGGGTGCCCGGTGCCGCGCGTGGTCAACCGCGGCAGCGGCGCCGCGCTGGCGCGTGACGTCGCCGCGACCGCGCGCGTGCTGGGCGCGATGGTCGAGGCGGTCAGCGTTCCTGTCACGGCGAAGATGCGCCTGGGTTGGGACCATCACACGATCAACGCGCCAGAGCTGGCCCGTGCGTTGCAGGACGTCGGTGTGGCTGCCGTGACCGTCCACGGCCGCACGCGCTGCCAGCGCTACCAGGGCCTCGCCGACTGGAGTGAGATCGCGCGCGTGAAGGAGTCGGTTGACATACCGGTCATCGGCAGCGGCGACGTCGACGACGTGCGCGTGCTGCGCATGCGCGTGCGTGCGGGGATGGTCGACGGCGCCGTGATCGCGCGCGGCATGCTGGGCAACCTGTGGTTCGTGCACCAGGCGGTACAACACCTCGCCACCGGCGCGCTCATCGCTGACCAGCCGTTCGCCGACCGCATCGCGCTCACCGAGCGTCACCTCGAGATGCTGTGCGCGTACTACGGCGACACCCGAGCGCTGCGCATCGGGCGCAAGTACGTCGCCTGGACGATCAAGGGATGCAGCGGCGCGGCGCGCCTGCGCGCAGAGGTGCAGCACATGGACACGCGCGAGCACCTGCGCTGGATCCTGGATCAGGCGCGCGCCGCCGGCCCCGCACCCACCGGCCACTTCCAACCCGTCTTCACATCCGGCGAGGGCTGAACAAGGGTTGCCAGACAGGCGACTTCGTGTCGCCGTCAAAAAGCGTGACTAGGGAGCCGTGCGAGATGCACGCGAGCGACGCTCAGGCCCGCTGAGACGAGGAGGCGAGCCGCGCAGCGAGGGAGCGTACCCGTAGTACGTGACCGAGCGAGCAGCGAAGCCGACAAAGTATCAGCGGGAAATGAGCGTCGCGAAAAAAAAGGGCGCCCCTGGAGACCAAGGACGCCCCGAGAGGGGGGGCAAAGGGGAATCGCTCGCTAGGCGAGCGCCATGATGATAGAAACCATATCAGATCGGGTCAACAGCGACCGGACGTTTTGTTACCGCCATGAAGCGGCATCCTCGCCTATACTCCGCTATCCCCTGGGCGGCCTCCGGGCGCACCGGACGGCCCGAGAAGAGAGGACCTACCTTCTATGGAAAAGCCAGTCCTGCTGACCAAGGACGGCCTGACAAAGCTCGAACGGGAGCTGGACGAGTTGCGAACCGTCCGCCGGGCCGAGGTGGCTGAACGGATCAAATACGCCAAGGACTTCGGCGACATCTCGGAAAACGCCGAGTACGAGGACGCCAAGAACGAGCAGGGCATGCTCGAGGGCCGCATCCTCGTGCTCGAGAACATGATCCGCAACGCCGTCATCATCGAGGAGACCGACGAGGACGGCGAGGTGCGCGTGGGCTCGGTGGTCGACGTCAAGGATGAGTTCGGGAAGCAGAGCTTCACGATCGTCGGGCCGGCCGAGGTCGACGTGGCCGCGGGCCGCATCTCGATGGAGTCGCCGGTGGGCCGGGCGCTGCTCGGGCACCGCGTCGGCGAGGAGGTCGAGGTGCAGAGCCCCGGCGGCTCTCGCCGGATGAAGATCGTCAAAGTCGGCTGAGCCGCCCGGCCTGAGACGTGCCTGGCGAGGATCTGATCGCCGAGCGCCGTCGCAAGGCGGAGGAGCTGGTGGCTCGCGGCGTTCCCGTCGCGGGCGTCGACTTCCGGCCGACGGCCAGCCTCACCGAGGCGCGGCAGCTGCTGTCCCGTCACGAGACGGAGCATCCGCAGGGGGCGGACGGCACGGCTGTGGAAGGCCCCGAGGTCGCCGTCGCGGGCCGCGTGATGCAGCTGCGCCTGCAGGGAGGGACCTGCTTCGCGCACCTCGAGGACGAGAGCGGCCGCATGCAGGTCTGGTTCCGCGCCGACCGTGTCGGCGAGCCCGCGTACGAGGTGGTGCGGCAGCTCGACCTCGGCGACATCGTCGGCGTCAGCGGCCATGTCACGCGCACGCGCCGCGGCGAGCCGTCCGTCGCCGTCGACGGCATCACACTGCTGGTGAAGGCGCTGCGCCCGCCGCCCGAGAAGTTCCACGGCCTCACTGACCAGGAGGTGCGCTACCGCAAGCGATACCTCGACCTGCTCAGCAACGCGGAGCAGCGGCGCCACTTCGCGGCGCGCTCGGCGGTGATCCGCGCGCTGCGCCGCACGCTGGATGCGCGCCGCTTCCTCGAAGTCGAGACGCCCGTGCTCGTCCCAATACCCGGCGGTGGCGCCGCGGTCCCGTTCATCACGCACTGGAACGCGCTGCACACCGACGTGTTCCTGCGGATCGCCATCGAGCTGCACCTCAAGCGGCTGCTGGTCGGCGGTTACCAGCGCGTGTACGAGATCGGCCGCGTGTTCCGCAACGAGGGGCTGGGCCCGCGCTGGAATCCCGAGTTCACGATGCTGGAGGCGTACCAGGCCTACGCGAACTACGACGACATGCGCGAGCTCACCGAGACGCTCGTCGCCGACGCTGCGATGGCGGTGGGGCCGCAGTGGGACGACGAGGGAGGCAGCCCGCCGTGCGACGACCCGCTCGTGCGGCGCGTCGAGGGGCGCACGGTCGACCTGCATCCGCCGTTCACCACAGCGCGGATGGTCGACCTGGTGCGTGAACGCTGTGAGTTCGACCCCCTGGAGGCGTGGGATGACATGCAGGCCGTGGCCGCGCGTCTGGGCGTCGAGGTCGCGGCGGGCAGCGGTCCGGGAGCGACGCTGTTCAAGATCTACGAGGACCGCGTGGAGCCGCACATATGGGACCCGACATTCGTGATCGACTACCCAGAGGAGGTGTCACCGCTGGCGCGGCGGCGCAGCGACGACCCACGATTTGTCGAGCGATTCGAGCTCGTGGTGACGGGGCGTGAGCTGGCCAATGCGTTCAGCGAGCTGAACGATCCCGTAGACCAGCGGCGTCGTTTCGAGGAGCAGGCTGAGCGGCGCGCGGCGGGCGACCCCGAGGCGGCGCCGGTGGACGAGGACTTCCTGGAGGCGATCGAGATCGGCATGCCGCCGGCGGGCGGCCTGGGGGTGGGCGTGGACCGCCTCGTCATGCTGCTCACGGGGGCCGCCACCATTCGCGATGTGCTGCTGTTTCCCACCATGCGTCCGCAACATCGCAGCGCCGCGCAACGCGTGCACGAGCCGGCGTCACATCTCTCTCCGAGCGAGCGGGCAGAAGACACCTGATGCTGGCGCTGCAGCAGATTCGCGAGCGGCCGGACTGGGTCCGCGAGGGCGCGCGGCGCAAGGGCGAGGGCGCGCCGGTCGACGAGATCCTCACCCTGGACGCGGAGGCTCGGCGCATCCGCAGCGAGGTCGAGTCGGCACGTGCGCGGCAGCGTGCGGCAGGGGCGGAGATTCGCGGCGCACCGACGCAGGAGCAGCATGAGGAGCTCACAGCGTTGAAGCGGAGCATCCAGGAGGGCGACACGAGGCTCAACGAGCTCGACGCGCGACTCGAGTCGCTGCTGCTCGAGGTGCCCAATCCGCCGCACGAGAGCGTGCCCTTCGGCACCACGCCGGACGACAACGTCGTAGTGCGCACCTGGGGTGAGCCACGGCGCTTCGAGTTCGAGCCGCGATCGCACCTGGAGATCGGCGAGGCGCTCGGCATCTTCGACTTCGAGCGCGCGGCGAAGATCAGCGGCTCGCGGTTCGCTGTGCTGCGCGGCGAGGGCGTGCGCCTGCAGCGCGCTCTGGTCGCGTGCATGCTGGACATCGCCACGCGTGAGCACGGCTACACGGAGATCGCGCCGCCGTATGTGGTGCGCCGCGACGCGATGGTCGGCACGGCACAGCTGCCGAAGTTCGAGGACGACGCCTACCACAGCGACGACGACATGTTCCTCATCCCCACGGCAGAGGTGCCGCTCACCAACCTGTATCGCGACGAGGTGCTCGACACATCGCAGCTGCCGATCTCCCTGGTGGGCCACACGCCGTGCTGGCGCCGGGAGGCCGGCGCGGCCGGCAAGGACACGCGCGGGTACATCCGCCTGCACCAGTTCGACAAGGTCGAGATGGTCCGCTTCACAACGCCGGAGCGCTCGCTCGACGAGCTGGAGCTGCTGACACGCCACGCTGAGGCGGTGCTGCAGCGATTCGGCGTGATGTACCGCGTGATGCTGATGTGCAGCGGCGACACCGGCTTTGCGCAGTGGAAGAAGTACGACATCGAGGCCTGGGCGCCCGGTATGGAGCGGTTTCTCGAGGTGTCGTCCTGCTCCGTGTACGCCGACTTCCAGGCGCGGCGAGCCAACATCCGCTTTCGAGCCGGCGCGGACGAGCGCCTGCGCTTCGTGCACACGCTCAACGGCAGCGGCCTCGCGATTCCGCGCACGTTCGTGGCGGTGCTGGAGACGCACCAGGAGCGTGACGCGTCGGTCCGCGTGCCCGACGCGCTCCGTCCCTACATGGGCGGCGTGGAACGGCTCGCGCCGCGCGCGTGAACGGCCTGCGCTGAGGCACCGACGCGATGCCGCTGGAGCGCGAGGTCAAGCTGGACGTGAGCTGGGACTACGTGCTGCCTCGTCTCGACGGCATCAATGGGCTGCGCTCTGTGGACCGCGGCGTCCGCGTGCTGGACGCGACCTATTGGGACACGGCTGACCTCGAGCTCCTGCACGCCGGCGCCGGGCTCCGCCACCGCACCACCGACGGGGCGCGTGGCACGTGGACGCTCAAGGGCGAGTCGGCTCGCTCCGGAGACGCGCTGCTGCGTGAGGAGACGGAGGTCGCCGGCGCACCCGAGCATCCACCCGCCGAGGTCCTGCGCCATCTCCCCGAGAGGCTGCGCTCCGCGCGTCTGCAACCGGTCGCGGTGCTGCGAACCCACCGCCACGTGATCGACCTCGTCGACGACGACGATGGGCGGTGGGCCGAGGTGGCCGACGACCGCGTCGAGGTTCTCGAGGGCGGAGCGGTTGTCTCGGCCTTTCGCGAGGTCGAGGTGGAGGTCGCCGGCGAAGGTTTCGAACAGCGCCTGCAGCTGGTGGTCGCTGCGCTGCGAGCTGCGGGAGCGGAGGCGCCGGCGGTCATGGCCAAGTACGTGCGCGCGCTGCAGGCGCTGGGGCGCGTACGGTAGCGAGCAATGGGTGAGCAGGTGGCGTTCTGGGAGGACGCTTCGGTGGGCGACATCCGGCTGGCCGCCACCTTCCGGCGGGGCTTCCGTCAGGCGCTCGTGCTGATGAACCGCGCCCTGGCGTCGTGCGACCTGTCGCCGCTGCAGTACCACCTGCTCCTGGAGGCGGGCGCCGCGGGACACGAGGGGCTGGTGCAGGGCGAGCTGGCCGAGCTGCTGCAGACGCCTGAGGCCAGGGTCTCCTTGCTTGTGCACGAGCTGGGCGAGCGTGGGCTGGTGGAGACGGCGCGCGGGGCGCCGGACCGCCGCGTGGTGCGCGTCGGGATCACGCGGGATGGCTGCTCGCTCGTGCAGCAGGCGCTGCATGCGCAGCGGTCCGCGCTCGCGGAGCTGGCGCACGAGTTCGACCTGCCGGGCGTCTCGGACATGCTCAGCCGCGCGCTCAAGCTGTATCTCAACGTCGACCTCGCCGAAGCGAGATATGTCGCGTCGGCCGGCGGCGCCGAGGCCTGACGCCGCGTCCAGTCAGGCGCCGGGCGGGACGGCCGGGAGCCGCACCGTGAACTCGGTGCCCTTGCGCGGCTCGGACTCCACGGACACCGAGCCGCCGTGGGCCTCCACCACGTGGCGCACGATCGCCAGCCCGAGCCCGGAACCCTCGCCGTCGCGCTGACGCGAGCTGTCCGCTTTCCAGAAGCGTTCGAACACACGTTGCAGGTCGGTGGGCGCGATGCCGACGCCGGTGTCGCGGCAGACGATGACGACGGAGCCCTCATCCCCCGGGGACGCGCGCACGTCGATGCGTCCGCCCGCGGGCGTGAACTTGATCGCGTTGTGCACGAGGTTACGAACCACCTGCCCCAGCCGTGACGCGTCACCGAGGATGTCGGGGGTGCCGGGCGACACCTCGATGTCGATGGCGACCTCCTTGTCCTCGGCGAGCGGTCGCAGACGGTCCACCGTGCTCAGGAGCTCGGCCACGTGCACGCGCTCGCTGCTGAGCGGGCGCAGGCCCGACTCGATGGTGCTCAGCTCGAGCAGCTCCTCGACGATCTGCTCCATGTGCGTGGCTTCGAGCCCGATGCGGTGGACAAAGTCCGCCGCTGCGGCCGCGTCGTCGAGGCCGCCACTCTCCAGCGTCTCCGCCAGCAGGCGGACTGCGGTGACGGGCGTGCGCAGCTCGTGCGAGACGTTGCTCACGAAGTCGGTGCGCACCCGTTCGAGATGGCGCAGCCGCGTCTCATCGGATATCGCGACGAGCATGGCGACCCGGCTGTCGTCGAGGGGCAACGCGCGTACGCGCAGGTCATGTTTGCGGATGCTCAGGCTGCGCTCCTCGAGACGGCCGGATTCGCGCGCCGTGTCAACGAGACGCAAAACGCGGTAGTCGACATGCGACGTGCTGAACGGCGCTCCCTCGCGGAGTGCGTCGTCGCCCAACAAGTCGCGCGCAGTGGGCGATGCCAGCACCACCATGCCCTCAGCGTCGAGGGCAACCAGCCCCTGGTCGATCAATCCTGCCGCACCCCGCAGGATGTCGATCTCCGAGGCCAGCATGCGCGCCATCGTGGCGAGTATATGCGCGCCTCAGAACCGGTCAGCCTTAACCGTTCGCTAACCCCTCGCTCGCTCCCTAACAAGCTGGGCGCTCCACGATGGAGGCATGAGGACGGGCGAGCGGGGTGGCGTTTCATCGCGTCTGGAACGCGCCCGCGGGGTGTTGCGTCTGGACGGGGGCTATGATGGGCTCGGCAGCGCCAGGCAGTCCTTTCTGCGCCCGGAGCGCGCTGCCGGAGCACGCACGATGGAGCCGGTTCGACTGCAAGCGCCCCCGCCCCTCCTCTTGGAGAACCTGGCGCGCATACGCGCCCTGATCATCACGATGGGCGAGATGCTCGACCAGGCGATCCATCGCGCAACTGAAGGCCTGTTGCACCGCGACATTGCCGCCAGCAACGAAGTCATACGCGGCGACGCGGCGGTCAATGGACTGCAGGCGGAGACGCGGCAAATGTGCTTCACCACCGTGCTGGGCCAGGACCCGCCCGCCCGGGAGCTGCGCGAGCTGCTTGGCTTCCAGCACATGTCGGCGGAGCTAGAGCGCATGGCCGACCACTGCGTGAACATCGCGCGGATCGCGCGCGACCTCGCCGACCTGCCCCCGATGAGCGAGTACGTCGATATTCCGAAGCTCTCGCAGCTCGTGGCCACGCAGGTGCGCGACATGCTGTCCGCATTGGTGGTGCACGACGTTGAGGAGGCGCGCGCGATCGCCGCTCGCGATGACCTGATCAACCGTCTCTATCATCGTCTGGTTGACGAGTTGATCCAGCTCATGAGCGATGACGCCGAGAAGGTGTACCAAGGGACCAAGCTGATCGCGGCCTGCCAGAACTACGAGCGCATCGGCGACCGCGTCACCAACCTTGCCGAGGACTTGGTGTTCCTGGAGTCGGGAGAGATCGAGGAGTTGGGTTGACGTCACGCTCGGGCGCGCAGAAGCGCATCCTGGTGGTGGAGGACGAGGGCGCCATCCGCCAGACGCTCCGCTACAACCTGACACGCGAGGGTTATCAGGTGAGTGAGGCGTCGACCGGCACTTCCGCACTGAGTGCGGCGCGCCGCGAGCATCCGGACCTCATCCTGCTCGACCTCATGCTGCCCGAGCTCAACGGGCTCGAGGTCTGCCGCGTGCTGCGCCAGGAGATGAGCACGCCGATTTTGATCCTCACGGCCAAGGGCACCGAGCTCGACAAGGTGGTGGGCCTGCAGATCGGTGCGGACGACTACGTCACGAAGCCCTTCTCCCTCAATGAGCTGCTGGCGCGCGTGAGCGCGCTCCTGCGCCGCTCCGAGATGAGCGCGCAGCAGCAGGCGGAGACGCGCGAGGTCGAGGAGTTCGGCGGCTTCCGCATCGACCGCGCAGCGCGCACGGTCCATGTGGACGGCAGCGAGCTGCGCCTCGCACCCAAGGAGTTCGACCTCCTCTCGCTGCTGGTGCTGAATCCGGGGCGCGTGCTGTCGCGGCAGACCATCATCCAGCGCGTCTGGGGCAGCAAGTTCTTCGGCGACGCCAAGACCGTTGACGTGCACGTGCGCTGGTTGCGGGAGAAGTTCGAGAGCTTCGACCGCCTGCCCTTCCGCATCACCACGGTGTTCGGCGTGGGCTACCGCCTCGACCGCTTGGACGGACAGCAGGCGGCCAGCACCGCCTGATCCGCGGCGTCAAGGCGAGTCATGATCGCGTCGTGCCCACGATCGATCCCGGGGCCGCGCTGCGGGACTGGCTCAACGCGCGCGATGTGCGCCGCTGGCAGCGGCGCCGCACCCTGCCCCTGATCCTCGAACGCGCGTACTGGACGGCGTACGAGTACCAGCAGGACCTCGGCCGGCTGCAGCGATTCCGCTACCGCGTGATCTCGACGCGCGTGCAGGGGGCCTACCCCGACCTCTGGCCCAACGTCACCGTGGCCGGGCCACGCATGGTGCGCGCGCGGGCGGGGAAGCGTGCCGTGCTGTACCGCGTCACCTACGAGCTCCCTGAGCACGCCGAGTAAACTTGGGGCTGCGGGAGTCCGGTGCGGCCGGGCTGAGAGGGCGACCGAGGAGCCGCCGACCGCCACAACCTGATCCGGGTCATGCCGGCGAAGGGAGGAAGCGCGTGGACGTCATCGTCGTCGGAGCAGGCTCGATCGGCCTCGGCTGCGCGTGGCGCGCCGCGCTCGCGGGGGCGGCCGTCGTGGTGGTCGACCCGAGCCCGGAGCGGGCCGCGTCGCGTGTCGCCGCCGGGATGCTCGCGCCGGCGGGAGAAGCCGCTTTTGGGGAGACCGCGCTCCTGCGCTTGAACCTGGCGTCGTGGCGGCGATGGCCGGCATTCGTCGCTGAGCTCGAGGCAGCAACGGGCGTGAGCACCGGCTACTGGCAGTGCGGCTCGCTGTTCGTCGCCCGCGACGCCGACGACCGGGCCGCGCTGGAGCGCGAGCATCGCTTTCGTGAATCACTGGGTTTGACGGTGCAGCTGCTCAGCGCGTCCGAGTGCCGCGCGCTCGAGCCCGGCCTCGCGCCGTCCGTGCGCGGCGGCATGCTGGCAGCGTCCGATCACCAGGTCGATCCGCGGCGGCTGCTCGACGCGCTGCGCGCGGCCTGCGCAGCGGCCGGTGTGCGGTTCGTGCAGGGCCAAGCGGCACTGTGTGTTCATCACGGCCGTGCAACCGGCGTCGACGTGGACGGTGCGACCGCGCTGCGCGCCGGCGCCGTCGTGCTGGCAGCGGGGTGCTGGTCGGCGCACGTCGAGGGCGCGCCACGCGATGTGCTGCCGCCGGTGCGGCCGGTCAAGGGTCAGGTGCTGCGGCTGCGCGCATCCGCGGCGCAGCCATTGCTGTCACATGTCGTGCGTGGCGTCGAGCACGGTTACATCGTGCCGCGCCGGGGCGGCGAGGTCGTCGTCGGCTCGACGGTGGAGGAGCGCGGCTTCGACACGTCGTTCACAGCGCGCGCGGCGTACGAGCTGCTGCGCGACGCGCACGAGCTGGTGCCCGACGTGCTCGAGCTCGACATTGTCGAGCTGTGCTCGGGGCTGCGGCCGGGCACGCCGGACAACGCGCCGATCGTGGGGCAGACGGCGCTTCCCGGCCTGATCGCCGCCACGGGCCACTACCGCAACGGCGTCCTGCTCACCCCGGTGACGGCGGACGCCGTCGCTGCCGAGGTCTCCGGCGGCGAAGCCCCGGCGGAGATGGCACCCTTCTCGCCGGCGCGCTTCGCCTCTCCGGTAGGAGTGGGGACATGACCACGGCGATCGTCAACGGCAGTGAGCGCGTGCTGCCCGATGGAACTACCGTGCGCGACCTCATCGATGAGCTCGGCGTGTCGGGCAAGCGCGGTGTGGCGGTCGCGCGCAACGGCGACGTGCTGCTGCGCACGCAATGGGACACGACGCGCGTCGAGAGCGGCGACCGCGTGGAGGTGCTGCATGCAGTCCAGGGCGGCTGAGGTCGGCGACGCGCTGCTCCTGGGCGGCGAGCGATTCTCGTCGCGTTTGATCATGGGTACCGGAGGCGCATCCAGCCTCGACGTGCTGGAGCGCGCCCTGCGCGCCTCAGGCGCGGAGCTGGTGACCGTCGCGCTGCGCCGCGTCGACACGTCGGCGCGGGGCGGCCTGCTTGACGTCATCGAACGCAGCGGCTGCCGTGTGCTGCCCAACACCGCCGGGTGCTACACGGCGCGCGACGCGGTGACCACGGCGAAGCTCGCGCGCGAGGCGCTGCAGACGAACTGGATCAAGCTCGAGGTGATCGCCGACGAGCGCACCCTGCTGCCTGAGCCGGTCGAGCTGCTCACCGCAGCTGAGCAGCTGATCGACGCGGGGTTTGTGGTGCTGCCCTACAGCAACGACGACCCGGTGCTGGCCCGCCGCCTCGAGGATGCCGGCTGCGTTGCGGTGATGCCGCTCGGTGCCCCGATCGGCAGCGGTTCCGGCATTCGCAACCCGTACAACCTCCGCATGATCCTGGAACGCGCGCGCGTCCCGGTGATCCTCGACGCGGGCATCGGCACCGCTTCGGATGCCGCCATCGCGATGGAGCTGGGCTGCGCGGCGGTGCTGGTCGCGTCTGCCATCACGCGCGCGGCGGAACCGGTGGTGATGGCGGAAGCGGTGCGGAAGGCCGTCGAGGCAGGGCGGCTGGCCCATCGCGCGGGGCGCATCCCGCAGCGTCTGTACGCTGAGGCGTCGACGCCGTTCGAGGGAGCTCCCGACCTCGGCATTCGCGGCGCATGACGGCCGGCGCGCTGTCTGCGGGGGCGGTGCGCCGCGGCCGTCTCGCCGAGGCCCGGCTGTACCTCGTCACGGACGCTCGGAGGCGAAAGGGCGACCTCGAGGTGTTCCTCGATGCGGTGCTCGCCGCAGGCGTTGACATCGTGCAGCTGCGGGAGAAGGACGCCGAGGCGGGTGACCTGCTGCGCTGGGCGCGCGTGTTCAAGGCGGCGGCGGACCGCCACGGTGCGCTCTTCGTGGTGAACGACCGTCCCGACGTCGCCGTCGCCGCGAAGGCTGACGGCGTGCACCTCGGGCAGAACGACATGCCGCCGGCGATGGCGCGCGGCATCGTCGGTCCGCACCTTCTCATCGGGCTGTCGACGCACGCGGAGGCAGAGCTCACCGCTGCCCCGGACGACGCCGACTACGTCTGCGTCGGGCCCGTGCACGAGACGCCCACCAAGCCGGGACGCGCTGCCACCGGACTCGGCTTCGTCTCCTTCGCCGCAGGCCATGCAGCAGCGAACCCGGCGCGTCCCTGGTTCGCCATCGGCGGCCTCGATACGGAGCTCGTGCCCGCGGTGGTCGAGGCCGGAGCGACACGGGTGGTGATCGTGCGCGCGATCACGGAGGCGCCGGATCCGGCGGCTGCGGTCGAACGTCTGCTCGCGGCGCTCAACACCACTTCTTAATCGGCGCCTAACACCCCGGCAAAAATCGCGCCGGTAGGCTGGCCTCAGTGCAAGGCACTGTGGGCCGGAAAGTGCGGGGGATGAGACCCCGGGCTCGCATCCGCGGCAATTGCAACGAGGGATGACATGAGCCTCTTTGAGCATCATTTGTACACGTCGCCGTTGAAACGCCCGTCGCGGCTGTTGCGCGCCGGCTGGCTCACCGCCAGTGTCGGTGGGGCGCTCCTGGCCGCGGCGTGCGGCGGCAGCAGCTCAACTGGCGGTGGCGGCACCACCGCACCCAGCGCCACGCCGTCGTCTGTGTGCCAGGGCACGACCGCGCCGCCTGGCTATACCAATGGAGTCTCGACCGTGTCGGGACAGGCGACGAGCCTCAGCGGCGCGGGCGGCACCTTCATCGCGCCGATGATGTCGATCTGGACCTCGCAGTACGCCAGCAGCAACGGAGTCCAGGTCGCCTACCAGTCCGTCGGATCCGGGGCGGGCATCGCGCAGCTTCAGGCGGGCACCGTCGACTTCGGCGAGTCGGACGCGTTCATGACCGACTCGGACATCAGCAAGGCGAAGGGTCCGGTCGTGCAGGTCCCGCTGGCACAGGCGCCTGTGACCGTGGCATACAACCTCCCCGGGGTGACGCGTGGTCTGCACCTGGACGGCGACACGATCGGCAAGATCTTCGCCGGCCAGATCACCTCGTGGACCGACCCGGCGATCAAGTCCCTGAACCCCAACGTGACGCTGCCCAACCTGCCCATTGCCGTCGTGCACCGCTCCGACGGGTCGGGCACGACGTCCATCTTCACGGACTACCTCACCAAGGAGAGCCCGTCGTGGGTCTCCGCGCTGGGGGGTCCGGACAAGAGCAAGGGCAAGACCATCGCCTGGCCCGTGGGCATCGGCGGCAAGGGCAACGAGGGTGTTTCCGCTGCAGTCGGCCAGAACAATGGCGCCATCGGCTACGTCGAGTTGGCCTACGCCGCGTCACAGAACCTCACGTACGCCGACGTCAAGAACAAGGCGGGCGACTTCGTCGAGCCGTGCGTCAAGACCGCGGCCAGCGCGACGGTCGGCATCACCAGCTATCCGGCCGACCTGCGGATCGACGTCGTCGACCAGTCGACCAATACGGATGCGTACCCGATCACCGGGCTGACCTGGGGCCTCGTGTACCAGAACCAGACCGATAAGGCGAAGGCGGCCGCGCTCGTCAACTTCTTCTCCTGGGTGCTGACGAAGGGCCAGGACATGGCGGCGACGGCCAACTACACGCCGCTCGGGTCCGACCTGCAGAAGCTGTGCATCGCTCAACTTCACAAGCTGACGCTCAATGGATCTCCCGTGGCGCCGTGAGCCACGGGTCACCGCTGCATGAGGGGGGCGACTGATGCCGCCGCCGGCTGACGCCGGCGGCGGCATCGCCGTCATGCGGCCTGGCGTATCACGCGTCTCGCTGCGCCGTCAGCGGCGGCGGTGGGGGGACACGGTGTTCGGCAGCGCTGTGGCGCTGACGGGCGGCCTGGTCCTCGTCGTGATCGTGGGGATGGTGGTGTTCCTGGTGCTGCAGGGGCTGCCCGCGATGCAGCACTACGGCTTCTTCTCGTTCATCACCGCGGGGCGATGGGCGCCGTCGGAGGCGGACCCCACACTGACGCACCCCAACCCCTACGGGATCCTCCAGTTCATGTACGGCATGCTGATCACGTCCTTGATCGGCATGATCATCGCTGTGCCGCTCGCCATCGGCGCGGCACTGGTGATCACAGAGATCGCGCCGCGCCGCCTGCAGCGCCCGCTCTCATCGCTCGTGGACCTCCTCGCAGCGGTGCCCAGCGTGGTGTACGGCTTCTGGGGCATCTTCGCGCTCATACCCGCCATCCGACCCATCGTCGATTTCCTCACCAGCACGCTCGGCACCGTCCCGGTGATCGGCGTCGTATTCGGCGGTCCCTTCTTCGGCGTCTCCTATTTCACCGCTGGGCTGGTGCTCGCGATCATGATCCTGCCGATCATCGCCGCCGTCTGCCGTGAGGTCTTTCGCAGCACGCCACGCAACGAGAAGGAGGCGGCGTTCGCGCTGGGCGCGACGCGGTGGGAGATGATCCGCATCGCCGTCATGCCACGGGCACGTTCGGGAATCGTGGGTGCATCACTCATCGGGCTCGGACGCGCGCTGGGCGAGACCATCGCCGTGACCATGGTCATCGGCAATGCTGTCCTGCACATCAACCCGAGCGTCTTCTCCCAGGGCGCGACCATGTCGAGCGTCATCGCCAACGAATTCACCGAGGCGACGGAGCCGTTCCACCTCTCGGCGCTGTTCGTGGTGGGCTTCTGGCTGCTCGTGGTCGCATTGATCGTCAACGTGGTGGCGCGCACCGTGGTGCGCCGCGGGGTGGCGCTGTGAGCCAGCTGGCGATCGCCTCCGGCGCGATGCGCAACCGCCCCGCACTGCGCCGACGGCGTGCGAAGAGCGGCGTGTACACCGGTCTGCTGATCGCAGCGCTCCTGGTCGCCGTCGGCGCCCTGGCGTGGGTCCTGGTGTATGTGGGCGTGGAGGGGTTCAGTGCCATCAGCGTCAACTTCCTGACCCACAACCCGCCGGGCGATCCGGCTGCGGCAGGCGGCGGCTTCTTCAATGGGATCATCGGCAGCCTCATCGTCGTGGGCATCGCGGCCGGGATCGCCATTCCGCTGGGCATCGGCGCCGCGGTGTACCTCGTCGAGTACGGCAAAGGAAGCGCGCCCGGCGCAATCCGCTTCGTCAACGACGTGCTCATCGGCATCCCCACCATCGTCACCGGCGCTTTCGTCTACGCGATATGGGTGACGCACTTCGGATTCTCGGGCTTCGCCGGCTCACTCGCGCTGGCGATCGTGATGCTCCCCCTGGTGACGCGCACCACCGAGGAGATGCTCCGTCTGGTGCCCAACGATCTTCGGGAGGGGAGCCTCGCCCTGGGCGCCACGCGCAGCCAGACGGTGCTGCGCATCTGCCTGCCTACGGCGCTCCCCGGGATCATCACCGGCGCCATGCTCGCCGTCGCCCGAGCCATGGGCGAGACAGCGCCGCTGCTGCTCACGGCGCTCGGCAACGAGCTCTTCACCGAGTTCAATCCAGGCAGGCGCATGGAAACGCTCTCACTCCAGATCTTCACGAATGCGTTCACCGGCTTCAAGGAGGCACAATCGCGCGCGTGGGCCGGTGCGCTGACACTCATCGCGATCGTGCTGATCCTGACCGCGGCGGCGCGCTTCTTCGGCCGGCGCGTGCGGACCGCAGGACCCTGACGTGGTCGCAGAGGCGATGTCCGCTGCCGCCGTGGTGAACCAGCCGGAGCCGCAATCAGATGTGCAGAGCGGTGGTCTCGCCGTTGAGGGCTTGAGCGCGTGGTTCGGCGGCCACAAGGTGGTGGAGGACGTCTCCTTCACGGCGCCGCCGAGGCGCGTGACCGCACTGATCGGTCCGTCCGGATGTGGCAAGAGCACGGTGATCCGCTGCATCAACCGCATGCACGAGCTGGTGCCCGGCGCTCGCATGCAGGGCCGAGTCCTGTTCGACGGCAGCAACATCTACGATCCAGCGGTCGACGCGGGTTCGGTGCGCAGCGAGATCGGCATGGTGTTTCAGCGGCCCAACCCGTTTCCGACAAAGTCGATCTTCGAAAACACGGTGATCGGTGTGCGGCTGGCCCGCACTGCCGGCGGCCGCAACCTGCGTGACATCGCGGAACAGGCGCTGCACCGCGCGCATCTCTGGGATGAGGTGAAGGACCGGCTCAACAAGCCCGCCGTGAGCCTCTCCGGCGGCCAGCAGCAGCGCCTCTGCATCGCGCGCGCGATCGCGGTGGATCCCGCTCTCCTGCTGATGGACGAACCGTGCTCAGCGCTGGACCCCATCGCCACCTTCGCCATCGAGGAGCTCATCGGTGAGATCACCGACCAGTACACCGTCGTGATCGTCACCCACAACATGCAGCAGGCGACGCGCGTGTCGCACCACACCGGCTTCATGACCATCGAGCACGCGGGCGAACCGGGCAAGCTCGTCGAGTTCGGCACCACCGACCAGATCTTCGGCGCGCCCAAGCTGCCCGCAACGGAGGCGTATGTCAGTGGCAGGGTTGGCTGACGTGTCGAGCGAGCTGAGCATTCTGGGCCGTCTGCGCGCTGTCGATGATGAGCCGCGGCCGAGACCGGCGCGGGACCGGATCGTGCAGGCCGAGCATCCGGCCGTTGCCACGCGCGGCATCGACGTGTTCTACGGGCCGTTCCGGGCGTTGCGGGACGTGTCGTTCTCGGCGCCGGCCGGCGAGATCACGGCGATCATCGGGCCCTCGGGATGCGGTAAGTCCACCCTGCTGCGCACGTTCAACCGGATCAATGACCTGATCCCGGGGTATCGCATCGAGGGCGAGGTGCTCCTCGACGCAGACGACGTGCTGGGCGGCGACATCGATGTCGTAACTCTTCGCCGCCGCGTCGGCATGCTGTTCCAGAAGCCGTCGCCGTTTCCGATGTCCATCTACGACAACGTTGCGTACGGCCTGCGCCTCGGCGGTCGGCGTGAGCGGACTCAGATCAATGACACTGTGGAGCGGTGTCTGCGGCAGACGGCGCTGTGGGACGAGGTGAAAGACCGCCTCCACGCGCCGGGCACCGGCCTCTCGGGCGGCCAGCAGCAGCGGCTGTGCCTGGCCCGAACCCTTGCGTCAGGGAGCGATGTGATCCTCATGGACGAGCCCTGTGCCGCGCTCGACCCGATCGCGACCCTGCGCATCGAGGAGCTGCTGCGTCAGCTGCGCGGCGAGGTCACAATCGTGATCGTGACTCACAACCTGCAGCAGGCGGCCCGCGTCAGTGACTACACCGCATTCATGCTGATGGGCGAGGATCGCTCGGGCGAGCTGATCGAGATGGGACGAACCGCGGAGCTCTTCAACGATCCCGTCGACAAACGCACCGAGGACTACATCACGGGGCGCTTCGGGTGAGCGAGGTGGCGGGCGAGCAGCCGCGGCCGGCCGGCCACCGGCCGGTCCTGCAGGCTGAGCTGGACGACATCCGGTCGAGCGTCATGGAGCTCACGCGCCAGGTCGAGGTGGCGATCGAGCAGGCGATGTGGGGACTGCGCGAGCGCAACCCGGACATCTGCACAGCGGTGATCGAGGGCGACATCGCGATCAACGACCAGCATCGCAAGATCCGCGACAAATGCTTCCACGTGGTGCTGACGCAGGCCCCGGTGGCCGGCGACCTGCGCCACATCCTCGGGTTCGAGCACATGGCGTCCGAGCTGGAGCGCATGGCCGACCACGCCGTTTCCATCGCACGCATCGCGCGCTCCACGACCGACCTGCCCGATGTGCCGTCATCGGAGCCGCTGGCCGCGATGGCCGAGCAGGTGGAGCGCCAGGTGCGCGACATGCTCGCCGCGGTGGAGGCCCGCGACACGCTGACCGCGCGCGACGTCGCACGCCGCGACGGTGTCGTCGACATGCAGTATCGCAAGATCTTCGCCGACTATCTCGACCAGGTCACCGCCGACGGCAGTCTCGCCGCGCGAGCAACCGGGCTGGTGTTCGTCGCTCACTACCTGGAGCGCATCGCCGACCGCGTGACAAACATCGCCGAGGAATTGATCTTCGCCGAGACCGGCGGGCTCGAGGACCTCGGCTGAGGCGACCACCGGCGGTTGACACGAAGCGGCTGGGGCGCTGTATGCTTCCGGGCCAATGCAGCCGGCCACCTGCGACGCGAAAAAACTTGGTCTCGCTCCCCGGGAGCGGGTTGCCTCGCGTCCATATCTGGTGACGGCGCGCACGAGCTGACAGGCTCGGCACTCACCAAGGAACGCAAGGGCCCCTCCCGGGGCCCTTTTTCTTTTTGCCCACCGATCCATCGACAGGAGACACAGCCGCAGCACATGAGCATCCCGCATCTGCGCATCATCGACTCCACGCTCCGCGAAGGCGAGCAGTTCGCGCACGCGCACTTCAGCACAGCGCAGAAGCTGCAGATCGCAGCCGCCCTCGATCGCTTCGGCGTCGACTACATGGAGCTGACATCGCCGCTGGCGTCACCGCAGTCGGAGAGCGACCTGCGGACGGTCGCGCAGATGGCGCGGCGGTTCCGGCTCCTCACCCATGTGCGCTGCAGCCTCGCCGACGCGCGCCGGGCGATCGACACCGGCGTCGACGGCGTCGACGTGCTCTTCGCCACGTCGACGCGGCTGCGGACGGCATCCCACGGCCTCTCGATCGACGAGATCATCGAGATCGGAACGGCCGTCGTGCGCGAGATCCGGGCCGCCGGGCTGGAGGCGCGCTTCAGCAGCGAGGACTCGTTCCGCTCCGACCCCGACTCGCTGGTGCGCGTGTACCGCGCCATGGACGCCGCCGGCGCATCGCGCGTGGGGCTTGCCGACACGGTGGGCGTGGCCACACCACGCCAGGTGCATGAGCTGGTCGCGCTGGTGCGCAGCAGCGTGGCGTGCGACGTGGAGTTCCACGCCCACAACGACACGGGATGCGCCGTGGCCAACGCGCACGCCGCGCTGGAGGCGGGCGCCACGCACGTCGACACGACAATCCTGGGCATCGGTGAGCGCAACGGCATCGTGCCGCTCTCGTCGCTCATCGCGCGGCTGCTCACCGTGCAGCCCGACCTGGTCGACCGCTATCGCCTCGAGATGCTGCCCGAGCTCGATCACATGCTGGCCGGGATGCTCGGTGTCGACGTGCCGTTCACCGCGCCGGTGACCGCGCCGACGGCGTTTCACCACAAGGCCGGCCTGCACACGAAGGCGGTCATCGCCGATCCCGGCGCCTACGAGGCGCTCGATCCGGCACGCTTCGGGCTGCAGCGGCGCGTGCTCGCCGGGCACCGCCTTGCCGGTCGCCACGCGATCCGCGCGCGCGCGACGGCGCTGGGCGTGCAGCTCGACGACGCGCAGCTGCGCCGGTTGACGATGGAGGTGAAGCGGCGTGCCGACGGCGGCCCGCTGCCCGACCACGACCTGGACGGATTGATCGCCGCCTGGCCGGCCGCGGTGGAGGGAACCGCCTGATGGGCACGCTCGCCGAGGAGATCTTCTCGCGGCGGCTCGGACGCAACGTGCGCGCCGGCGACACCGTCATCGCCGACGTGGACTGCGCCCTGGCGCATGACGTCACCGGACCGCTCGCGATCCAGGCATTCCAGGCGCTTGAGGCGCCGCTGTGGAACGCGGACCGAGTGGTCTTCACCTTCGACCACGTGATGCCCGCGAACACCGTGGCGGCCGCCGAGCTGCACCAGATGATCCGCGCGTTCGCCGCCGAGCACGGTGTGCGGCATCTCTACGCCGAGGGCATCTGCCACCAGGTGTTGGTGGAGAAGGGGTTCATCCGTCCCGGCGGCATCGTCGTCGGCGCGGACTCGCACAGCACCACGTATGGCGCGCTCGGGTGCTTCGCCACCGGCCTGGGCTCCACCGACATCGGCGTTGTCTTTGCCACCGGGAAGACGTGGTTCCGCGTTCCCGAGACGCTGCGCATCGACGTCCGCGGCGAGCTGCCGCCCGGCGTGTCGGCCAAGGATGTCGCGCTCCACGTCGTGCGCATAATGGGTGCCGACGGCGCCGACTACATGGCGGTGGAGTGGGGCGGCGAGGCGGTGCGAGCGATGCCGCTCGACGCGCGGCTCACCCTGTGCAACCTGAGCGTGGACTTCGGCGCCAAGGCCGGTCTCGTCGAGCCGGACGAGGTAACCCGCGCCCACGCAGGCGAGCATTTCGCCGACGTTCACCCGATCCAGCCGTCGTACGCCTCGGTTCTCGAGGTGGATGCGTCGGGCATCCGCCCGCAGGTCGCGGTGCACCCTGCCATCGACAACGTGCATGACATCGACGATGTCGCCGGCACGCCGCTGCACGAGGTGTTCATCGGCAGCTGCACAAACGGCCGGCTCGACGACCTGGCGGTGGTCGCCGCTGTGCTGCAGGACCGGCGCGTGCACGACCGCACGCGCACTGTGATCGTGCCGGCGTCGCGCGGTGTCTACTTGAGCGCGCTCGACGCCGGATACATCGACACGTTCGTCCGCGCCGGCGCGCTGGTGCTCAACCCCGGCTGCGGCCCATGTCTGGGGCGCCAGCACGGCGTGGTGGGAGCCGGCGAGAACGTGCTGTCGACCAGCAACCGCAACTACCCCGGCCGCATGGGCAGCCCCGGCGCGCGCATCTACCTGGCATCGCCCGCGGTCGCCGCCGCATCAGCGGTTGCCGGGGAGATCGCCGACCCCGCGGAGGCCCGCTGATGGCGCGCGTGTTCAAGCTCGGCGACGGCGTCAGCACCGACGCGATCATCCCGGGGCGCTACAACGTCACCACTGACCGGGACACCCTGCGGCGCGGCTGTCTTGTGGAGGCCCGGCCAGACTTCGGGCAGAACGTGCAGCCAGGCGACGTCATCGTCGCGGGTCGCAACTTCGGCTGCGGCAGCTCGCGGGAGCATGCGCCACTCGCCATCAAGGAGAACGGCGTGGCCGCGGTTGTCGCCGCGAGCTTCGCGCGCATCTTCTACAGAAACGCCGTCAACATCGGTCTGCCGGTCATCCGATGTGACGCGCTGCACGACTTCGTCGAGGACGGTGACGACGCCGAGGTTGACGTCGCCCGGGCGCGTGTGACCGTGCGCGGCCGTGAATTTCAGGGGGAGGCGCCGTCCGGCGTCGCGCTGCGCATCATCGAAGCGGGATCGCTGATCGGCATGATCAGGGAGGGCGGGTGGGCGGCTGTGGAGGAGGTGAGCCATGTGTCCTGAATGCGATGCTCCCGTCGCGCTCGAGGACGGCACCGTGCGCGGCGAGGTCGTGCAGTGTCGTGAGTGCGGCGCCGAGCTGGAGGTTGTGGAGCTCGACCCCGTGCGCTTCGAGCTCGCGCCGCCGGAGGAGGAGGACTGGGGCGAATGAGGGTCGGCCTCGTGTGCTCGCGCGTGCGCGTGGAGGAGAAGCTGCTGCGCGACGCGCTGGCTCGGCGCGGCGCCGATGTCGACCTCGTCGACGACCGGCGTCTCACCCTCACGCTCATGCGCGCGGAACGTGTGTGGGACGTGATCGCCGCCCGCTCCGTCAGCCAGACGCGCGCACTCGCGGTGCTGCGCGTGTTCGAGGCGTGGGGCGTGCCCACCGTCAACCAAACGTCCGTCGTGGAGCGCTGCAACGACAAGCTGGCGACCACGTGCGCGCTCGCGGCGGCCGGCGTGCCCCAGCCGCGCACCTCAGTGGCGTTCGACCCGGAGGCCGCGCTGCAGGTTGCAGAGGCCATGGGGTACCCGGTCGTCCTCAAGCCGCTCTCTGGATCGTGGGGCCGGCTGCTGGCCCGCCTGAACGACCGCGACGCAGCCGAGGCGGTGTTCGAGGATCGCGTCCTGCTCGGCTCGCCCGAGCACTCAGTCTTCTACCTGCAGGAGCACGTGCGCAAGCCGGGCCGGGACATCCGCGCGTTCGTCATCGGCGGCGACGTCATCTGCGCCATCCACCGGCACTCCGAGCACTGGATCACCAACACGGCGCGCGGCGCAACGACGCGGAACTGCGCCATCACCGACGAGCTGCGCCGGCTCTGTGAGCGCGCTGCCGACGCCGCCGGGGGCGGCGCACTCGCCGTGGACCTCCTGGAGGACGGCGACCACCTGCTCGTGAGTGAGGTCAACGCCACCATGGAGTTCCGCAACAGCATCGACGTCACCGGTGTCGACATCCCCGGACGCCTTGCCGACTTCGTGCTCGCGCAAGCGCGGACGGGCGTGCCCGAAGCGGTGACGGCATGAGCAGCGGCGCCACGGTCCTCACCGAGCGGCGACTCAGCGCGACCACGCTGCTCGATCACATGCTGCGGATCCCCAGCGTCAGCGGTGAAGAGAGCGCTCTGGCCGGCTGGTTGTGCGCCACGCTGTCCGACGCGGGCTTCGCCGTCGCGGTTGATGCCGTCGGCAATGTGATTGCCAGCTGGGGCGACGGTGACGAGGTCGTCGCGCTCGTGGGGCACATGGACACGGTCGCCGGCGAGATTCCTCCACGTGTCGAGGGCACGTCGCTCTACGGGCGCGGCGCGGTCGATGCCAAGGGCCCACTGGCGGCGGCAATCGCAGCAGCGGCGCGCCAGCGTGTTCACGGCCGCTTCCGCTACGTCGTCGGCGCGCTGGTGGAGGAGGAGACGACGTCGCGCGGCGCGCACCACATCGCGGCGATGCCCGCGCCGAACCACCTGATCGTGCTCGAGCCGAGCGGCGTGGACGGCATCACGATCGGCTATCGTGGCAGCATCCGCCTGCGCTGGGAACGCAGTCAGCCTGCGGCGCACAGCGCCGGGCCACATCCCTCCGCGGGCGATCACGCGATCGGCTTCGTGCACACGCTGCGGGAGCATGCGAGGGCGACATCGGGTGACGCGAGCCCGTTCAACCGGATCGACGTCCGCGTCCTGCGCATGGAGGCCATATGCGACGGCCTGCACGACCGCGCGGTGGTGGATGCCGGCATCCGCGTGCCGATCGGTTGCGACGTGCCGTCATTCCTCGCCGCGGTCCAGCAGGCGTCCGGCGGCGGAACGGTGGAGATCGTCGCCGCAGAGACGCCGGTGCGCACCGACCGGCGCAGCGTATTGGCGCGCGCGTTCGTCGACGCTGTCCGCGAGACCGGTGGCCACCCGAGATTCAAGCTGAAGACCGGGACCTCTGACCTCAACATCCTCGCCCCTGCATGGGGTTGCCCGGCGGTGGCATACGGCCCGGGTGACTCGACGCTCGACCACACGCCCGGCGAGCACATCGACGTGCGTGACCTGGAGCGCAGCGTGGATGTGCTTGACGGTGTGCTCCGCCGGCTCGGCGAAACATGATGCGCGCCGCCGTGGTGGGTGGCGCCGGCTACGCGGGCGGCGAGCTGCTGCGCCTGCTCGCCGGCCATCCCTGCGTCGAGGTGACCCAGGTCACGTCGGAGCGTCTCAGCGGGAAGCGCGTGGACCTGACACATCCGCCGCTGCGCGGCGGGTGTGAGCTGCGATTCGTCAGCAGGAACGAGCTGGAGCCTGCCGACGTCGTGTTCACGGCCCTGGAGCACGGGGAGTCCAGCACGATCATCGACCGTCTGCGTGAGGTCGCGCCGCTGATCGTGGACCTGAGCGCGGATTTCCGGCTGCGCGATGCGAGGGGGTATGAAACGTGGTACGGCTGGACGCATCCGCGGCCGCGGCTGCTCGAACGCAGCGTCTATGGGCTGGCTGAGCTGCATCGTGACGAGCTCCGCCAGGCACCATTGATCGCCGGCGGTGGCTGCATCGCGACGGCGGCGATCCTCGGGCTGGCGCCGCTGCTGCGGGCGTCGCTGCTCGACACGCGGATGCCCGTCGTCGTGGAGGCAAAGGTCGGCTCATCAGCGGCAGGCGCGCAGGCGGGGGCGGCGACGCATCACCCACACCGCAGCGGCGAGATGCGCTCCTACGCTCCGGCCGGTCACCGCCACACGGCGGAGATCCAGCAGGAGCTCGGCCTCGACGGTGGTGGCCCGGGAGTCGCGCTGTCGGCCACCGCGGTGGAGGCGGTGCGCGGCGTGCTGGTCACGGCGCACGCGTTCCTCGACGGCGACCGCAGCGAGAAGGAGATCTGGAGCCTGTACCGCGACATGTACGCCGGGGAGCCGTTCGTGCGCATCGTCAAGTCGTCATCCGGGCTGCACCGGTCGCCCAATCCAAAGCTGCTCGCCGGCACGAACTTCTGCGATGTCGGCTTCGACCGCGACCCGCACTCGAACCGTCTGGTGGTGACCAGCGCCATCGACAACCTCGTGAAGGGGGCCGCGGGGCAGGCGGTGCAGGCGCTCAACGTGCGTTGCGGTTGGGACGAGCGCATGGGCCTCGGTTTCAGCGGGATCTATCCACTCTGATGCTCGTCGTCAAGCTGGGTGGCAGCGTGCGCGACCCCGGCCATGTGGTCGACGAGATCGCCTCGATGCGCGAGCCGGTCGTCCTGGTCCACGGGGCGAGCCGCGAGCTCGACGACCTGGCAACGCGCCTCGGCTCGCCACCTCGCATCGTCGCCTCATCACGCGGCGACACGTCGCGTTACACGGACTCGGCGACGATGGACCTGTTCCTCATGGCGTACGCCGGCAAGGTGAACAAGCGCCTCGTGGAGACGTTGCGACGTCGCGGCGTCAATGCGGTAGGCCTCACCGGGCTCGACGGCGGCATGGTGACGGGGCGGCGCAGGGCCGACATCCGCATCTCGGAGAACGGCCGAACCGTGCTGCTGCACGACAATCATGTGGGCTCGATCGAGCGCGTCGATGCGACGCTGCTGCACGCGCTGCTGTCCATGGGCTATGTGCCCGTGGTGGCGCCGCCGATCGCGGCGGAGGACGGCACCGCAATCAACGTCGACGGCGATCGTCTCGCCGCGGAGATCGCGATCTCGCTGCAGGCGGACCGCCTCGTGATCCTCAGCGACACGCCCGGGCTGCTGCGCGACCCCGGCGACGCAACAACGCGGATCGACCTCGTCGCGGTGGATGAGGTCGACGACCTCTTGGCATCCATGGCTGGACGAGCGCGGACCAAGCTGCGTGCTGCCGCGTCAGCGCGTGAGGCGGGTGTCGATGTGCGTTTGGGCGATGGAGCGGTGGAGCGCCCTCTGGAGCGGGTGTTCGACGGTGCGTGCACGGCGCTTGTGGAGCGAGCGCCTGTTGCGACGCGACAATCCGAGCGCGGCCAGGATCGCTCCTGAACCCAAAAGCACCACACCTGTCGGGTTCCGACCTGAACCTGTGGCGGGCGTAGCCACGCTGCTTCCGACCAGCGCGAGCGATTCGCACTGAGAGCCCGAACTCCCGTCCAATGCATCCCCGTTGTAGGTCGCTAGGAACTGGTACCTGGTCCCAGGCGCTTCCAGTGGATCGGCGTAGCTGCTCCGCGACGGAGATAAGACGGCGACACCATGCAGGCCGTTGCCGGTCAGCTTGGCCGTGCCCAGCGGGAATATTCCGCCGTCGAGCCCGCCGCAACCGACGACTTTGTCAAAGCTGACGGTTCCCTCGAGAGGCGGGCCGCCGGAACGCTCGGTGGCAACTGTTGCGATGAGTCGCAGGCCGTTGTAGCCGGGCGTGATCTGCGGCGGGGACACAGACAAGGTTGTCCGCGTCGTGGCGACCGTCGCAGCGGCTGCGCCGGCTCCGGAGAGGACCGATACCGCAGCCGCGCTCAGAACAGTTGCGGCTGCTGAGAGCTGGGCGCGACGCAGGTTGCCCACGCTCCGTCAACGGACGGCACCAGAATGGCGTTACGCGACGCGCGGAGCGCTATCGGGCGACGGCGGCGCGGGCTGCGTCCAGGTCGTCGGTGGCGATGACGACGGTGGCGCCGGGATGTGCGTTCGAGCCGAATGTCGTGTATGCGAGCTCGACGTTCGCGTTGGCGTCGGCGAGCTCGCGCATCAGCTCACCCAGCGTGCCAGGGCGGTCCTCGAGGTCCACCACAAGGACCTCGCGCGAGTCGGCGACACCGATGCCGGCAGCCTCCAGCGCGTCGCGGCACCGCTTGGCCTCGCCGTCGTCCACCAGCAGGTGGATCACCCCGCGGCCCTCGCCGGTGAAGGCGGCCAGGCCGCGGATGTTGACCGCCGCCTCCCCGGTGACCTCCCCGAGGCGGGCAAGCTCGCCGGGTTGATCTTCGAGGATGACCGTCAGGTCCCGAGGCATGGCCCGATGATCTTCACGCTGCCCGGTGCCGTCTGGCAAGGGCCGCGTACTCGAAGGCGTCGCACAGGGCGATCCACGACGCCTCGATGATGTTCGTGCTGCAGCCCACCGTGCTCCAGCGCCGGTGGTGGTCGCCGCTCTCGATCAGCACGCGCACGCCGGCAGCGGTGCCGTCGCGGCCGTCGAGCACGCGCACCTTGTAGTCGAATAGCTGCGTCGCGGCCAGGTCGGGGAATCGCGGCGTCAGGGCCTTGCGCAGCGCGGCGTCCAGCGCGTTGACCGGGCCGTTGCCGTCCGCGGCGGTGTGCGTCACCACCCCGTCGACCTCTACCTTCACCGTCGCCTCGCACACGAGGGCGCCGCCCTCGCGGCACTCCACCAGGGCGATGTAGTCCACCGTCCTGAACGGGGCCGCACGTCCGCGCGCCCGATGCACCAGCAGCTCGAACGACGCTTCGGCGCCTTCGAACGCGTAGCCGCGGTGCTCCAAGCGCTTGACCTCGTCGTTGACGCGGCGGAGCACGGCGGGATCGTCGCTCACATCGACGCCGAGGTCCGCCGCCTTGGTGCGCACGGTCGCCTTCCCGGACTGCTCGCTCACGACGGTGCGGCGCCTGTTGCCCACGCGCGCCGGGTCGACGTGCTGGTACGTGTACGCCGCCTTGACCATGGCGTCGACGTGCTGGCCGCCCTTGTGGGTGAACGCGGCGCTGCCGATGTACGGAGCGGAGTGAGGCGGCGCGATGTTGGCGATCTCCGCGACGTCGCGCGCGATGGCGGTGAGCCGGCGCAGCTGTTCGTCGTCGACGACGGCGCGCCCCAGCTTGATCTGCAGGTTGGGAATCAGCGTGCAGAGATTTGCGTTGCCGGTGCGCTCGCCGTAGCCGTTGACGCACCCCTGCACCTGCACGGCGCCGGCACGAACCGCCGCCAGCGTGCTGGCCACAGCGCAGCCGGTGTCGTCGTGACAGTGGATGCCCACGACCGGGCCGAAGCGCTCGACGGCGGCGTGGACGACGCGCTCGACCTCGTGGGGAAGCGTCCCGCCGTTGGTGTCGCACAGCGCCACGCGCCAAGCGCCGGCGGCGAGCGCCGCCTCCACGCACCTCAAGGCGTAATCGGGATCAGCGCGGTACCCGTCGAAGAAGTGCTCGGCGTCGAACACCACGTCGCGTCCGTGCTGCGCCATCCAGGCGACGGAGTCCGTGATCATCCGCAGGTTCTCCTCGGGACTGGCGCGCAGAACGTCGACGACCTGACGGCTCCACGCCTTGCCCACCAGCGTGACGATCGCCGTGCCCGCGTCAAGCAGGGCGCGCAGCTGGAGGTCGTCGGACGCGGCCACACCCGGCCTCCGCGTGGCGCCGAACGCGGCCAGGCGCGCGTGTCGCAGCCGCCGGCCGCGCATCGCTGCAAAGTACGCGGTGTCGGTTGCGTTGGCGCCGGGCCAGCCGCCTTCGATGACCGTCACGCCGAGCTCGTCGAGCAGCTCGGTGATGCGCAGCTTGTCCGATGTCGAGAAGCTGATGCCCACTCCCTGCGCCCCGTCGCGAAGCGTGGTGTCGTACAGCTCGAGCGACTTCAGGGCGCCGGCTCCAGGGCGGGGCTCGCTGCGCGCCGCGTGGCCTCGCGACGCACGTGGGTGCTGACCTCCGCGGTGGTCAGCGTGCCGCCGAGGTCCGGGGTGAGCAGGTCCTCGGTGATGCAGTCGTCGACGGCGGCCTCGATTGCGAGTGCCAGGTCGTCGCGCTGCAGCGAGTGCCGCAGCAGGAGCGCCGCGGAAAGGATCGCGCCGTAGGGATTGGCGATGCCACGCCCCGCGATGTCGGGCGCGCTTCCGTGGATGGGCTCGTACAGACCGCGCGAGCCCTCGCTGAGGCTGGCGGACGGCAGCAACCCGAGCGAAGCGCTGAGCACGCCTGCCTCATCGCTGAGAATGTCGCCGAACAGGTTCTCTGTGACCACCACGTCGTACGCGCGCGGCTGCTGCACGAGGTGCATGGCGAAGGAGTCGACGAGCTCGTGCTGCAACTCGACGTCGGGATACTCCGCCGCCACGCGCTCCACCGTGTCGCGCCACAGCTGGCTCGACACGAGCACGTTTGCCTTGTCCACCGAGGTGAGCTTGCGGCGGCGCGCGCGCGCCAGCTCGAATGCCACACGCGCGACGCGCTCGACCTCACGAGCGGTGTACACGGTGCTGTCGCGAGCCGTCTCCTCCGGGCCGCTGCCGGTGCGTTCGCGTGGCTGACCGAAGTACGCGCCGCCCGTGAGCTCGCGCACGATGACCAGGTCCGTCCCCTCGACCACGTCACGCCGCAGCGGGCTGCGGCCCGCGAGACGGGCGTGCACGCGCACCGGGCGCACGTTCGCGAAAGCGTCCATCGCCTTGCGCAGGCGCAACAGCCCCTGCTCGCAGCGCTGCTCGCCGCGCAGGTGGTCCCACTTCGGGCCGCCGAGAGCGCCGAAGAGCACCGCGTCGGCGCGCAGACAGCGGTCCCGCGTGTCGTCCGGCAGCGGCGTGCCGGTCTCATCGATCGCCCGGCCGCCCATCAGCCCCTCCTCGACATGCAGGTCGACGCCCGCTGCCTCGCAGACTGCGAGCAGCACGTCCGCAGCGGCACCGCACACCTCGGGACCGATGCCGTCGCCGCGGATCATCACGAGATGCGCGGTCACGCCTGCGCGGCCTCCTCGCGGCGAAGGTTCACCATCCACGCCGGCCGCCCGGCTTCGTGGGCCGCGATGTCCGGTGCGTGACGGAGCGTCAGCGCGATGTCGTCGAGACCCTCGAGCAGGCCGCGCCGCTCGGCGTCCGGCAGCTCGAAGCTGAAGCGCAGCGTGTCGGCGGTGACCGTCTGCGTCTCGAGGTCCACCGTCACCTCGACACCCGGTGACTCGAGCGCAAGATCGAGGAGCGCGCGCACCTGGTGCGCCGGGAGTGTCACCGGCAGCAAACCGCATTTGAGCGCATTGCTCCGGAAGATGTCGGCGAACGATTCCGCCACGACGGCGCGGAAGCCGTGATCCATCAGCGCCCACACCGCGTGCTCACGCGACGAGCCGCAGCCGAAGTTGCGTCCCGCGGCGAGCACGGAGCCATGCCGGTACGCGGGAATGTTGAGCACGAACTCCTCGCGCGGGGTCCCCGACGGCGTGCGGCGCCAGTCCTCGAAGAGGTGGTCGCCGTAGCCGCTGCGCTCGATGCGCTTGAGGTGCTGCTTGGGGATGATCTGGTCGGTGTCGACGCCACTCCGGTCCAGGGGCACGAGCACGCCATGTTCGCGACGGAACGGCTTCATCGCGCCGGACCTGCGTGTGCTGTCGCGAACGCGCGCACGTCGACGAAGTGGCCCTCGACCGCGGCCGCCGCGGCCATGGTGGGAGACACGAGGTGCGTGCGCCCGCCGCGGCCCTGGCGCCCCTCGAAGTTGCGGTTGCTGGTGCTGGCGCATCGCTCCCCCGGTTGCAGGATGTCGGGGTTCATTCCCAGGCACATCGAGCACCCGCTGCTGCGCCACTCCGCGCCGGCGGCGCGGAACACCTCGTCGAGGCCCTCTTGCTCGGCCTGCGCCTTCACCTGCGCGGAACCGGGGACAACGAGCACGCGCAGACCGGCGTGCACGCGCCGGCCGCGCAGCACGCCGGCCGCGGCACGCAGATCCTCGATGCGGCTGTTGGTGCACGAGCCGATGAAGACCGTGTCGAGCGCGACGTCCTGCATGCGCGTGCCGGGGACCAGGTCCATGTACTGCAGCGATCGCCGCGCGCTCTCGCGCGCCGCCGGGTCCTCCATCCGCTCGGGGTCCGGCACCACGCCGCTCACCGGCACGGACTGCGTCGGGTTCGTCCCCCAGGTCACCGTGGGTTCGAACTCTCGCGCGTCGATGCGCACCACGCGGTCGTACACGGCGCCATCGTCCGATGGCAGCGTGCGCCAGTCCGCAATCGCGGCCTCCCACGCGTCGCCGTGCGGCGCGTAGGGCCGGCCGCGCAGGTATTCGAACGTGGTGGCGTCCGGCGCAACCATGCCGGCGCGGCCGCCTCCCTCGATGGTGAGGTTGCAGAGCGTCATGCGCTCCTCCATGGACATGGCGCCCACCGCGGACCCTGTGTACTCGACGACGTGGCCGGTGGCGCCGGCGGCACCGATGCGCTGCAGCACGCCGAGCGCCGCGTCCTTCGCGGTGACGCCCGTACCCAGCGCGCCCTCCACCCGGATCTCCATGGTGCGTGGCGGGCTCTGACGCAGGCACTGCGTGGCCAGCACCTGCTCGACCTCAGAGGTCCCGATGCCCACGGCGAAGGCACCGAAGGCTCCGTGTGTCGCCGTGTGCGAGTCGCCGCACACCATCACGGTGCCGGGCAGGGTCAGGCCAAGCTCCGGCCCGATCACGTGCACGATGCCCTGCCAGCGGTGGCCCAGACCGAAGCATGCGATGCCGTTGGCTTCGCAGTTGCTGCGCAGCGCCTCCATCTGCGCCGCGCTCAACGCATCGCCGTCGCGGCCGTCGGTGGGCACGTTGTGGTCCATCGTGGCCACCACGAGCTCGGGGCGACGAACCGGGCGGCCGTCGATGCGAAGAGCCTCGAACGCCTGCGGCGAGGTGACCTCGTGCACCAGGTGAAGGTCGACGTAGAGGACGGCCGGGCCGTCCTGCTCCTGCGCGACGACATGCGCGTCCCAGATCTTCTCGAAGAGGGTGCGCGGCGGCATCAGGAGCTGTAGCTCACCTGCACGTGCTCCAGGCGAAACACGTGCTGGATCTGCTCCTCATCCGCAACGATCGCCTCCAGGTCCAGGTCGGTGACCTCTCGCTTGATGTCGGCCAGCGCCTTGAATCGGGTGAACGCGCGCTGCACCGCGGCGTCATCGAGACGATAGCCCAACTGCACGAGCCGCTCCCGCAGCGCGTGCCGTCCGCTGAGCTTGCCCAGCACCAGCCTGGAGCCGGCGCCGACGTCCTCCGGCTCGATGATCTCGAAGGTGCGGCGGTCCTTGAGCATGCCGTCCTGGTGGATGCCCGAGTGGTGGGCGAACGCGTTCGCGCCGACGACGGCCTTGTTAGGCTGCACAAGCATGCCCGTCAGCTGCGACACGAGCCGCGAGGTGCGAAGCAGCTGCGTGTGGTCGATGCCCGTCTCGACGCCGTACACGCCGGGGTGCAGCCGTATCGCCGTCGCGACCTCCTCCAGCGCGGCGTTGCCGGCGCGCTCACCGATGCCGTTGACGCAGGTCTCGACCTGGCGCGCGCCGGCGAGAACGCTGACGAGCGAGTTCGCCGTGGCAAGGCCCAGGTCGTTGTGGCAATGGACCGAGAGGGTGACCGATGCAAGCTCGGGCACCTGCGCCTGCAGCCATGCGATGAGATCGCGCCATTCATCCGGCGTGGTGTAGCCGACGGTATCCGGCAGATTGATGGTGTTCGCCCCCGCCTTGATGCACGCGGCCACGACCTCCGCCAGGAACTCGCGCTCCGTCCGGCTCGCGTCCATGGGCGAGAACTCGACGTCGCCGCACAGGTTCGCGGCGAGCGCCGTCATGCTGACGGCACGGTCGAGGACCTCGCGCCGCGACATGCGCAGCTGTCCCTCACGGTGGATCAGCGACGTGCCGATGAACACGTGGATGCGCGCACGCGTGGCAGGTTGCAGCGCCTGCGCGCACGCGCGCACATCCTGCTCAAAGCATCGCGACAGCGCAGCGATCACCGGGCCGTGCACCTGACCCGCGATTGCCTGCACAGCGGCAAAGTCGCCCGGCGACGACGCGGGAAAGCCCGCCTCGATGACGTCGACACGCAGCCGCGCCAGCTGCAGCGCGATGCTCAGCTTGTCCTCGACCGAGAACGCGACGCCGGGCGACTGCTCACCATCGCGCAGCGTCGTGTCGAGGATGCGCAGCCGCTCGAGCTTCTCAGCAGTCATGACCGCTCACCTGCAGCGCCCGCCACGGCGGCAGGACCCGCCTCCGCGGATCGTGGGCTGGGGACGGTCTGCGCGTCGAGCCAGCGCATGCGGCTCCGCAGCTGGGCGCCGACATCCTCGATGGGGTGCGCTCGCTCGGCTTCGCGTTCTCGATCGAAGTACGGGCGACCAGCATCGTTCTCAGCAATCCACCGCTGCGCGAATGACCCATCGCGGATGGCGTCCAGAAGCTGCCGCATCGTTGCGCGGACGCGGTCGTCGATGACGCGGGGGCCGCTCACGTAGTCGCCGTACTCGGCGGTATCGCTCACGGAGTAGCGCATGTATGAGAGGCCGCCGCGGTACATCAGGTCGACGATGAGCTTGAGCTCGTGCATGACCTCGAAGTACGCCAGCTCCGGCTGGTATCCGGCGGCCACCAGCGTCTCGAAGCCCGCTTTCACGAGTGACGAGACGCCGCCGCAGAGCACGGCCTGCTCGCCGAAGAGGTCGGTCTCGGTCTCTTCGGCAAACGTGGTCGTGAGGACGCCGGCGCGCGTACCGCCGATGCCGCGCGCATAGGCCAGCGTGCGTGACCGGGCGCGGCCGGTCGCGTCCTGGTGCACCGCCATGAGGCACGGCACGCCCTGTCCGGCGACGAACGTGCTCCGCACCAGGTGTCCGGGCCCCTTCGGCGCCACAAGCGTGACGTCGACGCCCGCGGGCGGTTCGATGAGGCCGTAGCGAATGTTGAATCCGTGCGCGAACACGAGCAGGTCGCCGGCCGCCAGGTGCGGCCGGATCGAAGCGTCGTACAGCGCCCGCTGCCCGGTGTCCGGCGTGAGCACCACGATCACGCCTGCTTCGGCGCACGCCTCGGCGGGGCTGAGCACGCGCAGACCCTCGGCACGCGCCGCCTCGCGACTGACGCTCGCTTCCGGCAGTCCGACACAGACGTCGAACCCGGAATCGCGCAGGTTGAGCGCGTGCGCGTGGCCCTGCGAGCCGTAGCCCAGCACGGCGATGCGCGTGCCGGCCAGCTCGTTTGGATCGGCGTCGGCGTCGTAGTACATGGTGGCGGTCATCGCGTCACTCCTCACACCGTGCCGGTGGTGTCGCCGGCGGCGCCCGTCACCGCGGCCGGCTCACGCTCCGCGCGGGCGGCCACATCGAAGTCGACGAGACGGATGCGCGCCTGCTCGCCGCGCACCAGCGCCACGGCGCCGCTGCGCGCCATCTCCTTGATGCCGTACGGACGCATCAATTCGATGAAGTTGTCGACCTTCTCGGTGCTGCCGGTCAGCTCGATGATCGACGTGTTCGAGGCCACGTCGACCACGCGGCCGCGGAACACTTCGACGAGGTCGAAGATCTCCGGACGGCGGTCCGGCGGCGTGTGCATGCGCACCAGCAGCAGCTCGTGCGCCACGTTGCGCATCCCGGTGATGTCATCGATGGTGATGACGTCGATGAGCTTGGCCAGCTGCTTGGTGGCCTGCTCGGCCTGCTGGCGGCCCACGTGCACCGCGATCGTCATGCGCGACACCGTCTCGTCCTCGGTGGGACCGACGGACAGCGAGTCGATGTTGAAGCCGCGGCGCCGGATCATCGAAGCGACCCGCTGCAGCACGCCGGGCTTGTTCTCCACGAGCACCGAGAGCAGGCGCGTCTGGCTCATGACGCCTCGACGAAATCGAGCATGCCCTTGCCCAGCGGAACGATCGGGTACACGTTGGCCTCGGGGTCGATGTCGAAGTTGAGCAGCACCGGGCCGCGATGCGCGACGGCGGCGTCGAGCATGGGCCCGACATCCTCGAGCCGGCCGGTGGTCATCGCCTTCATGCCGAATGCCTCGCCCAGTTTCACGAAGTCGGGCGTGAACGTGAGGTCGACGGCCGAGCGGACCCCGTCGTAGAAGTCGTCCTGGAACTGGCGCACCATGCCCAGTGACGCGTTGTTCAGGATGACGACGGTCACGTCGATGTCGTTCTCGACCATGGTAGCCATCTCCTGCATGTTCATCACGAAGCCGCCCTCGCCGGTGACGCAGAACACCGTCTTGGACGGATTGGCCAGCTTCACGCCCATCGACGCGGGGAAGGCATAGCCCATGGTCCCGGTGCCGCCCGAGTTGATGAACGTCCCGGGACGCGCGTAGTTGAACCAGAGCGCCGCCCAGATCTGGTTCTGGCCGACGTCGGCGAGCACGATCGCCTCATCGTTGCAGCGCGCGTACATGGCCTCGAGCACCTCCTGCGGTTGCAGCAACCCGTTGCGCCGCATGTAGCGGACGGGGTGCTCCTCGCGCCACTGGTCGATCTGCGTCAGCCACTCGTGCTCCCGCTTGGGCTCGACCAGCGGGATCAGCGCACGCAGCGCGGCGCCGGCGTCGCTGACCAGGCTCACGTGCGGCACCACGTTCTTGCCGATCTCGGCAGGATCGATGTCGATGTGCACCAGGTGCTCCACCCTCGGGGCGAACGAGTCGAGCCGCGTGGTCACCCGGTCGTCGCATCGCATGCCGACCATGATCAGAAGATCGGCGTCGCACACCGCCTTGTTGGTGTAGCCCGCGCCCATGAATCCGACCATCTGGAGCGCGAGCGGATCCTGCAGCGGGAAGGCGCCGGTGCCGAGGAGTGTCCAGCCCACAGGGATCGATGCGAGATGCGCGAGCTCGATGAGCTCTTCCTCGGCCTGCGCGATGATCACGCCCCGTCCGGCGAGGATCACCGGCCGCCTGGCGTCGCGGATGAGCTGCGCCACGCGGCGCAGCTTTGCGCTGTCCGGAGGTGGCGGCGCCAGGTAGGAGCGCAGCCGCACCGGAGTGTCATCGCGCACGTGCTCGGTCGCCGCCGCCTGCAGGTCCTTGGGGAAGTCGATGAGCACCGGCCCGGGCCGGCCCGTGCGCGCCACATGGAACGCTTCCCGAATGACCGGCGCCACGTCGTCGACGCTGGTGATCAGGTACGAGTGCTTCACCACCGACATCGTCGAGCCGATGACGTCCGACTCCTGGAAGCTGTCCGTCCCGATGGCGGTGCTCGGCACCTGGCCGGTGATGGCCACGACTGGGACCGAGTCCATGTACGCGGTGGCGAGACCTGTCACCAGGTTGAGCGCGCCTGGCCCGCTGGTGGCGAAGACAACTCCCACGGCGCCGCGCTTGCTGCGCGCGTACCCGTCCGCGGCGTGCGCTCCGCCCTGCTCGTGGCGCACCAGCACGTGGCGCAGCTGCGGATACGCCGGAAGCCAGCGGTACAGCCACAGATTGGCGCCGCCGGGGTAGCCGAAGATCGTGTCGACCCCCTCCTGCACCAGCGTCTCGAGCGCGATCTGCGCGCCCGTCAGGCGGCGTGACGCCACCTCGCTGAGCGGCGTCACGGCAGCCGTCTCGATCATCCCGCGCTCAGCGGTAGTAACGATCGCGGATCGATTCGCGCACGAACGCTTCGGCGCCGTCGGGCTGCTGACCGTCGCGCGCGCGGCTCGCCACATCGGCACGGCTGGAGCTGTCAGCGCCACGCCGGATGTGCGCGTTCATGTCGTGACGCGGCTGCATGCGCATCCAGTGTTCCGGTCGCTGCGGGGTGCCTGGCATCGTCGGCCTCCTGTGCTGTGGGCAAAAAGAAAGGGCCCCCTCCGAGGAGGGGGCCCTTTGCCTTTGACCCGGTTCTGCTGATCTGCCTACGTCTGCGCGCGCCTGGTCTGAAGGCGAAGGGCCCCGCTCCCAATGAGCAGGCCCAGAATCAGAACCAGGACGGCGCCGTAGGTCATTGGCGGCGGAGTATGGGGGCACTCCCCGCTTCGCGTCAACTCTGAATTGGTGAAAGCGCCGTGACGTGGCCGGTCTGCGCTCACGAGTTCTCCGTGGGGTTGTCGCCCAGCTCGCTGGAGAAGTACGGCGGTGGTGGGCCGTGGGGAACGACCTCCGGTGTGGCGTTCGTGTCGCACTCGAGCTCACCCGTGCCGACCGCCTTCGGCGGCGACTGACCGCTCACGGACTCGTCGTAGAGCGTTCCGTGCATCTCGATCTCGAAGTTGCCCTTCACCAGCGTGTTGTTGGTGTTGTCCGTGACCTGCCGTCCCTCCAGCTCGACGGTGTCGCCGGTCATCGGGTCGTGGGCCTTGAGGTCGACGCGTCCCA
>JAFARE010000008.1 GCA_019245575.1 Candidatus Dormiibacterota bacterium | reverse complement strand
GCGCTCCGTGAAGTGGATGCCCGTCATGATCATCCGTGCCACCCAGAGAAAGATGATGTCGCGCGCGGTCACGAGCGCGCTCGTGGGATAGAACGCCTCGTAGTCGGGCGTGCGCTCCGGCCAGCCGAAGATGGCGAAGGGCCAGAGCCCGCTGCTGAACCACGTGTCGAGCACGTCGGGGTCGGACTCGAGCTGCGTCGAGCCGCACTCCACGCATGCGCTGGGCGGATCGATCCACGCGAAGCGATGACCGTTGGCGCACGTCGACACCGGGATGGCATGGCCCAGCCAGATCTGCCGGCTGATGCACCAGTCGCGGATGTTGCGCATCCAGGTGAGGTACACATCGGTGTAGCGGCGCGGATGGAATGCGATCTCGCCGGATTCAACAGCGGCGATGCCGGGCGCCGCGAGCGTGGGCATGCGCACCCACCACTGCTCGCTCACCAGCGGCTCGAGCACGTGGCCGCAGCGGTCGCAGTGACCGACGTCGTGCACGTACGGTTCCGTCTTGACCAGCGCGCCCTCGCGGTCGAGCGCCTCGGTGACGCGGACGCGCGCCTGCTCCGCCGGCAGGCCGTGGAACTGGGGCAGCTCTGGGATGTCCATGGTGCCGTCGGGCGCGATGACGGTGATGATGGGCAAGGCGTGGCGACGGCCGATCTCGTAGTCGGTGGGGTCGTGCCCCGGCGTGACCTTGAGCGCTCCGGTGCCGAACTCGGGGCGCACGGCCTCGTCCGTGAAGATGGGCACCTGGCGTGAGACGAGGGGCAGCGCCGCGTGCCTGCCCACGAGCCGCGTGTGACGCGCATCGCCCGGCGCCACGGCGACGCCGGTGTCGGCCAACATCGTCTCCGGACGCACGGTGGCGACGACCACGTGGTCACCACCCTCGACGGGATACCGCAGGTAATAGAGCGTGTCGTGGTGCTCCTGCCAGTCGATCTCCTCGTCGCTTATGGCGGAGCGGTCGTGCGGGCACCAGTTGACGATGCGCGGGCCGCGATAGATCAGGCCCTCGTCGTACAGCGCCTTGAAGACGGTGCGGATTGCGCGCACGTACTCGGTGTCGAGCGTGAAGCGCGAGCGCGACCAGTCGCAGAGGAAACCGAGGCGGCGCATCTGCTCGTAGATGCGGCCCCCGTACTCCTCGTACCACGCGTCAACGCGCGCCTGGAACTTCGCCCGGCCCAGCTGCTCCTTGGTGATTCCCTCGGCGGCGAGCTGCCGCTCGATGACGTTCTGCGTGGCGATGGCGGCGTGGTCGGTGCCCGGGCACCACTCGACCTCGTCGCCGAGCATGCGGTGGTACCGGCTCAGCGCGTCCTGTATCGAGAACCCGCAGGCGTGCCCCATGTGCAGCGCCCCGGTGATGTTGGGCGGGGGCAGCGCGATGACGAACTTGCGCCGCGGGCTGTCGCGGTCGGCGTGGCCGACTCCCAGCTGCTCCCAGCGCTCACGCCAGCGCGGCTCCACGCTCTCCGGACGGAACGTCTTCTCCATCCGCCTAGGCGGAGCGATCTTGGGCTTCTTCCTCGCTGTCCACGCCCGCGGCGATGCGGCGCTTCGGCTCCTCGGTGAGCAGCAGCGGCTCCACGCCTTCCTTGATCGACTGCTCGGTGATCACGCAGCGCTTGATGTCGGGCCGGCTGGGGACCTCGAACATGCTGTTGAGCAGCACGTCCTCGATGATCGACTTGAGACCGCGCGCACCTGTGCCGCGCGCCAAGGCGCGCTCCGCGATGGCGCGCAGCGCGCCCTCGTGGAAGACCAGCTCGACGTCGTCGAGAGCGAAGAACTTCTGGTACTGCTTCACGAACGCGTTCTTCGGCTCGGTGAGGATGCGGATGATGTCTTCCTCGTCGAGGTAGTCGAGCGCCACGGTGATCGGCAGGCGGCCCACGAACTCGGGGATGAGCCCGTACTTGAGCAGGTCCTGCGACTGCAGCTCGCGCAGGATCTTGGTGGTCTCCTTGTTGCGGTTGCCGTGCGGCTTGCTGTTGAACCCGATGGTTCGCTTGCCGATGCGCTGCTCGATGATCTTCTCCAGCCCGTCGAAGGCGCCGCCGCAGATGAAGAGGATGTTGGTGGTGTTGATCTGGATGAAGTCCTGGTGGGGGTGCTTGCGCCCGCCCTGCGGGGGCACGTTCGCCACCGTCCCCTCGAGGATCTTCAGCAGCGCCTGCTGCACGCCCTCGCCGCTGACGTCGCGCGTGATCGACGGGTTGTCGCTCTTGCGCGCGATCTTGTCGATCTCGTCGATGTAGATGATGCCGCGCTCAGCGCGCGAGATGTCGAAGTCAGCGGCCTGGATGAGGCGCAGCAGGATGTTCTCGACGTCCTCGCCGACGTAGCCCGCCTCGGTGAGGCTGGTCGCGTCGGCGATGCTGAACGGCACATCGATGATCCGGGCCAGCGTCTGCGCCAGGAATGTCTTGCCGCATCCGGTCGGGCCCACCAGCAGCACGTTCGACTTCTGCAGCTCCACGTCGCTGTTCGTCTTCGCATGGGCGATGCGCTTGTAGTGGTTGAACACGGCGACCGAGAGCACCTTCTTGGCGTGCTCCTGACCGACCACGTACTGGTCGAGCGACGCTGCGATGACCTGCGGGTTGGGGATCGTCCCCGGTTTGCCGCGCTTCTGCGACGCGGAGCGGTTGTCCTCCTCCAGGACCTCCTGGCAGAGGTCGATGCACTGGTCGCAGATGTACACACCCGGGCCGGCGACGAGCTTGCGCACCTGCTCCTGCCCCTTGCCGCAGAAGGAGCAGCGCGTGTGGCGTCGTCGGTCGTCGCGCTCAGTCATTCAGCTCGCCGAAAACATCCGTCGCATCACGAACGCGTGGTGGCGCCACCGTCGGTGTCCGGACTGTCGCCACCGCCCACGGGCGCTGCGCCGTCGGGGCCGCCGCCGTTGCTGCCGGGGTGGAGCAGCTCCTTGGGACGTCCCTGGATGATCTCGTCGATCAGGCCGTACGCCTTTGCCTCCTCCGCGCTCATGAAGAAGTCGCGGTCGGAGTCGCGGTTCACGACCTCGATGGGCTTGCCGGTGTGCAGCGCGAGTATCTCGTCGAGGCGGCGCCGCACGCGCAGGATCTCCTGCGCATGGATCTGGATGTCCGCAGCCTGTCCCTGGAATCCGCCCGACGGTTGGTGGATGAGGATGCGCGTGTTGGGCAGCGCATAGCGCAGGCCCTTTGCGCCGCCGGCGAGCAGCACCGCGGCCATGGATGCGGCGATGCCCATGCAGATGGTGCCGACGCGCGGCTCGACGTACTGCATGGTGTCGTACACGGCGAGACCCGCGTAGACGGATCCGCCCGGAGAGTTGATGTACAGCATGATGTCCTTCTCGGGGTCCTCACCCGCGAGAAACAGCAGCTGCGCCATCACGACATTGGCAACCTGGTCGTCGATCGGTGTGCCGATGAAGATGATGCGGTCCTTGAGCAAGCGCGAATAGATGTCCATCCCGCGCTCGCCGCGGTTGGTCGTCTCGATGACGTACGGGATCAGGTTGCTCGGGTTCATTGCAAGGCATTATAGGCAGGCCCTGGAAACGCGCCCGCGCGTGGCCGAGTGTCACCCGGATCGCGACAGCGATGTCAGGTCTGGACGAAGTCGTCGCCGCCGACGATCTCGAGCAACCGCTGCGCCGCGGCCTGGCGGACCAGGTCGCGCCGCGCCAGGCTCTGCAGGCGCCGGCGCTGTGAGCCGTCCAGCCGCGTGCCCGCCGCGATGCGCTGCGCCTCGCGCTGCACCTGGGACTCGTCGACCTCCAGGCCCTCCGCCGCCGCGAGGGCGTCGAGAGCCAGATCCAGCCTGACCCGCTGCACCGCCGACTCGCGACGCTCGCCGCGCAACCGCTCCACGGTCTGCCCGCTCATCTCGAGGTACTTGTCGAAGGGAATGCCGATCGAGCTGAGGCGGTACTCCAGGTCGTTGAGCTGGCGCGCGATCTCGTTCTCGACCATCACCTCGGGCACGTCGACGCGCACGCTCTCGCGCAGCGCCTCGAGGCTCTTCTGCTCGTGCCGCTCGCGGTCGCTCACCTCAGCGGCCTTCACCAGCGACTCGCGGTAAAAAGCGCGCAGCTCCTCGAGTGACTCTCCATGGCCGTCGAGTGATGCGAGCGAGTCGTCGAGCGGCGGCAGCTTGCGCTCCCGCACACCGTGCACCGTGACGTCGATGCTGACAGTCGCGCCCTGCAGCTCCTCGCGGCGGTAGTCCTGAGGCAGTGTCGCGTCAAAGGTCCTGTGCTCGCCCGCGTTCATGCCGATGATGCCGTCGACGATCTCCGGTATCACCGAATCACGGTCGAGCTCGACGTCGCGCTCACCCGAGTCGTCGCCACTGAGGACCTCGTCGCCGCGGCGCATCACGAGGGTGCAGCGCAGCACGTCGCCCGCTTGCGCCGGCCGTTCGACGTCGACCAGCTCGGCATGCCGGCGGCGCACCTCATCGATCGCCTCGTCGACGCGCGCATCGTCCACGTCGGTCCTCTCGAACGGCACGCGCAATGAGTGGTAGTCGCGCAGGTCGACCTCGGGACGCACGGTCACGGTGGCCGTGAACGTCAGCGGCTTTTCGCGCTCCATCGCATCGACGTTGAGGTCGGGGTCGCTGACGGGCTCGACGCCGGTCTGATCGAGCGCGCGCCGGTACAGGTCCGGCACCAGGTGCTCGATCGTGTCCTGCCGGACGGCGTCCCAGCCCACCATGCGCTCGACCATCGCGGCGGGCGCCTTGCCCGGACGGAACCCGGCGACCCGAACCCGCGAGGCCAGCCGGCGCACCGCCTCGGCGATGGCGGCGTCGACCTCGCCTGCCGGCGCTTCCACCCGCAGGCGAACCTGCGAGCCGGGCTGGCGCTCGACGTCGACGGCGATGGGAGTTGCCGTGGGCACGGACGAACCTCAGCAGGGACCTCTGCGCGGACCGAGACTCGAACTCGGACGGGTCGCCCCACGGGATCCTAAGTCCCGCGCGTCTACCGATTCCGCCATCCGCGCCCGGTCCACGAAGTGAACCGGCTCAGTGTAGTCCCTCGGCTGCAGCGCTCCTTGCGCGGCCCCGGTTGCATGCCTACTCTTGGGGGTGTCGCGCGCGGTCTCGCGACCGCGTTCGGAAGGGCACATCCGCCCCGCACGGAGGTCACTGGATGGAGCCGAATCACTCGGGAGCAACGACCACAGATCCGCAGGAGGTCGTTGCTCGAATCGACCAGAAGGCGCTGCGGTTGTCTGCGCTGCTGCGGGACATCGACAACCACCCCATAGAGCTGCCGCCGGGGCTCCGCGAGCAGCTGGACGACATCCTGGAGCTGCTCGCGGTGCGCATCGCCGCGACGCGCGCGCTCCTCCACTCGCCGGGCATGGAGCTGGAAGGAGCCGGCTCAGCCGCCTGACACCTCGACGGTTCGCCGAGCCCGCCGCTGTCGCGGCGCTGCTGCTCGGCGCCATCCTGGTCCGCTTCTGGGCGCTCGACACCCAGCCCGGCGGCCTCTATCCCGACGAGGCCGCGGAGGGCGTCGGCGCCCAGAGGATCCTCAGCGAGCCGGGGTATCACCCGCTCTTCTTCTATGAGGACGGCGGCCGAGAGGCGATGTTCGCCTACCTCGTGGCCGTCGCCTTTCGCCTCTTCGGCGCCTCTACCTATGTGCTGCGGGGCACTGCCGCGGCCGTCGGTGTGCTCGGCGTCGTCGCCGTGTGGCTGGCGGTTCGCCGGTTCGGACGCGTCCCGGCGCTCATCGCGATGGCGTGGACCGCCGGCTCGCTGTGGATGATCTGTGTGTCGCGCGACGGGTTTCGCAACATCACGACGGTAGCGTTGGGCGGCCTCGCGCTCGCCGCCGCTCTGTGCTGGGCGCACCGTCCCATCCGGTGGTGGGCGCTCGCCGCGGGCGCCGCCGCGGGCGCCGGTCTGTGGACGTTCCAGCCGCTCAAGCTCGCGCCGCTGCTGCTCATCGTGTGGCTGCTGTGGCTGCGGCACGCCGACCGCGCGCGCTACCTGGAGATGCGGCACACCGCGCTGTTCGCGCTGCTCGGCTACCTGCTCGTGGGAGGGCCGATGCTGTGGACCGCGATCACCGACGCGATTCACTACTTCGCGCGCGCGGCATCGGTCGCCGCCTTCAACCCGATCGCGCAGTCACCCGACAGCTTTCCCGCGCATGTGTTGAAGACGCTGGGCATGTTCCTCGTCACCGGCGACCCCAACCAGCGTCACGACGTCGACGCGCTCCCCCTGCTGGGTCCACTCCTCTTCATCCCGTTTGCGCTCGGTGTGTGGCGCGCGTGGCGCAGGCGCAGCGATGCGTCGCACGCGCTCCTCATCGCGGGGCTGGTGGTGTACCTGCTCCCGCCGGTGCTCGCCGTCGAGGGGGGCGCTCCGCATTTCCTGCGCAGCCTCGGGCTGGTGCCGTTCGTCGCCGCGCTGGTGGCGATCGGATGTCTCGAGGCCGCGCAGCTGGTGGCGGCCGCAGCGCGTCGATGGTGGCCGGCGGTGAGCCCCGTGGCGTCACCCGTGGCGGTGGGGATCGGCGCCGGCGCGGTCCTGCTGGTGGGGCTGGCGAGCATCCGCACATACCTGGAACGGCCGGTCGCCGAACGCTACGACGCCTATTCCTTCGCGCTGGTGGCCCTGGCGCGGGCTGCGGACCACGGTCCCGGCACTGCGGTCGTCGTCGACTCGTACAGCGCCTTCGACGTGCAGTTCCTGGACGCGCCCGATCCGCCGACCATCGTCGACCCCGGGCAGCGGATCACCAGCCCGAAGCTCTACTCACTCCTGGTCGCGCCGAGCCGGGACGCGATCGCGAGCGCGACCGACCAGGCGACCGCTGCCCGCGCCGCTGTCGTGGCCGTCGACATCCGTGGCCAGCCCGTTGCCTGGCAGGTCCAGCCCTGAGGGCTCGCCGAGCACGATCGGCGGGGTCCCCGAACGCGCGCGGCGCCGCAGCCGCCACAGCTCGACAAACGCACGGGCCACCACCGCGGGACGCGCGCCGGTCGGCTGCCCGGTGCGTCTGGGACGGTGCGACACCTCCACCTCCGCCAGGGCGCAGCCGCTGCGCCGGGCCGCGATCAGGAGCTCCGTGGAGATCATGGCGCCGTCCGAACGCAGCCCCCGCAGCGCATGCCGCGGGATGAGCTTGAAACCGCAGTTGACGTCGCGCACGGTGCCGCCCAGCAACAATCGCACCACGGCGAAGAACGCGACCTGGTTGAGCCGGCGCACCGCAGTATCGCGGCGCACGCCGCGGCGGCCTGCCACCAACCGGTTGGGGCGGTAGAGGGGCAGGAGCAGGCTCAGCTCGGCTGGGTCGAACTGGCCGTCGCCGTCGACCAGCCACACGGCTGAGTTGCGCGCGGCGTCAAATCCGCTCCGCAGCGCGGCCCCGTATCCGCGGTTGTCCGGGTGGCGCACCACGCGCACGGGCACACCGTGGCTCGGCGCCGCCGCGGCCACCTCAGCCGTCGCGTCGGTGCTGCCGTCGTCGACCACCACCACCTCGGCGTCCGGCGAACCGGCGCGAACCAGGGCTTCTGCGCAGCCGCTGACGACGGCCGCGACCGCACCCTCCTCGTTGTACGCGGGGATGACCGCCGAGATGCTCGGCGCCCGCTGCCCGGTGGTCACCACGGGCGACAGGGTGACAGTTGCGGCACCATCCGCGCTGATGGAGTGGCGAGCGTCGCCGTATGCGATGCGCGTGGGCGCGCTGACTGCGGCGGCCGTCGCCGGCCGTCTGCTGTTCCTGGGGTTCCAGCCGTTGTGGCGCGACGAGGCGTTCACGGCCGTGGTCGTGCAGCGGCCGCTGGGCCCGATGCTCGACGCCGTCCGGGCCGACAGCGGCGCGCCGCTGCTGTACCTGCTCGACAACGCCGTCACGCGCGTGAGCTCGTCGCCGGCTGCGCTCCGGCTGGTGCCGGCAGTGGCGGGCGCCGCCGCGGTGCCGCTGATGGCGGCGCTCGCCCGCCGCATCGGCGGCGTCCGCGCCGGAGCCGGCGCCGCGGCCCTCGCCGTGGTGGCGCCGGCGCTGGTGACGAGCGCGCGCGACGCGCGCATGTACGCGCTGGCGACGACTTTGGTCGTGCTGGCCACACTGCTGCTGCTGCGCGCGGCCGAACGGCCCAGCGCTGGACGGTGGCTCGCGTACGCAGCCGCCGCATCGCTCGCGATGTACACGGACTACTTCGCGGCGCTCGCCGTCATGGCGGAGATCGTGGCCTTGGTCGTCGTGCTGCGCGCCGATGCGCGCCGTGTCGCTTGTGCGCTGCTCTCCGCGGCGGCGGCAGGAGCGACGCTGGTGCCCTGGCTCATCGCCGCACATGGGCAGTTCAACCACGCGGGAGAGTTCTGGGTGCCGCCGCTGAGCGTCACCTGGGTCGGCGGCGCGCTGGTGCAGTTCTTCACCGGGCCACCCGTCAACGACTGGGTGCCGGGCAAGCAGCTTCTCGTCGCCGCCCAGGCTGTCGCAGTGGTGGTCGCGCAGGGCCTCCTCGCCGGCCTGGTGATCCGGCGTGGCCGGCTGAGCCCGGATGGCCGGCGCGCTCTCTGGTACTGCGTCATGTGCGCCGTCCTGGCGCTCGTGTTCCTGGTGGTGATCAGCGCGTTCCGGCCGTTGATCACGGGCAGCTACGCGAGCGTGCTGTGGGGCCCGCTCTTCGCCGTGCTCGGCGCGGGGCTCGGTCTGCTGGACCGGTCACGCCTCGCCGCCGCCGCGCTGGCGCTCACCTGTGGCGTGTCGGTTGCGCTCTCAGCCGCCGCGACCCACCCGGACACCACGGGCGCGATCCGGCTCATCGACTCGCAGCTGGGACCCGGCGATGTGGTGGACGCGCATCCCAGCCAGTACCTGCTGCTCCTCTATTACGGCGACGCGCGCGTGCTGCAGCGCACCGTGGTCATCTCGTCCCACGTCGCCTGGTTCTGGGGCACGGCCGCGTACCCCGCGGGCGCAGTCATGCTCGCTGCCCCAGCACAAGTAATTGCCAATCATGGCGATATCATGTTCGTCGCACAGCCCGGGGAGACGCCGGAGAACCTGCCGTCCGGCTACCACGCCGCACGCACGGCGTGCGCCACCGGCAGCTGCGTCACCATGTACGCGCCGCCCGCCTGACCGTCAGGAGGCGATCGCCATCTCCCGGGCCCGCGTCACCAGGTTGCGCAGCGTGCGCATGATCAGGGGCCAGTCGGCGCCCTTGCGCAGGTACCAGATCAGGCCCAGGCCCACCACCTCCCCCACGTCGGATGAGTGATCGGCGCCGGTGAGGATGAGGATGGGCAGCCGGCGGTAGCGGGAGTCGGCGCGAAGCCGCCGGCAGACCTCGAGACCGTCCATCCCGGGGAGCACGATGTCGGCGATCACAACGCTCGGCGAAAACGCCTCGATTGCCTCGAAGGCCTCCTCACCCGAGGCGCACATCCAGGTGGTCGCGCCCTCCTGGCGGAGCCGCAGGTCGAGATACGCGCGGAACGCGGGAGCGTCGTCGATCGCGAGGACACGCTCCTCGAACGCGGGGGTCTCTCCGGGCATGTGCGGGGGAACGCCTCCAGGAAACTCGGCGTGGGTCGAAGACGTGGGAGAGAGCGCCGCCGTTTGGCGCTCAGGGTACACGGATGTACGCGGCGGCGCACCTGGGGTCAGGCCTGCCGTTACACCAGGATCGGCCGCCTCAGGTCGCGTCGAGGCGCATCGGCTGGTGCAGGACTCCAGCCTCGTCGAACGTGTCGCCGCTGGGCCGGAAGCCGAAGCGCGCGTACCAATCCGCCAGGTGCGCCTGCGCCTTCAGCTCGATGGGTGGCCCGGCCAGCTCGATGGCGCGACGCATGAGCGCCTCCGCAAGCCCGCGCCGGCGATGCCGCGGGTGGGTGACCACCCGCCCGATGTGGTGCGCGCCGTCACGGTTGCGCAGCAGCCGCGCGGCGGCGACGACCTCGCCGCCCGCCTCGACCCAGAGGTGACGCGTCGCGGGCTCAGCGTCGCGCCCGTCGATGTCGTCGTAGGCGCACGCTTGCTCGACGATGAATACGTCGCTGCGCAGCCTGAGAATGCCGTAGAGCTGCGCGACGGTCAGCTCGTCGAACCGCGCGACGTTGATGCGGAGGCCGTCCACGAGCGGAGTATCGCAATGGCTCTTGGCGACTGCCACGCCGGGTGCAGACGCGGCGGGGTCACATGCCTTCAGCGGCGAGTTCCCGTAGCGGCGAGGCCGAGCGCAACACTTGCCGGAGGCAAGGCGCGAGGCCGAGCGCGGAGGGGTGTTTGAGCAAGCGAAGGCATGTGCCCCGCCGCGCGAACCGGCGTGGGCGCTTCACACAACGACGTTGACGATCCTGTCGACAACGCTCACGACGTTCAACGGCACGCGGCCGCCGAGCAGCTCTGCGATGCGCGGTAGCTCCAGTGTGACGCGCTCCAGCTCGGCGGCGGGCGTGCCGGCGTCGGTCTCGAATTCTGCGCGGCGCTTGCCGTTCACCGTCACCGCGATGGTGACGCGCTGCGGGCGCGCGAGGTCGGCGTCGTATTGAGGCCAGCCGCCGCGGGCGTGCACCGAGTCCTCGTGGCCGGTGCGCTCCCAGAGCTCCTCGGTGATGTGCGGCGCGAACGGCGCCAGGCAGCGCAGCAGCGTGTCCGCGTCGATGCGCCTCGCGTCCCCGGCAGACGCTTCGTGGTCGAGGTCGCGGGCGAACTCCATCAGCGACGAGATCGCGGTGTTGTAGCGCAGCTCGGCGATGTCCTCGTCCACCCGCTTGATGAACCGATGCCGGCGCCGCTCCCGCGCCTCGTCCGCCACGTCGTCCGACGTCGCCAGCTGCGTCGCGCGCCACACGCGGTTGAGAAAGCGCGGCACGCCGACGATCGCTTCGTCGCGGAAGTCGCCGCCCTCGGTGTAGGGGCCGAGGCTCATCATGAAGATGCGAAACGTGTCGGCGCCGTACCCCTCGATGTACTCGTCAGGGTTGATGACGTTGCCCCGGCTCTTCGACATCTTCGCCCCGCTCATCACGATCATCCCGTGCGCGCGAAAGCGCGTGAACGGCTCCGGCGCGGGGACGAGACCCATATCGTGGAGCGCGCGCATCACGAAGCGGGCGTACAGCAGGTGGCGCACGGCGTGCTCGTTGCCGCCGATGTACATGTCCACCGGCAGCCATGTCTCGGTCCGCTCGGCGTCCCAGGCCACGTCGTCGAAGTCAGTGGACGGATAGCGCAGGAAGTACCAGCCGGAGTCGAGGAAGGTGTCGCTCACGTCTGTCTCGCGCCGCGCCGGCCCGCCGCAGACGGGACACGTGACGTTGACCCACTCCTCCACGGTTGCCAGCGGCGACACACCGGTGCCGGTGGGGCGGAAGTCCTCCACCTCCGGCAGCAGCACGGGCAGGTCCTCTTCGGGGACGGGGACGGGGCCGTCGTTGGGGCAGTGGATGATCGGAATCGGCGGGCCCCAGTACCGCTGCCGCGAGATGAGCCAGTCGCGGAGCTTGTACTGCACGCTCGCCTCGCCGCGTCGCTTCTCCTCCAGGGCGGCGACCACGCGGAGCTTTCCTTCGGCTGACGCCAGGCCGTCGAAGCCCTGGCTGTTCAGCATCTCGCCCGCCCCGGTATACGGACTCTCCATGACGTCACCGCCGCTGATCACCTCGACGATGGGAAGCCCGTGCGCACGGGCGAAGTGCCAGTCACGCTCGTCGTGGGCGGGCACGGCCATGATCGCCCCCGTCCCGTAGCCGCCGAGCACATAGGGTGCGACCCACACGGGTATCCGCTCACCTGTCAGCGGGTGGACCGCGTGTGAACCGAGGTCCATGCCCACCGAGAAATCGGGCTCCTCGCCGGGAGGCTGCAGGCGGTTGCGCCACGCGTTGACCTCGCCCAGCCGGTCGCGCGGCACGAAGTCCTCGAGCTGGGGATGGTCGGCGCCGATCACCAGGAAGGTCGCCCCATAGAGGGTGTCGGGCCGGGTGGTGAAGACGGTGACCTCCCGCCGGGCACAGCGCTCCAGGTCGAAGCGGATGTTCGCCCCCTCGCTGCGCCCGATCCAGTTGCGCTGCGCGGTGACCGTCCGCTCCGACCAGTCGAGGTGGTCCAGCGCGTCCAGCAACTCCTGCGCGTACCGGGTGATCCTGAGGAACCACTGCTTGAGGACGCGCTGCTCGACGACGCTGTCGCAGCGCTCGCAGCGGCCGTCGATGACCTGCTCGTCGGCGAGCACGGTGAGGCACGAGGGGCACCAGTTGACCGGGCCCTCGCGCTGCTCGGCGAGCCCGGCGTCGAAGAGGCGCAGGAAGATCCACTGCGTCCAGCGGTAGTAGGCGGGATCGGTGGTGTCGACCTCGTGGTCCCAGTCGAACAACCCGCCCAGCCGCCTGAGCTGCTCGCGGAAGTGGGCGACGTTGCGCGGCGTCATCCGCGCGGGGTGCTCCCCGTTCTTCAGCGCGAAGTTCTCGGTGTGGATGCCGAAGGCGTCGAAGCCCATGGGCTCGAACACCGTGTCCCCGAGGAGGCGCCGGTAGCGGACGTGGATGTCTGTGCCGGTGAAGGCGTAGACGTTGACGACATGGAGCCCCTCCGCCGTGGGGTAGGGGAACATCATGAGG
>JAFARE010000035.1 GCA_019245575.1 Candidatus Dormiibacterota bacterium | reverse complement strand
TCCCCCACCGCGCGGCTCGCGGTCCTCGTCCGACGGCTCGTGGAACACCCCCATCGACCGGGATCTTAGCCAGCGGTCCGTCTGCGCTGGGTAGACTGGGATGTGCAAGCCGGCCAGGCGGTCGCGGGCAGCACCACTGCTCGAGGAAAGTCCGGGCTCCACAGAGCAAGGCGCTGGGTAACGCCCAGTCGGGGTGACCCGAAGGAGAGTGCCACAGAAAAGACACAGCCCCGGCGTCAGTCGGAGCGACGGTGAAATGGTGGGGTAAGAGCCCACCGGCGGCCGGGTGACCGGCCGGCCAGGTAAACCCCGCCCGGAGCAAGGCCGAACAGGGGCCGGACGCCTCGGCGTCCAGGGGCTGCTCGCCCCCGTGCCCCGGGTCAGGCCGCTCGAGGCGCCGGGCAACCGGCGTCCCAGACAGATGACCATCCCCCGCCGTTCGCGGTGGGGACAGAACCCGGCTTACAGGCCGGCTTGCACTTTCTCTGCGCGCTTCGCGCGGCTATCGCGCCGGGCGAGCGATGGCCAGCAGCAGTCCACCGCCGGCCACCGCGGGACTGCTCGTGACGAAGAGCGGCACCCCTGCTTCCGGCGCGCGCACCTCGTAGAGAACGTCGCCGTACAGGTCCGACACAGTGCCCAGCAGTGAGCCCTCCTTCACCGCACTGCCCAGCTGCATCTGCGGCTCCCACCAGCCACCAACGGGCGTGTACATCCAGACCCATCCGTGATGCTCCGTCTGGCCCTCTGGAATCTCCGGCGCGCCCGGCAGCATCCCCAGCTGACGGCACACGTTGCGCAGCCCCCGCAGGTGGCCTTCGACGCTCGCGCCGTCGAGCACCCCGTTGCCGCCGACCTCCGCGATGATCGCGGGCACACCCGCTGCCGCGGCAGCTGCGCTCGAGCTGCCCGCGATGTTGCTTTCCTGCGGCGACAGCCGCACGACATGACCCGTCGCGTACGCGAACGCCATCTCGCGCGCGCGGTCACCCACGGGCGACTCGTCATAGATCGCCATGGGTTGCAGCGACTCGGGCAGGTCGCCGGCGTGGAGGTCGACCAGGTAGTCGGCTCCGCGCACAAACGTATCGAACACACGGTGGGCGAGAACGTCTGTGTACGTCCCGGCCGGATCACCGGGAAAGCAGCGGTTCAGATTCTTGCGGTCGTGGGGGACGACAAAGGCGGTCCGCTCACGGAATGCCGGAATGTTCACCACCGGCACCGCGGTTATGGACCCGCTCAGCTCCGCCTGGTCGACCAGTTCGACGAAACGGCGCACCGCCTTCATGCCCGCGTACTCGCAGCCATGGACGCCACCGAGAAGCGTGAGGCGCGGCCCGCTCTGCGCGCCGGCCACCTCGACGTATGGGATTTCGAGGCCTCCAGGGAGCTCAGGAATGTCGAGCCGGCGACGCCTGATGCTCATGCGTCTCGCCGGGCAACGAAGACGTACTCGCGGCTGTCGTCGCCGAATTCCTCGCCGTTGAATCCGCCGTAAAGGTGTTCCAGGGTGAGGCCGGCGACGTCAAGGAGCCCGAGCCATTCGTTCTTCGTCGCCCACCACAGCGAGCTGGTCGCCCCCTCATCGAGCACGAGGTCGATCCGGTTGTCGGCGGCGAAATACCGAACGGTGTGCGGAACGCGGTCGGTTTGGTGTTGCCCGTCGATTCGCGCTGCAAAGAGATGATCGAACACGAACGCGTTCCAGGCGAACCTGCCCCCGGGGAGCAGCGCGGCCGTCACGCGTTCGAACGTGCGGCGGCGGTCGGTCCACGTGGGCAGATGCAGCAGTGCTCGGAACGGGCAGTAGATGAGGGCCGCAGGTCGGTCGAGCGTGAGGTCTCTCATGTCGCAGAGATGCAGCTCCAGGCTCACGCCCGCAGCGTGAGCGCGGGCGCGTGCCTCCTCGAGCATCACCGGCGACGTGTCAAGCCCGATCACTGACCGGCCGCTGGCTTGGGCGACCGGGATTGCGACCCGTCCATTGCCCACCGCCAACTCCACCACGTCGCCATCGCTGTCCTGGGCGAGGCCGCAGTAGAACGGGATGTCGGCGGTCATCGATGCCGACCACTCGTCGTATCGGCGCGAGAACGCCTCGTCCCAGCTCACCGCGCTCAGGCTACCCTGATCGCGAGGAGGCATGACACTGTCCAACGCCGCCGTCTACGTCCTGATCACGACCTTTCTCGCCTCCGCCGTGGAGGCGATCGAGATGGTGACGATCGTCGTCGGTGTGGGCGCGACGCGGGGCTGGCGCTCCTCGCTCACCGGCGCGGCCGCGGGATTCGTGCTGCTCGCGGTCGTCATCGTCGGGCTCGGGGCGGCGCTCAGCCACATCCCCATCGGCGCGCTGCGCACTGTGGTGGGCGCGCTGCTCCTGATCTTCGGCCTGCAGTGGTTCACCAAGGGCGTGCGGCGCGTGGCGGCGCGCGGGTTCGCCGGCATGCGCGAGCAGGAGCTCGAGGACCACCACGCCGCGCACCGGGGAATCGACTGGACCGCGTTCGTGCTGTCGTTCAAGGGTGTCGTGCTCGAGGGCATCGAGGTCGCGTTCATCGTGGTGTCCTTCGGCGCCAACGCCAACCAGCTCGGCCTCGCGGTCATAGGCGGCGTGGCCGCCATCGTCGTCATCGGCGGAATCGGCGCCGCGGTGCACCGTGCCGTCATGCGCATCCCGCGCAGCGTGCTGCAGCTCGTGGTCGGCGTGATGCTCACGACCTTCGGCACCTTCTGGTCGCTCGAGGGCGTGGGCGTCGACTGGCCTGCGGGAGACGCGTCGATTCTGTGGTTGCTCGGCTTCTACGCGCTGGTCGCACTGACATACATCGCGCTGGAGCGGCGCAGGCTGTTCGGCCTCGTCCCGGCGGCATGACACGGACACGGCCCATCCGCTGGATCGTCGCGTTCGCGATGTTCTGGTACCGCTTCATCGTCGGCGACGACTGGACGTTGGCGGCCGCGGTTGCCGTGGGTCTCGCGGTGAGCGCGACGCTGGCGTCGCGGCACGTCGTGATCTGGTGGCTGATCCCGGCGATCGTCGTGGTGGTGGTCGGTCTCGACCTGCGCAGAGCGAGTCGCGCGCGCCGCTGACGCGTCAGAGCGCGGCGCGAACCGCGTCCCTCTCGGCGCGGGCGAACAGGGCGACGAGCCCGGCGCGCGTGTGCACGTTGAGCTTGGTGTACGCGTTGGCGATGTGATTCTCGACGGTGCGCTCGCTGATGCCGAGCCGCAGCGCGATCGTGCGACTCCGCAGACCCTGCGCGGCAAGCTCCACCGTCTGACGCTCACGCGCTGTGAGCATCTCCAGCGGGCCGTATGGCGCATCACCGTTGGTTTCGACCACGCGCGACGTGACGCGCACGCCGAGCCGGCGCAGCCGCACTCGCGCCGCGCCGGCAGGCCAGGCCGCCCCCATTGCGTCGAAGGCGATCGCGGCCGCGTCCAGGAGTGATCGGGCGCGGCCCTTCTCGCCCGCCGCAGCCAGCGCGTCACCCGCGAGCAATCGCGCGTGCGCGCCGAAGAACGGGCCCTGCAGGGTTTCAGCGAGGCTGAGGCCGCGCTCGACCTCCATGACGCCTGCCGGCGCATCGCCGTTGGCGACCAGCGCCGCCCCCACGGCTAGCGCGGCAAACGCGTGAGCCCGCGGCTGTTCAATGCCCTGCAGCGCAGTGGCGATTTCCTCAGCGACGTCGAGCGCCTCTCCGATGCGTCCAGCGGCGATGAGCGCGTGCACCTGGCCGGGCCGGTACACGAGCCACGCGGCGACACCGTTCTGCTGCAGGCCCTGCCACATGCGCGCGTACGCGTCGGCGGCGTCAGCGGACTCCTCGCGCGCTTCGGCGACCTGCGCGCGCACATACCAGTACCAGTTCTCGAAGAACGAGTCCGGCACACGGTCGAGCGTCGTGCGCGCTTCGCGCACGCGGTCCGCGGCGGCGTCGAGCTGGTTGCGATGCGCCAGAACCAGGGCGCCCGTCAGCATGGGCTGGATCAGGCTGCCCACGGCGCCGTGACGTCGCGCCAGATCCTCAGCGCGTGCGCAGGCCTCGAGTGCTTCGTCGAGCCGGCCGCAGTACAGCAGCGCCTCGCCGCGCTCGGCCCAGCTCGATGCGCCCTCCCAGACGAGACCGACGTCCTCGGCAGGCTCGGCCAGCGCCGCAAACGCCTCGGCGGCCTCCTCACAACGCCCCAGGAGCGCGATGGCAACGGTGTGCGAGAAGACGCAGTAGCCCGCCGCCACCGGGTCCTCGAGGGCGATCGCGGTGGCGCCGGTGTCGAACGCGATTTCCGCGCCACGCTGAGGATCACCGCCGTAGGTGACCGCGCAGGCCTCGAACGAACGCAGCATGAACGCGACGTGCTGCGCGTCCGCGCCGGCGTCGGTCGCCGCCTCCACGCCGCGCTGCACGATGGTGTGGAACTCCTGCATCGGCAGCGTCTGCATTGCGATGCGCGCCAGGGCATACAGCAGCCACGGCCGCTCGCCGCCTGTCTGTGGCGCCAGCGAGAGACCTTCGTCGATCGCAGCGCGCGCGCCGTCCAGGTCACCCGAGGCCGCGCGCAGCGTCGCCAGCCTGCGCAGCAATGTGACGCGCCGCTCCGCATCACCGGCTTCCGTCACGTCCATCAGCTCCTGCACGGCGGCGAGGCCGGCAGGCCACCTGCCCGTGACGGCGCTGAGCTCGCTGATCCGGTCCAGCGCGCGGCGCTGCACATCGGTACCGCGCTCAGCCAGCTGCAGCGCCTGCGCATACCACGTCACCGCGCGCCCGAAGTGGTACTGCGTCTCCGCTTCTTCGGCTGCGCGCAGCGCGGCGTCGATCGCCTCTGTGTCGCCAGGCCGCGCCGACTGCGCGAAGTGACCTGCGACGACCGCAGGCGCAACGGCGCGCCGGCCAAGCGCAATCGCCAGCGCGCGGTGCATCTGCCGGCGCCGCGCCGCGCTGATCTCCGCATAGCAGCACTCGACGATCAGCGGGTGATGTGCAGTGAGCGCGCCGCCCGCGACGCGGTCGGCCACGAGGCCGGCTCGGATGAGCTCGCGCGCCGCCACGTCCATCGCGGCCCCGTCGAGCCCTGACACCTCGCGCAGCAGGTCGAGCTCCGCGCCGCCCCCCGCTGCCGACAGCCACGCGAGCACGTCGCGCGCGGGCTCGGAGAGGGCGCGGATGCGCACACCCAGCGCCTCTTCGATCGACGGTGGAACCTCGTGCTCCACCTCATCCGGCGCGCTCCATTGCGGCCCGTGCCGCTGCACGCGGTCGTTGTCGCGCAGCCAGCGGACGAGCTCCTCTGTGTAGTAGGGATTGCCGCCGCCCCGCCTGAACACCATGTCGACGAACCCGGGCGCGGGAATCCCATCGCCGAGCACGGCGGCCACCAGTGCGCCCGTCGACACTCGGTCGAGCGGGTGCAGCTCGACCGACTCGGCGCCGGGCTCGCGCAGCACGTCGGCGAGCAGACGCTGTGCCGCCACCTCGCTCTCATCCGCCGGCTGCCGCGCTCCCAGCACCAGCAGCCAGGGCAGCCGTGCTGCCTGGCGGCGCAGCGACCAGAGCGCCTCCGACGTTTCCGCGTCGGTCATGTGCGCGTCGTCCACGATGACGACGAGGGGCCGGCGCTCTGTGACGTGGGCGACCAGCCTGTACATCCCCTGCACGACGGCGAGCACAGCGGGCGTGTCGGCGGCCACGTCGTCGTCGGCCACGGTGAGCTGGGGAACGATGCGGCGCAGCGCCTCCCCGGCGCGCCGCACCTGCGCCGCCGCGGGGACGGTCGTCCGGACGTACGCGCCCAGGGCGTCGGCGAGCGCGCCGAACGCGAAGCCGCCGACTGCCGGCGCTCGCCCCGCGATCACTGCTGTGCCGGCGCCACGAGCCCGGACCGCGAACTCGTCGAGGACGCGGGTCTTGCCGATTCCGGCAGGCCCGCGGACCACGACCGTGCGCATACCGCCGTCCGTGCTGGCCTCCACGGCCGCCCAGAGTCGGTTGACGGCATCCTCACGGCCGACGAGGGGCGTCGGGGCGGTCGTCGCGGGCATCAAACGCATCCTAGCCGCGACGGTCCGCTACTCAGGCACTGAGTACCGCAGGTTCGTCCGATTGAGTACTTGATCTGAGTACTTTCCGCCATAGGTGCGCCACTCCTCACCCGTCAGTCTCTTCAGACATGGAAGGAGCGTTTCGCCGTCTGGGCGGGCTTGCCACCCGCTACCGCTGGCCGATCCTGGGAGCGTGGCTGGTGGCCGCGCTGCTGCTGAACACCCGCGTCCCGCAGCTCGGCGACGTCATCAAGCAGGACACCGTCCCCTTCCTGCCGGACAACGCGGCCGTGATGCAGGCGTACCGCGCCGACAACCAGGCCTTCTCCGCGGGCGCCGACGCTCGCGGCTTCGCGATCGTCGTGCTCGAAAACGGCCGCGGCATCTCCGCAGCGGACGAGGCGTTCTACGCGCAGCTGACGACCCGCCTGAAGGCGGAGCGACCGCGCGTCGTCTCGGTGCAGGACTATCTCGCCCACCCGGAGCTGCGCAGCACGGTGCGCAGCCGTGACAACCGGTCGATCTACATCCCGGTCGGTCTGCGCAGCCCTGTGGGCAGCGCCGAGGGTGACAGTGACGCTCCCTGGCTGCGGCGCGTTGCCGCGCAGGGAAAGCCCACGGATCTCGCCGAGCATGTCACGGGCGACACGGCGATCATCTCGGACTTCCAGACCAGCATCCAGGACAGCACCGCGCGCACCACCGCGATCACGGTGCTGCTGGTGCTCGTCATCCTGCTGCTGATCTATCGCTCGCCGGTGACGCCGATCATCCCGCTGACGACGATCGGCATCGCACTGATGGTCACGCGGCCACTCGTGGCACTGCTCGGGCTGCACGTGATGAAGGTGGCGTCGTTCACGGACACGTTCATCCTCGCCATCGTCTTCGGCGCAGGCACGGACTACTGCATCTTCATGATCAGCCGCTTCAAGGAGCAGCGCTCACGCGGTGAGGAGCGCACGCGCGCGCTGCGCACATCGGTGCTGCGCGTGGGCGAGGCCATCACGTGCTCGGCCGCGACGGTGATCGTCGGTGGTCTGGCGATGCTCCCGGCCAACGTGTCCCTGTTCAGCACGACCGGGCCGGCCATCGCAGTCTCGGTGCTGGTCACGCTGGTCGCCGGTCTGACGCTGACGCCCGCACTCATGGCGGTGGGAGGCGACCGTTTCTTCTGGCCCAAGCGCCCGGCGGCCGACCGCCCCGGACACTTCTGGACGGCTGCCGCCGCGCTCATCGCGGCGCGGCCGCGCCGAGTCGCGGTGATCGCGCTGCTGCCGCTGCTGCTGCTCGCCGCGCTCTATCCGACGATGGCCATCACCTTCAACGAGCGCGGCCCGCAGCCGGCGACGAACGACTCGATGCTCGGGCTCACCGCGCTGGGGCGGCACTTCCAACCCGGCGAGGTGCTGCCGGACTACGTGCTCGTGCAGTCGAACCACGACATGCGCAACCCGCGCGACATCGCCACGCTGGACGCGGTCACCGCGTCGCTCCTCAAGGTTGGCGGCGTGTCATCGGTGCGCAGCTTCACCCAGCCGAATGGAGCGCGGCTGCCCCAGGCGTCGGTGCCATACCAGGCCGGCGTCATCGGCTCCGGACTCGACCGCGCCGCGCAGCAGCTGCGGGCTGGCGGCGCCGGCGCCACCCGTCTGCAGGGTGGCGCGCAGTCGCTCGCGCACGGAGCATTGCAGGTGAGCGGCGGCGCGCAGCAGGCGCAGACCGCCACCGGCCAGCTCGCCGGCGGCCTCGGGCAGGAGAACATCGGACTGCAGAATGCCGTCGCCGGCCTGGCCTCGGCCGGCGGCGGCGCCACCCAGCTGCAGCAGGGTGCCGCGCAGCTCGCGACCAGCCTCGGAGCACTGCGCGCCGGCGTGGCGCAGGCCGTCTCGGGGATGGACCAGGTGCTGCTGTACTTCAACGTCGACCGCGACCCGGGCTGCACGCTGCCACCCAACGGATCGACGCCGTGCCAGGACGCGCGCCGCGGCCTGCAGGCCATCGCATCCGCAGAGCGAAACCAGGTGCTGCCGGGACTCGACCAGGCGATTGCGGGCGCGCGCGCGATCGCATCCGGCGACGGCTCGCTTGCGGGAGCGCTGGGGCAGATCCAGTCGGGGCTGCGCCAGGCCGACGCCGGCGTGCAGCAGCTGCAGTCGAGTGAGCAGGAGCTGCAGCAGCAGCTGGGACAGCTGTCCGGCGGCGCGCAGCAGCTGAGCGGCGGCGCCGCGCAACTTGCGGGCGGGGCAGGGCAGCTGACGAGCGGCACCGCGCAGCTCAGCAGCGGCCTGGCGCAGGCCTCGAGCTACCTCAACGGGCTGAGCCGGCAATCGTCGACGCCGGGCATCAGCGCCTTCTACGTCCCCGCCGACCAGCTGGGTTCGCCGCAGCTCGCCCTGGCGCGCTACTACTACCTCTCGCCGGACGGCCGCACTGCGCGGTTTCTCGTCTTCGGGCGTGACGACCCATTCGGCGACACAGCGCTGCAGCGGGTGGACCGCGAGCGCGCTGCCGCGACCGCTGCCCTGACCGGCACCGCGCTCGCCGGGTCGCCGGTCCTGCTGGCCGGCGATGCGCCGCTCAACGCCAACCTCAGCTCGTTCTTCGCCGGTGACTTCCGCTTCGTGGCGATCGCGGTGATGCTGGGTGTGCTGCTCGTGCTCGTGCTCCTGCTGCGGAGCCTGCTCGCGCCCCTGTACCTCCTCGTGTCGGTGCTGCTCTCGTACGCCGCGGCGATGGGCGTCACCACGCTCGTGTGGCAGGATCTGTTGCACAACGGCGCGATCGACTGGACCGTGGGCATCTTCGCCTTCATGATGCTCGTGTCCGTCGGGGCCGACTACAACATCTTCCTGATGTCGCGGGTGCGCGAAGAGGTGCGGCGTGACCCGGTGCGCGGCATCCAGAACGCCGTCGCGCGAACCGGCGCGATCATCACCTCTGCCGGTGTCATCTTCGCCGGAACATTTGCCGCGCTGATCGCGTCGCCGCTGGTCAACATCGCCGAGACCGGGTTCGCCATCACATGCGGGCTGCTGCTCGACACGTTCATCGTGCGGTCCTTCCTCGTGCCGTCCGTGGCGGTGATGCTGGGACGGTGGAACTGGTGGCCGCGTCGCGATCCCGCTCGGCGGCGGTCCGAGCTCCCCGGCGCGTTGTGGAACCCGCTACCCCAGCAGCCGGGCAACGGCCGCGTCGCCGCCCCGCAGGAGGCCGGCGCGCGGTAGGCGGCGCAGCAGCTCCGCCCAGCCGTCGTGGCGCCCGACTACCTCGCGCAACAGCGCTCGGGCGTCATCGTCGCGACCGGAGTCGGAAAGCATCACCGCGGCCCAGAAGGTGGCCTCGTCGTTGCCCTGCAGCAGCGGCCGGGCCGCCTGGTATTCGCGCAGGGACTCCGCTGTGTCGCCATCGATCTCCCGCTCCTCCGCGCGCTCCATGTGCCCGTAGCCGCGGTGCACGGTGAGCAGGCGCCGCAGCTCTCCCAGCGGGTCGGCGCTGTCCTCGACGCGCAGGTCGAGCAGCCGTTCCTGCCATGGTTGACTTGAAGACGTGCCGCTGACGATCAGCATGGCGGCGGATTGACTGCCGCGCACGTCACCACCCGCGGCCTCTCCGGCGTCGAGCGCGGCCATGAGCCGCTCGCTCAGGTCGCCGCGCGCACCGCCGTATGCCTCGAGCATCGCCGGCCACACGTCGCCGCTGCGCATCATGTTCGCCTGCGCGCTCACGGCCTCACCCGTAACGTGGCCCGCCTCCGCGATGCACGCGCCTCCCGTGTGCACGGCCACCGCGCCCTGCGCGTCGACGAACGCGACCTGACGGCGCGCCTCCTGCGCGTCACTCGTGACCAGCGCGTGCAGCGCTGTGGTCGCGTCCACGCCGAGGCGCATCAGCGCCAGCCCCCTGGGTCCGTATGCGGGCTCGGCGAAGGACTGCGTCGCCACCGCGCCCACGCCGGGCTCGGCCCACGTGACCACGCTGCCCACGGAGAACCAGTGCGACTGCACGGCCACGCCGAGCTGGCCCGTGGCCGCGTCGCGCGCCACGATCGAGTACGTCACACCGGCTCCTCCGTCGCGGTCGCGAGCATGCGCTGCGTCTCCTCGACGGCGAGGCTGTCGACACGCTCGTTGCCGGCCTCACCGCTGTGACCGCGCACGTGCTCGAAGCGCACGCGATGGTCGAGCAGGGCGTCGATCTCCGGGTAGAGGTCGAGGTTCTTCTTGCGCCGCCACGTGCCGCCCAGCCAGTTGATGACGCCCTGGCTGTCGGTCCGCACCACGATCCGCCACGCGGAGTCGCCGCCGACGCGAGCGCGGAACGCGCGCAGCGCCTCGCGCACCGCCTTCAGCTCCTCCCTGTTGTTGGTGGTCTGCAGCTCGCCACCCACGGCCTCGTCGACCGTGCCGTCGGGCCATTCGAGCCGGTACGCCCACGCGCCCGCGCCGGGGTTTCCCGAGCAGGCGCCGTCGGTGTACGCGATCACGGTGCGCGTCATGCGACCAGGATGCGGTCGCAGTTGGAGCACTGCACCACGCGGTCGCCGGTGCGCACCAGGCGGCGCTCCTCTATCGACAGCGGCAGATGGCAGCCGCCGCACGCGTCGCCGCTCATCGCAACCACGGCCGGCTGGCGCCGCGACGCGACGCGCTGGTAGAGGGCGAGGTCCGCCGCGCCCGCATCCCCGGCTGCCGCTTCACGCTCCGCCGTCGCTGCGCTGAGCTCTGCTTCGAGAGCGGCGATGCGCTGCCGCAGCGGCTCGAGTGCCGCGGCGCGGCGCGCCTCCTCGGCGGCAACCTCGCGACCCGCCGCCTCCTCCGCGCGCTGCGCGTACTCCGCGCCCTCGAGAGCGGCGAGCGCCGCGACCTCGGCCTCGGCCAGACGCCCGCGGAGATGCTCCAGCTCCTGCTGCATCTCCATCAGCTCGTGCGGGTTGTGCACGCTGCCACCGTACAGCCGGCGATCGAGGGTGCGCACCCGCCCCTCGAGGTCTTTCATCGTCGACTCGGCGGCTGCTGCAGCGGCGTCGGCCGAGACCCGCGCGTCATGCGCATCACTGGCCGCAGCGCGGGCGCGCTCCAGCTCGGGGTCGCGCCGCAGCGCCTCGCGCGCGCTCGCGAGATCTCCGCGCAGCGCGCCGATGCGCGTGTCCGCGTCCTGCACCCGCCGCAACGATGCGCCCGCGTTCACGACGTCACGCGCACAAGCCAGGTCGGGCTCAGCCGCGGCGTGCTCATGCGGCCTCGCGGTTGGACACCGCGACGAGCGCGTCCAGCCGTTCGCGGGCAGCGCCGCGGTCGATCGAGTCCTGTGCCAGCGTCACGCCGTCCGCGAAGTCGCGACCCTTGCCCGCGGCGACGAGCGCAGCCGCAGCGTTGAACACCACCACGTCGCGCGCCGGTCCCTGCACGCCCTCGAGCACGGCGCGCACCGTGCGCGCGTTCTCAGCCGCGTCGCCGCCATGAAGGTCGGTGATCGGCGCGGGATGCAGCCCGTACGCCGACGCGTCGAGGTCGAACTCCACGATCGCGCTGGGCGTCACGTCGTAGCAATGGGCGACTCCGTGCAGGCCCAGCTCGTCGAGACCGTCAGGCCCGGTGAACACGAGCGCGCGTTCATGCCCGAGCCGCTGCAGCACGCCCGCCATCAACGGCGCGAGCCGGGCGTCGCCCACCCCGAGGGCCTGGTGGCGCACGCGCGCTGGATTGGCCAGCGGTCCGAGCATGTTGAACACGGTTCGAAACCCGAGCTCGCGGCGCGTCGCGGCCACGTGGCGCATCGCGGGGTGAAACGCGGGCGCGTAGAAGAAACCGATCCCCGCCTCGTCGACGCAGCGCCGCACCCCCTCCGGCGGCAGGGAGATCGCCACGCCAAGCGCCTCGAGCACATCCGCGCTGCCGCAGCGCGATGATGCCGCGCGGTTGCCGTGCTTTGCCACCGCGCACCCCGCGCCGGCGGTGACGACCGCGGCTGCGGTGGAGATGTTGAAGGTGCCGTGGCCGTCACCGCCGGTGCCGCACGTGTCCACCGCGTCGACGTCCAGCTGCACCGTGACCGCATGCGCGCGCATTGATTCGACCATGCCGGTGATCTCGTCGACGGTCTCGCCCTTGGTGCGCAGCGCGGCCAGCAGCGCGCCGACCTGCGCCTGGGTGGCGGCGCCCTCCATCAGCACGTCCATGACCTCGCGAGCGGATTTCGTGTCCAGGTCCTCGCCCGCGACGACCCTGTCGAGCGCGGCACGGATGATGTGCTCCGTCATGGCCGGCTGACGGTATCACCGCCTCGCAGGCGAGCCGGCAGCAGCGCCGTTCATATACTCAGCGGCATGACGGCGCGCACCCTGGAGCCGTTCGACGCCGCCGCGGTGGCGCCGTGGTCCGTTGGCGACGGCCCGCGCGCCGCGCTCATGCTCCACGGCTTCGCCGGCACGCCCCCCGAGCTGCGGCGCCTGGGCGAGCACCTGGCGGCGCACGGCTGGCGCTGCGTCGCCCCCGCGCTGCACGGGCACGCGCGCACCCCCGAGGCATTGGAGTCGAGCACGTGGGAGCAGTGGGCTGCGGACGCGCAGCGCGCGCTCGACGAGCTCGCGGCGGCGCACGAGACGGTCGTCGTGGCCGGCCAATCGATGGGCGGCGCGCTCGCGCTGCACGTCGCCGCCACCGACCTCCGCGTCGGCGCGGTGGCGAGCCTCGCCACGCCACTGTGGCTCAGCGGGCTCCTGCAGCACTTCCTCCCCGTCATGCGGCACGTCGTGCGATGGCACCGACCGGGAACCGACGTCGACCTCTGGGACCCGACCGCGGTCGAGGAGCTGCACTCGTACGGGCTGCGCTCGGTGCACGCGATCAACGAGCTCAAGCGGCTGCTGGCCGTTGTTCGCGACGAGCTGCCGCAGGTGCGCGCGCCCGTCATGGCCCTGCACGGTGGCCGCGATCGCATGATCGACCCGGCGTGCACCGCCGAGCTCACGCGGCGTCTCGTGTGCAGCCGCGAGGTCGATGCGCGCGTCTATCCGCGGAGCGGCCACGCGATCTCCGTCGACGTCGACCGCGACGACATCAACGCGCGCGTCCTGGGGTGGTTCGAGCGCCACACCGCGGTCGTGCCGGCCGAGGTCTCCGCAGCGGGCTGATCAGCGCTCCTCGCTACGGCCGTCGAGCAGGCGCCGCGCGATCTCCGGGTCGAGCACCGGGTTCTCGGGTGGGCCCTCGTCCACCGGCGCGCGCTGCCGCGACCGCCGCTGCGCCGGCTGCTCCTCGCGGGCGCGCGCAGTGTCGCGCGTCAGCGCGCCGCACAGTTTGCAGCGCCAGACGGGAGCGGACGCGCCGCCCCCGGCGTACTCGCGGTGGGAGAAACGCATCTCGCCCCCGCAGATCTGACAGTGTCGTTGCACCTTCGAGAACTCCTTGTCTGATCTTTACGGATCTTCCCAGAGTTCGGACTGACAGCCGCGCGCGATGCGCGTACGTTGCCCTGTAACGGGGCGCCGTCTTAATACCTGGCGGAAGAACTCAGGAAGCCGACCCCAATGACGTCGGGTTCGAGGGGGAACGTCAATGGCACCGGACTACATCCAGAAACTGGTCGACGCGGAGGAGGCCGTCATCCGGGCGCGCTATGAGCGGCGCCGCCGGATGGTGGCCATGGTCGATGACGCGGCACGCCGGGCCGACGCGATGTCACGCTTGGAGGCGTGGCTTCGCTACCGCCCCGAGCCGCCCAGCCGCGCCGCGTAGACAGCCTCGAGCACCGTCTGCGAGCGGCGGTACAGCCGCTGTCGACCACGTCGCCGCCGCCACCCGGCGGTCGCCGGCGCGCGTCGGTCCTGCTGCTCTTCGACCCGGCGTCGGAACGGATGCCGCTGCTGTTCATGCTGCGCTCGCAGGAGCTGCGCTTCCACGCGGGGCAGATCGGCTTTCCCGGGGGCAGCGCCGAGGCGGAGGACGCGGGTGTGGTCGCCACCGCGCTGCGCGAGGCGCGCGAGGAGGTCGGACTCGACTCCGCGAATGTCGAGGTCATCGGCGTGCTGTCGCCGCTGGTCACCGCAACGTCGGAGCGGTGGCTGACCCCGGTCGTCGGCTTGCAGCGCGCGCCGTGGACCGTGCGCAGCGACGAGCACGAGGTCGCCGAGTGGTTTCGCATCGACCTCGAGACGCTGCTCCGCGCGCCACACACCATCCGTGAGCTGGAGCGCAACGGCATCCGCCGCGCGGTGCACTTCTACGAAGCTGAAGGCCGCGTGATCTGGGGCGTCAGCGCGGCAATCCTGCACGAGCTGATGCGCGAGCTGGGACGGACCGACTGAGCTGGATCAGCTGTAGCTCTGCACGCGCGCGTCGAGCGCGGTCGCGAGCTGCTCGGCCAGCGCTGTGTCGGCGGCGCCTGCCGTCTCCACCAGCACCGCGTCGACCGTGAGCGAGCGCACGAACGTGATGGCCACAAGGCCCTTGCCCGTGCTTGTGGTGCCGGCGTACTCGTCGGCCTGCTCACCGATCGAGGGTTTGCCCGAGGAGGACACGGCGGCCACACGACCGTGCGCAGCAGTGCGAGCCTGGCTGTAGTCGCCTGCGATTGCGCTCTGCGCTGACTCGACGATCACGTCCGCCTCGATGATCACGGAGCCGTCGGCGCTCGCGAACGTTCGCTGATCCGTCTGCGGGTGTCCGGCCAGCGGGCCGTCGCTCACCTGGCTGAACCCGCTCTCCGGTATGTCGGCCACGCTGAGGTTGACGGTGGCCGCTGCATTCGTGGCGGCGGACGGCGCCGGTGACGCGCCCTCTGTCCCGGCAGGACTGGCGGATGCGCGCGGCGACGCTGATGATGACGGCGATGAATTGCCGCTGCAGCCTGCCAGCGCCGCGCACGCGCACAGCAGCGCAGCGATTCCATAGACTCTCATGAGCACCTCATCCCTGAGCGGCCGCACGCCGGCCGCGCCGCGCGCACCCTAGCACGCGGGAAGCCGGTCGCGGGTTCAGCGGTAGCGCGGGTGCACCACGAAGGGGTTCAGCTCCATCTCCTCGCGGATGGTTGTCCGCGGTCCGTGGCCGGGGTACACGACGATGTCCGGCGGCAGCGTGTACAGCTTGTGCTCGATGGAGAAGAGCAGGGCCGGCCAGGACCCGCCGGGCAGGTCGGTGCGTCCCACCCCACGCTGAAAGAGCGTGTCACCGGCGATGAGGTCATCGCCGAACAGAAAGCACACCGATCCGCGAGTGTGCCCAGGCGTATGCACGACATTGATGTCGAGGCCGTGCCAGCTGATGCGGTCGCCGTCGTGCAGCTCCAGCTCGCACACGATGTCGGGCAGGTCGGGCGGCACGCCGGGAAGGTGGCGCACGGCTGCCAGCTGCTCGTGATCGTCCGGGTGGATCGCGGCATCGCATCCGTGGGCGGCCTTCACCGCCGGCACACCGTTCACATGGTCGGGATGACCGTGGGTCAGCAGGATGCGCTCGCAGCGCAACCCCTCTCGCTCCAACGTCTCGAGCAGGCGCGGATGCTGCAATCCGGGATCGACGACGAGAACGGATTGCGAGTCGCGGCGGCGAACGACGTAGCAGTTCTGGTCGAACACCGGGTCGACGACGATCGCGAGCTGGACCAGGTCGCGCAGGGTTTCAGTCATGACGCGTGGAGTCTGACATCGCGGTCAGAGCGGCGTCGACGCCCCCCAGTCGCGCAGGACCGCGCCTCCGAAGTACGCGACGGCGCCGGGCGACGCGGCAACGAGCGCTGCCTCCTGGTTGTGCTCGAGACCGCCGGCGCTCCAGTTCGCTGAGCCAACCAGCGCTGCGCGCTCCGTCACCAGCCCCTTGGCGTGCCCGCGCGTGGCGCGCACCGGATCCATGTGCCGCACTGGGAAATTGAGCAGCGCCAGGCGCCGGGCGTCGCAGGCGCGAGGGCGCTCGCCCAGCAGCAGCCGCACGTCGCGGCCGCGGCGCATCGCCGACTCCATCGCGTCAAGCAGCTGCGCCACGGAGCGCACGCGCGGGTGCACGTAGGGAGTGGTGGCGAAGATCCGGTCGTCCGCGTCCGCGATCATGCGGTGCAGCTCCGCCTGCACACCCCGCGCCCCCACGACGAGTCGCAACCGCGAAGCGCCCACCTCCACCTCGAGTGGCGCCACCTGCGGCTGCGGGCAGCCCACCGCTGCGGCGGGGAGGCCGCGCACGAGCATGTCGCGCCAGCGAGGCGGCGGGCGCACAGCGCGGCTCCACGCCTCCTCGAAGCGCTGCCGCGCGCGGCATGTGAGCGGGTCCGCGCCGTCGGAGAGCGTCCACCATTCCCGCGTTCCTGAGAGCGGGCGAGAGAACGGCGGCACACGACCCATCCGGTCACGCGGCGCATCGAGCCAGATGAGGTTGCCTGAACCGACGGCCAGTGTCCTGTCGTCGATCACCAGCAGCTTCCAATGCGCCGCGGCCATGTCGCTGCCGGACACGCGGCACTCGCCGCCCGCATCGATGACGCGACTGGCGGTCAGCGCGTTGCCGTCACCCACATGGGCGTCGAGCAACAGGCGCACTCGCACGCCCCTCCGCGCTGCGCGTGTGAACGCCCAGGAATATGAGGGCCCGACCTCGTACACGGCCGCATCGATGCTTCGCTGCGCGCGAGCCAGCGCCGCTGAGAGCACAGTGCCCGCACTGTCAGGACCCAGGGCGCAGGTCAGCTCCGGCACGCTGCACGCCGAGCCTTCGCGTATATCGTTGTCACCGGCGGACCGTATCCACCATGGGCGGCCGCCACACGCACCATGAGCGACACAGACAGCTTCACCCCGCCCTCCGTCCCGGAGGCGCCACCCCCGCCGCCGCAGCACTTCTTCCATCACGACGACGAGTCCGAGCCCGCGGAAGCTGCGCCGCCCCGTTCGCCGGCGGAGCCGCGCGTGACCCGGCGCGTGGCCGCTGTGCTGCTCGTCGGTGGACTGCTGGTGGGCGGCGGCCTCGCGTACGGCGCCACGCGTCTGCAGGAGGGCAGCTCGACCGTCCACATCGCGATCGACAACACACCGGTCAAGGCGCCGACGTCGAACGCCGAGGGCGTGGCGCGTCAGCTCGTGCCTGCGGTCGGCACGATCATCGCGCGGCAGCCGTCCTCCACCACCGCGAGCCTGGGCAGCGGCTTCGGCATCGCGCACGGCGGCGGGGCCACCTTTCTCCTCACCAACAACCACGTGGTGACCGGCTCGAGCGATCTGCACGTGGTGATGCCCAATGGCGACGCATTCACCGCGACGCTCGTGGGCACCGACACGCTCGACGACCTCGCGGTGCTCAGCGTGCCCAACGACTCGCTGCCGCTCGCAACCTTCGGCGACTCGGCGCAGCTCGTGACGGGACAGACCGTGATCGCCATCGGCAGCCCGCTGGGAAACCAGAGCTCGGTGACCGCAGGCGTCATCAGCGCGCTGCACAGGACGATCAGCGCGAGCGGTGAGAACTCGACGTCGAGCGAGACACTCGAGGACGTGTTGCAGACGGACGCGTCGATCAACCCCGGGAACAGCGGCGGCCCGCTCGTCGACGTGGAGGGCCGCGTCGTGGGCGTCAACGTCGCCATCGCGGGCAACTCCACCAACATCGGCTACAGCATCCCGAGCAACCTGGCGCGTCAGGTGGCGGCAGCGCTGATGTCGCACCAGAAGGTGCCCCATCCCTTCCTGGGCATCGGGTACCTCGATCAGATCAGCGCCATCGAGTCCAGCCGCGGCTTCAGCGGGCCGGGCGTGCTCATCACAACCGTCAGCCCGGGAACACCCGCTTCACAGGCCGGAGTGCAGACTGGCGACATCCTCGTGGCCATCGACGGCGTGAACATCGACAACGGCGAAACGCTCGGTGGTTTGATCCAGAGCAAGCAGGTGGGGCAGACGCTCACGCTCTCTGTCAGGCGCGGCGGCTCGAACCTGACCCTGCACGCGACGCTGGAGGAGCGCCCCGCAGGGACCTAGCACCGAACCCTCGCCGGCGGGAGGGATGACAACCTGCACGCGGTCGTCACGGAGGCGAGATGTCAGCTAGCTGCCGGCCGCGACGATCTTCTGCACGTGCATGATCAGGTCGTCGAGCACCTTGTCCTGCGCCTCCAGGTGTTGCTGCAGCTGCACGCACTCATGGAGGATCGCCTCGGCGTCCTTGTACGTCTCGACGGCGCGCTTGTCGGCGGCGCGGCCCTGGATGTTCTGCCCCACGATGATCACCGGCAGCAGCACGAGCTGCAGGAAGTAGCCTGAGATCGCTCCAACGAGGAGCACCACCTCGGCGTTGTTGGTGATGGCCGCGACGATGCCGGTGATGCCGATCACCGAGAAGAGATACGCCGCCCACATGGTGCCGACGGATGTGGTGATCAGCACCGCCACCTTGCCGTTGAAGCCGACGTGCTCGTCGCTGGTCTGCGGCGGGCGGCGGGTCTTCATCTCGTCCAGCCGGTGCGTGGGGGTGCGGTGATACATGTCCGCAATCCGCGTGCGGTGGTGCGGCGCTGCCTGGTCGGTCATGTCGTCAGTCTCCTGCTGCCGGCGCAGAGCACTGTTCCGCGCTCGCGCGTATCGTGCGGCACGCGGGGAGATTTGGGTGGGTCCGGTTACTCGAACGCTTCCACGCAGGACACGCCGCGCGGCCCTGCGTCGGCGCTGTGCTCGTACCCGGCTGCGATCCGGATGCCGGTGGGCGCCTCCAGCAGCTCTCCGTTGAAGCTGATGCTGCCATTGGTGACGAAAAGGCGCTTGGGCTGTGCATGGCTGTGCGGCGCAAAGTGCGTCCCGGGGCCGGCCGACCACGGCCGCGGCTCGAGTCCCGCCTCGCGCAGCGCCGCCTCCGGGTCGCGCGGTGGCTCGAGGCGCTCGATCACCGGTCGAGCTGGTCGATCTTCGCCGCCATGACGAAGTCGTTGCGGCTCAGGCCGTTGATCGCGTGCGTCGTCAGCGTGACGTCGAGATAGGCCCAGCCGACACAGATGTCGGGGTGATGCCCCTCCTCCTCGGCGATGCCCGCGATCGCGGTGGCGCGGCCGAATGCCGCGGCGAATGTCTTGAACGTGTACTGCCGGCGCAGGCGCGCCCCGTCCTCCACCTTCCACTCGCGCGAGAGCTCGGCGAGCATCGCATCGACGCCGGCGCCGGTGACGCGCGGTGTGGCGCCGGTGCACGCTTCGCAGCGCTCTGCGGCGAGGCCGCTCACGGCTCAGTCCAGCAGGTCGGGCTGGTCTCGCACGATCCGCTCGTACAGCGGCTGAAAGCTGAACCAGCCCGCGATGCTCGTGCCGACGACGTTGTAGGTCGACATCGCGTTGTCCTCGTCGATGATCACCGGAGTGCCGGCAGCCTCCGCCGCAAGCTGCGCCTGGCAGGAGCGCTCCATGGTGATGAACCACCACGCCGCTTCATCCACCGTCTTGCCCACCGTGAGCAGCCCGTGGTTGCGCAGGATGATCGCCTTGTGCGGGCCCAGGGTGCGCCCGATGCGCCGGCCCTCCTCGATGTCGATGACCACGCCGGTGTAGTCGTCGAGCAACGCCTGGTCCTCGAAGAACGCGCACGCGTGCGGCGTGATGGCGTCAAGAGGACGTCCCAGCGAGGACCAGGACTTGCCGGCCGGCGAATGCGTCTGGGCGGCCGCGACCACATCCGGCCGCGCCGCATGCAACTGGGAGTGGATGGTGAAGGCCGCCGCGTTGACGGGACGGTCTCCCTCCACCACATTGCCGCTGTGGTCCACGCAGATCAGGTCACTGGCCTTGATGTGGCCGAAGTACACACCGAACGGGTTGACCCAGAAACGGTCCGGATATTCCGGATCGCGCGCCGTGATGTGCCCCGCGACGCCCTCGTCGAATCCGAAGAGCGCGAAGAGGCGGAACGCGGCGGCCAGCCGCTGCTTGCGGTGGGTCCGCTCATCCTCGACGGACTCGAAGCTGGGCATCTGCGGGATGACGAACTCCCTGCGCGTGGCGGTCTCGGCCATCTGACGGTCCTCGAGATTGGATGCGAAGGGCTCAGTCTACGCCGCGGACCGGAGCCGCCTTCGTGAAGTCGGCCAGCGTGGCGATGCCGCAGCCCGCAGCACGCATTTCCTCGATCGCGCGGCCGCCGTCGCCGTCGTGCACATCCACGGCCCGGACAGCGTCGCGCACGACGGTGGTGTCGAGGCCGGCGTCGCGCGCGGCCAGCACCGTGGCGCGCACGCAGTAGTCGGTGGCGAGCCCGCCGACAAGCACGCGCTCAACGCCCAGCGCGCGCAGCATCGCATCGAGGCCGGTGCCGTCGAATCCGGAGTACGCCTCAACGGCGGGATCGGTTCCCTTGCTGACCACGATGTCGGCGATGGCATCGATGTCGGGATGGATGCGGGCGCCCTCGGTGCCGATCACGCAGTGCGCGGGCCATGGGCCGCCCTGCGCGCTGAAGCTGCAGTGGTCAGCGGGATGGAAGTCGCGCGTCGCGACGACGACGCCGGCGTGGGTGGCGAGCTGCAGCAGCGGCCCCACCACCGCGAACCCGTACGGCACGGCCAGCGATCCGCCGGGCAGGAAGTCATGCTGCACGTCCACGGCGAGCAGCGCGACGCGTCTCGCGCCACTCGACGCCTCACGCATCCCGCCGGTCACCGTCGCCTCCCAGTCTGTCTCGCAGCGCCTCGAGCTGCGGGCTGCGCCGCACGGGCCAGGGCGCGGGATCAATCAGCCGCGCCTGCGCATCCGGTATCCGAGCGCGCTGCGCCGCGCAGTGCAGCCGGCCGGCGTCGAGCGATGGGATGTCGCCCGGCACACCGCCGCGCATCACCTGGCGCAGCAGCGGCTCTCCGTCGACGCCCTCGCCGTCCATGCCCACGACGTCGCCGTCGGCGGTGCGAAACACCTGGTGCACGCCAGGGTCGGTGAGCTTGCCGGCGCTGCGCTTCATCACCGGTTGCAGCGCGCCGTCCTCCTCCTGCGCCACCAGCTTGAATACGCCGCCCAGCGCCGGTGCGTCGTACGAGGTCCCCAGCATCGTCCCAACGCCGAAGGCGTCCACCGGCGCACCGGCGTCCAGCAGCTCGGTGATGCGGTGCTCGTCCAGGTCCCCCGAGGCGAGGATGCGCACCCCGGGCATGCCGGCGGCGTCAAACCGCGCACGCGCGGCCTTCGCCAGCGACGCGATGTCGCCCGAGTCGATGCGCACCCCGGTGAGCGCCACGCCGGTCGAGCGCGACGCTGCGATCGCGTGGTCGACGCCGCGCAGCGTGTCGTACGTATCGACTAGCAGCGTGGCGCGCCCGGGATAGTCGCGCAGGAACTGCTCGAACCCCTGCTGCTCGCGATCCGGGCCGAATGCCATCACGAAGTGGTGCGCCATCGTGCCCGACGTGGGAATGCCGAGCCGCTGGCCGGCGACCTCGGTGGCAGTGCCCGCGGCGCCGGCGATGTATGCGGCGCGCGCCACGGCGAGCCCGGCCTCCGGTCCGTGCACCCTGCGCAGGGAGAAGTCCCACACGTCGCGCCCCCGTGCTGCGGCGACGACGCGCGCCGTCTTGCTCGCGATGCTCGTCTGATGGTTGACGATCGCGAGCAATGCGCTCTCGACCAGCATGGCCTCGATGCGCGGCGCGGTGACGCGCAGCAGCGGCGTGCCCGCGCCGGCGACCGTGCCCTCGGCGATGGCGTGCACGTCGCCGGTGAACCGCAGACCGCGCAGGAACGCGGTGAAGCCGGGCTCGAACCCGATGCGCTCCAGGTATGCGAGGTCGGCATCGCTGAACCGCAGACCACACAGCTGCGCGAGCACCTGCTCCAGGCCCGCGACCACCAGGTAGCCGCGGCCCGGGGGCAGGTGGCGCACGGTCACCTCGAAGCACACACGACCGTTCTGGCGGTGCCGCCAGAACGACTGCGCCATGGTGAGCTCGTACTCGTCGCAGAAGAGCGCGTACGACTCGCACGTGAGCGCGCGCGGCTCGCTCATGTGCGGTGCCGCACGGTCGCCGGCGGGCGCGAGCGGCGCAGGCTCCACGCGGGCCGCCGGTCGGCGAACTCGTACAGCGCCGCCGGGCGGCCCGGTCCGCCACGCACCGTGCGCCCTGTCGCGCGCACCAGTCCGGACTGCTCCAGCTCACGCCGGAAGTTCGACGGCTCGTAGGTCACACCGCTGATCGCCTCGAACACGCGCCGGGCCTGCGGCATGGTGAATCGCTCGGGCAGCAGCCCCACCGCGATGTTGGACCACCACAGCTTGCCGCGCAGCCGCTCGACACCGTCGGCGACGATGCGAGCGTGGTCGAAGCCCAGCGCCGGTAGCCGATCCACGGGCACCCAGCGCGCACCGTGCTCGTCGGGACGCAGCACCGCGGCGTCGATGAGCGCCAGGTACGCGATGGTGGGGATCCAGCCGCGCGGATCGCGGTCCGGGTCCGCGTACGACTGCAGCTGCTCGAGATACACGGCGCCGACGCCGGTCTTCTCCGTCAGCTTGCGCTGCGCCGTCTCCTCGGGCCGCTCATCGGGGCTCATGAACCCGCCGGGCAGCACCCAGGTGCCGGCGAAGGGGTCCTCGCTGCGCGGCACCAGCAGCACGTGCAGGCGTCCCGACAGCGGCGCGAGCACCACCGGCACCGCGGTCATTCCGGCGGGCGCGGTGAACCCGGCGGAGTTGCGAGCGGTGATGCGGTTGCTCACGTCACGGCGATTGTCGCAACGCGCTACCCTCACCGCGCCGTGCCTGACACGCTGCTCCGCTCCGCGGACGGGTTCCGCACCGCATACCGAGAGACGCTGGGGCACATCGAGACCCTGGTCGCCCCGCTGCAGGGCGACGAGTGGGACCGCGAGACGGGCTGTCCCGGCTGGTCGGTGCGCGACGTCGTCGCGCACGTGTCAGCGCTGGAGTCACTGCTCATCGGGCGCGAGGCGCCGGAGCATCGCATCCCCAAGGGGCTGGCGCACGTGCTCAGTCCGATGGGCGAATGGACCGAGAGCGGCGTGGACTACCGGCGCGCCTGGCCGCCCGCGGACCTGCTGCGGGAGTACCGCGAGGTGACGGCGATCCGCCTGGAGAGGCTCGACCGCGTGACCGACGCGGACATGGAGAGCGAGGCCACCGGCCTGTTCTTCGGACCGACGACGCTCGCGCGCCAGCTGACCATCCGCATCTTCGATCTGTGGTGCCACGAGCAGGACCTGCGCCGCGCGCTTGGCCGACCCGGCGACTTCGACAGCCTCGCCGGCCTGCACTCGCAGGAGATGCTCGTGCGCGGCATGGGACGCCGCACCGCGGAACGCCTCTCCCCACCGGACGGCACGACCGTGCTCCTCGACATCACGGGACCCGGTGCATCCCGCCGCCTCATCGCGTTCGCGGAGCGCAGGCCGCGAGTCACCGACCCCGCCAATGGCGCCGCCACCACGACGATGCGGCTCGACATGAACACGCTGACGGTGCTCGGCTGCGGCCGGGCGGACGACCCCCTCGCCCGCGAGCGCGTCACACTCGAGGGCGACATCACGCTCGGACGCCGCATCCTGGAGGACGTCGCGAGCACACCCTGATGCTGCCGCGCGCGCCGCAACCGAGCGCGCGGGTGGCAGCCGTGTCGTCACGGCATGTGTCACGGCGAGGACGATGCTGCCCGGAGCGGGAGCTTTCGGAGGCGAGCCGGAACGGCTCGGTGCGCAGGGCGAGCCGAGATAGAGCGGCGAGCCCCAGCGGGGCTCGAACGCGACTCCCGCGCAGGGCAGCACCGTCCTCGCAGGTAATACCTACCGATATCGGCATGCCGCCCGCGCTGCGAGGACTATGCGGCGAGCGGCAGCGTCAGGGTGAAGGTTGAGCCTTCTCCTTCCGCGGTGACGACCGTGATGTCGCCGCCGTGGGCGCGCGCGAACTCGCGGGCGAGGTAGAGACCGAGCCCGGTCCCGGACAGCCGCGCGACCGCGGGGTCGCTGCGCACGCGCCCGAAGCGCGTGAAGAGGATGGGCAGGTGCTCGGCGGCGATGCCGATGCCCTGGTCGACAACGCTGACCGATGCGACGCCGTCGCCGGCCGTGATCTCCACGCGCACGTCGGTGTGGCGCACCGAGTGCTTGATCGCGTTGTTGATGAGGTTGCTCAGCGTCAGCACCACGCGCTCGCGGTCCACGTCGACGAGCAGCGGCACCGGCGACGCGTCCAGCACCAGGTGCTGTCCCGGGCTGAGGAACAGCTCGTTGCGCTGCATCGCCTCCTCGACGATGCTGCGCAGCTCGACGGTGCTGCGCAGCAGGTGGAGGCGGTCGTCGTCGAGACGCGAGGCCTCGAGCATCGCGTTGATGAAGCTCTCCATCTCCGCGAGCCGCGCGTTCATGGCCGGGAACGTGCCCGCGAATCGCTCCGGCACCTCACCGAAGGCGCCGTCCTCGAGCAGCGACAGGTGGCCGGTGAGCACGGTCAGCGGTCCGCGCAGCTCGTGCGAGGCCATGTTCAGGAACTGGCTCTTCGCCTCGCTGACCTCGGTCAAGCGGAGCAGCCGGGCGCGCGCCTGGTCGAGCTCGTCCTCGAGCTCGCGCACGCGCTGCTCGAGCCGCGCGATGCGCTCCGCCGGCGCATCACCGAGCACGGCGCCCGCGGCCGGACGCGTCTGCGGTCGAGAGGTCACGACCCGGCGATTATCTCCAGCGGCCGTGAACCGGCTCGCCGCGGTTCCCGACCGTTACCCGCCTGTTGCGCCGGTCGCGCCGCCGCATGTCTCTACGATGGCCGCGAATGCGCCCCGTAGGCCTCCGCATCGCCACGCTCTTCGCCGTGCTGCCGGCGCTCGCCGCATGCGGTCTACAGCAGTCCGTGTCCGACACCTGCCCGCAGCCGGGGACCTCCACCGCACCGGCGATCGACGCGGCCACGGTCACAGGCTCGCGGTTCTCCTGGACGTCGGTCCACGGCCACCCGGTGGTGATCGACTTCTGGGGCTCGTGGTGCGCCCCCTGCCGGGCGGAGCAGGCCGACGTCAACCGGCTCTACGCCGAGTACGCGCCCCGAGGGGTCGTCTTCCTGGGTGTGGACATGCGCGACGACAACGCGTCCGCCGCCGCCTTTGAGCGCGACTATGGAGTCGCGTATCCCAGCGTCAACGACTCGGCTTCGCAGATCAGCGCCGCCTACGACGTGACTGCGCCACCAACCCTGATTGTGGTCGACGCGCAGGGCACCATCGTGCACCGCTGCCTCGGCACCGTGGCCGGCGTGAGCGCGGATCTCGACCATCTGATCTGACTGGAGGACGACGCGTGGCCGACATCACCGTCTACGGCGCCCCGTGGTGCCCCGACTGCAAGCGCGCCAAGCGCTTTCTCGCGGAGCAGCGCGTGCCCTACGCCTGGGTCGACATCGACCAGGACGCCGGCGGCCTGCAGTACGTGGAAGAGCTGCAGGGCGGCGGGCGCACCATCCCCACGATCGTCTTCGCCGACGGCAGCCACCTGCTGGAGCCGACCAACGAAGAGCTGGCGCGCAAGCTGGGGCTCAATCTCGAGGCGCAGCGCGGCGCGTACGACCTCGCGATCATCGGCGGCGGACCCGCGGGTCTCTCGGCAGCGATCTACGCCGCGCGGGAGGGCATCGACGCGCTGATCGTCGAGCGCAGCGGCCTCGGCGGCCAGGCCGGGGTCACCGAGCGGATCGACAACTACCCGGGATTCCCCGAGGGCGTCGGCGGCTCTGACCTGGCGGAGCGCTTCATCGCGCAGGCGCGGCGCTACGGCGTGGAGCTGCTCAGCGCGGTGAGCGTGGAGAGCATCAGCATCGACGAGGTCGAGGCCGGTGATGTGTGCCTCCACCTGGCCAACGGCCAGGAGGTGTCGGCGCACGCCGCGCTCATCGCCACCGGCTCCTCGTACCGGCGTCTGGGCGTCCCCGGCGAGGACGACCTCATCGGCGCGGGCGTGCACTTCTGCGCCACCTGCGACGGGCCGTTCTACCGCGGCGCCGAGGAGCTCATGGTCATCGGCGGCGGCAACTCCGCGCTCGAGGAGGGCATGTTCCTCACGCGCTTCGCACAGCGCATCCGGGTCGTGCAGCGGGGGCCGGCGCTCACCGCGTCGCAGCTGCTGCAGGACAAGGTGAACAACGACCCGAGGTTCGTGGTGCAGCTGAACACGGAGATCGTTGAGCTGCGCGGCACCGGCAAGCTCGAGGCGGTGCGCGTGCGCGACCGAACCACCGGCGACGAGCAGACGTTCACACCGCGCGCGGCGTTCGTTTTTGTCGGCCTTGACCCCAACACGGCGTTCCTGCGCGGCACCATCGACCTCGACGAGCGGGGCTTCGTGGCCGACAGCGGCGGATTCCGCACCTCACTGCAGGGCGTGTACTGCGCCGGCGATGTCCGGCGAGGCTCGACCAAGCAGCTGGGCAGTGCCGTGGGCGACGGCATCGCAGCCCTGCTCGCGGTGCGCGAATACCTGCAGCAGCACCACGAGATCGCCGTGCACCCGGAGGACTGAGCCTCCGCGCCTACAGGACCCGGACGAACTCCCGGCCGCTGATGACCTGCTCGATGGAGTGCGCGATCGCCTCGCGGAAATCGCGCCGCTCCTCCTCGGAGCCGGTGCCGCCCTGGATCCACGGCGGGATGCCCTGGCCGATCACGCTGCCGTCGACGCGCACCACGACCTCGCTGTCGTCGTGCTCCTCGACCTCGACGCTCACGCGGTTGAGCACACCCGAGTCGTCAGCCAGCGTCCAGGCGCGCTGCCAGCGCCGTCCGGCGCCCGGCGCCAGCGCGGGTCGCAGCGGCTCGCTGATCACGCGGCTTCCCTCCGGGCCGGCGTTCTGCAGGAGCGCGCGCACCGGCGCTTCCAGCTCGCGGCCCATCCAGGCGGCCAGCGACGCGGCCCGGTTGGTCAGGTCAGGCAGGCCCCCGACGGCGTGCTCGCCGTCCAGCCCCTCGATGACGGTGGCGTGGCGGCGGCAGTACGGCTTGCCCCGCACCAGCTTCCAGTGCGCGAAGCACCAGGAGGTGCGGCAGGCCCTGCCGCGCCAGTCGATGTAGTTGCAGCGGATGCCGCTCTGCTCCTCGCAGCCGGGCACCATGCAGCGGTCGTCGTTGTCGACTGGCGCGCTGGCCAGGTCCAGAGCGTGCGACCCCTCCATCACCATTTCCTCTCGCCCCCTCTAGCCCCTTCGATGAAGGGGTTGAACCATCCGAACCAACGCGCCGCCACAATCGTGTCAAACGCGTCGGAATTGCGCAAGAGGGAATTCATGCCGTGATCGCCTCCGACTGCTTGAACAGCTCCCGGACCACCGCGCCCAGCCCGGGGAGGCTGAACGGCTTGGTGATGAGGTGGTTGGCCCCGGCCAGCCGAGCCCGCTCGACGTCGGCGTCGGCGGACAGCGAGGTGAACACGATCACCGGCAGGTTTTCCGTCTTCGCCTCGGCCCGCAGCCGGCGGCAGACCTCGATGCCGTCGCAGCCCGGCATCATCACGTCGAGGATGGCCACGTCGAACTCCTCGGAGGCGAGCAAGCTCAGCGCCGCCCTGCCGTCAGGCGCGGACGAGACCTCGAACCCCTCCATCGTGAGGTACATGGCCACGATGTGGAGGAGGCGGGGTTCGTCATCGGCGATCAGGACGCGGGGCGCGGACAAGGTTTTGGACCCCCAGGACGACGACATCAGCGCCTCGGAGTATCGAACACCCCTATCTGACCGAACGGAGCACAACAGGTCCGTCACCCTGCGCGTACCTCGCTTCACAGCCGCCGTGGAACGGACGTGACGGAGTGACGGCCTGATGTGGGCGGCGATCCTGGATGCGCCGGGCGGGCGGCTCCGTCTCGCCGAGGTGCCCGACCCGTCCCCCGGCCCGGGCGAGGTGCTGATCAGGGTCTCGGCGTGTGGCCTGTGCCGCACCGACCTCCACGTGCTCGACGGCGAGCTGCCCAACCCCAAGCTGCCGCTGGTGCTCGGCCACCAGGTGACGGGCCGGGTCGTGGGGGCCGGCCCCGGGGTGGAGCAGCCGGCCGTGGGCGACCGCGTGGGCGTGCCGTGGCTCGCCTGGGCGGACGGCACCTGCCCGCAGTGCCGCGCCGGGCGCGAGAACCTGTGCCCCAGCGCGCTCTTCACCGGCTACACCGTGGACGGCGGCTACGCCGAGCTCACCGTGGCCCGGGCGGCCTTCTGCCTGCCGCTGCCGTCCGGTTTCTCCGACTTCGAGGCCGCTCCGCTGCTCTGCGCCGGCCTGATCGGCTTCAGAGCGCTCGGCTTCACCGGCGACGCGGAGACGCTCGGTCTCTACGGCTTCGGCGCCGCGGCGCACATCGTCACCCAGGTGGCGCTGCACCAAGGCCGGCGGGTGTTCGCGTTCACCCGGGCCGGCGACGACGATGCCCAGCACTTCGCTCGCGTGCTCGGCGCTGAATGGGCCGGCGACGCCCTCGGCCGGCCGCCCGAACCACTCGACGCGGCGATCATCTTCGCCCCCGCGGGCGAGCTGGTGCCCGCGGCGCTGCGCGCCGTGGGACCGGGCGGAGTCGTCGTGTGCGGCGGCATCCACATGAGCGACATCCCGTCGTTCCCGTACTCGCTGCTGTGGGAGGAGCGCGTGCTGCGCTCCGTCGCCAACCTGACGCGGCGCGACGGGCTCGAGTTCCTGCAGCTCGCGCCGCGCGTGCCCGTGCGCACGCAGGTCGAGGTGCATCCACTCGAGGACGCGATGACCGCGCTCGAGCGGCTGCGCAGGGGCAGCGTGCGCGGCGCCGCCGTGCTGTCGATCGACTCTGCGGCTATGGTGGCGTGACCATGCGATTCCTGCGCACCGGCTTCTTCCTGGCCGTGATCGCCACGTGCCTCGTGGTCATGGTGCTGGTGACACTGTCGGGCCGCAAGTCCGCGCAGGCTTCGCCGTACACGACCGCGTCGACCACGTGGGTGCTGCCCAAGCTGCAGGGCAGCGGGACGGTGACGCTGGCGCAGTTCAAGGGCAAGCCGCTCGTTCTCGACTTCTTCGCGTCGTGGTGTACGGCGTGTCGCGCCGAGCTGCCCGACTTCCTCGGCGTGTCGCGCAAGGTCGCAGGCAAGGTCCAGTTCGCCGGCGTCGACTCGGAGGAGAACGGCGACGGCGTGGGGATGGCGCAGCGCTACGGCGTGACCGCGTGGCCCCTCGCGCGCGACGTGGGCGGCAGCCAGCTGAGCGGACTGCGCGAGTCCCTGGAGACGATCCCCGGCATGCCGGTGACCGCGTTCTACGACGCGTCGGGCAGGGTCCGCCTGGTGCATCTCGGCGCCGAGACGGCGCAGCAGCTCGAGGCGGACCTCAAGCAGCTGTTCAGCGTCAGCGTGTCGTGAGCGGCAACCAGCGCTCGGGGACCACGCCCTCTCGCCGCACCCTTCCGCGGCTCTCCAGCAGCACCAGGTGCGCCAGTGTCTCCCCCACCGCGGCGCGGCGCATGAAGCCGCCGATCTCGTCCCAGTCGCGCGACCATGTCAGCTGACGCGTCACCTCCCAGCACGTGACGCCGGGCGCGCCGCGCACCACGTCCTCGGTTTCTTCGGCGCGGCGCTCATGGTGCGCGAGGAGCTCGCCGCACCGCGCGTCGAGGCCGCGGAACCGCCATTCGTGCGCCGGCATCACCTCACCGACGTCGAGCGCGCGTGTGCGCAGCAGCGCGTCGAGGAACTCCGCGAGCGGGTTGCCCATCTGCTGCGCGTGCACGGTGATGCTGGGACTGATGCGCGGCAGCACGTGGTCGCCGCTGATGAGGATGCGATGCGTGCGCTCGTGGAAGCACACGTGGCCGGGTGAGTGCCCCGGCGTGTGCAGCGCCACCATGTCCCATCCGGGAAGGTCGATGCGGCCGCCATCCTCCAGCAGCACATCCGGTTCGGCCAGGGCCACGAATTCGCGGATGCCCATGGACGCGCCGCTGAGCTCGCCGACCACGCTCTCGGGCACGCCGCACGTGCGCAGCAAGGCGCGCATGTTCCCGATGAGCGTGTCGATGTCGCCGCCGTAGCGCGCGGGCAGCAGCGCCGCGTCCGCCGGATGCAGCGCGACCAGCGCGCCGGACTCCTCGCGCACCCTGCCCGCGAGCCCGTAGTGGTCCGGATGGATGTGCGTGATCAGCGCGACGCGCACGTCGCGGATGCCGTATCCCGCCTGCGCCAGCCCGTCGGTGAGAGCGGCCCAGGCGTCATTGGTGGCCCAACCTGTGTCGACGATGGCCACGCCGTCGCGCAGCTCCAACGCGTACACGATGACGTAGCGCAGCGGGTTGTTGGGGATTGGCACGGGGATCGACCACATGCCCGGACGCACACGCTCCACGGGCGGCGCCGACGAGTCGATCCATGACCGCTGCAGCGCGGTCCCCGTGACCTCGATGGCGCTCACGCGCGCTTCGACAGCGGGTGCTCGCGCAGGTGCTCGAGGACGAGGTCGGCCACGTCCTCCCAGTGCTGCTCGGGGATCCAGTGCGTGCCGCCCGTGAGCTCCACGAGGTGATACGGCCCGGTGACGTACTGCTGCGTGGACTCGGTCGCCTCGCGGCCGAACGCGATGTCACGGTCGCCCCAGATGTGCAGCACCGGCGCAGCGATCATGCCGTCGCCGCCGAGCGCGTCAGAGCTGATGGCGCGATACCAGTTGAGTGCGCCGGTGGCGCCGGTCTCGCGCAGACGGCCCACGTCGCGACGCGCCTCCTCGCGCGTCGCACCGGTGGCCAGCAGCAGCGCTTCCGCGGCGGCGCCCCCGGCGACGCTGAACATCGCCTCACCCAGCATCGGGGCGCGCAGGGCGGGGACGTACGCCATGCGCGCGCGCTGCTCCGCGCCACGCAGCGCGCGGCCCAGGGCGCGCGTGTGCGGGGTGGACATCACGGTGAGCGTGCCGACCAGCTCGGGCGCGCGTGCGCCCAGCTCCCACGCCACGGTGCCGCCCCAGTCGTGGCCGATGACGTGAAAGCGCGTGCTGCCCAGGCGCTCCGCCATCTGGCGCACGTCGTCGGCCAGCTCGCTCACGCGATACGCGGCCACGTCGGGCGGCATCGCGCCGGCTGAGTAGCCACGCTGGTTCGGTGCGACCGCGTGATAGCCGGCGCGCTCCAGCTCGCGCAGCGCCGCGCGCCAGATCTCGGCCGACTGGGGAAACCCGTGCAGCAGCAGCACCAGATCCCCGCTGCGCGGGCCCGCGGCGAGCGCGTCGAAGACCAGGTCGTTGGCCTCCAGGGTGATGCGCTTGATCGCCACTGCCGTTGCAGCCTAGCAGCGGCGCCCCGCCGGCCTCGGTCACCATGGGCGCGTGGAGACGCCCCTGTTCCAGCGCGCCGGGGAGCGCTTCATCCCCAGCGAGCACGCGCGCGGCCCGTGGTCGCCCGAGGCGCAGCACGGCGGACCGCCCGCGGCGCTGGTCGTGCGCGCGCTGGAGGCGCTCCCGGCGGACGCGCCGATGTCTCTGGCGCGCGTCACGTTGGAGATCCTTGGCCCGGTGCCGCTGGCGCCGCTGTCGCTGACCGCCGCGGTGGAGCGGCCCGGGCGGCGCGTGCAGCTGGTGAGCGCCACCGTGCTCGCGGAGGATGTCGAGGTCTGCCGCGCGCTCGGGTGGCGGCTGCGCGTGACGGACCTGGGCGACGTGCTCGGAGCGCCGGAGGCGTTGCCCTTCCCCGCTCCGCGCGACGCGACACCCGCCGACGCCGACCCGGGCCCGGACGCGTTCCATCGCACCGGCGTCGAGATGCGATATGTGCGCGGCAGCCTGCGCCAACCGGGACCGTGCGTCGCCTGGATCCGTCTGCGCCGCCCCGTTGTCGACGACGAGATGCCGTCACCTGCGATGCGCACCGTGGCCGCGGCCGACTTCGGCAACGGCATCAGCTCCGTGGTGTCCTGGGAGCGGTACGGCTTCCTCAACACCGACCTGACCGTGTACCTGCACCGGCATCCCGACGGCGAATGGGTCTGCCTCGACGCGACGACGCACGCCGAGCGGGCCGGCGTGGCGGTGGCCGCCAGCAGGCTGTACGACGAGCGCGGCCGGATCGGACTGTCGGCGCAGACGCTGCTCGTCGAGCCGCGTGCGAGCGGCCTCGATGCGACGTCGGGGAACGGCGTTCCATGATGGGCGAATGACGTCCCCCGCATCGCTCGCCACAGTCCCGGCGCTCGACGACGAGCTCGACTCGATCATCGCGTACTGGGAGGCGGCCAACTTCCTCACGGTGGCGCAGATCTACCTCTGCGCAAACCCTTTGCTGCGCGAGCCGCTGCTCCCTGAGCACATCAAGCCGCGCCTGCTCGGCCACTGGGGCACGTCGCCGGGGCTCAGCCTCGTGTACGCGCACCTCAACAGGCTCATCCGCCAGCACGAGACACCGGTCCTCTACGTGGCAGGCCCGGGTCACGGCGGTCCGGCGCTGGTGGCCAACGTGTACCTCGAGGGGACGTACAGCGAGGTGTATCCGCAGGTCACGGAGGACGGCGCGGGGCTGCTGCGGCTGGTCCGTCAGTTCTCCACACCGGGTGGCATCCCCAGCCACGTGAGTGTGCCGACGCCGGGGTCGATCCACGAAGGCGGCGAGCTCGGATACGCACTGGTGCACGCCTTCGGCGCCGCGTTCGACCATCCCGACCTGCTCGTCGCATGCGTGGTGGGTGACGGCGAGGCGGAGACGGGACCGCTCGAGGGGTCGTGGAAGGGCGTGCGCTTCCTCAACCCGGCGCGCGACGGCGCCGTGCTGCCCATCCTCCACCTCAACGAGAACAAGATCTCAGGCCCGACGGTGCTGGGGCGGGCGCGCGACGACGAGGTCACGGGGCTGCTGACCGCGCACGGATACGAGGTGCGCGAGGTGGCCGGCGAAGACCCCCACACGGTGCACCGCGCGTTTGCGCTCGCGCTCGAGGAGTCGCATGCGCGCATCCGAGCCATCCAGCACGACGCGCGTGAGCGCGGATTCAGCGGGCGTCCCCGCTGGCCCGCCATCGTGCTGCGCACGCCCAAGGGATGGAGCGGACCCAAGTTCGTCGACGGGCTGCGCGTGGAGGGCACGTGGCGGGCGCACCAGGTTCCCATCACCGACCCGCGCGAGAATCCGGCGCACCTGCAGCAGCTGGAATCGTGGATGCGCTCGTACCGTCCCGAGGAGCGGTTCGACGGGTCCGGCCGGCTGGCGGAACCCCTGCGCGGGTTGGCGCCGAGCGGCGACCTGCGCATGGGCGCGACGCCGTATGCCAACGGCGGCCGCATCCTCGCGGCACTGGACCTCCCCGCGTACGAGGGCTACGCGGTGCCGGTGCCCCGCCCCGGCACGGCGCGCGCCGAGTCCACGCGGCAGCTCGGCATGCTGCTTCGAGACACCTTTGTCAAGAACGCGGCGCAGCGCAACTTCCGCCTCTTCTGCCCCGACGAGACCAACTCAAACCGCCTCGGCTCCGTCTTCGAGGTGGAGAACCGCTGCCTCGTCGACCCGACGAAGCCCGACGACGTGAACGTCACGCCGGACGGGCGCGTGATGGAGGTGCTGTCAGAGCACAACTGCGAGGGCTGGCTGGAGGGGTATCTGCTCACCGGCCGCCACGGGCTCTTCGCCACGTACGAGGCCTTTGCCATGGTGTCCGCCTCGATGGCGATCCAGTTCACCAAGTGGCTGGAGGCGTCGCGCGACCTCGACTGGCGGCTGCCCATCGCGTCGTTGAACACGCTCCTGACGTCGACGTGCTGGCGCAACGACCACAACGGCTTCAGCCACCAGGGCCCGGGGCTGATCGACACCATGCTGTCCATGAGCGGGTACGTCGTTCGCGTGTACCTGCCGCCCGACGCGAACAGCCTGCTCTCCGTGGCGGACCACTGCCTGCGCAGCCGCGACTACGTCAACCTCATCGTCATCGACAAGCAGCCGGAGCTGCAATATCTCGACATGGCCGCCGCCAAGGAGCACTGCGCGCGGGGCGCGTCGATCTGGGAGTGGGCGAGCAACGCCGGCGGCGACCTGGACATCATCGTCGCCTCAGCGGGCGACGTGCCCACGCTGGAGGCGCTCGCCGCGACGGCGCTGCTGCGCGAGCACATGCCCACGCTGCGCGTGCGCTTCATCAACGTGGTGGACCTGATGACGCTGGTGCCGGAGCGGTATCACCCCCACGGGTTGAGCGACGACGCATTTCGCGAGCTGTTCACCGACAAGGCCGATGTGGTGTTCGCGTTCCATGGGTACGCGCGCGCGCTGCACCAGGTGCTGCACGGCCGGCCCAACGACCAGCGCTTCCACGTGCACGGGTTCAACGAGCAGGGCACCACCACCACGCCGTTCGACATGGTGGTGCTCAACGAGATGAGCCGCTACGACCTCGTGCTGGAGGCGCTGAGCAGGCTGCGGGGTGATGTGGCGGGAGCCGCGGAGCTGGCCGCGTACTGTCACCAGATGCTGGCCCGGCACCACGAGTACGTCAGGGCCAACCTGCAGGACATGCCCGAGGTGCGCGACTGGGTCTGGCCGTTCTGAGGCGAAAGCGGTGCGCGTCTTCGCCGTCAACGCCGGCTCCAGCAGCCTCAAGCTGAGCCTGCTCGAGGAGGGTCGCACCCTCGAGGAGCACGCGCTCGGCGACCCAGCGCAGCCGGAGACGCTGCAGGCGCTGGAGGCGGCGCTGCCGCCGCGCGACGCCGTCGACGCGGTGGCGCACCGCATCGTGCACGGCGGTCCTCACCTGCACGCGACCGTGGTGGTGGACGACGCGGTGCGCGCGCAGCTCGATGCCGCCGCGGAGCTGGCGCCGCTGCACGTCCCACCGGCGCTGCGCATCCTCGACCTGCTCCGCTCGCGCCTCGCGGTGCCGCACGTGGCCTGCTTCGACACGGCGTTCCACGCATCGCTGCCGGAGCCGGCGCGCACCTATGCGGTGCCGCGCGAGTGGCGCGAGGTGCACGGGGTGCGCCGCTACGGGTTCCACGGCCTCTCCTGCGCATGGTCGTTGCACCGCGCCGCGGCGCAGCTCGGCCGGCCCCCGCAGGAGCTGCAGATCGTCGTGGCGCACCTCGGCGCCGGCGCGTCGGTCACCGCCATCCGCGACGGGCACAGCGCCGACACGTCCATGGGCTTCACGCCGCTCGAGGGACTCGTGATGGCGCGGCGCAGCGGGTCGGTCGATCCGGGTGCGCTGTTGTGGCTGCTACTCTCGCGCGGCGTGGCCGCGGACGCCATGTCGAGCGCGCTCGAGAACGAGTCGGGGCTGCTCGGGCTGGCAGGCAGCGCTGACATGCGCGACATCCTGCAGCGGGCCGCGGCCGGCGACGCCGATGCGGCGCTGGCGCGCGATGTCTTCGTGCACCGGGCCTGCGCATCCATCGCGGCGATGGCCGCCTCGCTGCACCGCGTGGATGCGCTCGTCTTCACCGGCGGCATCGGCGAGCACGCGGACGACGTCCGTGAGCGCATCTGCACCGGGCTCACGGTGCTCGGCGATATGGAGGTGCTCGTGGTGCAGGCGCGCGAGGATCTGCAGATGGCCCGCGAGGCGGAACAGGTGCTCCGGGCTGCGCGCCGCCCCTAGGGCGCCAGCATCGCGCGCACGTCTGCGCGTCCGCGCAGCTCACGCAGGTCGCCGTCCTCGCGCGCCCACGCCTTGAGCGACGGCGACGCTTCGTCGAACGCGCGGCGCAGCATCTCCACCGCGTCGTCGCTGCGGCCGAACCGCGCCAGCATGCAGGCCCGGTTGTACAGCGCGTTGGCCCGGCTCTCGCGGTCGGTGAAGCGCAGGTCCAGCTCGTGCACCCACGCAGCGACCTGCTCGGCGGCGGGCTGGTCACGCGTCTCCAGGTGCCACTGCACCAGGTGCTCGCCGACGTGCAGATGGCCGTTGCCGGGGACGACGCGCCAGATCTCCCCAGGGCGTCCATCGCGGGGACGCTGCAGGGCGGGCTCGTCGCACGCCGCGATGGCGTCGAGCAGGCGCGCATAGGACCGGCGTGCGTGCGCGACCACGTCGCGCGCCCGCCGGTCCTTGGTGCGCGCGTAGGTGGCAGCGTTGCGCGCGTCGATGTCGTCGTCCTCGTGGTACGCCTCGCCACGCGCCGCCGCCTCGAGCACGGACGACGCGTGCTCGCGCCACGACGTGAGGTGCGCCACATGGTCCTTCACCGACCAGCGGCCGCCCGGGTCGGCGGGGACATCCCCGCACCGCTCGATGAAGAACTGCTCGCGCTCACGCGACGACTCCACCGTCTCGATCAGGATCTGGCGCACGGCCTGCTCGCTCACGGCGGCGTCATAGCGACGCCAGGAGCGACAGCTGCCGTGGTGACGCAGCCGGTGACGGTGACGCCGCCGAGTCCCACGGCGACGCCTGCTCGGCGTAGAGGCACAGCGCATTGACGAGCCGCATCTGCCGCGGGGTCCGGCAGTTGGCACGCAGCAGATGCGGCGAGCACACGATCACCGACAGGCAGCGTGCTCGCGACACCGCGACGTTGAGGCGGTTCATGCTGAAGAGGAACTCGAGGTTGCGTGGCACGTCGTCGGTGCGCGACGTGGCCATGCTGAAGATGCTGACCGCGGCCTCCTGCCCCTGGAACTTGTCCACTGTGCCGACGCGCGCGTCCGCGGGCAGGACGCTTCGCAGGCAGGCGACGTGCGCGTTGTACGGCGCCACGACAAGGATGTCGCGCAGGCTCAGCTCCCGCTCGACGCCGTCCCGGTCGCGCCAGCGCCGGCCTTCCAGAGCGCGCACCACGCCGGCCACCTGCTCCGCCTCTTCCCGAGAATCGGTGCGGTTGCCGTCGTGTGGCACCTGGAGCAGGCGCAGGCCGGCGAGCGGACCCTCGGCGCCCTCGATCACTTGACGCGCGTTCGCCGGCTCCGGGTCCAGGCGGTGCTGATAGAAGGCGGAGGACACAAACGTGCACACCGGCGGGCACATGCGCCACGTCTGGTCGAGGAACACGCCGCGCTCATCCGCGAGCGTCGTGGCGTCGCCGAGCAGGTGCTCCAGCGCCGACTTCTCGGCGCCGTCCGGGTGGGTGCCCTGCACCACGTGCGCCAGCTGCCGCGGGTCGCCCACCAGCACGATGTTGCGCGCGCAGCGGCTCAGCGCCACCACGTCGGCGAGTGACATCTGCCCCGCCTCGTCCACGATCACGGTGTCGAACGCACCGCGCAGCTGCTCGCGCACGAACAACCACGTGGTGCCGCCGGCGACGTCGACCTCGCCGTCCGCGACCGCCGCATCCACGGCGCCGTTGTCCTTGGTGAAGGAACAACCCGGCGCGTCGCAGCGCTCATCCTCGTCGGCCTTCTGCATCAGCCGGGCCGGTGTGGCCGTCTTGACGCTCGCCCGCTGGATCTCCTCGAGCAGGTTGCCGATCGCCTTGTGGCTGACCGCGGTGACCGCAACTCGCCGTCCGCGCTCGACCAACCGCAGCGCCATGCGCGCGGCGGTGTACGTCTTGCCCGCGCCCGGTGGTCCCTGCACGGGCAGACAGCCGCCGTCGAGCGCGCAGACCAGGCGCACGGCGCGCTCCTCGGCGGTCTCGTCCTCGCGGGGCATGACGTCCTCGCCGGCCAGGCGCGGTGGCCGTGCCAGCAGGAGGTCGCGCGCAGCCCGGTGCGCACCGCGCGCGTCGACGCCGTTGTCGCGCACCCATCGGCCCACTTCGAGCAACGCCTTGGTGTGCTGGCCGGTCTCGATGGGCGGGCCGTCGACCAGGAACTCGGGGTGTCCCTTGGCGGCGACATTCAGCGTGCGGCGCAGCTCGATGACGCCGGCGACATTCTCCACGCGCTTCACCGCGCCGGCGAGCGTGATCTCGCGACCGTCCTCCACAGCGCGCGGGAAGAACGCCTGCTTGCCGTCGCGCATGCGGTGCTCCTGCGGCGTGAAGGTGAACCGCACCAGCTCGTACTTGTCATCGCTTTCGAGCACGCTGTCGAAGGTCAGGGGCCCAAGCGCTTCCGGGTCGTCCTCCAACTCCTCCGCCGTCATGGCGCGATGGCGGAAGTACCGCCACCACTGCACCTTCTGCTCACGGCGGTGATAGCCGAGCAGCTGGCCCAGCAGCCACGTGGCGTGCTGGTCGTCGCCGGCGAGCGCCGCTGATGCCGCCACCAGCTCGCCGCGCAGCTGCTCGGTTTCCTCCACCGTCTGCTGCGACTCCTCCGACAGCCCCTTGTCCGCCGGCGGTGGCCGCCGCGGCAGCGTCTCGCGCAGCTCGCGCTCGCGCTCGTCGCGGCGCGCCTCCAGCCACGTGCGCAGGCGCCACGTCGACTCGCAGTCGACGTGGTTGTACCGCACGATCTCGTCGAGCAGCGACGCGGTGCGCTCCTCGACGGTCTCGCCGCTCGCCAGCCAGCGCTCATATGCGACCACACTCGTCTCGGCGTCTGCGATCTCACCGCTGCGCTTCGGCATGTACAACGCCTCAACGGCCTTCAGCCCGTACGACTCGGTGGAGAGACGCAGGCTCTGCCGCGCCACGCGGTAGAGGTCGACGAACACCTGCTCACGCAGCAGCCGGTCCACCTCCTGCTCGCGCGTGCCATGACGCCCCATCAGGCGCTGCAGCGCGTTTCGCTCGTAGTCCGCGTAGTGATAGATGTGCATGCCCGGATTCGCGTCGAGGCGCGTGATGAGCCAGTCGACGAAGTCCTCGAAAGCGCGGCGCTCCTCATCGCGCGTGTGCCCGAGCCAGCTGCGATAGCGTGGCTCGGCGCCCTCCAGCGTCACGACCCCGAAGAGGTATTCCAGCCCGTCCTCGGTGGCGAAGGGGTCGCCCTCCATGTCGAAGAACACGTCAGCCGGGGATGGCGCGGGCAGGTCGCAGAGCCCGAATCCCGGCCCCAGCTCCGGTAGCACCTCGAAGCGCGGCCGGCCGTCGTCGTGCGGCCCTTCCTTCTGCAGACGCGCCTGCGCCTGCAGTGACTCCAGCGTGACCAGCGGCAGTCGGTTCACGTCAATGCGCGCCACATCAGCGTCCGCGAGCTCGGTCATCGTTGACACGCCCGCGGCGCGCAGCTTGCGCTGCTGGTCGCGGCGCATGCGCGCCACCAGAGACAGGTCGTCGGCGCCGCGCCGGATGCCGTCGCAGCGCACGGCGTACTCGCAGATGCCGCAGTGGTTGACCCGTTCCGGGAATGTCGCGCGGCCCGATGCGATGCTCTCCAGGAACCGCGCCCGCACGCTCGCGTGGTACGCGGCGTAGTCATCCACGAGGTGGGGCTGCTCGCTGCCGTCGCCGAGCAGCACCCACATGCGCTCGGGGCGAACACCCTGGATGCGCGTCACGTGGCGCGAGTACTCGCTCAGCTGCAGCAGCGCCTCGGGGCGCACGTGGCGCGCCAGCTTGGCATCGAGCACCTCGTACGAGAAGTCGCCGAGCGCGCTCGGCGTTGCGACCTTGCGCAGGAAGTCGGCGCGGCCCAGCCATTCATCCTCGAAGAAGAAGGCCTGGTAGATGAGGTCGTAGCCGGCGCGCATCGCCTCCTCGGTGTCCCGCGCGGCGCGCTCCAGCGTCGCGATCGAGTCCGGGTGGCGTGTGACGGTGTCGTCGAAGCGCATGACACGCGAGCCGTTCGCGCTGAGCTTGTCGAGGTAGCGCTTCTCATGACGCTCTCCGTGGCCTGCGAGCAGCTTGCTCATCGCGGTGCGCGCGCGCTCGATCGCCTCGCCTTCAGCGCTGCGGCGGCTCAGCTCCACCAGGTGCTCGCACGAGAGGTAGTCGGCCAGGTCGGTCGCGCTGAAGATCAGGCGACCCTCGAGCAGTTGCATCAGCGCCGCATGGTAGGGGCGATCGGCAGGCGAAGCTGCCGCGCCGGGGGGCGCCGCGGCCGGCGCGGCGGGGCCGGCGGCAGCGGCGGGAGCAGGCGGACGATTCTGGGCGCGGGCGCGCGAAAGAGCTCGGCGTGCTCGGCCACAAGACGGCAGGCCCGGGCCAGGTACGTCTCCTCGGCGGGCTGAGGTGCGGCGGTCATGAGCGCATCGTGGCCGGGCCTCGCGACAGGAGCCTGTCGCGTATCGTCGGGCCGTGACAGCCGAGCTCGAGATCCGCCCCGTGCGCCCCGACGAGTACGCCGCCGCGGGCGCGGTCACGATGGACGCCTACCGCGAGTTCGCGCCCCAGCGCTCGCCGGAGTGGGCCGAGTACCTGGTGCGGATCGGCGACATCGCCGGCCGGGCGGGCCACACCCTGGTGCTCATTGCCCTGCTCGACGGAAGCATCGCCGGCACGGCCACCCTGGAGCTGGACCACCGCGTCGAGGCCGACCGCGATCCTCCCGCACGCGATGAGGCGCACCTGCGCATGCTCGGCGTGGATCCCGGGCTGCGCCGGCGCGGCATCGCACGGCGCCTGGTGGATGCGTGCATCGACGAGGCGCGGCAGCATGGACGAATGCGCTTCACGCTGGAGACGACCGAGCGCATGGTGGCGGCGCAGGCGCTCTACCGCGCGATGGGATTTCGCTGGCTGGGCTCACGCGAGGTCGCGCCCGGCCTCATCTTCGAGGACTTCGAGCTCCCCATCGCCGCAGCCGACGCCGCCGTCGCAGGCAGCGCGTAACCGACGATGCCGGCGCAGTACGAACCGGGCGAGAAGCTGGCTCGCGTGATGCAGGTGTATTCGCGCCTCTCGGAAACGCGGCTCGGGCTGACCACGAAAGAGCTGGCCGATGAGCTCGAGGTGACGCCTCGAAGCGTGCAGCGGTACATCGCGACACTGCGCGACAGCGCCGGCGTCGACATCGAGGAGAAGGACGGCCGTTTCAGCGTCGGCGAGGGCACGCGCCTGCCGCCGATGCAGCTCGACCGGTACCAGGCGACGCAGCTGCTCGTGGCCCTGCGCCTCGTGCACCAGCTGCGGACGCATCAGGACCCTGCGCTCGTCGGCGCGCTGGCGCAGATCTCGCGCGCGCTGCGCGTGCCGCCGGTGGCGCGGTACCTGGAGCGCACGCTGGAGCACGCCGAGGCTCGGCCGCTCAACCGCGACCGCCTGGCGGTGGAGCGCACCGTGGTCGACGCGTTCGTGGAGTCGCGCGCCCTCGAGGTCGAGTACGTCGACGCCGGCGGGAAGCGCAGCAAGCGCGAGCTGCGTCCGTACTTCGTCGAGCCGGAGATGGAGGGCCGGCACGTGTACGTCTTCGCCCACGACTCGCTCTCGGGCGAGGTGCGCCCCTTCCGGCTGGACCGGCTCCTGACCGCGCGCCTGTTGACGCTCACCTTCCAGGTGCCCGAGGACTTCGACATCGACAAGGTGGTCAGCGCCTCGTGGGGCATCTGGCAGTCGGAGGCGCCCCAGGACGTGTGCCTCCGGTTCCAGGCGGAAGCGGCGCAGTGGGTGCGCGAGACGCGGCTGCCGCCGAGCGCCCAGGTGACCGACGCCGAGGACGGCGGCGTGGAGGTGCGCCTGCGCGTCAGCGACGAGCGCGAGATGCGCCGCTGGGTGCTCGGATGGGGCCCGCTCGTTGAGGTGCTGGAGCCCGCGTCGCTCCGGGAGTACGCGGCGGACGCCCACCGGCGCGCCGCCCGCATCTACGCAGAAGGCGTGGACGGGGCCGGAAATGGGCAGACTCGGAAGCGGAGGTCGTGACTATGGATGCTGCGAAGAGCGAGAAGGTGACGTTGAGCGACGGGGAGTGGCGCCGGCGCCTGGACCCCGACGCGTACCACGTGCTGCGCGAGGCCGGGACGGAGCCGCCCTTCACCGGGCAGTACGTGCACGTGAAGGACAGCGGCATCTACCGCTGCGCCGGCTGCGGCGCGGAGCTGTTCTCGTCGGACACGAAGTACGAGTCCGGCACCGGCTGGCCCAGCTTCTGGGAGCCGGTGGCGTCGGACGCGGTTGAGAAGCACCGCGACTGGAGCATGCTCCTGCCGCGCACCGAGGTGCGCTGCGCCAAGTGCGGCGGCCACCTTGGGCACGTCTTCAACGACGGTCCGCAGCCGACCGGTCAGCGCTACTGCATGAACAGCTGCGCGCTCAAGCTGGACAAGAGCACCGACAGCTAGGCCATCGTCCTATTCACGTTGGCCGCCGGGAGATGGCACGAAGCCACCATACCTCGCCGCGAGAAATACTTTTGGTGGTACTCCTCGGCTTCCCAGAAGCGGCCGGCCGGCACGACCTCGGTCACGATCGGCCGCTTGAAACGGCCTTCTGACTCGAGGCGCCGCACCGCATCCTCAGCGGTCTTCTTCTGCTCGGGTGAGTCGTAGAACACAACCGACCGGTACTGCTCACCGACGTCGGGCCCCTGCCGATTGCGCGTCGTCGGGTCGTGGTTCATGAAGAACACGCTGACCAGCTCGCCGTAGCCGACCTTCTCAGGGTCGAAGGTCACCTCCACCGCCTCGGCGTGCCCGGTCCGGCCCGAGCAGACCTCCTTGTACGAGGGGTGCTCGGTGCGCCCGCCCGCATAGCCCACCCGGGTGGCGACCACCCCGGGCACCTGCTCGAACACCGATTCCACGCCCCAGAAACAGCCGGCCGCAAACGTCGCTTTCTCCATGGTCCGAGTATTCCACGCAGCGTGCACAACCACACCGCCACGCGGTTCCATAGGGGCATGGCCAATACCCCGACCACGAGCGGCCGGCCGGTCGCGCCGCATTGGCGGCTGCGCCGGGCGCGCCGAGGACTGGCCCTGCTCCTCCTCGGCGCATCGCTGGCCGGCTGCGCGGAGCTGACGATCGTCGAGGCGACGCCGGCGCCCAGCTCCAACGCCGTGACCCTGCCGCCGATCGGCTTCAACCACCGCTACGGCAACAACCCAGTTTCGGCCAAAGACGGCTTCAACATCGAGCGCTCGCTCTACGCCACCCGGCAGTACTGGGAGTTCGCCCTGCGCGCGGACCCTCAGATCGCCGGGTACGTGAACCTCGCTGATCCCACCGCCGTCGCCCGCGCGCGGCACAACACCAAGACACTGCTGCTCGTCCTTGCCACCGAAAATGGGGCCACCATCACGGGGCTGCTCGCATTTCGCTCCGACCCGGGCCAGGAGATGTATGCCGAGCAGCTGTTCAATCGAGTGCGCGCGCTCGGCTATGACAACCTGACCAGCGGTCAGATGCTGATCTTCTTCACCGAGGCCGACAACCACGCCAAGCTCACCTGGTCGCCGGCCAAGGGATTCGCGTACACCGTGTACGACAACGACCTGCGCAGCAGCGCGCTCACCCCGGGTCCGACGCAGACGCCGCTGCCGCCTCCAACCGGCCCCTGACCAGGCGCTGACGCGGCGGCTCGGGCGCCGCGCGGACATCCGCCTCCAGCCAGA
>JAFARE010000039.1 GCA_019245575.1 Candidatus Dormiibacterota bacterium | reverse complement strand
AGCCGCCCCCCGCCGGCACCGTGAACCATTCTGGCAGCCGGGACAGGGCTGCCGGAGGCCAACCCTCATAATCGGTCGAGTGACCCAGACAGTCCCTGCGCCTGACGAGACGGCGCAGCCGCCGTCAGGCCCGGACCAGCCCGAGCGAACCCGCCGGCGGCGCTTCTGGGGCATGCCGGGCTGGGCCCGCGACCTCATCGAGGTCGTGCTGATAGCCCTGATCCTCTACATCATCATCTGGAATGCGCTGCAGACCGTGCGGGTCGAGGGCACCAGCATGGTGGGCACGCTGCAGGACCAGGACCTGCTCCTGGCGAGCAAGGTCTCCTATGACTTCGGCGGCAACCCGCAGCGCGGCGACATCGTCATCCTCGAGCCGCCCACCGATCCATCGCGCGACTTCATCAAGCGCGTGATCGGCCTGCCCGGCGACGTGCTCGAGATCGACGGCAGCCACGGCCGCCCCGAGGTGCTGATCAAGCCCGGGGGGCAGGGGCAGTTCCAGGTGCTGCAGGAGCCATATCTGCCCACCGCGTGGACGACGCAGGATTTCTGCTGCCGCCCCGACGGCACCGCGTCGGCCACAGCGCAGCCGATCACCATCCCCTCCGGCAAGTACTGGGTGATGGGCGACAACCGCAACTTCTCCAGCGACTCGCGGTCGTTCGGCTTCGTGCCCCGAAAGAACATCCTGGCCAAGGCATTTCTGCGCATCTGGCCGCTCGGCCACTTCGGCGGACTCGGCTCCGGCCCGAGCCTGGTGGCCTCGCCGCAGCAGGCGACCGCGCTCTTCCTCCCCGCCGGAGGAGTCGTCTTCCTCGAGGTCCTGCGCCGCCGTCAGCGGCGCCGCGCTCCTCCCGCCTGAGGCCGGGGATTCAGTGCAGCCAGGCCGCCTGGGCGCTGGTCCACTCCACCAGCTCGCCGGGCTCGAAGAACAGCGCCACCTCCTCGGCGGCGCGGCTCACAGAGTCGCTCCCGTGCACCACGTTGGCGCCGATGCTCACGGCGTGGTCGCCGCGGATGGTCCCCGGCGCCGCGTTGGCTGGGTCGGTGGCGCCCATCATCGAGCGCACCATGGCCACCGCTCCGGGTCCCTCCCACACCATGGCCACGACGGGAGACGACGTGATGAAGCCGACCAGGTCGCCGAAGAACGGCTTCTCGCGGTGCTCGGCGTAGTGACGCTCGGCCAGCGCGCGGTCGATGAGGAGCAGCTTCAACCCCACGAGATGCAGGCCGCGGCGTTCGAGCCGTGAGATGACGTCGCCCACCAGCGCGCGCTGCACGCCGTCGGGCTTGACCAGCACCAGCGTGCGTTCGTCAGCCACGGCGCGGCAGTCTACGCAAGCGCCGCGGCGAACCGCGCATCGCTGCGGAATGGTCCCACGACCGCGCAGCGCAACCCGCCGCGCAGCACGTCCTGCGCTGCGTTGCGCACGTCCGCGGCGGTGACCGCGTCGTAGCACTCGGCGATGTGCTCCGGCGACAGGATTGTGCCGGTCAAGAGGAGCTGCTGGCCGGCGTATTCACACAGCGCGGACGTCCCCTCGAGATGCAGCGCGAGCCTGCCCTTGGCATATGCCTTCGCCTTGGCGAGCTCCGCCTCGCCCACGTCCTGGTCGGCGAGCTCGCGCAGCTCGTGCACCGCGGCGCGCAGCGCGGTTGGGGCACGGCGCGGCTCGGCGCCGAACCCGATGCCGAGCACACCCGAGTCGGAGAGGCGGGCCGCGAATGAGTGCACGTCGTACACCAACCCGCGCCGTTCGCGCAGCTCGAGAAAGAGCCGGCTCGACATGCCTTCCCCGAGCACGACATTCAGGATGTCGACGGCGAACCGCCGCGGATCCAGGTAGGACGGCGCGCGCGCCCCCACGAGCACGCTCGCCTGCTCGACGCGACGCCACGTGACGCGCAGCGCGTCCCCCTCGGGCGCGGTCGCCGGCTCGGGGTCGGGCCGCGCCGGGCGCTGCCGCTCGTCCCAGCCTTCGAGCTCGCGCTCCAGCATCGCCTGCGCGTGCGCCGTCTCAACGCCGCCGGCCATGCTCACCACGAGTGTCTCCGGGCGAGCGTGCACGGTCATGTGCTCGGCGCAGTCCTCGCGCGTGAAGCCGCGCACGGTCTCCTCGCGACCGGCGACGTCGCGCCCCAGCGGATGCGACGGCCACATCACCTCGTCGAAGACCGTCTGCACGAAATCAGACGGGCTGTCCTGGTACATGCGCAGCTCTTCCACGACCACCTGGCGCTCCTTTGCCACGTCATCCGCCGTGAAGCGGGGGCGCGCCACCATGTCGCTGAGCAGCCGCAACGCCCGGTCCAGCTCCGTCGCGGGCACGCGCGTCCAGAACACCGTGGCCTCGCGGTCCGTGCCGGCGTCGAGCACGCCGCCGACGCCCTCGATGGTCTCGCTGATCTCGCGCGGTGTGGGGAAGCGCTCCGTGCCCTTGAACACCATGTGTTCCACGAAGTGGCTCAGGCCGCTCTGCTCCCACGGCTCGTGGCGCGAACCGACGCGCAGCATGAAAGCGACCGCGACGCTGGGCCGGCCGGGCAGCTGCACCGTGACGGTGCGCACCCCTCCGGGGAGGGTGGCCTCGTGGAAACGCTGTGTCAGTAGCGCCGGCCGAACGACGGGCCGCGTCGCGGCCGCCCGGTGAATCGCTCCGGCGGACCGCCCTGGGCGGGGCCCGTGGGATTGATCACCACCCGGCGCTGAGGCTCCTTGCCGGCGCTCTCGGTGCGCACGCCGGGGTCGTCCGCCAGCGTCAGGTGGATCACGCGGCGCTCGTAGGCGTGCATGGGGTCCAGCGTGTAGCGCTCGCCGCTCCGCTTCACCCGCGCGGCGAGGCGCAGTGCCAGCTCGCGCACCTGGTCCTCCCGCCGGGCGCGGTAGCGCTCGACGTCGAGGATCACCCGGCGGCCCTGGGCTCCGTCCTCCTCGCCCAGCATGAGGTTGAGCGCGGTCTGCAGCGCGCGCAGCGTCTCGCCGCGCCAGCCGATGAGCAGGCCGAGATCGTCGCCCGATATGTCCAGGATCACCGGCGCGGGCATGTCCGAGCCCGCGGGCGGCTCGCCACCGCGCCGCACGGTCACCCGGCAGGGCACCTCCATGCGCGTGAGCAGCTCCTCGAGCATCGCGCGTCCGCGCGCCGCGTGCTCGTCGATGCGGTGCACGCGCACGCGCGCGCCCACCGCCGAGAGCCGCTCGCCGGCGATCTGGCGCTGCCCGGTGCTCAGCACCTCCACCTCTGCCTCGTCGCGTGTGATGCCCAGCTCGCCGAGGGCGCGGGAGATCGCCTCCTCGAGGGTGCTTCCCTCGGCCTCCGCCGACTGCCGGCCCGGCGCCGTGCCCACGCCCACTTCTGTCGTCTCGCTCACCACAACCTCCGCCCGGCCCCGCTCAGCGGCGCCTCCTCCTCTGCCCACCACGGCGGCCCCGCGCCCGGGACCTTCCCGAGGGATGCGACATCCGGGACGACGCGCTCGCGCCCGCTGCCGCGCCACGTTCAGCGTCGTCGTCCTGCTCCGCAGTCTTCTCGGTGCCGTTCGACTCCGGATACGCACGTCTCTTTTTGTCACCGTTGGCACTAACAAGTGCGGCGCTGGGCGCTGCCCGGGGATATGAGAGCGGCGTCACGCGGTTGGCGCCCGGCCACCACGCGGGCACGTTGAGCCCTCCCCAGCCCACGACGATGAACTGCTGCAGCACCATGAAGATCGTGCCGGTCACCCAGTAGATGGCGAGGCCCTGGGGCAGCAGCAACCCGAAGAAGAACACCATGCCCGGAAACAGGATCGACATCTGCCGGGTCACGTTCGCCATCGACCGCTCCTGGTCGGTCATGTCGGGCCGGGGCGGCGGCATCATCATGCGCGACTGCGCGAATGTGAATGCCGCGGCGATGGCGGGCAGGACCAGCCCGGCGGGATCGCTGAGGATCCCCGCGAAGTTGCCGTTGGCCACCACCGACTTGCTCACGTCCGGGATCCAGAGGAAGCGGATGTCGATGTGGTTCTGCGCCAGGTGCGTGGTGGCTTGCCGGATCGAGTTGTAGAGCCCGATCAGCACGGGCATCTGCACCAGCGCGGGGACGCACCCCATGAGCCCGCTGAACGGGCTGATCCCGTGCTCCTTGTAGACCTTGTTCATCTCCGCGCTGAGCTTCTGCGGCTCCTTGCGGTACTTCTTGCGCAGCTCCGCGAGCTGCGGCGCGATCAGCCGCTGCTCCGCCTGGATGCGGCGGGAAGTGCGCAGCTGCCAGCTGAAGATGGGGAACAGCACCGCCCGAATCAGCACGGTGAGGACGATCACCGCCACCCCGAAGGCGCCGATCTGGCTGGGGATGCCGGCGAACGCCTTGGTCATCTGCTCGAGCAGCCACTGGAAGGGGCTCGTCAGGAAGGTGAAGATGACGAGCGGGTTCACGGCCGCGCGCCCTCAGCAGGCGCCGCGGCGGCGCGCTCCCGGTGCATGCGCCGCGCCTGGCGCCAGCTCACGTACGTCTCCGGCACCAGGTCGACGCCGCCCGCGTGGAATGGATGGCAGCGCGCGATGCGCCGCAGCGCGAGCCACCACCCGCGGCGGAACCCGAAGCGCTGGATGGCCTCGTAGCCGTACTGCGAGCACGTCGGGTCGTAGCGGCAGCTGCTCATCACACCGAACAGTGGCCCGAGCGTCACGCGGTACACGCGAATGAAGACCAGGCTGGCGCGAGTCATGCGTGGCCACACCGTAGCGCCGCGCCACGCAGCGCGCGCGTCAGGTCGAGCGCGAGACGGTCTCCCGCGACGCCGGCCGCCGACGCCTGGACCCACACAATGGCGTCGACACCGCCTAGCTCGGGGAGCAGGTTGCCGAGCAGCGCGCGAGCCCGGCGGCGGGCGCGGTTGCGCTCGACCGCGCCGCGCGCCCCCACCACGGCAACGCCGCAGCGGGCGACGTCCCCGCGCCCGGCCAGGGAGCGCACGCGCACCAGGCCGCTGCGGGCCTCCGCCCCGGTGCGCCGCACCACAGCGAATCGCCCGCGTCCGCGCAGCCGGTGACGCCGGTTCACCCGGCGCTCGCAGGTGTCAAGCGCTTGCGCCCCTTGCGGCGCCGCGCCTTCAGCACCTGCCGTCCTCCCGGACTCGACATGCGCACGCGAAATCCGTGCGTCTTGCGCCGATAGCTCTTCTTGGGTTGGTACGTCCGCTTGATGGGGGCTCTCCCAAACTGATCGCGTCCCCGGCAGCGTTCGCCGCCTCGAGACGGAGTTCGCAGCGAGTATAGCAATCGCCTGCGTCAGAGGACCCGAATCGCGGCAAGCGCACAGCGGCCAGCGCGCGATGTGATCACGCCGTATGTCCGCCCGTTGTCCTCGGCAGCGGGCATTGCTACACTCGCGGGGCCACGGCGGGAGGTGCACCCGCACCACGTCCTCACTCCCTTTCGTCGCACGGCGTTGCATTCGCTTATCCACCTCTGTGGACAGCGTGTGGATAAGTAACAACAGGGCGACCGTTGGGGGACAAGCAGCCGAAGTGCGATTCATGACTCTCTCATCGGCGGGCATCGAACGCCCTCAGCCGTGATGGACAACGCCACGACCACCGCCGACGGAGAGTTGCAAACAGCGTCGGCGACGTTCGACCCGCAGCAGGTTTGGCACATCGCGCAAGAGGAGCTGCGCTTCCAGCTCTCGCGCCCCGGCTACGAGACGTGGCTGGCGAATGCGGTGCTCGTCGAGTGTGACGGCTCTGTGTTCACAGTGGGTGTGCCGACGCGGCTCGCGCGCGACTGGTTGACGGAGCGGTATGTGCCCCTGATTCGCGAGACGGTGTCTGGGGTTTTGGGGCGCGACTGCGACGTGGTCATCACCGTCGACCCCGCTGCGGCGCCGCCTCCGGACGAGCCCGCGCCGCTGCCCGACTACGACACCGCGCTCGACCAGCTGAGTGACCTCGAAGACGGATCGACCGACTCGCGACTCAACCCGAGTTTCACCTTCACGACATTCGTGGTGGGCAACTCCAGCCGCTTCGCGCACGCGGCCTGCCGCGCGGTCGCGGACGCGCCGGGCAAGGCGTACAACCCGCTGTTCCTCTACGGCGGCGTGGGGCTCGGCAAGACACATCTCATGCACGCCATCGGACATTCGGTGCGCGAGGCCAACCGCCACAGCAAGGTCGCGTACATCACGTCCGAGAAGTTCATGAACGAGATGATTGCGTCCATCCAGGAGAACCGCGCTCCCGAGTTTCGCTTGCGCTATCGCACGGTTGACGTCCTCCTCATCGACGACATCCAGTTCCTCGCCGGCAAGGACCGCACCCAGGAGGAGTTCTTCCACACCTTCAACGCGCTCTACGAGATCCAGAAGCAGATCGTCGTCAGCAGCGACCGTCCGCCCAAGGACATCCCCACGCTGGAGGACCGCCTGCGGAGCCGGTTCGAGGGCGGCCTCATGGCCGACATCCAGCCTCCTGACTTCGAGACCCGCCTCGCCATCCTCAACACCAAGCTCGGCCCCTACAGCCGGCTGGTGCCGGACGAGGTGTGCGCCTTCATCGCGCATCGCATCCAGAAGAACATCCGCGAGCTCGAGGGGGCGCTGATCCGGGTGCTCGCGCATGCCTCGATCAACGCCCGGCCGGTGAGCCTGGAGATCGCACAGCAGATCCTGCGCGACATCATCCCTGTCCAGGACATCGTCCCTGTGAGCATCGAGGCGATACAGGACGCGGTGGCCGAGCACTACACCATCTCCGTCGAGGAGATGAAGGGCAAGCGGCGAGACAAGCACATCGTCTATCCGCGGCAGGTGGCCATGTACCTGATCCGGGAGGAGACGGAGTCCTCACTCCCGGTGATCGGCGCGGCGTTCGGCGGGCGCGACCACACAACCGCCCTGCACGCCATCGAGAAGATCACCGAGCTGGTGCGCGAGGACACGCGCCTGCAGGGTGACCTGCGCCACATCCGCTCGCGCCTTCACAGCCGTTGACGACGCTGTTGACAACCGCTGGACCGCCTGTGCACACGCATCCCGCGATGTCGCGCGGTGAACAACCCGTGGACGCACATGCCGCTCCGTCCACAAGCGCGCACCCGCGCACGCCGGCGTTTTCGAATTGCGGCGGGGGAGTTTTCCACTTCGTTCGTCCCTCTACTACTACTTCGGTTTTTCATACACTCTCGGATCACCTAGGACTCTCCTGGTGAAAACCTCTTGACGCACAGGAGTCAGCGCCGATGAAGGCCACCGTCTCGTCCTCCGCTCTCAGCGCAGCACTCGGTCTCGTCTCGCGCGCTGTGTCTCCGCGCTCCACCCTCCCGGTGCTCGGCAACGTCCTGCTCGAGACGACGGAGCAGGGGCTGCGCGTGACAGCGACAAACCTCGACCTCACCATCGGCGCCACCGTCCCGGCCGAGATCGAGAAGGAGGGCAGGACCACGGTGCCGGCCCGGCTCCTGAGCGAGTACATCGGCTCACTGGGTGAGGCGCAGTGCAGCATGGACCTCGACCCGGCGACGCAGGTGCTGCGCCTCCGCTGCGGCGTGCACAAGGCCAACCTGCACGGGATCGACGCTGTCGAGTTCCCGCCCCTGCCCAAGCGAGAGGCGGACGCCGCGGTGGAAGCGGACTCGGTTCCGCTGCAGAACGCGATCACCCAGACCGTGATGGCCGCGAGCGCGGACGAGGCGTCTCCCGTCCTCACCGGCGTGCTGATGCAGATCGAGGGGAACCGCCTGACGCTGGCGGCGACCGACCGCCACCGGCTCGCGGTGAAGTCGCTCGAGGTGCGCGTGACGGGGACGGCGCCGGTGTCGTCCGTCATCGTGCCGGCGCGTCATCTCAACGAGGTCGCCCGCGCGGTCAACGCATCGCGGCAGACGGTCGGCGTGTCGTTCTCGGAATCGCGCAACCAGGTGTTCTTCAGCATGCGCGACGTGGAGATCTCGTCGCGGCTCATCGAGGGCACGTATCCCAACTACGCGCAGGTGATTCCCGCCGAGTCGTCGACCACCGTGAGCCTGCAGACGGCGGCGCTGCTGCGCGAGGCGCGCACCGCTGCGGTGCTGGCTCGCGACGCGGCCAACCCGGTGCGCCTTCAGGTGGGTGAGGGCACGCTCACGCTGCGGGCGCAGACCGCCGAGGTGGGCGACGACGAGGCGCCGCTCACCGCCAGCGTGAAGGGTGACGACGTGCAGATCGCGTTCAACGCCCGCTACGTGCTCGACGCCCTGTCCGTCCTCGACTCGGACGAGGTGCAGTTGTCGTTCAACGGCGCGCTGCATCCCGGCGTGATCCGGCCGGCGGGACGCGACGACTACCTCTGCATCATCATGCCGGTGCGGGTGGCCTGAGTCAGAGGGCGGTGAAGCGCAGGCGGCGGACCGCCTGCACACCCAGCGCCTCGTTGAGCGCCGCGATCAACCGCGGGGACTCGAGCTGCAACTGGTGGGCCAGCGCCGTGTTGGCTGTGGCCACGAGCAGCGCGCCCCGGTCCAGGCGCTCGGCCCGGCAGAGCGGAGCCAGCGCCGGCCCCACCACCTGGGCCAGCGCGGCACGCAGCTGCTCCTCACGAACGCGGCCGCGCACGCCGAGGGAGCGCAATGCCGGGTCGATGAGGTCCGAGAGCCGGTCGGGTCCGGTCATCTCCCGGCCCCCACCGTGCCGGCGCTGACGGTGAGGTGGTGCACCGCGGCGAACTCCGAGGTGTCCGCGACGCGCTCCGTCGACGTGAGCAGCACCTGCTGCGCGGGCGCCGCCGCGAGCGTGCTGAGCAGGTGCCGGCGCCGGGGGGCGTCGAGCTCGCTCACCACGTCGTCGAGCATCACGACGGGGCTCATGCCCTTCTCCTCGGCGACGTGGCGCATCTCGGCGATCTTGCAGGCGAGCACGATGCTGCGCTGCTGGCCCTGTGACGCGGTGTAGCGAGCCTCGCGGCCTCCCAGGCTGAGCACGAGGTCGTCGCGGTGCGGGCCGACGAGTGTCACCCCCCGGGCGATCTCGTCCGGCGTGCGCCGCTCCAGCGCGGCCAGGAGGTCGCGCTCCGCGGCATCGTCGTCGGCGAGGTCGCCGCCGTGCGACGCGGCATAGCGAATGCTCAGGGTGTCGTCGCCACCGGAGAGGTCGCTCATCGCCGCGGCCGCCAGCGGCGCCAGCTTGCTCGCGAGCTGGTTGCGCGCCACCAGGACTCGCGCGCCGTGGTGGGCAAGCTCGCGGGTGAACCCGTGCAGCGCGGCGGGTGAGCCGCCGTCCGCGCGCAATCGATGGAGCAGCGCGTTGCGCTGCTCCAGCACGCGCCGGTAGCGGAGCAGGTGCGAGGCGGCGCGCCCGTCGAGCTGGGCCAGCAGGACGTCGAGCAGGCGGCGGCGGCCCTCCGGCCCCGCCTTCACCAGCTGGAGGTCGTCCGGCCAGAAGAGCACCACCGGACAGAGGCCGAGCACCGCCCGGGCGGCGCGCGGCTTGCCGTCCACCAGGGTGCGGCGCGCGATCGTGCCCGTGGCGGGCTGCTCCAGGCGCAGCGCCAGCGCAGCGGGGCCGCCGGGGCGGAGGATGTCCGCCTCCACCTGGGCGCCGTTCGTGCCCCAGCGCAGCAGGTCGGCCGCGGTCACGGCCCTCGGTGAGCGCGTGAGGGCGAGCGTCGCAACCGCCTCGAGGAGGTTCGTCTTGCCCTGCGCGTTGCGGCCAGAGATGACAGTAAGTCCAGGCTCGAGGTGCAGCGTGGCCTCGTGGTAGTTGCGAAAGTTGTGCAGGCGCAGTCGCGCCACGGTGCACGCCGGCAGCGTGGTGATCACGCGGGGACCTCCGCAGCAGGGCCGGCACCGCGGCGCGCGATGGAGTCGACGAGCGCCGCGATGCGCCGGGTCGCGTCCGGCCGGGCGGCGCCGCGCACCGCCTCGCGCATTGCTGCCAGCCGCGGCGAGCCCGGCAGCGCCAGCTCGGCGGCGGCGTCGAGCAGCCGCCGGACGCCGGGCACGTACCGGCCCGCGCCGATGTCCGTCACCCACTCGACATTGCCGCGCTCCTGGCCGGGCAGGTGCGAGGTGAGGAGGAGGGGGATGCCGCAGCACAGCGCCTCGGCGATGGTGCCCGGCCCCGCCTTGGTGGCAACCACATCGCTGGCGCGCAGCCAATCGGCCATGTTTGACACAAACCCATGGACGGTGACGCGGCGGCCGTGCACGTCGTGCAGACCTTCGAGCGCGCGCAGCGCCCGCTCATTCCGGCCGCACACGACGGCGAGCTCCATGTCGAGGCCGGCGGCGGCCACAGCCCGGGCGCGCCGCGCGATGCCACCGGAGCCGTCGGCGCCGCCGCAGATCAGCAGCACGAACGAGTCGGGCGCCAGCCCCAGGCGCATGCGCAGCGCGGTGCGCTCAGCGCGGCTCGGCGGCGGTTGCGTGAAGCTCACGTCCACCGGCAAACCGATGTCGTGACAGCGCGCGGCGGGAATGCCCGCCCGCAGGCACCGGTCCAGCGCGCCCGGCGACGGGACCACGACGGCGTCAACGTCCTTGCACGCCCAGGCCGCATGGACGTCGACCAGGTCGGTGATCACCGTGACCATGGGCACATCCGGCCGCCCGCGGCGGCGTGCCCTGGCCATCGGATGGTTGAGCAACGGGTGGAAGGACACCACCGCGTCGGGTGTCGACTCTGTGAGCTCACGGACGATGCCGGGCCGGACGAAGCGAAGCAGTGTCGCGTTGAGCGCGGCGACGGCAGCGCGCGAGTTGGTCGCGTGATACAAGGCGCCCCATCCCCAGCGCACGTGCCTGGTGATTGGGCCGTACAGGTCGGCCGTGCCGCCGATGGCGCGCGGTGAGCCCTCCGCGAAGGGATCGACGATTCTGATCTCGTATGTGCCCGGGAAGTCGCGATTCAGCTGGCCGGCCACCGCGTTGGCGCTGGCGCGGTGGCCGCCGCCCGTGTCGGCGATGAGGAACAGCAGGCGCATCAGCTCAGGCTGACAGCCATGGCGGACAGCCCGCCAGGCGGAAAGGACGTGACCGCCACAGGGCTGCCGCCCTGCACGCTCTCCACCAGCGCCTGGGGCACGCCCGCGCCGTCGACGGCGATGAAGCCGAACTGGCGGCCGGACGACGAGAGTGACACGGATGAGATCGCACCGGCTGCGGGCGCCGGTGAGACGCGCTGCTCAGCGCCGCCGCTGACGCTCACCTGCACCAGGGCGGGAGCTTCACTCCCCGCGCCCGACACGGCGAGCAGCGTGCCCGGATCGGTCCAGCCCAGCGGGGTCGCGTCGGCGGCGAGGAGCCGTGGCTGCGCGCTGCCGTTCCCGGCGATGCCCATGAGCCACGCCCCGCTGCCCAGCGCCCCCTGGCGCAGCACCGCGAGCTGCGTCCCGTCCGGCGAGACGGCCGGGTCCGAGCTGGCGCCGGTCAGTCCGGGCACCGGGTAGCGCGCGCTCACGAGCGCGTCAGCGAGCTCCACGGTCTGCACTCCCGCCGGCGAGCCCGAGGCCAGCACGATGAGCTCACCTCGGGGCTCCCACACCGGCGGTGCGAGGAGCGGGTTGCCCGGCGGCAGCTGCGTCAGCGTCGCGGTCGGCACCTGGTACAGCATCGTCGCCGCCCCGGACGCGAAGGCCAGCGTCGTGCTGTCGGGCGACCACGAGGGCATCGATGCGTCGGGAAAGACGTGCACCACCGCCCGCGTGGCCGCGTTGATCACGGCGATGGCGGTGCCGCCCGCCGCATTGGTGCGGTCCACCTCCACCGCCGCCAGCCAGGCGGCGTTGGGAGAGAGCGTCGCGCTGAGGTATCCGTAGACCGGCGCGCCGTGCGGCACCGCGCCGCAACCTGACGCGTCCGGGCACAGCGGCGCGGTCAGCTCCGTCTCATCCGCCACCGGGTCGCCCTGCGCGGCGGTGGTCAGCGCGGCGAGGTCGACCTCCGACGCCGGACCAGTGCCCCCGGCCAGCACGACCGCGTGCGGCACCGGGCTCATGGTGCCGGCGGTGAAGGAGCTGCTGACCGGCGCCGCGAGCGCCTGGCCGTGCTCGTCGGTTGCCGCCGTGCCAACCGTGAGCCGGTAGGCCACCCCGGGCTGGAGCGGCCGCCCCGGAAGCACGACGAAGCGGCCGTGGTCGCGCGGGTTGGGCACCACCCGAGTGCCCGGGATTGCCGGGCTGATGGTGATGGCGGACCGGGTCGCGGCGGGCGCCATCGCAGAGGTGAACGCCACCACCAGGGGCAGGTCGAGGGGAACGCCGGTCGATCCCTGAGGCGGCGTCATCGCCACCACCTGCGGCGGCGAGGCCGTGGTGATGTCCCAGCGATGGTCCACCGAGTTGACGGCGCCCTCCGGATCCGAGAAGCCGCCCTGCAGCAGGAACGAGTACGGCGTGCTGGAGGCCAGCTCGGCGCCCGGGTGCAGCAGGGTGAACCCGGTGTCGCCGCTCTGCCACACCACCCGGCAGGGAGCGCCGGGCTTGGCGCTGAAGGCGGCGGTCAGGTCGCATCCGCTGATGGGTGGGCTGACCCCGAAGCGGCCGACCACGGACGACCGCACCACCGGCCGGTCGAACTGCACCACGATGGGGGCATCGCCGGGGACGCCGACGGAGCCGCGGTTGGGGTCGAGCGCGATGATCTGGGGCGGGCTGGCGAAGCAGCCGCTCAGGGCCGCCGTCAGGGGAAGGAGGACGAGAACCCGTGCCAGGCGGCGCACGCCGCGGCGGCCCACCGCCCGGGCGCCCGGCTCAGTAGGGCTTGTTGAGCGCGCCGTCGACGTCGATGGGGACGAGGCTTCCGGAGCCGCTCTTGACCTCGATGCGCGCGGCCCGGTCCGTGGCCAGCTTCGCGACGACGGCGGTGCCGGAGTCCAGGTCGCGCTTCGACTCGGTGTAGGCGCCCAGGATCTTGCCCTGCCCTAGCAGGATCACGCCCAGCTCCGCGGACCCGCTCACCACAACCGCTCCGTCCACCTTCTCCTCGCTGAGATATTCGAGGAGCGCGTCGAGGTTGACGAAGCGCCCGAGCAGGCCGGTGTACAGGGGCGGCGCGGTGAAGAGCCGGCCCACCGCGAGCACGATGTCACCGTCCAGCTCGATGACGTCGAGCATGCCGTCGCCGCCGTCCATGTGGCGGCGGAACTGCAGGAATGCGGCCTCGCCCTTGGTGACGGCGCCGTCGCTGCACACGGCCTCGAGGACCTGGCCCTCGTTGAGCAGGATGATCCCCGAGTACGCCGACCCTGCCAGGCGGATGTAGCCCGTGTGGCGGTCGGCGCGCAGGGTGCGGAGCAGCCGCGGGAAATCGACGAACGCGCTCTTCAGCCCCTCGTAGTGGGGCCGGCCCGAAGGCAGGGGATACACCACGTTGTCCGGCGCCTCCTGCTGCGCGCCCAGCACAGTGGCGCGGCGTGCGGAGGATATCGCGGGCTCGAAGGTCGGTGCCGGGACCGGTGCCGGCGCGGGTGCCGGCGGGGCGGGAGCCAGCTCCGGCTCCGGCTCGGGGGCGACGGGCACCGCCGGAACGTATGCCACCGGCTCGCCCGGCGGCGCGACCACGTCTTCCGGCGACGCGGCCCAGGAGGCGAGCCCCGATTCGAGGCCGGGCTCGGCGGTGCGGGTGGCGACCTCCGCGGGCGCGCCGTTCTCGCTGGTCATCCAGGGATGGCCGGAGGCCTCGGCCGTCACCTGCTGCTGGCGCGACTCGGCTGCGCTGAGCAGCTCGGCGGGCGACGACTTGATCGTCTCCTCGGCGGGCAGCTTGGCCCGGGGGTCGAACTGGTAGCTGCCATCCTCCCAGCCCAGGGCGCCGATCACGACGTCCTCGCCCTGGCCGCTGGGTCCGCTGGCGTGGAACAGGTGGCCGAACAGGAAGTACAGGGACGCGCTCTGGTCACCGTTCTCGATGGCCAGGGTCCCCGTGGCCCGCTCCGACTGCATCGTCTGGAGCAGCGTCGACAGCCCGCCGTCGCGAAGAGTTCCCTGTGTCTGCACCTTTTCGCTCAGCCCTTGTTGGAACGTCCGGCGCCCACGACCGGCCCGAGTTCGAAGCGATCGGCTCGTATAGTAGCAACCCCATCCCAGCGGGGACCCAGCCCCTACAATCTGCCCGACGCACAGTGGATGGTCAGCAGGTACGCGTGCTCGTCGTTGATGACGATGCACTCATTCGGAAGGCGGTACGGCTCACCTGCGAAACGGAGGGGTATGCGGTGCAGGAGGCCGAGCGCGGCACTGACGTGCTCGAACGCATCGACAACTTCCACCCCGACATCATCCTGCTCGACCTCATGCTGCCCGACCTCTCCGGCTTCGACGTCTGCCGTGAGATCCGTCGCGCCGGGCACCGCATGCCGGTCGTCATCCTCAGCGCCAAGAACGAGGAGATCGACGTCGTCCTCGGCCTGGAGATCGGCGCGGACGACTACATCAACAAGCCGTTCCGCCCCCGCGAGCTGCTGGCGCGCATCGCTGCGCACCTCCGCAAGGCCAAGGAGACGCGCGGCGAGGCCCGGCCCGAGGACGGGCGCCTGGTGTTCCGAGACCTCGTCATCGACACGGCGGAGCGGCGCGTGCTGCGCGAGGACCGCGACGTGATCCTCACCCACACGGAGTTCGACCTGCTCGCATACCTGGCGACCAACGCGGGCAAGGTGCTGTCGCGCGAACGGATCCTCAGCTCGGTGTGGGGCTACGAACACCCGATCGAGACGCGCGTCATCGACGTGCACGTCCGCAACCTGCGCCGGAAGATCGAACCGGATCCCGCGCAGCCGCGCTACATCCTGGCGGTGCCCGGCATCGGGTACCGGTTCGCGGCCATCAAGCCGTAGCTGCTTGACCGTTCCCAACTTTGCGGGAAAACACGCACACGACGCGCTGTTCTCGGCGCAGGACTTCATCGCGTATCTGCGCGAGAGCGGGTCGCTGCCCGACCTCCCGCCGCCTGATGCGGCGCTGCTCTTCTACCAACCCGAGCCCGCGGCACATCTGATCGGCGAGCGCAGGCCGCCGGATGTGCGCCTGTTCGCGCCCGTGCACATCGTGCAGCGCGAGGGCGCCCGGGCCGCGGTGGCGAGCGGGTTCGGCGTGGGGGCGCCGGTGGCTGCGCTGGTGCTCGAGCACCTGGTTGCGTGGGGGGTGCGCCGGTTCTTCAGCCTGGGCATCGCCGGCGGGTTGCAACCGGCGGCGGGGCCGGGCGACGTGATCGTGTGCAGCGGCGCGATCCGTGACGAGGGCGTGTCGCACCACTACGTGGAGCCCGCGCGGACGGCGCGTCCGTCGCAGCGCCTCAGCGAGTCGCTGCTGGAGGGGCTTCAGGAGCGCGGCATGAGCCCACGGCTCGGGGAGACATGGACGATCGATGCCCCCTATCGCGAGACCGTCGCCGAGGCCCGCCACTACCAGCGCGAGGGCGTGCTCACAGTGGAGATGGAATGCGCCGCACTGTTCACCGTCGCAGAGCAGCGCGGTGTGGAGGTGGCGGCCGGGTTGGTCGTCAGTGACACGCTCGGCGAGGAGCGCTGGACGCCGCGCTTCTTCGACCCGGCGGTGCAGGAGTCGCTGCGCCGCCTCGCCGACGCTGCGCTGGCGTGCGCGCTCTGCTGAGGCCTCCCGGCGGACGTAGACTGACGCTCGTGCCGACCCCCCCGATGCTGCGGCGGCGAGAGCCGGAGCCGGCCACGGCCGGCGGCGCGGGCGACCCTGTCGCGTCGCTCACGGTCGCCTTCCTCGCCGTGATCGCGGTGGCGCTGTTCGTGGCGGCGATCCTGGCCGTCTACACGTACTCGACGCCGGGTGTCGAGGCGCCGCTCGTGGTGGCGATCGCGCTGGTGTTCGGCGTTGTGGTGGTGGTCAACGTCCTCAGCGGCGCGGTTCGGCTCTGGCGGGCGCTGCGCGGATGACCCTGCCGCGGCGCGCGCGGCGGGAGAGCTAGGCATGGCCGTCCCCTCGCGCCCGGGGCAGCCCGGCCCGGAACCGGCGTCGGAGCACCCGTCGTTCCCCTCCTACGAGGAGTTCGCCTCCGACCTGCTCGAGGCGATCGACGGCGCCGGGCTGACCATCGAGGACGTCCGCCACCACGTCGAGCCGGGAATCGGCGAACGCCGCTTCGAGTGCACGATCCGCCTCGCCGGAGACCCGCCGTCGCGGTACCACGTGCACCTCAGCTTCGTGTGGGACGCGCTGCTCACGTTCGTGTCGGCCTACGGCGCCGGGGCGGACTGCGAGCTGTACCACGACGACGAGGAGGCGCAGGACTGCCCGCATCAGCAGCTCACCCCCCAGCCCTTCGTCGACGTGGAGGCCGAGTTCGTCCTCGGGGACGGCGGCTACGAGCTGCACGAGCTCGACGAGGTCTCCAGCTGGATCGACACCGCACAGACGCTGGTGGGCAAGGCCTTCAGCGACGAGGACCGGCCCAGCGTGCACGTGGGCATCGCCGTGTTGGGCAGCACCACGCTGGTGGAGAAGTTCACCGCCGAGCACTCGTGGTTCCTCGACTTCGAGAAGCAGCCGGATCTCTCCGTCATCGCCCGCCAGATCGACAGCGCGCTGCGCCTGGTGCCGCAGCTGGCCGACAGGCTTCCGATCTAACCCCCGAGCTCGCGAAGCAGCCGCTGCACAAACGGGCGCGCGTCCAGTTGCGGGTGCGGCACGCTGAGCTCCGGCGTGTCGACGCGAACCTCGCCGTGCTCACCCAGCAGCAGGATGTCCGCGTCGGCCGCGCGCGGCCCCCAGCGATACGTCTCGCGGCGCCCGCAGTGACGCTCGGCGGCCTTGCAGTGCGCGAGCCACCTCTCCGCAGGCCAGGGCTCGGGGGCGCGCACGCGCACGACCTGGTTGTGGAAGTCCTGCTGCGCGGTCACCCCCACCGGCCGGGTGAGGATCTCTGACGATGCGGCCTGCACCACGACCCCATCGCGCTGCAGTGCGTCGCGCAGGCACGCGAGCGCGCGGCCTCGATGCCCAACGTTGCTGCCCAGGAGAATCCAGGCGACTGACGTCATCCCGTCGGGCCGGGAGCGGCGAGCTCGCGGATGTGCGCCGGAATCTCGCGCACCACGGCATCCGCGACGCGCAGGGCGCGCACCGTCGCCGCGACGTCGTGCACGCGCACGGCGGCGGCGCCATGGGCCACGGCGAGGACGGCCAGCGCGATGCTTCCCTCGAGCCGGTCGTCCGGCGGACGCCCGGTCAGAAAACCGATCGTCGACTTGCGCGACGGACCGACGAGCAGCGGCCGGCCCAGCTCGCGCAGCTCACCCAGGCGGCGCACCAGCTCGAGGTTCTGCGCCGGCGTCTTGCCGAAGCCGAATCCGGGGTCGAGGATCACCCGTTCAGGGGCGATGCCGGCGCGCTCTGCGATGGCGAGGCTCTCGCGCAGCGCCGCCGCAACGTCGCCGATCACGTCCACGTACGCGACGCCCCGCTGGTTGTGCATGGCGACGACCGCCACATCATCGCGCGCGGCGAGGACGGAGGCCATGTCCGGATCGCGGCGCAACCCCCACACGTCGTTGACGATGGCCGCGCCCGCGTCCAGCGCGGCCGCCGCCACCGCTGCCTTGCGCGTGTCGATGCTGAGTGGGATGCCCACCTGCTGCCGCAGTGCGCGCAGCACCGGGATCACGCGCGCCCTCTCGTCCTCGGCGGTCACCTCCGTCGAGTTGGGCCGGGTGCTCTCCCCGCCGACGTCGAGGATGTCCGCGCCCTGCGCGACGAGCTCCAGCCCGCGCGCCACCGCGGCCTCCACGCTGTCCCCGACGCCGTCGCCGGAGAAGGAGTCCGGCGTGACGTTGAGCACGCCCATCACCAGCGTGCGTGCGCCGAACTCGAGGCGATGCGCGCCGGCGGTGACGCTGACGCGGTCCTCCACGTCAGCGCGCCTCGCTGAGCTGCGCCGTGAGGTCCAGCAGCGCATCGGTGACGGCGTGGGGGTCGACCACCATGTGCAGGTGCTCGCCGGGGACATGCGCGACCGGCCAGCCGCGCGCGCCGGCTGCATAGGCCACCTCGGTGTAGGGCGGCCCGAACAGCAGGTACGCCGCCGCGGTTGAGGCCCAATCCTCGGGCACCGCAACGCGCTCCTCGTAGTAGGCGAGCGGCAGCTGCGGCTGCTCGTCGACCACCCTCCGCCGCGTCTCCGCATCGGCGAAGAGCGCGGCCACGTCCGCCTCGCTCCACCAGTCCGTCCAGCGCGGCAGCACGCCGTCCACCGCCTTGCGTCTGAGCTCGGCGGCGAAGCGTGCCGGCACCATCTCCGCGGAGCCGGTGTCGGGCGGGACCGAAGCGTCGACGAACACCAACATCCGCGCGCCGATCGCGTGCGCCAGCGCGGGGAGAAAGAGGCCCGCGTTGCTGTGGCCCACGGCCACCAGCAGCGCGTCTCCGTTGAGCGCTGCGCACTGCGCGGTGGCGAGCTGCACGACACGCTCGGCATACGGCGGCGGCGAGGACGCAACCGCGCGCACATCGGGGACCGCGACTGCGTGGCCGCGCCTGCGCAGCTCCTCTGCGACCGGATGCCATGTCGAGGGCCCGACCGAGGGGCTGTGCAGCAACGCGAACGCGACCATGTCGCGCCTACTCGGATGCGCCGTCGCCCTTCTTGGGCACGAGCACGCGCCGGCGGAACACGCACACGCGCTCGCCGCGCTGGTTGAACGCGCTTGTCTCCACGGTCACGACGCCGCGGTCGGGCTTTGTCGAGGATTCGCGTTTGTCCAGCACGGTCGTCTGCGCGTAGATGGTGTCCCCATGGAATGTGGGGTTCTCGTGCTTGAGCGACTCCACCTCGAGGTTGGCGATGGCCCTGCCGCTGACGTCGGCCACGCTCATGCCCAGCGCGAGGCTGTACACCAGGTTGCCCACCACCACGTTGCGCTTGAACTGGGTCTGCGTCTCCGCGTAATGCGCGTCGATGTGGAGCGGGTGGTGGTTCATCGTGATGAGGCAGAAGAGATGGTCGTCGTACTCGGTAATCGTCTTGCCGGGCCAGTGCTTGTAGGTGTCGCCGACCTCGAACTCCTCGAAATAGCGGCCGAACTGCACGCCTAGAATCCTGCGGCGCGACGCTGCGTCGCGGCCGCCAGCGCTCCCACCACCTGATCCGCGGGCGGATGGTCGCCGGCCACGCGGCTGATGTGCGAGTAGACAAGGCGATCGCCCGGCGCGAGCACCATGACGGCGCCCTGCTGGAACGGGTGACCCTTGACGCGCGTCTGGCGCGCGCCGCTGCGCAGCGCCCGGATGCCGGCCGCCCACGCGCGCGGGCCGACGGTGTTGAGCACGCCGTGCCTCGCGCCGACGGCGCGATACGAGCGCAGCTCAGGGTCGGTCAGCACCGTGACGTCGGGCGCGAACTCCTTCTGGAACCCGGCCGCGAAGCGCACGCCGCCGTTGCCCACGAAGACAAGGCGTCCACCCATCGCTTCGATGTCGGCGCGCCGCGCGCGCATGTCCGCCGCCTGCTCACGACAGAAGAGGCAGCCGAAGTGACGCAGCCACACCACGACCGCGGGCCGGTCGCTCCAGACAGAGCCGAGGCGCACCGTGGCGCCGTCGACGCCGAGCACCGTCACCTGGGAAAGCGCGCGCACGTCCATGCTTCGACCTACTGTAAGAGCACGCCATGCAGTCGCGTCCTGACGAACTCGCCGGCGATCTGAGCGGCATCGTTCACGGCGAGGCGCTCACCGTGCTGCGCACCCTGCCCGACGGCTGCGCCGGATTGGTCTACGCCGACCCACCGTTCAACACGGGCCGGCGCCAGGCCCAGCCCCGGCTGCGCGTGGTGGCGGACCCCGCTGGATCACGCACCGGGTTCGCGGGGCGGCGCTACCAGGCGCAGTGGAGCGACGGCCCGGCATATGAGGACAGCCACGGCGACTATCTCGCGTGGCTGCGGCCGCGGCTCGAGGAGTCGCGCCGCGTCCTGGCGCTCCACGGCACGCTCTACCTGCACATCGACCCGCGCGAGTCGCACTACTGCAAGGTGATGCTCGACGAGGTCTTCGGGCGCGAGTGCTTTCTCAATGAGCTGATCTGGGCCTACGACTTCGGGGGCAGGACGAAGCGCCGCTGGGCACCCAAGCACGATGTGATCCTGGTGTATGTGCGTGACCCCAAGCGCTACCACTTCGACGCGAGCGCCGTGGACCGCGTGCCGTACATGGCACCGTCACTGCAGACGCCGGAGCGCGCCGCCCGGGGCAAGCTGCCCACCGACGTGTGGTGGAACACGATCGTGCCGACGTCATCGCGCGAGCGCACCGGATATCCCACGCAGAAGCCGCTGGCCATCCTGCGCCGCATCGTGGCCGCGTCCTCGCGCCCTGACGACCTCGTGGTGGACTGGTGCGCCGGCAGCGGCACAACCGGCGCCGCCGCCGCCCCCCTCGGCCGGCGATACCTGCTCATCGACGAAAGCGCCGACGCCGTTGCGTTGATGCGCCAGCGTCTTCGAGCAGCGGGGGCTTCCCCGGGCTCCGGCGCCTCACTGCCCTAGGTCGCCTTCGCCCGGGGGAAGCCCCCGCTCTGCGGCGACGAGATGCAGCGCATCACGACCACGAGACGGTGCCGCTCGAGCGCGTATCGGCGGCGGGCGGCGACGCCGGGCCTTGCAGCAAGGGAGAGCGCCCTGCGCGCAGGCGACATAGGGCAGTGGAGTCGCCGTAGTGGCCACCCTCCTCCCCTGATCCGCCGAGCGGGACGTCAGCCGCTGACGCGGTAGCGCTCGAGCAGGCCCTTCGCGATGATGATGCGCTGGATCTCGTTCGTCCCCTCGCCGATGATAAGCAGCGGCGCGTCGCGGTACAGCTGCTCCACCTGGTATTCCTTGGAGAAGCCGTACCCGCCGTGCACGCGCATCGCCTCGCTCACCACCTCGAAGCACGTCTCCGTGGCGAACAGCTTGGCCATGCCGCACTCCACGTCGGCGCGCTCGCCCGCATCCTTCTTGCGTGCCGCGTAGTTGGTCAGCAGGCGCGCCGCCTCGATCTTCGTGGCCATGTCGGCGAGCTTGAACTGGATCGCCTCGTGCTGCGCGATGGGCACGCCGAAGGCATGCCGCTGCTGCGCATACTCGATGGCCAGCTCGAACGCTCGCTGTGCAACGCCCACGCCGCGCGCGGCGACGTTGACGCGGCCCACCTCGATCGCCGCCATCATCTGCTTGAAGCCTTGGCCCTCGACGCCGCCCAGCAGGTTGTTCGCCGGCTGCCGGTTGTTCTCGAAGACGAGCTCGGTCGTCTCCACGCCTTTGTAGCCCAGCTTCTCAATGTGCTTCGACGCGTGGAATCCGGCGTACTCCTTCTCCGCGAGGATGCACGACATGCCGCGGTAGGGCGGTTTCGCCTCAGGATCCGTCTTGACCAGCGTCGCCACGACGGTCGAGTGCTCGCCGTTGGTGGCCCACATCTTGGTGCCGTTGATTACGTACTCGCCGTTGTCGCGGATGGCTCGCGTCTGGATCGCCTGCACGTCGGAGCCACAGTTGGGCTCGCTCATCGAGAAGGCGCCGTGGTGCTCGCCCGTCGCCATCCGCGGCAGGAAGCGCTGCTTCTGCTCGTCTGTGCCGTACTTCTCGATCAGGAAGGAAACGATGAAGTGCGTGTTGATGATGCCGGTGATCGACATCCAGCCGCGCGCGATCTCCTCGCAGACCATTGCGTACGTCGTGTAGTCGAGCCCGGCGCCGCCGTATTCCTCGGAGATGGCGAAGCCGAAGAAGCCGAGCTCCTTCATGTGCTTGACGATCTCGACCGGGTAGGTGTCGTCGTGGTCCAGCTCGTGGGCCAGGGGAAGAATCTCCCGCTCGACGAAATCGCGGACCATGCCCACGATCTCGCGCTGCTCCGTGCTCATGTCGAGTGCCATGGCCGAAGTCTACTCGCGCGATTCAGCGCGTCGCCGAGCCGATGATGTGCACACGCGAGCGATGCAGCGCGGGCACGTCCATGAGCCGCTCCAGCAAAACGCCCCCCTCGAACAGCGGCCGGTTGAACGCGATGTATGTCGGGTCGCCGTTGTACTCGAGGGTCACGCTGGAAAAGCCCGCGGCTGCGAGCAGCGCCGGCAGCGATCGCGGGCTGTTGGCGCGGTAGCGCACCGGGTAGGTGTCTCCCTCACGGCGCGCGTAGAGCCGCCGGGTGAACAGCCCGTGCCAGCGGTTGGGCACGGCGCGGATGAGCCATGCGTTGTAGTTCCAGGCATTCGGCGTCAGGAAGACGAACGATCCCCCCGGGCGCAGAACGCGCGCGATCTCCGCGAAGACCAGCCCGGGATTGTCCAGGTGCTCGAGGACCCAGGCGGAGGCCACCAGGCCGAAGCTCGCATCGGCGAAGGGCAGGGCCTCGCCGGCGGCGCGCACGCGGTGCGTGACCAGTGTGTTGCTCCGCAGCGCCGCGAGATCCGGCTCCACGCCCACCACGGTCACATCGGGCGGGGCGGAGTCTCCGTGGAGGACCAGGTGTCCGCAGCCCAGGTCGAGCGCGGGCACGTCGCGGCGCAGGTTGTGGACGACCCTGTCACGAAACAGCGTGACGGCGTCCACCCACCCGTCCCGGCGCGCGCGGTATTGCTCCCGGTACCGCTGCTGCCGCTGGAAACCGTCCGGCACGGAAGAAGACTACCGGCGGCACGCATGGATGTGATGACGCTGAGGATGCCTGTTAGAGTTCGGCGCGATGCCGGGTTCGGAGTCGGCTGCCGCGCGGTGACCCAAGCCGTCTCCATCGACGCGACGGCGGCGTACGACATCCGCGCAGCCGACTGCATCTCATTTCTCCGCAGCCTGCCGGACTCGTCCGTGGACGTCATCACCACCGACCCGGCCTATTCCGGCATGAACCAGCACATGCGGTTCGGCCACGGCCGCATCGTGGGGGCCTATGGAAAACCGGGAAACGCCCGCTGGTTCACCGAGTTCAGCGACGATCCCGCGACATACCGAGCATTCCTCGGCGAATGCCGGCGCGTGCTGCGAGACGGCCGCCACATCTACATCATGTTCGACAGCTTCTCGCTGCTCTCGCTGGGCGCTCTGGTGCGCGACTTCTTCGACGTCAAGTGCGTCATCGTGTGGGACAAGGTGCACCTGGGGATGGGCCACTACTTCAGGCGGCGGCATGAGCACATCGTCTTCGCCACCAAGGGCCGCCGCAAGCTGTCCCGGCGCGATCTTCAGGACGTTTGGTCGGTCTCCCGCCTGCGGCGTGCGGCATACCCCACGCAGAAGCCCGTTGAGCTCTTCGAGCGGATGCTGGAGGGCAGCGCCGAGCCCGGCTTCATGGTCTGCGACCCGTTCTGCGGCAGCGGGTCGGCGGCCATCGCGGCCCTGCGCCACGGCTGCGACTTCGTGGGTGCGGACATCGCGCCCGGCGCCGTGGAGATGGCGCGCGCCCGCTGCGCGGCCTGGAGCGCCACGGGTTCGGACCCTCTCGAACCCGCGGTGTAACCCGCCTCCGTATCCCCTCGTCAGGCCCGGCGTGTGCCGGGAGCCGGGGGCGGCATGGGTGTGGAGGATTCAGATGAAGGGACTGCTGCGGGCACGTCACCGGCGCGTCGTCGTGCCGGCCGTGGTGGCGCCGCTGGTGCTGCTCGGCGGCCTGGGCACGCTGCGCGCCCACGCCGACGGCCCCGGGTTCAACACCCCGGGGAACATCCTGGTCGCCGACCAGTTCAACAACCGCGTGATCGAGATCAACCCGGACACGCACAAGGTCGTGTGGAGCTTCGGCGTCGGTCCCAACGACACCTCGGCATCGTCGATCCTGGGCGTCAACGACGCGCAGCGCGTGGGCGACGACACGCTGATGGCCGGCACCGGCGTCCCGGCCGGGATGGAGCTGGGCTGCCCGACCGGCTGCGCCGACAACCGGGTGATGCTCGTGGACCGAAGCGGCCACGTCGACTGGCAGTACGGCACGTTCGGCGTCACCGGCGCCGGCTTCAACCAGCTCAACACGCCGGTGCAGGCAACGTGGCTGCCCTCCGGTCACGTGCTGATCACGGACCAGGTGAACGAGCGGATCATCGAAGTGGATCGCGCTCACAACATCGTGTGGCAGTACGGCACCACCGGGACGACGGGCATCGGCTTCGACCAGCTGAACAACCCCAACTCGGCGGAGCTGCTGGAGAACGGCCACATCCTGATCGCGGACGAGAACAACAACCGCGTGATCGAGGTGACGCGCAGCCACAAGGTGGTGTGGCAGTACCCGGCGACGCCGGATCCGTCGCTCCTCAGCGGAGCGGCGTTTGCCAGCCGCCTGCCCAACGGCGACACGCTGATCACCGACTCCAACAACAGCCGGATCATCGAGGTCTCGCACTCGGGCAAGGTCGTGTGGAGCTATTCGACGCTGGATCCCGCGGGCAACTCGGCGCCGCTGCCGACCCGCGCCGTGCGCCTCGCCGATGGGAACACGTTGATCAGCGACCAGTTCAACGACCGCGTGATCGAGGTGACCCCCTCGAAGCACATCGTCTTCACCCAGGGCAAGCTGAACGGCCCGGGCTTCGGCTTCAACCTGCTCAACGCTCCCTACGACGCGAAGGTGATCGGTGACTACACAGGGCTGACGCCGCCCTTCGACACCGACGGCGACGCTGACGACTAACACTGGACGCCCCTGACAGATACGCCAGCGAAGGCGGATTCATTCCGCCGTAGCTGGCACCTCCGCCGGGGGGTGCGTGAGGGGGGATCCTGATCCCCCCTCATGGGAGCTCACTGCGGGCTCGCGCTGACCCTCGGGGGTCGGCGTGAGTCCCGCCGCGACGCCCCGGGCGTAGAACTGCTGCGCCATCTTGCGCGACGCCTCGTCGATCATCTCGTCGCCCATCATCACCGCGCCCTTGCGCTCCACCTCGGTCGCATGGCGGTACGCCTCGAGAATGCGCGCCGCCTTGTCGAAGTCCGCCTGCGAGGGCGTGAACACCTCGTTGGCGGGGCCGATCTGCCCCGGGTGCAGCACCCACTTGCCGTCGTAGCCGAGCGCCGCGGCGCGTGATGCCGCGGCCCGGAAGCCCTCGACGTCACGAATCAGCAGGTACGGGCCGTCGATGACCTGGATGCCGGCCGCGCGCGCCGCGACGGCGAGCTTGAACAGCACGTAATGAAAGATGTCGCCCGGGTAGTTGTAGTCGTTGGCCACGGTCAGCGACGGCAGCTGCAGCGACGCGGAGAAGTCCGCGGGTCCGTACGTGAGCGTCTCCAAGCGCGCGCTCGCAAACGCGATCTCCTCGGCGCGCATCAGGCCCTCGGCGTCCTCGATCTGCGCCTCGATGCCGATGCTGCCCGGCTCCAGGCCTTCGGCGGCCTCCAGCTGCAGCAGCGCGCGGTCGACGAATGCCACGTCGCCGGCGTTGCGCACCTTCGGCACCATGATGCAGTCCACCCCTGCGCCGGCTCCCCGCACCACTTCCGCGATGTCGTCGAATGCGAACTGGCTGGTGACCTGGTTGATGCGCACCACGCGCGTCTTCCCGCTCCAGTCGTGGGACCGCAGCGCCTCCACCACCTTGGCACGGGCGGCGGGCTTCTCCAGGGGCGCGCACGCGTCCTCCAGGTCGAGGAACACCTCGTCGGCCTCGCTGGCGGCGGCCTTTTCCATCATGCGCGGGTTGCTGCCAGGGACGGCCAGAACCGAGCGGCGAAGGCGTGCGGGCATCGCTCCTCCTAGGTCGTGCTCATTCAGCGGGCTTGGGCGGGGTGCGCGGCGGGCGGTCGTCGGGCGGGATCTCGCGCTCGTCAGGCGCCTGGCCCTCACCGAAGAGGCTTCCGAACATGCGCTGCAGGTTCTCGGCCCCACCGAGGTCGTCCTGCACCCGCTCCAGCAACCGCGACATGAGGTCCTGCAGCTGCGGATCCTCCGCCAGCTTCTCCTGCAGTCCACCGAGCTGGGTCATCAGGTCCTTGACCGCCACCTCCTGCGCCACCTGCATGAGCACCGGCTGGGAGGCCGCGGCCGCGACGACCTGCACCTGCTGCCGCACGACTTCGAAGCCGCGGCAGGCGACGCACGTGCCCTGGTGCTGGCAGCGGCAGAGCTGCGCCTTGAGGCTGTCCAGCGCGGCATGCACCGGGCTCAGGTCGACGCCGCTTGTGTCATCGCCCATGCGCTGATCCTAGGAGCATGGCCGCCGCCTACGCAGTCATGGCACAAGCCGGCGCCCAATCGCGGGCGCAAAGGAATTGGAACGACTGCGCAACGGAGGGGCTTTTCCGCGGCCCGGAAATGGGCTATAGTTGTGAGAGGCGGGAGCCTTCGGGCGACGCCGCGGTCGACGGCTGGAGCCGCCCCGCGCGCAAGGAGCACCGCCCGAATCCATCCCGAATCGGTTTGTTAGCCGGCTGCACACATGCCCGGCTGTCGAGGTTGATCGTCCGCTGATAGCCCCTGACCTCGCCCTAGATCGGCTGCACCTCATCGTGCCTGACAACGGCGACGCAATGGCCGTGCTCGAAGCGTGGGCAAACGGCTCGCATCCAGGAGCCGACCCGCGCGCCGTGTTCGCCGAACGCGTCAGCGAAGTGGGCCACGTGAGCGTGTCGTTCGTCGATGACGACCCGCTGCAGCTCAAGCTCGATCTGCCCGACCTGACGCTGCAGTGCGTGCCCCAGCCGGGCCCGGACGGATCGCGCGAGCACCTCGGTCTGCGTGTCGTTTCGATCCGTCCCACGAGCAGCCACCCGGAAAGCGCGAAGCTGCTCACGATCACCACAAAGGAACCGGTGGTCACCGCGGCCAACGGCGTGGTCAGTGACACGTTCCGTCTGCTCGACTGGCGCGAGGCGACACAGAAGGCTGCCAAATCCGAGCAGCTGTACGCGACGCTGAAGCTCGTCGAGAGCCTGGAACGGGCCGAGAAGCAGCGCGCGCAGACGCAGCGCACGCACTTCGTCGGCGCGCGCGAGTACTGGCGCTGCCGCAACTGCCGCGCGCTGTGGCGCCCCGACACGCACGAGCGCTGTCCGTCGTGCGGCCGCGAGTTCACGGAAGCGGACTGGAAGCAGCCGGAGGTGGGCAAGGTGGAGTTCACCGTGCCCGCCGGCGAGTCGATCAACCTCACGGCTGATGCCGCAGTCCTGGTCGAGCCCGAGGACGAGCCGAACTTCGTCGGCCGCGTGTCGCGCATCGACCATGGCCGGCACATCGTCGAGGTGGTGGCGCGCACCTTCGAGCACGCCGGCACCGAGGGCACGATCACACCGTCCTTCAACAAGGCCCTGTACCAGGCGAAGCGCTCGGTCCTGGCTGCCATCGCCACGCGCGACTTCGGCGTCGGCCTGCTGGCGCAACTTTTGGTCAGTCCTAGCACTATCGTTGCGCCGTCTCATCAAGACGACGGTGATTCGGCGAGCTGGCTCACCGAGGGCATGATCGCCAACCCGCCTCAGGACCGCGCTGTGGCGCTGCTGAGTGATCTCTCGGCGGGTCAGGCGGTGTTCATCCAGGGTCCCCCAGGCACCGGCAAGACGACCGTCATCGTCGAGGCTGTCAAGCGCCGTCTGGCGCGCAACCCCGAGGAGCGGATCCTCGTCACCTCGCACTCCAACCTCGCGGTGGACAACGCGCTGGAGCGGCTGGCGGGAACGCCCGGCATGCGCGCCGTGCGCGTGGCGCGCGCTGAGCGCGTGCACCCCGCGGTCGAGCGCTTCCGCTGCGACGACGAGGACGATCCGCGGCTGCTCGAGGCCAACTGCTACTTCGCGACGTGCGCAACCGCCGCCACCTCCGCGATCACGGACATGAACTTCGACGTGGTGATCCTCGACGAGGCGAACAAGGCGCGCGCCGACGAGGCGCTGCCGGCACTGCGTCTCGGCCGTGGCCTGGCGCTGGTCGGTGACCACAAGCAGCTGCCCCCCGTCGAGGACGACGCGCTGTACGGCATCGTCGAAATCGACCCCGCGCTCGAGGACCTGGTGAACCGCAGCCTCTTCGAGCAGTGCTGGGACGGCGGCCTGCCGCAGGATTCGCGCTGCCTGCTGACCATCCAGCACCGCATGCATCCCGACATCGCCGCCTATGTCTCCGCCGCTTCATACGAGGACCAGCTGGAGAACGCACCCGAGGTGCAGGCGTACGACTACGTGACGCGCAAGCCGTTCCCGGTGGCGCTGCACTTCGTCGACACCGAGGGGATGCGTGGCGGGCGGGAACGGCGCGGCCCGGGTGGCGCGCTGCGCAACGAGGCCGAGGTGCGCGTGGCGGCGCAGGTGGTCCGGCTCCTCGACGAGCGCTGCCCGCGCGACCTGTCGATGGCGGTCATCGCCATGTACGCGGAGCAGGTGGAGCGGCTGCGCCAGGCGCTGGGCCGGCGCCGTTTCAAGCGCTCGGTGAAGATCGACACCGTCGACTCCTTCGAGGGCCGCGAAGAGGACATCGTCGTCATCTCGCTGGTGCGCTCCAATGAGCGCGGCCGGATCGGATTCCTCCGAGTGCCCAACCGTCTCAATGTCGCGATCTCCAGAGCCAAACGGCTGGTCGCCTGCATCGGCGACAGCGCGACGCTGCGCAGCGGCGAGGAGTCGATGTACGGACAGCTGGTGGAGGCCTCTCGCTCAACAGGTGGCTGGCTCAGCGCCATGGAGCTTGTGAGCCCGCCGGGGCAGCGACGCCCGGCGCGCACACCGGAGGAGGGAGAGGCCGGGGAGACGGCTCCGGGCGATGCCGGCCGCCGCCGTCGCAGGCGCCGCCGCCGCGGACGCCGGGGCGGCCCGCGTCCCGCGATCGCCGCTGAGGCCGGCGCGACGACAGCCCCGGATGGCAGCGCCGGGCCTCCCCCCAGCGGGGGTGGCGAGGGTGGCGCCGATCGCCCCCGCCGCAGACGGCGCCGCCGCCGCCGCGGGCGCGGTGGTGCGGGCCCGGGAGCGCCCAACTCGGATGTCGCGACGCCAGGTGGAACACGCCCTGTGGTCCTGCCCGGCGAGGTCGTGACCGGCGGATCCGTCGGCTCCCCTCCCGCCTCGGAGGCGCCGCCGCACGCCGCTGAGGCCTGAGGCCCGTGGCCGACCCGGTGACGGTGTTCGTGCGCGCGGGGGATCCCGCGTGCGAGGCCACCGTGCGCTACCTCGACCAGCGCGGCGTCGCCTACAGCAAGCGCGACGTGCTCACAGACCCGTCTGCCACCGCCATCCTCTTCGGGCGTCTGGGCAAGGTGACGGTGCCGGTGGTGCAGATCGGCGAGCGCCTGCTGGTGGGCCACGACCCCGTGCAGCTGGCCCGCTTCCTCCCCAGGGATGAGACGGCGGAGCCGTCAGTGTCCTTCGGAGCGGCGGTGCGCGGCGTCACGCCGGAGGTGGCCGCGGCGAAAGGCCTGCCGGCACCCTTCGGGGTCGAGGTCGGCTCGGTCAAGCCCGGCTCGCCCGCGGAGGCCGCGGGGATCCTTCCCGGGGACGTGATCACCGCCATCGGCGCGTACACGATCCACGGCGGCGCCGAGCAGTTCCGCCGCGCGGTGGCGATGCGCCGGCCCGGGGACACGATGGCGCTCACGCTGTGGCGTGACGGCGCCGGCCAGGAGGTGGCGGTGGCCTTTCCGTCCGAGCAGCAGCCCGGTGAGCCGGCGGCTGCCGGCTGACGCCGGCCTCACACGAGTGCGTGCCGGGTCGTTGAACTCATCGTGATGCATGTGGCTGACCGCGCACCGCGGAGCGCGCATCGACTGCCGCCGTTCGAGGCGCTGCTCGACGACCATGCAGGCGCCGTACTGCGGTTCCTGGTGCGGCGCGTGGGCAGCGTCGACGCAGAGGACTGCTTCCAGGAGACCTTCCTCGCCGCGCTGCGCGCATACCCGCGCCTGCAGGACGCGCAGAACTTGCGCGGCTGGCTGCTGACGATCGCCCGCAACAAGGCGACCGACCTGCAGCGCGACGCGGCGCGCCGGCCCCTGCTGGGCGACGAGGCGGCCGCGTCGGCGGCGACGGTCGACCAGCCGGCGGAGAGTGACGGCGAGCTCTGGGAATCGGTGCGGCGCCTCCCCTCCAAGCAGCGCAGCGCCGTTGCCATGCGCTTCGTAGAGGACCGCTCCTACGACGACATCGCCCGAGCCATGTCCACAACGCCCGACGCCGCGCGCCAGAACGTGAGCGCCGGCATCAAGCGGCTGAGGAGAGAACGAGCATGACTGCGTCGAACGTGGGCACCGCGGGCGTCACTGCGGCGCGGCTGCACACCGCGGTCGACGGCTTCCGGCTGCGCGCCCGTGCGGAGGGCTTGGTGGACGTCGCGTACGCCCTGGCCGACAGCCCGATCGGGCCGCTGCTGCTGGCCGGAACCGACGCCGGACTCGTCACGGTGGCCTTCGACGGCGAGAACACGGGAGTGCTCGACGAGCTGGCGGCGCGCCTGTCGCCGCGCATCCTGCGCGACCCGGCCCGTCTCGACCCGGTGCGCCGCGAGCTGGACGCCTACTTCGAGGGCAAGCTCCGCGACTTCACCGTGCCGGTGGACTGGGCGCTGGTCGGACCGTTCGGGCGCCGCGTGCTCGACCTGACGGCGCGCATCCCCTACGGCGAGGTCTCGTCCTACTCCGACGTGGCCCGGTCGATCGGCGCCCCCCGGGCGGCGCGGGCCGTGGGCAACGCCCTGGGGGCCAACCCGATCCCCGTCGTGGTTCCCTGCCACCGCGTGGTCCGGATCGGGGGCGACCTCGGAGGCTACGGTGGAGGGCTCAGGCGGAAGGAGTTCCTCCTCTCGCTGGAGGGCGCCCGACCTCGGCTCTGAAGCACCATCGCCCGAGCAGGCGGGGGCGGGTCCCCCGCCTCACGCCGGGCGAGGGGATGGGAGCGCCCTCACCAACCAGGGGGCGGTTCGCTCCGGTTCAGCAGGCGGAGGAAGTCCTCCGCGCGCGCGACCGCTTCCCAGCGCCGCGAGAAGAAGTCCTGCGTGATCATGCGGCCGTCGGCCAGCGAGGTCACGGTCACCGCCCACTGGTTGAGCGCCCGCGAGACCTCGACCTCGTGGGTCGCGGCGTCGTTGCGCATGGTGAGACCGCCTGGCGCCGGGCGGCGAGCCCGGTCATTGCGTCGAGAGGACGCCATGGCCATTGCGAGACCTCCATGGAGCAACCGGCGGGAGCCGGCGGGGCGACTGTCAGCGGCGCGCTGGGACGGGGTGCAGCTGCGCTGCCGGACGCCTCCAGTCGTGCGATGCCCTTCTATTGTCGCCCATTCCGAGGCTGCGAAGGAAGCGTTTGCAGCCTCGCCGGAAGCGGGCTCAGACGGTCAGGCTGAGCTGGGCGCCGCCCTCGCCCTCACCGCTCGAAAGTGGTGGTTCGGGCGCTGATTCCACCCAAGCCGGCACGCGCCCGTCGCGCTCGCGCATCGTCTCGCGCACCTGCCGCGGCGGCTTGCGTGGTGACAGCCCGAGCAGTTGCGCCATATCGAATGCATTGACGACCGCGTAGTTGCTCGCGTTGTTGTTGAGCAGCACGTGCACCGGCACCCCCTGGTCCGCCGCGGCTTCGATCGCGGCGGTCCACGACTGCAGTTGCGCAGGCTTGTACAGGAAGTCGAAGCGCTCCGCGGTCGTCTGCACCCGCTTGTACCACGTGCGCCAGTTGCGCCCGTGGAAGCGGGCGATGCAGAGACGGGGCGAGGTTATTGCCATATGTGGCGGAGCCGTTCCGCTGCCGATCTGCGGCGCATCCACCCCCACGAGCACGGTGTCCAGCTCGCGCAGCAGCTCCTCCGTCTGGGGCAGCGCGTCGCCGTCGAACCACGAGCGATGGCGGAACTCGACGGCGACGATGTCGTCCGGATGCCGCTCGCGCACCTCGAGGAGCCGCTCACGGCTGTCGGGGCGGTTGGTGAACCAGGGCGGGAACTGGTAGCACACGGCCGCGAGCCGGCCGCTGTCGCGCAGCGGCGCCAGCGCGCTGAGAAAGTCGCGCTCCTCTTCGGGCGTGGGCGGCCGCGGCGTGCCGCCCTCGCGCTCGTGGCCGGTGAGGCTGCGAAATGCCTTGACGTCAAACAGAAAACCGGGGGGCGTGCGGTCGACCCACCCCTGCACCACGCGCGGCGTGGGGATGCCGTAAAAGGTTGTGTCGATCTCGACGACGGGGAAGAACGCGGCGTAGTACGAGAGCTTGTCGCGCTGCCGCCGCCCGTGCTCCAGCTCCTCCGGATAGAACGCCTTGTGGTCCGCCCAGTTGCACGTGCCGACGCGGATCTCCGCGGCCGCTTGGTTTTTCTTTTCCACCTGTCGGGTGAACAGTAACGAAGCCGTGACCGACTGCTGCCGAAGGGGCGCAGAACGCGTGGCAGCATTGCCGGGTCGCGCCGGCTCTCACGGATGCACGCCCGTTGACTGCACTCAAGGCACGCGCCGCTCGGTGGCGGCTGACCCCGGTCCAGCGCCTGTGGACCGCATCGCTGGGACTGCTGCTCGCGGCGTGCGGGCTCTGGTTCGGCGTTGTGCGGCTGCTGCCCGTCTACGCCACGCCGCAGCTCCCCTGGTGGACGCTCGTGCCGCTGTTCTTCGCCGCGGACCGCTGGCCGCTGACGCTCAACGTGCGCCGAGGTGCGCCGGCGCTCGGCATGGCGGCGGCGCCCCTCATCATCGGGCTGTTCTTCCTCACCCCGACCGATGTGCTGCTCGCCTACGCGGGCGGCATCGCGCTCTCGTCGCTGCTCCGCCGTCCGCGCGCCGCCGCGCAGGCGCTCTTCGCCATCGCGCAGTTCGTCGTGCTCTCCGCCCTCAGCGAGATCGTGTTCCACGCATTCCGCATGCCCAGCGACGGATTCGCGTGGCAGGCGTGGGTTGCGGCAGGGCTCGCCGTGAGCGTGCTCGTCGCGGGCAACACCACGGCGCTCGTCTTCCTTGACCAGCAGGGCAGCAGTCGTCTGCGCTGGCGCGAGCTGTACCACAAGGTCGGATACGCGGTGGGCGGCGCAGCCGCGTCCGCGTGCTTCGGGCTCATCGCCGTGGAGTTCATTCACTTCACTGTGTCCGGGCTCGTGGTCGTGGCGGTCCTCGCCGCGATCCTGCTCACCGGCTATCGCGTGTACGTGGCGGAGCACCAGGAGCGGCTCGCGCTGGAGTTCCTCCACGGCGCCGGCGACGCGCTGGGTTCGCGGGAGCTCGAGTCCGCGATCGTGCAGCTGCTCAACCGCGCACGCGCGATGTTCAGCGCGGAGATCGCGCAACTGACGATCTTTCCCTCGGCCACCGGAGAGAAGGCGTTTCGCACCACGGTCTATCCGACACGTCCCGCGCAGGTGATGGAGCCACTGGACCTGGGTCAGCTCGACGATGTTCTCGAGGCCGAGCGCGACGGAGTCATCGTCGACCGGCACAACTCACCGCCTGCCACGGTCGACATGCTGGCGCGGCGCGGCATCAACGAGGCGATGGTGGCGGTGCTGCGTGGCGAGAACCGCTTGCTCGGCGCGCTGCTCGTCGGCGGCCACCTCGACTCGCGCTCGTTCGACGCGCGCGACCTGCAGCTCTTTCAGACGCTCGCGATCCAGACCTGCACCACGCTGGAGAACGGCCGGCTGGAGCGCTCCATCGCGCGCCTCAGCGAGCTGCAGGAGCAGTTGACGCACCAGGCATTCCACGACTCGCTGACCGGCCTGGCCAACCGCACGCTGTTCGGCGACCGCATCGAGCACGCGCTGCAGCGCGCAGCGCGCGTCGGCCGCTCCGTCGCCGTGCTGTTCATCGACGTCGACGACTTCAAGGGCGTCAACGACACGCTGGGCCATGCGGCCGGCGACGCGCTTCTCGTCGGCGTGGCGGACCGGCTGCGGCGCTCGCTGCGCCGCCCCGACACCGCTGCCCGGCTCGGCGGCGACGAGTTCGCCGTCGTGCTCGAGGACGTGCACAACGTGCAGGAGGCGGAGATGGTCGCCAAGCGCATCTTCGACAACCTGCGCACACCGTTCGAGGCCAACGGCCAGGCAGTGAAGGTGCGCGTGTCGATCGGTGTCGCGTTCTCGGACGCAGCCGAGGACAACGCCAGCGCGCTCATGCGTCATGCGGATGTCGCGATGTACGCGGCCAAGGGAGCGGGCAAGGACCGCCATGTCGTGTTCACGCCGGGGATGGACAGCGACATCGTCAGCCGGCACCGCCTGCGCAGCGACCTTGAGGCCGCGCTGGCCGCCGACCAGTTCGTGGTGCACTACCAGCCGGTCGTCGACCTCACGTGCGGTGACATCGTTGCGCTGGAGGCGCTCGTGCGCTGGCGCCATCCCCACCGAGGACTCGTGCCGCCCAGCGAGTTCATCCCGCTGGCCGAGGAGAGCGGCCTCATCCTTCCGCTCGGTGACTTCGTGCTGCGCACCGCATGTCACACGCTGCTGCGCCTGCAGGCGCGCTTCCCGCGCGCAGAGCCGCTGGCGGTCACCGTCAACATCTCGGCGCGCCAGCTCGAGCACCACCTGTTCGTCGAGAGCGTCTTCAACGCGGTGAAGGAGAGCGGCATCGTGCCCGAGTCGCTGGTGCTCGAGCTGACCGAGAGCATCCTGCTGGAGGACAGCTCCCAGACCACCAAGCTAGAGGCGCTGCGCCGCGCCGGCATCCGCATCGCGATCGACGACTTCGGCACCGGGTACTCGTCGCTCAGCTACCTGCGCAACCTGCCGATCGACACGCTGAAGATCGCCAAACCCTTCGTGGACGACCTCGGCACGGGCGGAGGCAGCGGCGACTTCGCGCACGCGATCGTCGGGCTCGGCAGGGCGCTGCACCTGAGCCTCATCGCCGAAGGAATCGAGCTGCCCGAGCAGGTCGCGCTGCTGCGGAACCTGGGCTGCACGCTCGGCCAGGGCTTCTACCTGAGCCACCCCGTGGCCGACGAGGAGATCGAGTTCCTGCTTCGGCAGGGCGGTGTCGACCTGGAGCGCGTGGATGCGGACAGCACGCTGCTCGACCAGGTGATCCCGCTGCCCATCCCGGGCTGACACACACGGCGCCGCTACCCTGCGCGTGTGCCGGCCCGCGACCAGCTCCGCGACCTCGCCCTGACGGCGGCCCAGGCCGCGGCGGACGTGGTGCGGAGCCACGCTCGCGACTCCGACGCGCTCACGCCTGAGACGAAGAGCCCGGCGGACTACGTCACCGCGGTCGACCGGCTCGCGGAGCAGGCGGCCATCAGCGCGCTGCGGGCGGGGTCCCCCGGCGTGGACGTCCTCGGTGAGGAGGGCGGCGGCAACCTGGCGGCGCGGGGCTGGGTGGTGGACCCGGTCGACGGCACCACCAACCTCGTCCGCGGCTTCCCCGTCGTGGGCGTGAGCGTGGCTCTGGTCGAGGAGGGGCAACCGGTGGTCGGCGCCGTCGTGGCGCCGCACCTCGGCGAGTGGTGGACGGCCATCGCCGGCGAGGGCGCGTGGGACAGCGCCGGCGCGCGGTTGCGTGTCCGAAGCCCGTTTGGCAGTGGCGTCGTGGCCACGGGCTTTCCCTTCCGTCACAAGCAGGATCTGCCCGTCTACCAGCCGGTGCTCGGCGGTGCCCTGCGCCGCTTCGAGGACCTTCGCCGGGCCGGGGCCGCCTGCCTCGACCTCGCCTACACCGCCGCGGGCACGTGGGACGGCTTCTTCGAGATGGGGCTGTCCTTGTGGGACATCGCCGCCGGCGCGCTGCTGGTGCGCGAGGCGGGTGGCGTGGTCACGGACTGGGACGGCGACGCCGCGGCGGTCTTTCGCAGCGGCGACATCCTGGCCGGGTCGCCGGAATGCCACGCGGCCCTCTTGGAGCTGACCGCGGGGGCCGTCAGCGCGCGACGCGGGACGTAACCGCGACCTCTGCCGCCCGCCTTATAAGGTAGTCGCGTGTCTGCCTCGCCCCGTTCCGCCGCCGGCGCGACCAACCTGCTTCGCGGCAAGCGGGTCCTGGTCACCGGCGTGCTCACCCCGAAGAGCATCGCGTTCGCCATCGCCTCCGCCTGCCAGGACGCGGGCGCGCAGGTGGTCCTGACGTCGTTCGGTCGCGCGATGAGCCTGACCCGGCGCAGCGCGCAGCGCATGGCGCCCGCGCCCGAGGTGCTCGAGATGGACGCCACCGACGTGGAGCAGGTTCGCGCCGTCGCGGGGCAGGTGCGCGATTCCTGGGGCGGGCTCGACGCGGTGGTCCACGCCATCGGGTTCGCCCCCGAGGATTGCCTGGGGGGCGGCTTTCTCGACGCGCCGTGGGCGTCGGTGTCGACGGCTTTCCACGTGTCGAGCTACTCGCTGCGCACGCTGGCCGCCGAGTTTGTGCCACTCATGCCGGAAACGGGCGGCGCAATCGTGAGCCTGACCTTCGACGCGAGCGTTGCGTGGCCGCTGTACGACTGGATGGGCCCGGCCAAGGCCGCGCTGGAGTCGATCACTCGCTACCTTGCACGCGACCTGGGGCATCGTCACGTGCGCGTCAACTCCCTCGCGGCCGGCCCGCTGGAGACCATCGCGGCCAAGTCCATTCCCGGCTTCGACACGCTCAAGACCTCGTGGCAGGAGCAGGCGCCGCTCGGGTGGGACAGCGCCGACGCTGCGCCCGTGGCGGACGCGTGCGTGTTCCTGCTCAGCGACCTGGCGCGCGGCGTGACGGGTGAGGTGCTGCACGTCGACGGGGGCTTCCACTCCCAGGGCGCACCGTCCGCCGCGCTCACCGCGGGGGCGCGCGCATGAGCGCGAACGGCCAGGTTCGCGTGGCCGTGACCGGCCTCGGCGCGGTCACGCCGCTCGGCCTGGACACCGCTTCCACGTGGCAGGCATGCCGCGACGGGCAGGGCGGCGTCCAGCTGATCACGGCATTCGACGCGTCGGTCCTGCCCACGCGCATCGCGGCGGAGGTGAAGGGCTTCGACGCGGAAGCGGTCCTGGGGCGCAAGGAGGCGCGGCGCAGCAGCCGCTGCATCCATCTCGCCATCGCCGCGGCGCGTGAGGCCATCGCCGACTCCGGTCTCGACATCGCGGCGCTCGGCGATGAAGCAGGGGTGCTCGTGGCCTCGGGCATCGGCGGCCTCGAGGTGCTGGAGCGCAGCGTGCTGACGCTGCATCGGCAGGGCGTGCGCCGGGTGTCGCCCTTCACCGTGCCCGCGATGATCGCGGACATGCCCGCGGGCATGATCGCCATCGACAGCGGCGCCAAGGGGCCGAACTTCGCCGTGGTGAGCGCGTGCGCCAGCGGCGCGCATGCAATCGGCGAGGCGGCCGAATGGATCCGCCGCGGCGACGCAACGGCCGTCATCGCCGGCGGTACGGAGGCGTCGGTGACGGTGATCGGGATCGGCGCCTTCAACGCCATGCAGGCGCTTTCCACCCGCAACGACGAGCCTGAGCGCGCGTCGCGCCCATTCGACAAGGAGCGGGATGGCTTCGTGATGGGTGAGGGCGCGGGCATCCTGCTGCTGGAGGAGCTCGAGCACGCGCGCAGCCGCGGCGCGCGCATCTATGCGGAGGTGACCGGCTATGGCGCCACTGCCGACGCCTCGCACATCACGCAGCCCAACGAGGACGGCGACGGGGCGCGGCGCTGCATTCTTCGGGCCCTGCGCCGCGCCGGCAAGCAGCCGGAGGACGTCGGGTACATCAACGCGCACGGCACGTCGACGCAGCTGAACGACGCGGCGGAGACGCGCGCGGTCAAGGCGGCGCTGGGCGAGTCGGTCGCCTCGACGGTGCCGATGTCATCCACCAAGTCGATGCACGGCCATCTGCTCGGCGCTGCCGGAGCGGTGGAGGCAGTCATCACCGTTATGGCCATTCACGACCAATACGTGCCTCCCACCATCAACCTCGACGAGCCCGATCCGGAGTGCGACCTCGACTACGTGCCGAACCAGGGACGCAAGGCATCCATCGACTTCGCGCTGAGCACGTCCTTCGGGTTCGGCGGGCACAACGCGTGCCTCGGCTTCCAGCGCGCCGATGCCGGATGACGCGGACCAGCGCGAGGCCGGCGCCGGCCGTCTGACGCTGCGCCGCGCGGACATCACCACGTTGCGTGTCGACGCGGTGGTGAACGCGGCCAACCAGTCGCTGGCAGGCGGGGGCGGTGTGGACGGCGCCATTCATCGCGCCGGCGGGCCCGCGATCATGGAGGAGCTGAAACGCCGCTACAGCGGGTGCCCGACCGGCTCCGCCGTGTTCACCGGGGGCGGTCGGCTGCCGGCGCGGCACGTGATCCATGCGGTCGGCCCGCGCTGGCGTGACGGCGAGCACGGCGAGGCGGAGCTGCTGGCCTCCGCGTACCGCACGGCCTTCGCCCACGCGGCAGAGCTGGCATGCGCCACCGTCGCCACGCCGTCCATCAGCACCGGCATCTACGGCTTCCCCGTGGAGCTGGCGGCGCCCATCGCGCTGGGCGAGGCGCGCGGTGCGCTGGAGGCCGAGGGCACGACGCTGCGCGAGGTGGTCTTCGCTCTCTTCAGCGAGCGCGACGTGGCGGTGTTCCGCGAGGCGCTGGCGAGCCTCGGCTGACGATCGCGGCAGCGCCGCGACAGCCTGTTGACCCCACCGTCGGCGGCGCTCGCCTAGATTGGGACGGCCGTGGTGTCGCGCACGCGTCTGACCGGCGGGCTGGTCACGCTGATCGCAGCGCTGTTCCTTGCGCAGTACCTGCGCGCCTGGCTGGCCATCCCGGCGCCGCAGGCGCGGACCAGCGACTTCGCCGGCACCTACGCCGCGGCCATGCTGTGGCGCGAGGGGCAGCCGGGGCGGATGTACGACACCCAAGCCCAGGAGCAGGTGCTTCTGCGGGCGGGCACGCCCCGGGATCACCTGTACATCCCGTTCGAGAACCCGCCTCCCGCGGCGGTCGTCGCCAGCCCCCTCAGCCTCCTCGGCGCCGACGCCGCCTACCGCGGCTTCTCGGCATTGCAGCTGCTCCTGCTCCTGGCCGGCGTGGTGGCAGCGGCCCGGGCGGCGCCGTGGCCGGCCGCCACGGGGCGCGCGGTGAAGCTCGCCGTCATGGCCTGTGCGCTCGCCGGCATCGGCACCGGCCTGCTCCTGGTCGAGGGGCAGTGGGACGGGGTCGCGGCGCTCGGAGTCGGCCTGGCGTACGCAGCATGGCGGCGCGACCGACCGGGCTGGGCCGGCCTTGCCGCAGGGGTCGCACTGGCGCTCGCGAAGCCGCACCTGGGGCTGGGCCTGCTCGCCTTCGCCGCGGGCCGGCGTGACTGGCGCGCCGCCGGAGGGATGGCGGCCGGCGCTGTGGGGGTGGCGATGGCCTCGCTGGCCACCACCGGCGTGGGCGGGACCGGCGCGTTCGTCCACGCGCTGCTGCAGCCCGCCAACAACCCCCTGCTCGTGATGCAGGGAGCGAGCGGGTTCTTCGCGTCCTGGCTCGGCACGTCTGCGCCGGCGCTGACCCTGACGGCGCTCGCCGTGGTCGCAGGCGTGGGCGCGGCCGCATGGATGGGCGCGCAGAGCCGCCGGCCCGCGCTCTTCGAGCCGGCCTTCGCCGGCGCGGTTGCCCTGTCGCTGCTGGTGTCGATCCACCTGCTCGGGCATGACCTGACGCTGCTGGCGCCCGCCCTGGTGGCGCTGCTTGCATGGCTCGCGCGCCGCAGCGCGTCGCCGCGATCCTGGCCCGACGTGCCGGCAGCGGCGGCGCTGCTCACCTGGGCCGCGATGTCATTCGCGTCCCAGCAGGACCTGGGCAACTACAGCCCGGCGCCGCCGGGACGGCTCACGCCGGTCGTTCTGGCCGCGATGGCAGGTGCGTGCTGCGCGGTTGTGGCCCGCGTCAGTGGTGCGCGTAGCGCACGATCCGGCGCCGCGTCCGCACCGTCTTTGAGCCCTTCGGCACCACGCTGATCGTCCCGTCGGGCTCGAGCACAGCCAGCTTCACCTCGCTGACGTCCTCCAGTCCGTGCTCGCGCAGCGCCATCTGGCAATCGTCCTCGTCGACGCCCTCGTGCCGCAGCGCATCCGTGACGAACTGCCCGTCGCGCGCGATGACGCGCGGCGAGGGCACCAGCAGCCGGTGAAACAGGCGGTTGCGGTCGAGCTGCGCGATGCCGTAGTTGAGCAGCACGAGCACGCCGATGATGATCAGCCCGCCCAGCAGGGATGAGTCCGGTCCGGTCATCGCGGGCTGCACCGCATTCGCAACCAGCAAGATCAGCACCAGGTCGTACAGCGTGAACTGCCCGACCTCACGCTTCCCGAAGATGCGTAGCGCGGCCAGCAACACAACGTCGACGGTGACGCAGCGCACCACGAACTCCCAAGCGGGCACGCCCAGCTGAAACAGGCTCACGACGATTCCTCCATCACGACGCGTTGCAGACGCCGCACATCGGCGGCGCGGCAACTGTATGCGCGCTAACGCGCCGGCGTGTGTCGGAACCGCAGCCCGAGATGCAGACGCGAGGCGCGCGGTGGCCTGGGCGTGCCCGGCGCCGAGACGCCCATGTGGCGGCGCAGGCGCGTGGCGCCGGCGCAGAGCAGCGACAGCCACACCACAACGGTGAGGAGGAACATGCCGTATGCGACGTCGGCCACCCAGGCGGCGCCGTTGTGGTTCTCGCGGAGCAACAGCGCCTGCGCGCTGTCGAGCGGAGCGCTCCGCTCCGCCTTCAGGGGGATCGCGGGCAAGCGCTGGTCCGGCTCGGCGGGCATGGAGACCGGTGCTGCAGCGAGCACCTGACCGCGCGCCAGCAGCACGATGGCCTTCCAGTTGCCGCCCACCGGTACCGGCCGCGCGGCCACGTACACGCCGTCGCCCGCGGGCAGCAGCGGCACGTTGACCACGCCGCCGCCCTGCCATGCGACCACGCGGAACCAGTCCGCGCCGGCCGCGGCGCCCGGGTTGTCGAGCTGCACGCGCACCGCGACATCCCGCGTTGTGACGCGCTGCCCGTTGCGGTCGACGGTGCTGACCGCGCGCGTCAG
>JAFARE010000005.1 GCA_019245575.1 Candidatus Dormiibacterota bacterium | reverse complement strand
GACCTTCTCACCCGGCACCAGCGGGAGCGGCACCTCGGCGAACAACATGACCGCCTGGCTGGCGGCGGAGTGCGACTACACGCAGACCAACCGGCCTCCCCTGGTCGCCGTGCGGCTGAACAATGCGGACAACGTGCTGGGGCCGCTGCAGTTCGACAACAACATCAACACCGATCCCACCATCAGCGCCCAGAAGACGCTGCTCTCCCAGCAGGGCTCCACGGTCATCCTGGGCAACGTGATCGTGCTCCCCTTCAACAACGACTCCTTCCTGTACGTGCGGCCGTTCTACGTGCTCGCCTCCAGCTCCACGGGCACGAGCTTCCCGCTGCTGCGGTTCGTCATCGTCGGCACCCAGAACGGCGTTGCCCTCGGCTCGTCGTTCTCCAACTCGCTGCAGACGTTGCTCAACACGACCCAACCCATTCCCGGGCTGGCGACGGGACCCCCGACCACCACGCCCTCACCCGGCGCGACCCCGTCTCCGTCGCCGACGCCGAGCGGCAGCCTCTCGCAGCAGATCACGGCCGCGCTCAACCAGCTCATCGCCGACGAGAACGCCGCGCAGCAGGCGCTGAAGAACGGCGACTTCACAACGTTCGGCAAGGATGAGGACAAAGTCAAGGCTGACATCGCCTCGCTCCAGCAGCTGCTCGCTCAGCAGCCGGCCGCGAGTCCATCGTCCTCAGCGTCTCCGTCGACGTCGCCATAGCTTCCCCGGAGGGGCTTCGACCGCGTGTCCCGCGCAATCTGCGTCCCATCCCCATTGAACGCACCGCGCTGACGGCGGCGTCGGACGGTACGCTGAGGCCGATGGACGAGATCGCGCCCGGCATCCTGCAGCTCGACACGCTGCTGGGGGGCATGGAGGCGATGACGGCCGGCTTCCTTGTCGTCGGTCCGCAGCCTGCGCTCGTTGAGACCGGTTCGCAGAGCAGCGCGGCAACGGTTCGCGATGCGCTGGTCGAGGCGGGTGTGGGTCCGCGCGACCTGCGCTGGCTCATCGTCACGCACATCCATCTGGATCACGCGGGTGCGGTCGGCGACCTCGCCGCGGAGTTCCCCAATGCGACCGTGATCGTGCACGAGAAGGGCGCGCGGCACCTGGTGGATCCGAGCCGGCTCATCGACAGCGCGAGCCGCGTGTACGGCCCGCTGCTCGACGGGCTGTACGGGCGCATGCTGGCGGTGCCGCAGGAGCGCCTCGTGGCAGCGGCTGACGGGCACCGCGTGGAGATCGGCGGCGGCCGCGCGCTGGTGATGGTCGACTCGCCCGGCCATGCCAAGCATCACCACGCCGTGCTCGACGAGCACACGGGCACGCTCATGGTGGGCGACGCGGTGGGCGTGAAGCTGCCCGGCGTGGGCGAGCTCCGGCCGGCCACGCCGCCGCCCGATTTCGACCTCGAGCAGGCCACGGCGAGCCTGCGCCGCTTCCGCGAGCTGAAGCCGCAGCGGGTCGTGCTCACGCACTACGGCGAGGTGCCGGGGCCCGACGCGACGCTGGCGGAAGCCGAGGACGTGCTGCACCGCTGGGTCGACGTCGCGGAGCGGACGATCGCGGCCGCGGCCGACGCCGGGATTGACGACGTCGCGGCCGCGCTTGCCGATGCGTTCGCCGCGCCGCGCGAGCAGCTGCCGCCCGAGGCGCTGCGCCGCTTCGAGGTGCTCAACGGCGTGCACTCCAACGCAGCCGGCATCGTCCGCTACCTGAAGGGCCGCCAGCCAGCGGCCGCGGAGTGATCTCCCGGCTGAGCCGGCGCTCGCAGCAGCTGGTTGCTGCGGTGGTGCTCAGCGCCTGCGTCGGGGTGGTGGGGGGCGGTCTGGCCGCCTGGGCCATCTACGCGCGATTCGGCCCGGTGGAGCGCGTGGTCACGCAGACGATCAACGTCGGCGGCGGGGGCACCGCCTCGAGCGCCGCCGGGATCGGCCAGCAGGCCTCACCCGCGATCGTCGAGATCGCCACGCGCTCCATCGGGCCCCAGGATCTGCTCGGTGGGACGTCCGGGCTGGCCGACGGCTTCATCGTCAGCAGCGATGGGCTCGTGGTGACGAGCATCCATGCGGTGCACGGCGCGACCGCGCTCAACATCGCCACGGCGGACGGACGCCTCTTCCCGGCGACGATCGTGCGCGCGGACCCGGTGCACGGCATCGTGGCCCTGCGCGCGGCGAACGCGCAGGGGCTCACCCCGCTGCCGTTCGCCAGCCAGGATCCTCGCCCGGGTGACGTCGTGGTGGCCGTCGGGCACTCGCCGTTCAGCCCGCTGACGCTGAGCACCGGCGTGGTCAGCTCCACCGGGCGCCCGCTGGCGCTCGGCGACGGCGAGCCCGTGCTCGCCGACGCGCTCACCGTCGACGCCACCCCGGACCCGCGCCAGGACGGCGCGCCGCTCCTGAGCGGCGCCGGCGCGGTTGTGGGCGTGGTGGTCGACGCAGCCGGCTCGGCGCCCGGCGTGGTCGCGCTCTCCGGGCGGGCTGCCGCGGACCTCGTGCAGTCGATCTCCTCCGGCAGCGCGCCTGCGCCGACGCTGGGCGCGGCATCCATCGTCGTCGACGCGGCGACCGCGGCCGCGGCGGGCATGCCGCCGGGCGCGCTGGTCCGCACCGTGGCGGTGGGCGGTCCGGCGGCGCAGGCCGGCCTGCAGCCGGGTGACGTCGTGACGTCGGTGTCGGGAACGTCCATCGACTCGGCCCACCCGTTCGACGCGGAGGCCCTTGGGCTCACGCCCAGCCAGGACGTGACGGTGACGTTCTGGCGAGGCGGGGCCACCCAGTCGGTGACGCTGACCGTCGGCGCCGCAGGCTCCGCCTCCGGGTAGGATCGCCGGGATGGAGGTCACGTACCACGGGCTCTCGTGCGTCCGCCTGCGCGGGCGCGATGCCACGGTCCTGATCGATCCGCCGCAGACCTCCCTGCCGGGCCTGGCTCGAAACGCTCCCGACATCGTCGTGCGCACCGAGGGGCCGACGGATCCCGAGCGGCTGCGCGCCCGGGAAGGCCACGCCCAGGAGGTCAGCGGCCCTGGAGAGTTCGAGGTGCGCGGCGTGGGCGTCTTCGGCGTGCCGGCGGGCGACACAACGGTGATGCGGGTGGAGATCGACGACGTGCGCCTGGTGGCCGCCGGACGGCTGCGCCGCCAGCTCACCGAGGACGAGATCGACGCGCTGGGTCACGTGGACGTCCTGGTCGTGCCGGTGGGCGGGGGTGACGCGCTCTCCGCCACCGAGGCGTCGAAGCTGGTCAGCGCGGTCGAGCCGAGCATCGTCGTGCCGGCGCGGTTCCGGTCCACCGGCGGCGCCGTCGAGTACGAGCCGGTGGACAAGTTCGCCAAGGAGATGGGCCTCGCCGAGGGGACGTGGCAGATGGTGCCCAAGCTCAACCTCAGCGGCCCCTCCGCGGAGGACAGCGACACGCGCGTGGTGATCCTGGAACCGAGGACCTGACCGAACATCGGTGCGCCGCCTCAAGGGCGCTGGTACAATCGCGAAAACATCCGGGAGGTCCAGGCATGGCGAAGTTCGTTTTCGTGACGGGCGGCGTCGTCTCCTCCCTGGGGAAGGGCATCACCGCCGCTTCCATCGGCACCGTGCTGAAGGCGCGCGGGCTGCACGTGGGGATGCAGAAGCTCGACCCGTACCTCAACGTGGATCCGGGCACGATGTCGCCCTACCAGCACGGCGAGGTCTTCGTCACCGACGACGGCGCCGAGACGGACCTCGACTTGGGTCACTACGAGCGGTTCGTCGACGTCGCGCTGAGCAAGGCGAGCAACGTCACGACCGGGAAGATCTACGCGTCGGTCCTTGCCAAGGAGCGGCGCGGCGACTACCTCGGCGGCACGGTGCAGGTGATCCCGCACGTGACCAACGAGATCAAGCAGCGCATCCTGCGCGTGGCGCAGAACGAGCTGCCCGAGCCGGACGTGGTCATCGTCGAGGTGGGCGGCACCGTGGGCGACATCGAGTCGCTGCCGTTCCTCGAGGCGATCCGGCAGATGAAGAACGACGTGGGGCGCAACAACGTCTGTTACGTGCACCTCACGCTGGTCCCCTTCGTCAACGCTAGCGAGGAGTTCAAGAGCAAGCCCACGCAGCACTCGGTCAACACGCTGCGCTCCATCGGCATCCAGCCCGACGCGATCGTCGCGCGGAGCGAAAAGCCGATCGGGCAGGCGCTGAAAGACAAGATCGCCCTCTTCGGCGACGTGGAGAAGCGCGCCGTGATCAACGTGCCCGATGCCGCGTCGATCTACCAGGTGCCGCTGATGCTCGAGGACGCCGGGCTGGGCGACCACATCGTCGAGATCCTGGGGCTGAAGAGCACGCCCCCCGACCTGTCCGACTGGATCGAGCTCTGCGCCCGCATCGCCGCGCCCAAGCCTCCGCTGCGAGTCGCCGTCGTCGGCAAGTACGTGGAGATGCCGGACTCGTACATCAGCGTCACCGAGTCATTGCGCCACGCCGCGCTGCACGCCGGTGTCGACCTGCAGCTCAGCTGGGTCAACTCGGAGAACCTCGACACGGATGCATCTGCGCTCGACGCCATGGACGGCATCGTCGTGCCCGGCGGCTTCGGACACAGAGGGATCGAGGGAAAGGTGCTGGCCTCGCGCTACGCGCGGCGGCACAAGGTCCCGTACCTCGGTTTGTGCCTCGGCATGCAGTGCGCCGTGGTCGACATCGGGCGCGAGGTGCTCGGCGCGCCGGACGCCAACTCCACCGAGTTCAACGCGTTCACCTCCCATCCCATCATCGACCTGCTCCCGGAGCAGCGCGACATCGAGGAGAAGGGCGGCACGATGCGGCTCGGGGTCTATCCGTGCAAGCTCGCGCCCGGCACGAAGGCGGCGCACGCCTACGGCGAGGCCGTCGTGTACGAGCGGCACCGTCATCGCTTCGAGTTCAACAACCACTACCGCGACGCGCTGGCCGGCGCCGGAGTGGTGTTCTCCGGGACCTCTCCCAACGGCCGCTTGGTGGAGATCATCGAGCTGCGCGACCATCCGTTCTTCGTCGGCTCGCAGTTCCATCCCGAGTTCCGCTCCCGGCCCGGGCGGCCACATCCGCTGTTCCGCGAGTTCATGATGGCCGCGTGCGCGCGTGCCGGCATCAAGCCCGGCGAGCTTCGCGGTCAGCCGGCGGCAGCGTCGGCCGCGGCGGGCAACGGTCACTCGCCGGCGTCCGTCGCCGCCGAACCCACCGCCGTCACGGAGTAGGTTTCAGCCGTACGGTCGACACGCTGTCTGCGGGAGGGGGACGCACATGTTCGCGGCGGGTGTCTGAGCAAGCGAATGTGTGCGTCCCCCGCCTCCGAACCACGAATCACCGGCGTGGCGGGGCGTCTGAAACCATCCGTGACGCCGTGCGTTGCATTGCCAGCGACGGACGACGGAGAGAGACGATGCGGGACCTGGGGGCGGTTCTGGGAATGGCGGCTCTCACCGTCGTCGTCGCGGGATGCGCGGGGCAGACCGCGGCGCCGGCTTCAGCGTCGGCCGTTGCGCAGACGGTGGTGCAGGCAGCGCATCAGAGCGCACCGGGGGCCATCAGCCCGGTGCACCTGATCCGGCCGGCTGCGCCGCTGCGGTCACCGCAGGCGGCGGGGTTCGTGGTGATGAGCCCGGCGGCGAACTCCCTGCTGCAGCTGGCAATTGTCGATGCGAGCGGTCGCGTGGTCGCGAAGACGCTGATCCCTTCCGCCGCCGAGTGGCTCACCGCGGCAGGGCCCGGCAGCGCTTACTGGCTGGACGCCGGCAATGTCCACGCACTCGCCGCGGATGGCAGCGTGCGCACGCTCGACGCGGTGCCGTCCGACGCGCAGGGTCTGCTGGTCGCACCCGACGGCACGTCGTTCGCATACACGCTGTCGCGCCCACTCGTGGCGGGGTCGATGACGCTGGAGAACAGCATCGTGGTGCAGCGATTCGGCGGCACGGCGCGCACCATCGCGCGGCGGTCGTCCGATCCCGGTCATCCCTCGTCGGACGCGCCGCAGATGTGGACGTACATGCTCCTGAGCTGGACCAACCAGGGCATCCTGTTCACGCGCGATGCGTACGGTGGCTGCGGTTGCGCCCCCTTCGACATGGAGATGCAGGCGGGCAACGCGGCGCTGATCGACCCGGTCAGCGGCGGCACAACGGACATCACCAATGACGCGACGTGTCCACTCAGCGGCCTCGGTCCGAGCCAGACGACAGCGTGCTTCCACGGCGGCGCCAACGCCGACGCGCTGCGGCTGGCGCGCGGCGGTCAGGTGAGCGCGACGTTCGCCATGTCGGGCCAGAACGCCGCCGGTGGGGCGGTCTTCTCGCCCGACGCCGCACGCCTCGCATACGTGACGGAGCACGAGACGTCGAGCGACGGCTGCGGCGGGACCTGGGCGTCGACGCTCCACATCCTCTCGCTCGACGGCAGTGGCACGAGCGCTGCAGCCATCGATCACTTCAGCACGCTGCGGTGGACGACGGCCGGCCTCTACGGCTCCATCGACGGAGCGGATGCGTGGTCGCTCGTCGGCGTGGACCCGGCGTCCATGAGCCCGCACACCGTATGGAGCGGGCCCGCAGGGTCGCATTTCATCGGGCTCGCGTAGAGCCCGGCCGCCCGGCTGGGCGCGCTGCCGCGGGCGATAATGCCCGCGAATGAGCACGCCGGCCCGCACGGTCGCAGCGTCGGCGCGTATCGCGCGAGATCGTCATCGCGGACTGGAGCTCCTCCGGGCCACCGAGGCCGCCGCGCTGTCGGTGGGCCGCTGGCTGGGGCGTGGCGACAAGACGGGCACGCGAGACGCCGGCCAGCGCGTGATGGAGGAGGCGCTGGCGGGGATGCCCTTCGACGGGCGCATCGTCATCGGCCCGGAGGGCTCCAACAACCGGCTGGTCGCGGGGCGGCGCATCGGCGCAGGGCGTGACCGCGTCGACCTCGCGGTGCTGCCGGTCGACGGCGTGTCGCTTGTCGCGGGAGGGCTCAGCCAGGCGCTGAGCATCGCCGCAGCGGCGGAGCCGGGAGGCATCGGCACGCCGCCGCCCGTCGCATACATGCACAAGATCGCTGTGGGCCCGCAGGCGCGCGGCGCAATCGACATCAGCGACACGCCGGAGAACAATCTGCGCCGCATCGCATTCGCAATGAACGTGCAGGTGCAGGACCTCACCGTCGTGATGCTGGACAGGCCGCGTCATCAAGCGCTGCTCGAGCGCGTCCGCGGTCTCGGCGCGCGCGTCGCGCTGGTCAGCGACGGCGATGTCGGCCTCGCGATGATGGCCACGTGGCCGGAGAGCGGCATCGACGTGATGATCGGTTCCGGCGGCACCAATGAAGCGATAGTCGCCGCCTGCGCCATGCGCTGCCTCGGTGGCGAGCTGCAGTGCCGGCCGTGGGTGCGTCACGAGGACGAAGCTGCGGCGATCCGGGCCTCCGGCTATGACCCGGAGGCGTCGTTGAGCATGGAGCAGCTTGTCCCGGGCAAGGAGGTCAGCGTGGCGGTGACGGGCATCAGCGGCGGCGGGCTGCTGGGCGGTGTCCTGTACCACAACTGGTGGGCGGAGACACACAGCCTGGTGATGCGCGCCCAGAGCGGGACGGTGCGCGAGATTTCGACCAAGCACCACGTCGCGCTGCAACCCGACGAGGCGCGTCGCGTCCTCTGACCGGCATCATTGCGAGCGGGATGGCAGTCACCAGCCGCATTCAGGGCGGCGACACGGAGCGCGAACGCGATGTCGCGCCGCCGCGCAATCGTGCGGCCCCGGCCGATGCGCTTGCGCCGCCGAATCTGCCGCTGCGCGCCGGGCTCTGGGCCGCCAGCCGGTCACTGCGCACCCTGGGCGCGGCGCGGTATCTGTTCGCCGACGCCCTGGGGCTCGCCATCTACGCCAGCTCGCCACGACGGGCACGCCAGACTGCCGCGAATCACAAGCAGCTCGACCCGTCGATCAGCGGTTCCGAGGCGCGGCGCCGCGCACGCGGGTCGTTTCGCGAGTTCATGCGCACATCGTTCGACTTCGTGTGGGAGTACGCGATCCCGCCGCAGCGGATGCACCGTTACTTCCGCGTGTACCAAATCGAATATGCCTACGACGCGCTGCGTGAGCACGGCGGCGGCATCTTCACGCTGGCGCACTACGGCAGCTGGGACGTGGCGGCGGCCAACGCGCTCGCGTGCAACCTCCCGCTGACCACGGTGATGACGCGTGTGGGCACCAGCGACCTGGCCACGCGCATCGCAGCGTGGGCGCGGCGCCACCAGGACATGGACGTGCTCATGACGGGGGGCGCCGCGCGTGGCCTGATCCGCGCCGTGCGGCGCGGCCGCTTCGACGCAATCCTCTGCGACATCCCCGACCGCGGCGAGCGCGTGCTCGTCGACTTCTGCAACGGCAAGGTCAACTTCAGCACGTCACCGGCATGGATCGCGCGCGTCACCGGCGTGCCGATCATCCCCGTCGACTGCTGGCGCGAGGGTGGCCTCTACCGCATGCGGCTGCACGACCCGATCCTGGTCAGTTCGAGCGACTCGGACGAAGCCGTGATGCAGAACGTTGCATGGGTCCTCGAACAACAGATCAAGCGGATGCCCACGCAGTGGTACCCGTTCGGCAACGTCTACAAGGACTGAGCTGCGCGCTGCGATCACCGCGGGGATGGGGAGGGGCTGTCTGGGAACGCGCGGCGACGCCTTCGGCGTCGCAAGCGCGCTCAGCTACTCGCCGGCCGGACCAGGCCGGCTGCGTATGTCCCAGTCAACCCCTCCCCATCCCCGCGCATGAGGCAACAGCGCAGAAGACTCGCCGACGTGCCTCACTTGCGCAACGGAGGCACACCGGGATCTGTTCGAGGACCCATCAACGGGCGCCCCGGGCGTTCGTCGAGGACGAGTCGCTCGAACAGTCTGCGCCAGAAGTGGCCGTACACCCGCGTGTCGCTGGGCAGGCCCTCCATGCGTCGCAGCATCAGGAGCACGAGCAGCGCGGCGCAGCCCACCGCGACCATCGGGCCGTTGAAGAAGAACGCGACCACCGGCAGGATGACGAACGCCACCGCCACCGCGAGCGCGATGCGTCCGCGTATCGCGCCCCACGCGTAGCACATCAGCAGCGCGATGAAGCCGGCGATGGTCAGCGGTCCCACCGCGCCGGTGGCCACGGCGACACCACGGCCGCCGTTGAAGCGCAGATACACCGGCCATCCGTTGCCGAACACCGTGCAGACGGCGATGAGCACCTGCGCACCGAGGGAGAAGCCGAGCAGGCGCGCCGCAAGGACGGGCGCGAGTCCCTGCGCGAACTGCAGCGGGCCGACGATCACCGCGACGTCGAATCCCGCATGGCGATACACGTTGCTGGTGCCGATGTTTCCCGAGCCGTAGCGACGCACGTCGAGTCCGTAACGCTGCCATCGCACCAGCAACCATCCTGCGGGGATGCCCCCGATGAGGTAGCCGATGGCGCACATACCCGCAACCTGCCACGGCACGCTCATCTTGATCACCTATGATGCTACGCGTGATGCGGGACGGGTTCACAGGTCCCTTCGCGTGAGCCGCCCGTGCGCTCTCGTCGTGGATGGTGGCGCTGCGCTTCCCGAGGATCTCGACGCAGGGCGCGCCGTCGTGCCGGTACGAATCACGCTGGGCGATGTCGAATTCGTCGACACGGGTGACAGCCTCGGCTATGCGGCGTTCTACTCGAAGCTCCGCTCCGGGGCTGTGCCGTCGACGTCGACGCCGTCGCCGGGCGAGTACCTCGAGGCGTTCCGGCGCCTGGATGCTGAACGTGTTGTCTGCCTGACGATTCCGGCGAAGTGGAGCGGCATGCACGATGCGGCGTGCCTCGCGTCAGACATGCTCGCGGGTGAGGAAGGGCGCAAGCGGGTCATCGTCGTCGAGACCTCCTCCGCGGCGGTGGGGTTGGCGCTCATCGCGCGGGCCGCGGCGGAGCTGTGCGCGCAGCGCGCGCCGGTCGACGATGTGCTGGACGAGGTCCGGCGCGCTAGCGCCGCTGTTCGCATGTACGGGTCGCTCGCCAACCTCACATACGTCGCCCGGAGCGGCCGGGTCCCCGCGCTGATCGCCGGCATCTCCAACACGCTGCACATCCGCCCGGTCTTTCGCATGCACGGCGCCGAGACGGGGCGCGTGGCGCTGGCCCGCACCACGTCGGGAGCGCTCGAGGCGCTGCAGCGCATCGCGGGCGAGCAGCTCGACGGCGTGCCCCAGTGGCTCCTCCTCTTTCATGCCGACGCACCCGACGAGGCGGCCGCCCTCCAGGAGCGCCTCACCGCGGTGTCCCGCGTCGGCCGGTCCGAGACCGTGGCGCTGAGCCCCATCGCCGGCGCCTATACGGGGCCCGGAGCCTTCGGCTTCGCCGCCCTGCCGATGCGGGAAGCCCGGGCCGGCTGAAGCGATCCGCCCTGGCCGGTGCGGTACAGGCCACCTACCATCGAAGCCACAACATCGTGACCCAGCCAGCCCGCCGGCCCGCACTGCACCAGGAGCCGGAAGCGCCAGCACCCCCGCCTGAGGGCGACAAGCCAAGCGAGGCTCAGGCGCGCGAAGAGCTGCGCGACGCATTCTGGCGATGGGGCCGCGTCCTCTTCATCGTCGCGATCATCTACCTCGTCGTGCAGCTGCTCGCGATGGCGGGCGGCATCGTCAGCAGCGTTCTCTCCGTGCTGCTCTTCGCCGTGTTCGGCGGCATCGTCGCGCTGGTGGTGGCGCCGTTGCACGACCTGCTGAAGCGCACGCTGCCGATCGGTCTCTCGGCCTTCATCTCACTGGTGCTGTTCCTCGCTGTCATCGTCGGGTTGGTCTACGCCGTGGGCACGCCCATCGTGGGCCAGGCGCACGCGCTCAGCCTGACGCTGCCTCGTGTGGAGCGACCCTTCCTCGACCTGCAGCATTCGCTGGCGTCGCACGGCATCAACGTCAACCTCAACGCGGTGGCCAACGTGCTGGGCATCAATCTCTCGACAACGTCGAGCGGCACGCTGTTGATCACGGCGGTGTCCTTCACGGTGCGGCTGATGGTCGACCTGCTCATCACCTTCATCGCGGCGTTCTGGCTGCTGGCTGACGGCCCGCGGCTCCGCGCCGGGTTGCTCATGATGCTTCCCGGGAGGGTGCGCACCGAGACGGACTTCGCGCTCAGCGCATTCGCCGTCGTGTTCGGCGGGTACGTGCGCGCGCAGTTCGTGCTGGCGCTGCTGGTGGGCGCGCTCGCCGGCGTCGGCTGCTTCTTGCTCGGTGTGCCGTTCGCGCTCGTCGTCGGCGTGGCAGCCGGTGTGTTCGAGCTCATCCCCCTCGCCGGACCGTTCGTGGGCGCCGCCATCGGCGTGCTGTTCGCCCTCACGGTGAGCCCTACGCTCACCGTCGAGACAATCGCGCTCTTCGTGGTGATCCACATCGTCGAGGGCTACCTCGTCTCGCCGCGCGTGCAGAGCCGCTACGTCAAGCTGCATCCCCTCGTCACGCTGCTCGCGCTGCTGGCGGGGGTGGCCGCGGGCGGGTTCTTCGGTGCGTTCTTCGCCGTGCCGCTGGCGAGCCTCCTGGCGGTGATCCTGCGCGCCCATGTGGCCGACCTGCGGGCCAACCAGCCGGAGCTGTTCATGCTGTCCGACGAGCAGCTGGCCTCGCGCGGTCGCCGCCGAAGGCTTCTTTCGGAGTATCGGTTCAGCCCCGTCGAGCTGGCCCGCCGGATGGCCGGCCGCGTGCGCCGGCGCCGTCGGTCCAGCTGAGCCCGCGGGCGCCGCATCTCCCGCGGTTGCGTCCCGCCGGGCCGTTGCGGCTGCTCCGCAATCGTGTAATCATGTAATCCATGAAACACGCAACCCCACCCGCGCCGCTGACCGACGAGGAGGTCTCAGGCTGGTTCGCCGGCCGCCTGCCCGACAACCTCTACGCCTCCGCCCCCGACATCAGCGCCGACCGTGACGAGATCCTCGTGGTCGGCCCCATCGCCGAGCCGGAGATCCCCGCCGACGCCACCGAGGGCACGCGCACCGCGGCCAGGTCGGCCCGCATCGCCCGCTTCCGCTCCGAGACGCGCGACGCGCGGATCCGCGTAGCCCGCGACGCCGAGCGCCTCTTCGGCCGCAAGGTCTCCTGGGGCGCCCGCATCGGCGACGTCGAGGAGCTCTTCACGACGCTGGGCGTGCCCGTCATGACCCGGCTGCGCATGGAGGACCGCCGCGTCCTCGACACGCTCATCGACGCAGGCGTGGCCCGCAGCCGCAGCGAGGCGCTCGCCTGGAGCGTCCGCCTCGTGGGCAAGCACCAGTCCGAATGGATCGCCAGCCTGCGCGATGCCCTGAGCAACGTGGAGAAGGTGCGTGCCACTGGGCCTGACGTCGTCTGACGACGTCGAGGCGCGGGACGCCGAGGCGCTCGACGTCTACTCGCGAACGCTGGTGGGCGTCGCCTCCCGGCTGGCCCCCGCGGTTGCGGCGGTCCAGGTGCTGCGCACCGGCCGCGACGGGCGCGCTCGTCCGCAGGGGAGCGGCTCCGCCGTCTGCCTGACCACTGACGGATTCCTGGTGACCTCCGCGCACGTGGTCGGCGGCGCCGGCGGCGGCAGCGTCACCCTGGCAGACGGCCGCGAGCTGGCGTTCGAGGTCGCCGGACGCGACCCGCTCTCCGACCTCGCCGTCCTGCGCGCCGACCGGGGCGGCCTCACCGCAGCCGAGCTGGGCGACGCCGACCACCTCCGCGTGGGCCAGCTCGTGGTGGCGGTGGGCAACCCGCTGGGCTTCGCGGGGAGCGTGACCGCCGGGGTGGTCAGCGCCCTGGGCCGCTCGCTTCCCACCCGGCTGGGTCAGCAGGTGCGGATCATCGACGACGTCATCCAGACCGATGCGGCGCTCAACCCCGGCAACTCCGGCGGCGCCCTCGCCGACAGCGCGGCACGCGTGGTCGGCATCAACACGGCGCTCGCCGGAATCGGCGTGGGCCTCGCGGTGCCGGTGAACCGGACGACCCAGCGCATCGTCAGCGCCCTCATGCACGACGGCCGGGTGCGCCGCGCCTACCTCGGGGTGGCGGGCGCTCAGCGTCCGCTGACTCCCAGGTGGCAGGAGGAGCTCGGCCGCGCCGCGGGCATGGAGGTCGCCGAGGTGGTGGCCGGCAGCCCCGCTGCTGCGGCCGGCATCCGGCCAGGCGACGTCATCGTCGAGGTCGACGGCACGCCGGTGCAGCGCCCCGGCGACATCCAGCGGCTCATGGTGGGCACCGCCATCGACCGCTTCATGGTGCTGCGCCTGCTCCGCGACGGCCGCCTCCAGACGCTGACCGCGATACCCGACGAGCTGCGCGCCGCCTGAACGCTGCGCCGCCTGGCGGACAATCGGGCGATGCGCCCCTGTGTCGCCCGGCCTGACGGCTCCCTCGAGGTCCTCGGCGGCCTGCGCCCCGCGGGCCAATCG
>JAFARE010000003.1 GCA_019245575.1 Candidatus Dormiibacterota bacterium | reverse complement strand
GAATTCTTCCATCCGCGACCATTGCGTCGATGCCGGAGCTGCCCGAGGTGCAGGCGCTGGTCGAGTCACTCGGCCGGTCGCTGCGCGGCGACACCATCGAGTCCGTCCGGATGCGCTCGGTCGCCGCCCTGAAGACATACGACCCGCCCGCCGAGGCGCTCACGGGTCTCGAGCTCACAGGGGCGCGCAGGCACGGCAAGTTCATCGACCTCGAAGCGGCGCCCCTGCACCTGGTGGTCCACCTCGCGCGAGCCGGATGGCTGCGGCGCCGGGAGAGGCCGTCGAGCACCCGCCCCGCCCAGCGCGGGCCGCTGCTGATGGTGGTCGGCCTGGGCTCTGGCGCCGCACTGGAGGCCACCGAGCAGGGCACCGAGAAGCGGCTCGCGGTCTACGTGGTGCGGGACGTGCGTGACGTGCCCGGCATCGCGCGCCTCGGGGTGGATGCCCTCGACGAGTCGCTCACGCCCGACCGCCTCGGTGCGCTGCTCGCCGAGAGCACGAGCACGTTGAAGAATGCCCTCGCCGACCAGGACGTCATCGCCGGAGTGGGCAATGCCTACTCGGACGAGATCCTGCACGCGGCACGCCTCTCGCCGTTCCGCAGAGCGAACAGTCTCACCGCGAGCGAGATGGAGCAGCTGCACGCGTCGTTGCGCACCGTCTTGGGTGACGCGCTGCAGGAGGCTCGCTCGCTGGAACCCGACAGCCTGCGCGACGGCAAGCGCCTGCGCCTGCGCGTGCACGGCCGTACCGGCCAGCGGTGCCCCGTCTGCGGCGACGTGGTGCGTGAGGTCGCATACGCGTCGCGGTCGTTTCAGTACTGCGCGACGTGTCAAACCGGTGGACGCGTGTATGCGGACCGTCGCTTCAGCCGCCTTCTGCGATGATCGGATGAGAGGCCATGGCCGTGACCGGCAGCACCGACATCGATCGCGCGCTCTGGGCGCTGCGCGCCTACGACACAACGGCGCTCGGCACCGTGAGCGCGAACGGGCCTCACGTCGCCGGCGTCTTCTTCGCGCCTGAGCGCACCCCGTCGGGCGGCATCCAGCTGCTCATCGCGACCATCAAGGGATCGCGCAAGCAACGGGAGATGGCCGAGGATCCGCGCGTCGCGTTCATGTGCTCGCCGGGCAACCCGTCGCGCTGGGTGCAGGGCACGGGCGTTGCGGATCTCATCACCGACGAGCAGCGCCACGCCGAGCTCCTTCGCCGGCTCACGTCGCACGCATCGGGCGCGGCGCAGTTCATCGAGCGACTCCCGGTGATGCCTGCGCTGATAACGGTGCGCACGCTCAAGGTGGTCGAGGCGCTGGGCACGCCGGCTCTGCTGCTGAGCTTCGACGAGTCGGGCGCCGCCGGCTGATGCCGGCCGCGGCCGCCACACGTCTGCGTCCCGCGCTGCCCGTCGTCCTGTGGCACAGCGTCCGTCCACGCTCGCTGCCGATCGCGGCGCTGAGCTCCGTGGTGGGGACGCTCGCGCTGTTGCCCGCGCAGCGGCCCGAACCGCTGATCGCCGCACTGTGCCTCGTGCTCGCGGTGCTGCTGCAGTGCGCCACCAATGTGCTCAACGACGCGGAGGACTCGCGCACCGGCGCCGACGACTTCCCCGCCGCGGGCTCGTCGCTGGCGATGAAGGCGGGATGGGTGGATGCGAGCGGTGCGCGCGTCATCGCGCTGGCGTGCTTTCTCCTCGCCGCGCTCGATGGCGCGGCAATCGTGGTGCTGGTGCAGAAGCCTGCGCTGGTGCTCCTTGGCGCGGCGGCTGTGCTCGCCGGCTGGGCGTACACCGCGTGGCCGCTGCGCCTCGCGTACCGCCCCCTGGGCGAGCTGGCCTCCGCGCTGCCCATGGGCATCGGCATCCCCTGGGGCACGGCGGCGGCGCAGACGAGCAGCGTTCCGGCCGCCGTGTGGTTCGCCGCCATCCCGCTGGCGCTGCTCACGGCGGCCATCCTGCACGCGAACAACGCGCGCGACCGCGCGCATGACGCTTCGGTGGGCAAGCGCACGCTGGCCACGTACCTGTCACCGCGTGGCGTGGTCCTCGAGTACCAGGCGCTGCTGATCCTCGGCCCGGTTCTGCTGGCGTTCGCCGTCGCGTTCCAGCGCATCCCCGTGTGGACCGCGATCGCCATCGTCCCCGGCCTTCGGGCCATCGTCGTCGCCGGCCGGGCCAGCGTCGATCTGGACGCGCGCGGCTGGACGGTGCTGCTGATCAACGCCGTCAAGCTGCATCAGCTGACGGCGCTCGCGCTCTGCGCCGGCTTTCTGCTCAGCGTGATCTGACGGCGCGCGCCAGGTCGTCGAAGAATGCCGGGTAGCTCACGGCCGCAGAGTCCGCGGACTCGATCACGGACTCACCCGAGTCCGCGGCGGCGATGGACGCCGCGACAGCAAACGCCATCGCCAGACGATGGTCACCGCGTGCGTCGACACGCGCCGCGCGCAGCCGCGACGGGCCCTGCACCACCAGCCCGTCGTCCGCGGCCTCGCAGACGCCGCCGAACGCGCGCAGACCCTCGACCACGGCGCTGATGCGGTCACTCTCCTTGGCGCGCAGCTCCGCTGCGTCGCGGATCAGCGTCTCACCCTCCGCCTGCGTCGCGAGGACCGCGAGCACCGGCAGCTCGTCGATGCACCGCGTCACCAGGTCGCCGGCGATGACGGTGCCCTGCAGCGCGCCTCCGCGCACCTCGACGTCGCCCTCCGGCTCCGCGCTCTCATCCGCAGCAGCCGGCTCCACGACGACGGTCGCGCCCATGTCTCGCAGCGCGTCGAGCACGCCGGTGCGCCCCGGGTTCAACCCCACGCGCTGCATGCGAACCCGTGAGCCGGGGAGCGCCGCGCCGAGGCACAGGAAGAACGCGGCCGAGCTGATGTCGCCGGGCACACGCATGCCGAAGGGCGCGACGGCACCCGGCGTGATGCTGACGACATCTCCGTCGGTGCGCACCGACACGCCGCAGCGGCGCAGCAGGCGCTCCGTGTGGTCGCGCGTGGCGATGCGCTCGCGCACGGTGCTGACGCCGTCCGCGCTGAGCGCGGCCAGCAGGACCAGCGACTTCACCTGCGCGCTGGGCGTCTCCGGCGTCCAGTCGACGGCGCGCAGCGAGCTGCGTCCCTCGACATGCAGCGGTGCGGTCCCGTCGGGCGACACGCGCACGGTCGCGCCCATCGCCGTCAGCGGCGCTGCCACGCGGCGCATGGGCCTTTTCCGCAGCGAGGCGTCGCCCGTGAGCTCCGCGGTGCAGTCGTGGCCGGCGAGCGCCCCGGCCAGCAGGCGCATCGTGGTGCCCGAGTTGGCGCAGTCCAGGGTCACGGCGGGCGTGCGTAGGCTCATGCCGGGCCCGGCCCCGTCCAGCGCCACCCTCCCGTCAGCGAAGTCGCGCAGCCACACTCCGCACGCGCGAAGGCATTCCGCGGTGGCGGTCACGTCCGCCGCCGGCGACACGTTGCCCACGTAGCTGCGTCCGCGGGCGATCGATCCGACGATCAGCGCGCGGTGGCTGATCGCCTTGTCGCCGGGCACGGTGAGTGTCGCGTCCAGTCGCGACGCGGGTGCCACGCTGCGCGAGGTCACGGCCCTTGGATCAGCGACTCGCAGAAGCGCTCGACCACACCCGCCGCGTCCTGCGGCGCCCTCTCCACAGCATCGATGAGCGCGGATCCCACCACCGCGGCCTCCGCGTGTCCGCGCAGGGCCTGCACGTGTTCATGACGTGAGAGTCCAAAACCCAGGGCGCGCGGCAGTGGGGTTGCGGCGCGGACCCGGTCGAGCAGCGCCAGCGCCTCATCCGGCAGCGCACTCCGGGCGCCTGTGACGCCGGTGACGCTGACGCAGTACACGAACCCGCTCGCCGACGCTGCGATCCGGCGCATGCGCTCGTCGGGCGTCGTGGGCGCGATCAGCGGGATGAACGCGAGACCCGCCCCATGCGCGGCATCCCTCACCGAATCCGCCTCGTCGAACGGGAGGTCGGGCACGATCAGCCCGTCAAGCCCCGCCGCGTGCGCGTCGCGCATGAACCGGTCACGCCCGTACGCGAGCACGGGGTTGACGTACGTCATCGCCGCTACCGGGATCTCCAGCCCCGCGGCTCGGGCCGCGGCGACCTGCTCCAGGGCGAGCTGCAGGGTCATGCCGTTCTGCAGCGCGCGCCAGCCCGCGCGCTGGATGGTGGGCCCGTCCGCCAGCGGATCGCTGAACGGGATGCCCGTCTCGACGGCGAGCGCGCCGCCGTCCTGCGCCGCGCGCAGGAGGACGGCCGTCGCGTCGCGATGGGGAAAGCCGGCGGTGATGTACGGAATCAGCCCGGGTGGCGCGCCCGCGTCCCGCGCGGAGAACGCGTCGTCGAACCGCGTGCGCGGCGCCACTCTGATGCTCACGCCGGGTCGTGCTCGCGCACCGTGTCGATGTCCTTGTCACCCCGGCCGCTGAGGCACACCAGCACAACGTCCTCGGCGTCGCGCGATGCGGCCAGCTCAGCCGCGGCGTGCAGCGCGTGCGCGGACTCGAGCGCCGGGATGATCCCCTCCAGCTGCGACAGCCGGTGGAACGCGGCCAGTGCCTGCTCGTCCGTCGCGGACACGTACCGCACCCGGCCGCTGTCGCGCAGGGCGCTGTGCTCGGGCCCGACGCCGGGATAGTCGAGACCTGCGCTGATCGAGTGCGTGCCCAGCACCTGGCCCGCGCCGTCCTGCATGAGATAGCTGTGCGCCCCGTGCAGCACCCCGGGGCGCCCCCGCGAGAGCGGCGCGGCGTGCGCGCCGGTGTCCAACCCGCGCCCGGCCGCCTCCACGCCCACGAGCTCCACAGCCGCGTCGTCGAGGAAGGCGGCGAACATCCCGATGGCGTTGCTGCCACCGCCGACGCACGCCACGACCACATGGGGCAGACGCTCGAGACGCTCGAGGCATTGCGCGCGCGCCTCATCGCCGATGACGCGCTGCAGCCGCCGCACCAGCGTGGGATACGGATGCGGCCCGACGGCGCTGCCGATCACATAGTGCGTGTCGCGCACATGGCTCACCCAGTCGCGGATCGCCTCGTTGGTGGCGTCCTTCAGGGTCGCGGTGCCGCTCTCCACCGCGACGACCTCGGCGCCGAGCAGCCGCATCTTGTAGACGTTGAGCGCCTGGCGGCGCATGTCCTCGCTGCCCATGTACACGACGCAGCGCAGCCCGAAGCAGGCGCACGCGGTGGCAGTGGCCACACCGTGCTGGCCGGCGCCGGTCTCGGCGATGATGCGGCGCTTGCCCAGGCGCACCGCGAGCAGCACCTGCCCGAGCACGTTGTTCAGCTTGTGCGCGCCGGTGTGCAGCAGGTCCTCGCGCTTCAGAAGGATCTGCGCGCCACCGGTCTCCTGCGACAGCCGGCGGGCGTGCGTGACCGGCGTGGGCCTGCCGGCGTAGTCGCGCAGCCACGACGCGAGGTCGGCGTTGAAGGCCGTGTCCGCGAACGCGTCGTCCATGCCCTGCTCCAGCTCCGCGAGCGCAGGCACCAGCGTCTCGGGCACATACGCGCCGCCGTACTCGCCGAAGCGACCGGCGTGCTGCCCCATCGCTTCAGCCACCATTGAGCCCCGCGAACGCGGCGCGCGCGCTGGTCACGTACTCGCGCACCAGGGCGGGATCCTTTCTTCCCGGCGCCGTCTCCAGCCTGCTCGACGCATCCACGCCATGCGGACGGACGGCGCTGATCGCTTCGGCGACGTCGTCCGCCCCGATGCCGCCCGCCAGGATGACGCGGCGATGGCGAGCCACCTCGGCGGCGAGCTCGCGCGGCAGCCTCGTGCCCGTCCCGCCGGGCAGCCCGCCCTCCGCGGCCGGCGCGTCGAGGAGCAGGAGGCAGTCCGGCCACCACTGCAGCGTGAGCGCGTCCTCCGCGCTGCGGACGTTGTAGCCACGAATGACTGGAACATCGCAGGCCATCACGAACCTTGCATCGATGTCGCCGTGCACCTGGACGGCGCTGAGGCCGTACCGCGCGGCAGCCTCCATGCACCGCTCGGCCGCGGGCTCGACGAAGACGCCCACCAGCTGCGCGCCCCTCCCCACCGCGCATGCGACGCGCCGTGCCTGGGCGTCGTCGGCATGCCGCGGGCTGCGTGGCTCGAACACCAGGCCGATGAGGTCTGCGCCCGCGCTGACCGCCGCCTCGGCAACCTCGGCGTCGGTGACGCCGCACACCTTGACGATCACGGCTGCGTGCCGGCCGCCGCTCGCGCGGCTTGCGCCAGCTCGCCACAGGCCGCGCCCGGCGACTCGGCGCGCAGCATCGCCTCTCCCACCAGCACAGCGTCCGCGCCCTCGCTCACCATGCGGCGCGCGTCGTCAGGGCTGCGCACGCCCGATTCGGCGACGCAGATGACCCCGTCCGGCACCAGGGGGCGCAGCCTCGAGAACGTGCCGAGGTCGACCGTCAGCGTGCGCAGGTCGCGGTTGTTGATGCCGACGCACTCGGCACCGGCGTCGACGGCGCGCCGCACCTCGTCGGCGTCGTGCCCTTCCACCAGCGCGTGCGCCCCGCACCGCCGCACCGCGTCCAGACATTCGTCGAGCAGCGCGGAGTCGAGCAGCGCGACGATGAGGAGCACCCAGTCAGCACCGGCCACCCGAGCCTCCGCCACCTGCACGGGGTCGAGCACGAAGTCCTTGCGCAGCAGAGGGATGTCGGCAACCGCGCGTACCGCGTGCAGGTCGTCGAGCGATCCGCCGAAGCTCGGTCCGTCGGTGAGCACCGACAGCGCCGCCGCGCCGCCCGCCTGATACTCGCGGGCGAGCGACACGGGATCCAGCGCGCTCCGGAGCTCGCCGCCACTCGGTGAGCGCCGCTTCATCTCGGCAATCACCGCTCCGCCGCGGAGCACCGCCATGTCGCGTGCCGCGGGCAGCGCCTCCGCCTTGGCCCACATGCCCGCGCCGGCGCAGCGCAGCCGCTCGGCCTCCAGCGCCTTGCGCGCCGCGATGGACGCGAGGGCGCCCAGACCCTCGCTCATGCGGTCGCCGCCAGCGGCACGCGCGCGGCCTCCAGGAAGTTGCGCAGGAGCCGGTGACCCTCCGGTGTTCCGATCGACTCTGGATGAAACTGCACGCCCTCCACGGGATGCGAGCGATGGCGCACCGCCATCACCAGGCCGTCCTCGCTCCACGCGGTGGCGCGCAGCGCGGCTGGCAGGGACGCGCCCTCGACGACGAGTGAGTGGTACCTCGTGGCCATGAACGGGTTGGCGAGCCCGCACAGCACACCCTCGCTGTCGTGCCGCACCGGCCGCACCTTGCCGTGCACAACCTCCGGCGCGCGCACCACGCGAGCACCGTATGCGACGCCGATGGCCTGCATGCCGAGGCACACGCCGAGGATCGGCGTCCGCTCCCCCACGAGCCGCACCAGGTCCACGCATACCCCCGCATCCTCCGGGCGCTTGGGCCCGGGCGACATCACGACCGCGGCGGGCGCGGCGGCGGCGATTTCGTGCGCAGCGCGGGCGTCGTTGCGCAGCACGTCGACATCCGCGCCGAGCTCACCCAGGTACTGCGCGAGGTTGTACGTGAAGGAGTCGTAGTTGTCGATCAGGAGCACGCGGCCCTTCATGTGGCGTTCACCGTCGCAACGGCCTGTGCCAGCGCGCGCACCTTGTTGTCGATCTCGAGCGATTCCTCGTGCGCCACCGAGTCGGCGACGATCCCCGCCGCGGCCTGGGCGTAGGCGACGCCGTCACGCACCAGCAGCGTCCGCAGCGCGATCGCGGTGTCCAGGTTCCCGCCCCAGCCGACGTAGCCGACGGCGCCGGCGTAGACGCCGCGCGCCTCGGGCTCGAGCTCGGCGATGACCTCCATGGCGCGTATCTTCGGCGCTCCCGTCACGGTCCCGGCGGGGAAGCAGGCGCGCAGCGCGTCGAGCGAGTCGACGCCGGGCGCCAGCTCCGCCTCGATGCTGCTGACCAGGTGCATCACGTGCGAGTACCGCTCCACCTCCATCAGCTCGGTCACCCGCACGCTGCCGGTGGCTGACACGCGGCCCACGTCATTGCGTCCCAGGTCCACGAGCATCAGGTGCTCGGCGGCTTCCTTCTCGCTGCTCCGCAGCTCGGCCTCCATCCCCGCGTCGTCGTCCGGGTCGCGGCCGCGCCGCCGCGTGCCCGCGATGGGGTGATAGCGCACGTGACCATCGGTCACGCGCACCAGCATCTCCGGCGATGCGCCCACGATGGCGCCGTGCGGCGTCACCAGGTAGAACATGTAGGGGCTGGGGTTCACCTCGCGCAGCGCGCGGTACAGGTCGAACGGATGGCCGCGCAGCGGGAGCGCGAAGCGGCGCGAGATCTGCACCTGGAAGATGTCGCCCGCGACGATGTACTCGTGGCAGCGCTGCACCGCCTCGTGAAAAGCCTCGCGCGACATGTTCGCGCGCGCATCCAGCGCCGCGACCGGCGCAGGATCGGCGGGCGCAGCGGGCGGCGGCGGCTGAGCGGCCGACACCAGCCGCGCACGCAGCCGCTCGAGCTCGTCAAGACACGCGTCGATTGCAGCGTCGGCGCCCCGCGGGTCGGCGGCGTGCACGGTTCCGATCAGCAGCACGGCGTCGCGCGCATGGTCGAAGACGACCACGGTGTCGTAGACGCCGAACCACGCGTCGGGAACGCGCAGACGATCGGCCGATGCCGGGATCCGCTCGAAGTGACGCGCCGCCTCGTAGCTCAGAAAGCCGACCGCGCCGCCGGCGAAGGGCACGTCGAGGCCCTCAACGACGGCGGGCGTGTGCGAGGCGACCTGCTCGCGCAGCGTGCGGATCGGATCCGGACCTGCCGCGTCGGACTGCCACGTGCGCCGCGGCCCATGGCCGAGCATCGACCAGCGCGCCAGGCGTTCGGTGCCCTCCACCGACTCGAGCAGGAAGCACTCGCCGTCGACGCCCAGGGCGAGCATCGCGCCCACCGGCGTGAGGTCCCGACGCGGGATCTCGACCGCTACAGGGACGAGGTCGGCGTCCGCCAGCAGATCGCGGACCCTGGCATGCGAGGGGACGCGCGGCGCGATGGCCATGCGGGTTCCATCTACGACTGCGAGACCGCGGCGCCGAGAAACGTCGCGATGCGGTCGGTGGCGAGCATCAGGTTCTCGACCGAGTTCGCGTAGCTGAGCCGGATGTGGCCTGCGCCGTGCGGGCCGAATGACGAGCCGCGCAGCACGGCGACGCCAACCTCGTCGAGCAGCGCGTTGGCCAGGTCGCGGTCCTCCCAGCCGGTCGCCGTGATGTCGGGGAACACGTAGAACGCTCCCTCGGGCTGATGGCACTCGATGCCGGGGATTCGCTTCAGCGCGTCCACCAGGATGTCGCGCCGGCGATGGAACTCGTGCACCATCGTGTCCACGGCGGCGTCCGACTCCGGCGAGTCGAAGGCCTCCACCGCCGCCCACTGCGTGAACGCCGCTGCGCACGACGAGCTGTTGATCATCAGCGTGTCCATTCTCTTGGCCAGCTCGACGGGCATCGCTCCGATGCCCAGGCGCCACCCGCACATCGCCCACGCCTTGCTCAGCCCGTCCAGGTAGATCGTGCGCTCGGCCATGCCGTCGATCGAGTACAGCGAGGTGTGCGCGCCGTCGTAGACGAGGCGGTTGTAGATCTCGTCGCTCAGCACCACGAGGTCGCGCTGCTGCGCGATCTCGGCGATCTGCTCGCAGTCCTCGCGCGTCAGCACGCCACCGGTGGGGTTGCCGGGCGAGTTGACGATGAGCAGACGGGTGCGGTCCGTGACGAGCGAGCGCAGCTCCGCCGGGTCGATGCGAAATGCGTTCTCCTGGCGCACCGGGAGCGACACCGCCTTCGCGCCGATGAACTCCACCAGCGAGCGGTAGATGGGGTAGCCGGGGTCGGGCACGATGACCTCGTCGCCCTCCTCCACCAGCATGAGCAGCGCGAACAGCAGGATGTTCTTGCTGCCCGGCGTCAGCACGATGTTCTCCATCGTGGTGGGCACGCCGGTGTGCTTGGTGACGTACTGCGCTGTGGCTTCGCGCACCTGCGGGATGCCGCTCGCCGGCGTGTAGTGCGTCGCGCCGTCGTTGAGGGCGCGCACCGCGGCGTCGATGATGTTCTGCGGCGTGGCGAAGTCCGGTTCGCCGATCTCAAGGTGGATGATCGAGCGGCCCTCGGCCTCCAGGCGCCGGGCATGTGCCAGCACCTCGAACGCGCTCTCGGTGCCGAGGCGGGACATGCGCTCTGCGAATTGGAACGTCACGCCGTCACCCGCATCGAGGGCGCATCGGCGACCGGCTCGAGGGGTTCGACGTCGACCCTGTCCACGCGTGCGTGCAGCGGCCCGTCGTTGAGCCGCGCCAGCATCTGCTCCACCGCCTCGCGCGCCCCTTGCAGCTCGCACACCACGGTGCCGTCGGGTGCGTTGCGCACGCTGCCGCCGAGACCGAGCTGCGCGGCGTGGCGTTGCACGAATGCGCGGAAGCCCACCATCTGCACGCGGCCGCGCGCCACCGCGCGCACGCGCACGATGTCCGAGGTCATGACGCGATCGATTATAGGTGCGATCGGAACCATGCCCCGGCCCACCGCCGGAACGCGGTCGGTCGAGCCCGAGGGTCAGGCCGGAAGGAGTGTCAGCGCCCGCACGTGGCCCGGGCGCACCACTGAAAAATGGCGTCTGTCGAGGGTCGCGAGCTTGTCTTCACGAAGACGCTCGCACAGCGCGACGATGCTCGCGTCCACCACGCCGAGCGAAAGGTCGCCATACGCGCTCTGCAGGTCGCGCGCGCGTCGGAGGTCAGCAAGCGATGGGTGCTCCAGCCGCCAGACGCCCGCATCAACGTCGTCCAGGAACGTCAGCCAAGCCGAGTTGATTCCGATCTTGTCGCACCAGTAATCCAGCTCACTCAAGACCAACCCGGGGACCACCAGGTCCTCGACCCCGGTAGTCAGAAGCGCGCGACAGCGCTCGTGCTCGGGGTCGCCGCGATCGAGCGCCGCCAGCAAAGGCCCGGTGTCGCACACCAAGGCCATCAGCGAGGCGGATGCGCAATGGGTTCGCTTGTCAGTTTGCCCGCACCGGCCGACCGGCCGCCGCTGTCGGCCACGCCCAGGCGTGGCTGGCGCGCTCGGCGCAGTGCTGCGGCCTTCTCAGCGACCGCTTCTGCGATCACCGTTGTGGCGGACACGCCTCGACGTACTGCCTCCGCCTCCAGCGTGGCCAGGTCGGAATCGACCGCGGAAATTGTGGTTCGGCGATTCATGATTCACGATTCTAGCACCCGGCTAACTGGCCTCCTTGCAACCTGCAGAAGCCTATGGCGTGGATCTGGTTCGCCTCGCGCCCAGTCGGGCGTGTCGGGAGGACTCGCTATAAAGCAGACGAGGTGGTGCCCGGACCAAGCCCCGAGCCGCCCAGCTCGGTCGGGTCGAAGTTCGCCCTCGCGACCCGCTGGATCGATCGGTTGGATAGCCGATTTCGCCGCCCCTCCCGAGTGCTTCGGTTCGCGCAGTCAATTGAGGAAGTTGGATGAGGGAGTGGGATGAATCCGCTACGGTGCGTCCATGCGAATCAAGGCAACTGACGCCGGCCGTGGCCTGTCGAATCTCCTCTCCAGAGCAGCCGCCGGCGAAACTATCGAAATCCATCGCCATGGCGAGGTGGTCGCCGTCGTCAGCCCGCCGCGGCGAAGTCTGGTCCCCGGTGATGTGCTCCTGCAAACTCTCAAGCGCATACCGCGGCCGGACGGCGGGTTTGGTGCTGATATGCGCGGGCTCGCCGCCGTCACGCGCCGACCAGGAGTAATGCGACACCGCGTCGATTGATCGCGCCCGGCCATCACAGTGGCCGCACAGAAATGCTTTACGCGGCGGCCGGCGCCGGTGAGCCCTGGGTCTCGCGAATCGCGGAAAGCAGGTCGCGCGGCGACCCCATCGGCCTGTCGCTCAGCTCGCCCATGAGCGCGAGGATGCGGCGCTGCACCGGCTTTTCGTGGTCGCGACCCGGCAGGTACCAGTTGAGCATCCGCGGGATGTACTCCGGGTCCTCGAGCTGGCCCACCACGGATGGCTCCGTGATCGTCGTCGGATGCTTCGGCGCCTCATTGCTGCTGCGGATCATCCACAGCGCCATCTTCAGGATGTCGGGCAGGCACGCCGGATTGTTGGTCACCGCGCGGCGCAGGTATTTCGCGTAGCACGCTGCGTGGCGCAACTCGTCCGCCGCAAGGATCTTGAAGATCGTGCGCAGCACCGGCTCGGGCGCATGGATGCCAAACGCCGTGTACCAGTGGGCGAGTCGCTGCTCGCCGCAGTAGTGCATCGTCAACGTCTCGATGGCCGGGCCCGGCGCAAAGGTGAGCCGCAGCGCGGGCAGCTCGGCCTCGTCGAACGTCTCGCCCAGCTGCTCCAGGTACTTGCGCAGCACCAGGTGATGCTTCATCTCCTCGTAGAACCAGACGGAGATGAAGCTGCAGAAGTCGATGTCCGCGTAGAAGTCGCGGATGAACATCTCGGTGGCGTACAGCGCGCTCAGCTCGGTGAGGCAGATGTGGCGCAGGTCGAAGCGCCACTGGTCGTTCACCAGGGCAGGGTCGATCTCGTCGAAGTGGATGTCGCTGCTCAGTTGCCAGCGGGCGCGCTCCAGCCGGATGAAGACGTCGTCGTAGATCACCGTTCCCACGCTACTTCTGCGGTACGGCCAAAGCATCGGCAGTTGCATAATTGTTTCGCGCGGTTTTTTGTACGTGGAGGACAATTTGGCCCAGACAGCCAAGTCGGCTGACCTCAGCTTGTCCGTCACGGCCACTCTGCCGCCGGAGGTGACCGTGCGGCTCCTGTCGGAAACCGACGCCATCGCCCGGCGCATGACGCGTCAGATCGCCACCGGCACCGTCCGGATGGACGACCGCCTCCTCACCCGTGGCTACCTGCGGGTCATCACGGCGGCCTGCCGCGACGCCTTTCGCACCCTGGTGCGGCTGCTCAACGACGGCCGCGGCCTGCGTCCGGTGGACCTCGCCCGGCTGGGGTCGATGGGCGCCCAGCAGGCAGAGATGGGCGTGCCCCTCGAAGTGGTGTTCGGCGCGTACCGGGTGGCGGCCAAGGTGGTGTGGCTGGAGGTGATCGGCGAGCCGGCGCTGCTGAACCAGGTGCCGCCCGCCACCGTCGTGGCGGTCACCGGCCGCGTTCTGGAGTACTTCGACGAGATCAGCGCCGCGGTGGGCCAGGCGTACCTGGAGACCCGCGAGCGCCTGATGCGACAGCGCGACCGTGACCGCGACCGCATCCTGCAGCGGCTCGTGGCGGGTGACACCTCCGCCGATCTCCGCCGGCTGGCCGCGGCGGCCGACCTCACCCTGCACCCGCCGTACCGGGTGGTTGCCGCGTCCGTGGCGGGGCCGGAGGCCGAGCGGAGCCTGGACGACACCTGGCGGGCGGCCGGCGCGCTCCTGGTAAGCGGCGAGCCCGGCCAGTGGGTCGCGCTGGTGCCGGTAGGCGCCGACATCGCCGCGATGTGCGCGGCGGTCGAGGGCGCCGTCTTCGGCCTCGGGCCCACAGCCGCGACGCTCGAGGAGGTCGCCGCAGCGTCACGCCAGGCGCGGCGGGCCCTGGACGTGGGCCGCAAGCTCGATCCGGAACGGCGCGCGCACAGCGACGCGGAGGTCGGCGTGTTCGCGGCGCTCGCCGCGGACCAGGTGGCGCTGCACCGGTTCGTGGGGGGCGCCCTAGGTGGCCTGAATGAGCGCCGGGCCAGGGATCGCGACCTGCTGGCCACAGCCGAGGCGCTGCTCGACACCCGCAGCACCGCGGAAGCCGCCCAGAAGCTGGGCGTTCACCGTCACACCGTCGTCTACCGGATCGGCCGTCTTCGCGACGCCGGCATCGACCTGGACGACCCGGCGCAACGCCAGCGCCTCTGGCTGGCGCTGCGATGCCGCCGCCTGCTGGCCGGCCAAAACGGCTCCGGGTGGGAACACATGCTTGGCGAATCGGGTGCGGTTTCTGTACGCTGAGGGCTAAAGGAGTTGGAAGGGAGGCGGGGGTTTATCGGGGGAGCCATGCGCACATTCCTGTGCCGGGTAGGGGCCCTGGCAGTAGCCGTTGGCGCCGTGCTTGTGTTCACGGCCGGAACCGCAACCGTGCAGGCGGCCGACCACAGTAGCACCAAGAGCTCGGCGTCAAGCCCACCCACCTGCAACAGCCAGCCGAACCTGAACGACCCCACCAACTCGAGCACTGCGGCGCTCGCCAGCTACTACTTCGTCCTCCAGCACTCGGACGGCCACAGCGAGTCGGTGTGTTCCCTGGGTGACGACGTCCAGCCGGGCGACACGGTCACCGCCCACTTCACCTTCGCCTCCAACAGCAGCGGCAGCGAGGAGGTGACGCTGGTCAGCTACACCAAGACCGAAGGCTCGAAGCAGCAGACCATGTCCGACTGCGAGAGCTTCAGCCAGGGCACCGACACCGACACCTCGGACGGCTGCTCGGCCGCCGGCCAGGCGCAGCTGACCGTCAGCGTGCCCAACTGCGACTTCCAGATCGACTTCATCTACGGCGAGGCGATCGCCAGCCTGACGCCCGGGCCGTACAGCAGCCAGCACCGGCTGATCAGCAGCGGCAGCGGCGGCGAGGACCAGAGCTGCTCGTCCACCACACCGTCGCCGACCTCGTCGGTGTCGGGCATCACCACGAGCGCGCCCGGCAGCTCGAGCGGCAGCGGCAGCGGCGCGGCGTCGAGCTCGGTGGCCAGCGGCGTGTCCGGCATCAGCACCCCGGGAACCGGTTCCGGCCTGGGTGCGCTGCGCCTGGCGCTCGGCCTGCTGTTGATCGTGGGCGGTGTGGTCGCCCTGCTCTGGGGCGGCTGGCGGCGCGCGACGGAGATCTGATCGACTGACGAGGGCTCAAGCGAAGAGCCGGTCGCCCCGAGCGGGGGGCCGGCTCTTCTTGCTGTCAGTGCGCTGCTAGCGGCGCGCTCGCATCAGCAGCCGTCGTTGTCCTTCGCGGTGTTGGGCCCGTCCTCGGTTCCGTCGGGCGCTGGAGCGGGCGTGTTGTCGTCGCAGACCGCTTCGTTGTGGATGGTGTTGTCTGAAACATCGATGCCCGGAAACAGCGTCTCGCCGTTGGCCGAGGTCGCGGTGTTGTCCTTGACCAAGAGGTTGTGTCCGACCGTGTTGTTGCCCACGTCGATTCGGCCGGTGAGATTGTCCTCGAGGATCAGGTCGTGGCCGACCTTGGTCGGCGGCGACGGTGAGCCCTCGCAGAACTCCTGGTTCGCCGGCGGGCTGACGTCGCCGATCTCGATCTCGTACTGCACGCCGGTGTGCTTGAAGACCAGGTTGTGGCCCACGGTCGTGTCGCAGATGTCATAGCCCTGGTCGCCATTGGACAGGTCGGAGCCGGTGACAACAAAGTCATGGCCCACGGTGAACGGCCCGTTGTTGCCCGTTTCGATCTCCCAGGGCTCGTCGGCGATCACATCGTGTCCCACGCTGGAGTTCTCAGCACCCAGGCCGGCGTTGTCCTCCACAAGGACGTCGTGGCGAACCGTGGCGCCTTCGAGGACGCAGAAGTTGTTCTCGGGGACGATGACGTTGTCGACGGTCCCGGTGATCATTCCCGGGTTGAACGTCGGCGATATCGTGCCCGTGCAGCGCACGGTGTTCTCGTGCGATCCGCTTGCCGGTGCGGCCCCCGCGCTGTGGGCTCCCGCAAAGAGCGCGAGCGGAATTGCACAGGCAGCCGCGACCATGTATCTGCTCACCCCTCAGTCCTCCTCTCTCGTCTGGTCGTCGTGGTATTCGATGCTGAATGCTAGCGAATTGTCGATCGAAGGGCCGAACGGCGCTTCAGCTCAGCGCGCAATCTACTCGAGCCGCCGCAGCAGCTCAATGGGCGGGCGCCTAAACGCGGTGACCGCCCGTCGGCGTGATCGCGCCCTGCTCGGCCTGCCGTGCCAGCATGAAAAGCAGATCCGAGCAGCGGTTGAGGTAGCGCAGCACGTCCGGGTTCTCCAGCTCCCCGCCTCGCTGCAGCGCCACGGTGCGCCGCTCCGCCCGCCGCACCAGCGTCCGCGCCACGTCCAGCGCCGCGGCCAGAGTCGTCCCGCCCGGGATGACGAACCCCGCCGGCAGGGGCACCGACGCCTCGAGGGCGCGGACCTCCGCGTGCAGCGCCTCCACCATCCCCGGCGTCACCACCGCGAAGTGCTTCTGCAGGTCGTCCCGATGCCCCTGGCCGGTGGCCAGCTCGGCGCCCACCACGAACAGCTCGCGCTGCAGTGCCAGCAGGCGCTCCGCACGTTCTCCAGCGTTCTCCAGCGAGCGTGCGAGACCGAGCGCGGAGATCGCCTCGTCGAGCGCGCCGTAGGCCTCGGTGTGCAGGTCGTCCTTGGGCACGCGCCCGCCGTAGAGCAGGCCGGTCTCGCCGCCGTCGCCGCCCTTGGTGACGATGCTCACGGCGTCAGGCGCCGCTGACCATCACGTCTTCCAGCTCCGCCTCGGAGTCCTCACGGCCGCGCTTCCACTCCTCCACCCACTTGCTCGCCGCGATGGTGGCGGTGGTGGCGTCGCCCACGGCGGTCGTGATCTGCCGCGTGAGCTGGCTGCGCACGTCACCGGCCGCGAAGATGCCGGGCACGCTGGTCATCATGGTCATCGGGTTGGTCACGTAGTACCCGCCGGCGTCGTGGTCGACGTGCGCATCCACCAGCTTCGTGTTGGGGATGAAGCCGACGAAGATGAAGATGCCGCCCACGTCGAGTGACGACTGCGCGCCTGTGACCACGTTGCGCAGCTCGAGGCGCTGCACGCTTGCATCGCCCTCAATCGACTCCACAACGGTGTCGGTGATGAAGTCGATCTTGGGGTTGGTGCGCGCCTGCTCCATCAGGATCGGCTGCGCGCGGAAGTGATCGCGCCGGTGGATGATCGTCACCTTGCTCGCGTAGCGCGTGAGGAACACCGCCTCCTCCACGGCGGCGTCGCCGCCCCCCACCACGGCCAGGTGCACCTCCTTGAAGAACGCGCCGTCACACACCGCGCAGTACGACACGCCGCGGCCCGCGAACTCCGCCTCCCCGGGCACATCCAGCTTGCGCGGGTTGCCGCCCGCGGTGAGGATCAACGCGGGCGCCCGGTACAGCCCGGCGGTAGTCTCGATCTCCTTCATGCCGTCGGGACGCACGTGGATGCTCTGCACGTCGGCGCCGTATGCGATCTCGGTGCCGAAGTCCGCGGCCTGCTTGGTCATGATCTCGGCGAGGTCGACGCCGAGGATCGACGCGATCCCCGGGTAGTCCTCGATCAGCTCGGTGTTGAGCAGCTGGCCGCCCGGCGCCTTGCCCTCGAGAAGCACCGCGTGCTCCTTGTTGCGGCCGGCGTAGAGGGCGGCGGTCAGGCCGGCCGGGCCGGCGCCCACGATGACGATGTCGAAGTCACGCACCTGCATGCTCATGGCGTCCTCACCTGAGCGTACCCAAAGCCATCGCGCTTCACCCCGGCCGGGCCGCCAGCTGGTGCAGCTCGTCCAGGACGCGCGCGACGGGGATGGCGAATGCCTCGTCGCCGCTGGGGCTCGCCAGCGTGATGATGCCGATCACGCGCCCGCTGCCGTCCAGCAGGGGGCCGCCGCTGTTGCCCTGGTAGACGCGGGCGCCGGACAGCTCCAGCATGTCGTGATAGACGGACGGCGCGTTCGTCCCGGGCTGCACCTCGCCGCTCTGCAGCGGCACGTCCTGGTGGAGCAGGGTCAGCCGCTCCTGTGTCATGTCGCCCTGCCCGGTGGCCCGGCTCGACGCCAGCGCGATCACGTCCTCCGGCACCGACGCCAGCGGCGTGGCATCGACCGGCAGCGGCGTGCCGCTGAAGCCGTCACTGGAACGCACCACCGCGATGTCCTGGTTTGTGTCAATTCCGACTACAACGGCGACGTGCACGCGGTTGTGCCGGTCCGTGACGCGCAGGGTCAGCTGGCCCTCGACCACGTGCGCGTTGGTGACGAAGTCGCCGTGCGCATCGAGCAGCCAGCCCGTCCCCAGCGCCTCGTCGTTGGTGCGCTGCGCCTCCACCGTCACCACCGACGCGAGCGCGGCGCGGCCCAGGTCGGCCAGCGGCGTCTCCTGCGGGGCGGGCGTGCCCGCCTTCGGCACCGCCGCCGCCTTGAGGCGGCTCACGTCGAGGTGCGTCAGGCTCGCGGCCACGAAATACCCGATCAACCCGGCCGCAACGATCGCGCCAAGAGCGAGGGCAATGCGCGGCACGGGGCTGCGTGAGGGCGACAACGGGCGTTCCGAGAGCACGCGTTGATTGTGCGGCAAAATCCCCGTGATCCCGGGGGAATCGACCGTCTCAGCGGTACGCTGAGCCGAGGTCGAGGACGCCGGCTTCCTCGAGCCGTCGCAGCGCCCGGGCGCGATGCGAGACGCGGTCCTTGTCCGCGTCGGGCGCCTCGCCGAAGCGAACGCCGAGATCGGCCGAGAGAAACGCGGGGTCGTATCCGAACCCTGCGGTGCCACGCGGTTCGACCAGCGTGCCCAGCGTCTCGCCCCGCGCGGTCACCGGCTCCGCGGGCGGGTTCGCCAGGGCCATCACGCAGACGTAGCGGGCCCGGCGGTCATCCGGCGTCCGCTCCTCGACCTCGCGCAGCAGCCCGTGCAGGCGGTCCTCATCGCTTCCGGGCATCCATCGCGCCGACCTCGGCCCCGGCCAGCCCCGCAGGGCGTCGACCTCGATGCCGCTGTCGTCCGCGAGCGTGGGCAGGCCCGTCGCGGTTGCGACCGTGACCGCCTTGGCCAGCGCGTTCTCGACGTAGCCCGGTCCTGGCTCGTCGAGCTCGCCGCGAAACCCGGCGTCGTCCAGCGAGAGCACACGGAGGCTGTGTGCGCCGAGCAGGCGGCGCAGCTCGCGCACCTTGCCCGGGTTGCGCGTGGCCACGACGAGACGGGGCGCGGGCAGCGCGTCGCTCGGCGGGGCGGCCGTCACCCGGCGGCGGCGAGTGCTTCCTGCTGGGCCTCGAAGAGGCCGCGCAGGCCGGCCGAGGCGAGCGTGAGCAGGCGCTCCATCTCGTCGCGCGAGAAGGGCTCCTGCTCGGCCGACCCCTGCAGCTCGATGAAGCGGCCGTCGCCCGCGGCCACGCAGTTCATGTCGGTGGCGGCCGCGGCGTCCTCCAGGTACGCCAGGTCGAGGCGCGCTTCGCCCCCGACGATGCCCGCGCTCACCGCCGCCACCGGCCAGCGCAGCGCCTCACCCGTCAGCACGCCGGCTGCGCGCATGCGCGCGACCGCCAGCGCCAGCGCGACGTACCCACCCGTGATGGCCGCGGTGCGCGTGCCGCCATCGGCCACGAGCACGTCGCAGTCGATGATCACGCTGCGCTCGCCCAGCGCGTCGAAGTTCACCGCCGCGCGGAGGCTGCGGCCGATGAGCCGCTGGATCTCCTGCACCCGGCCGTCGACGCGGCCGCGGCGCCCGTCCCGCTCGGTGCGCGTCTGCGTGCTGCGCGGCAGCATCGAGTACTCGGCCGTCACCCAGCCGCGTCCGCTCCCCTTGCGAAACTGCGGGATCCGCTCCTCCACGCTGGCCGTGCACAGGACTCGCGTCTGCCCCATCGAGATCATCGCGCTGCCCTCGGCATACGGAAGCGGATGCAGCTCGATGCGCACGGGCCGCATCTCGTCGGGCGCGCGTCCGTCCGGACGCATCAGCGCTTGAACACCCGCTTCAGCACGAGAATCGATGCTTCATACAGAAGCAGGAGCGGGATTGCAAGCGCGGTCGGGGTGAACGGGTCCGCCCCGGGCGTGACGACGAGCGCCGCCAGGATGATGATCACGTACGCGCCCCGGCGCCGCTTGCGCAGCCACTGCGAGGAGATGATGCGCAGCAAGCCGAGCAGCACGAGCACGACGGGCAGCTCGAAGGTCACGCCGAACACCAGCACCAGGAGCAGGAAGAAGCTGAGGTACTGGTCGATGTCCGGAAAGTAGATGGCGTTGCCGCCGAGGAAGTTGGCCAGGAAGCTCAGGCCGATCGGCATCACGAAGTAGGCGAACGCCGCCCCGCAGGCGAAGAGGAAGAGCGCCGACCCGATGAAGGGACCGACGAACTTGCGCTCCACGGGGCGCAGTCCCGGCGCCACGAACGACCACGTCTGCCACAGGATGATGGGCAGCGCCAGGATGAACCCGACGATGGCCGCGATCTTGATGGGGACGGTCAGGCCCTCGGTGGGGCTCGTGAAGATCGCGGTGCTGACGATGTTGTGCGAGTTCGCCAGGATCAGCTTCAAGGGCCGCAGCAGGAGGCCGAGCACGAAGCCGTTGAAGATGAAGGCGACGATCGTACCGGCGAGCCACGCGCCGAACGCGATGATCAGGACTTTGCGGAGCTCCTCGAGGTGCTCCACGATGGTCATGCGCCGCTCGTCGTTGGCCACACCCTGCACCGCTCGATGACCCTCCTACCCGGGTGTCACGCCCCGGCCCCGCGCGTCAGTGAGAGACAGGCGCTTGCGGCGGCGCCCCGCTGGCCTGATGGTGCTCCGGCGGCAGGGGTGCGGCCGGGGGCGGAGGCTGCGGCAGCGCCGGCGGCGGCGGTGGCCCGGGGTCATTGACGGGCGCATTCGTCGCGTTCATGAAGGTGTCGCGCGTTTCAGACGAAGCTTTCCGAAACTCGCGGATCGCGCGGCCCATGCCGGCGCCGACGTCGGGCAGCTTGCCCGGTCCCCAGATGATGAGGACGATGACGAGGACTATCAGGATGAGCCACCAATGGCCACCGACAAAGGACATCGACGTCAGTCTAGCACCGTCGTCAGGCTCGTACCTTGGTTTTTGCGGAGAGCCCGACTGCAAACAATTCAATGATCCGATCGGCGTCGGAATCCGTATGCGCGGTGCTGAGAAAGCCCGCCTCGAACTGCGACGGCGGCCACAGCACGCCGCCCTCCAGCCATGTCTCGTGCAGCGCAGCAAAGCGCTCGGCGGACGCCGCTTTCGCGCCGGCGAAGTCGGTCACCGCCTCCACGTCGACGAAGGGCGTGAGCATGCTGCCGACGCGGTTCACCGCGACGCTCACGCCCGCGCCGCCGGCGGCATCGCGCATGCCCGCGGCCAGCCGCTCCCCCACCATTTCGAGGCGCGCGTAGGCATCGCCTCGGCGCAGCAGATCGAGCGTGGCGCATCCCGCGGCCATCGCCAGCGGGTTCCCCGACAGAGTCCCCGCCTGGTACACGGCGCCCGCGGGCGCCACCTGCTCCATCACGCGCGCCGCGCCACCGTACGCGCCGACGGGCAGCCCCCCGCCGATCACCTTGCCCAGGCAGGTGAGGTCCGGCATCACGCCGTACAGCTCCTGGGCGCCGCCGTACGCCACGCGGAACCCGCTCATCACCTCGTCGAACACGAGAAGCGCGCCGTGCTCGCGCGTGACGGCGCGAGCCGTCTCGAGAAACCCGGGCTGCGGCGGGACGCAGCCCATGTTGCCCGCCACCGGCTCCACCAGCAGCGCGGCGACGCGATCGCCCGCCGACGCGAAGCACTGACGCAGCGCATCGGCGTCGTTGTACGGCAGCACCATGGTCGCGGCCACGGCCGCGGCCGGCACGCCCGGAGAGCCGGGGATCGCCAGTGTGGCGATGCCCGATCCGGCGCCGGCGAGCAGGGCGTCGGCGTGGCCGTGGTACGCGCCGTCGAACTTGACCACCACGTCACGGCCCGTCACCGCGCGCGCCAGCCGCACCGCCGACATCGCGGCCTCGGTGCCGGAGTTGACGAAGCGCACCATCTCCACCGACGGCAGCGCATCGACGATGCGCTCCGCCAGCTCCACCTCGATCTCCGTGGTGGCGCCAAAGGCGACGCCGCGCTGCAGTTGTTCGCGCAGCGCGCTCGCGACCTCGGGCGGGTTGTGTCCCAGGATGTGCGGGCCGTACGCGAGCACGCAGTCGATGTAGCGGTTGCCGTCCGCGTCGAAGAGATACGCGCCGTCCCCGCGCACGATCGCCGGTGGCACACCCGGCACCGCGTGAAATGCGCGCACCGGGCTGCTCACGCCTCCCGGGAGCACACGCTCGGCGCGCTCGCGCAGCGCGCGTGCGCACGCGTCGTTCACTGCTGCTCGGCGACCGTCACCGACTGCATGATGTCGCCCTGCACGATGCGCAGCGCCACGTCCATCCCCGACTGCACATGGCCGAAGATGTTGTACGACTTGGGCAGTGTCGTGTCGTTGGCGGTGCAGATGAAGAACTGCGAGCCGTTGGTGTTGGGGCCGCTGTTCGCCATCGCGAGGCAGCCGGACGTGTAGTTCTGGTGCACCGGCTCATCGGGGAACTGATAGCCGGGGCCGCCCTGGCCGCACGAACCGGTGGGCGACGCGGGCGCCGCCGGCACGTTGCCGATGCAGTTGGGGTCGCCCCCCTGGATGACGAAGCCGTTGACCACGCGGTGGAACGGGATGCCGTCATAGAAATGGTTGCGCGCCAGGGTGACGAAGTTGTTCACCGTGAACGTTGCCAGGCTGGGTTGCAGGCACAGCACGATGGCGCCCTTCGACGTCGTGATCGTCGCCTCGTACAGCTTGGACGTGTCGATGGACACGGCGGGCGCCTGCGCATACGTGTGCACGTTCGCGGGCGGGTTCAGCGGCGCCAGCGGCGCACCGAACTGCGCCGTCGAGCAGTCGGCCAGAGGGATGAGCGACGGCGCCGGCGATGCCGAGGCCGATGACGACGCGCTGGCCGTCGCGCTGGGGGATGCCCCCGGCGGCACCGCGTTGCCGGCGCTGTTCACACCGACCGCGATGGCGATCACCGCGGCGACGACGACGATTCCCGTGCCGATGATGAACGCGAGGCGCTCGCGGGACATGCCACCGGGCTGCTGGCTCATGCTCCCTCCGAGCGCAGCCACCCGGCGGCGGCGAGCGCGTGGTATGTGATCACGAGGTCGGCGCCGGCACGGCGGACGCCGCGCAGCGTCTCCAGCACCGCGCGGCACTCGTCGAACGCGCCCGCGGCCGCGGCGTGGCGCACCATCGCGTACTCGCCGCTGACGCAATACGCGGCCAGGGGCAGGTCGGTGGCGTCGTGCACCCTCGCCACAACATCGAGGTACGTCAGCGCCGGCTTGACCATGATCATGTCGGCGCCCTCCTGAATGTCCAGCAATGCCTCACGCACCGCCTCGCGCTGGTTGGCGGCGTCCATCTGATATGCGCTGCGGTCGCCCTCCTGCGGCGCGCACTCGGCCGCCTCCCGGAAGGGGCCGTACATCACCGAGGCGAACTTCGCGCTGTAGCCGAGGATCGCGACGTCGTCGAAGCCCGCTGCGTCGAGCGCCTCGCGGATCGCGCCCACCTGGCCGTCCATCATGCCGCTGGGCGCGACCACGTCCGCGCCCGCCGCGGCCTGGCTCACCGCGGTGCGCGCGTAGAGCTCCAGCGTGGCGTCGTTGTCGACGGCGCCATCGCTGAGCACGCCGCAGTGGCCATGGTCCGTGTACTCGCAGAGGCAGCAGTCCGCGATGAGGACGACGCTGCCGCCGAACCGCGCGCGCGCCGCGCGCAGGGTCTGCTGCACGGCGCCATCGTCGGACCACGCGCCCGAGCCCTCGGCGTCCTTCTCAGCGGGGAGCCCGAAGAGCAGGACCGCTCCGCACCCGGCGTGAACTGCCGACTCGATGACATCGCACGCCGACTCCACCGTCTCGTGGCGATGGCCGGGGAGTGACGTGATGGGCCGCGGCGCCGGCAGCGACTCGTTGACGAACAGCGGCAGGATCAAATCGCTCGGTGCGAGCGACGTCTCGCTGACCAGGCGGCGCAGCGCCGGCGTGCGGCGCAAGCGGCGCGGCCGCTCCAGGGGAAAGGGCATGTGCGGGTCAGGGTAGCGGCTGCGCTGCGCCGAGCCGCGCGCGCAGCAGGCCCACCAGCGCCTCGGCGCTCGGCTCAGCGGCGGCCGCGACATTCGTGAGGCCGGCTGCGCGCGCCTGCCGCGCGGTCGTCTCGCCGATGCAAGCAATCAGTACCGCGGGGTCCAATGCCCGGCCCTCGAGCGCGATCAACAGGTTGCGCGCAGTGCTGCCGCTGGTCAGCGTCACCGCGTCCACCGGGCGGTCCAGCGCCGCCCACAGCCGTTGCGGCGCGCCCGCGGGCATCTCGCTGCGATAGACGTTCTGGCGCCACACGCGCGCCCCGGCGGCGGACAGCGCGCGCTCGAGAGCGGGGCCGGCACCCTCGGCAGCCGGAAACCACACCGTGGCTCCGTGCGCTCCGCGTTCGCGCAACGCGCGGGCCAGCCCCGCGGCGCTCGCGTCCGCGGGCACCAGCGACGGCTCGTGGCCGCGCTCGCGCAGCGCTCTCGCAGTCTCGTCGCCCACTGCCGCCAAGCGCACGCCCGCCATCGCCGCGGGCTCGACCACGCCCATCACCAGCCGGACCGCGGTGGCGCTGGTGAAGGCGGCCCACCGCGCTCCCTGGGCCGACGCCAGCCGCGCGGCCTCGGCGGCGATCGCCTCCGGAGTGGCGATCACGACGGTGGCGATCAGGGGCACCACCACCGCCTCAGCGCCACACGCGTGGAGCCGGTCGACCAACCCGGCGGCGCGCTCGCGGGTCCGGGTGACGAGCACTCGCCGCCCCTGGAGCGGGCCGCTCACCGCAGCGCCTCGGCCACCGCGCGGCCCAGCGCCTCGGGGTCCGAGCGGTCACCTCTCGATTCAGCCCGGCGCAGGGCAGCGCCGTCGTGCAGCGCCGCGGTCAGGCGCAGCGCGCCACCGTCGACGCGGGCCCACGCGCCCAGGGGCAGCAGGCAGCCGCCGCCGAGCGCGGCGAGCGTGGTCCGCTCGGCGGTGACCGCGGCGGCCGTGTCGGCGTCGTCGAGACCGGCGCACAGCTCCGCCGGCTCCGACTGGGCGCGGCACTGCAGCGCGATCGCGCCCTGGGCCGGCGCGGGCACGAACACCTCGGCGTCGAGCCGCTGCAGGCGCTCTCCCAACCCGAGACGGTCCAACCCCGCGCAGGCCACCAGCAGCGCGTCCACCTCTCCGCGGTCCAGCTTGCGCAGGCGGGTGTCCACGTTGCCGCGGATCGGCGCCGTTCTGATTTGCGGAAACTGCGCCTGAAGCAGTGCCACCCGCCGGGCGCTGCTGGTTGCGACGACGGCGCCGGCGGGCAATTCGGCCAGCGCGCGCCCGTCGCGGGTCACCGCACCGTCGCGCGGGTCGGCGCGCGGGAGATGAGCGGCCACCAAGAGCCCGGGGGTGGCTGTCGTGGGCAGGTCCTTCGCGCTGTGCACCGCGACGTCGGCCGCACCGTCGAGCAGCGCGCGCTCCAGCTCCGCGGTGAACCAGCCCTGCCCCTCGAGCCGGCCGAGCGGCACGTCGCCGCGGCGGTCGCCCGTGGTGCGCACCACCACGAGCTCACACTCGCGGCCCGTCGCGCGCTGCAGCGCGTCGGCTGCCAGCGCGGCCTGCGCGCGCGCCAGCGCGCTGCCCCTCGTGGCCAGACGCAGGACGGCCGCGCCCGCGGCCGCGCTCATGCCCGGCGCGCGGCGCCGGGGCTCACAGCGTGCGGCGCGGGCGAGCCCTTGAGCTCGTGGTCGTCCAGGTCGAACGCCTGGCGGATGGTGAGCGCCACGCTGGGGTCGTCGACCGTTTCCCGCAGGTGCGTGATCGGTCCGTGCAGCAGCTTGCGCACCAGGCTCGACGTCAGCATGTCGATGCGCTCCCGCGCGTCGACGTCCAGGTGCGGTGCGCGCGCGATTGCGCGCTCCACCTCACGACGCCGCAGTGCCTCCGCGCGGCGGTTGAGCGCGGAGATGGTGGGCCCCGCCGCGTCGCGCTGGCCGATGACCGTCATGGTGCGGCGCAGCTCCGTCTCGATTACGCGCTCTGCGGCTGCCACCGCGTCGCGGCGCGCGAGCATGTGCGAGTCGAGGCGCCGCCCGAGCTCGTCGATGTCGATGAGCGTGACGCCGTCGATGACGGCGGCAGCTGCATCGACGTCACGCGGCACGGCGATGTCGACGATGCTCAGCGGGCGGTGCGCGCGCCGCCGCTGCATGGCGGCAACGGTGGGCGCGTCGAGCACCGTCTCGCCACTCGCCGTGCACGCGATGATCGCGTCGATGCGCTCCGCGGCCTCGACGAGCGCGTCCAGCGCCACCGCTTCGCCGTCGAACGCGGTTGCAAGCGTCTGCCGCGACTCGCCGCGCGAGGACACCATGATGTGCGCCCCCATCTCACGCAGCGTGCGCGCCGCCAGCGTGCTCATCACTCCCGCGCCCAGGAGCAGCACACCGCGCCCGCGGAGATCCCCTGCGGTCGTTCGGGCGCACGCGACAGCCGCATCACTCAGGTTGCTTGCGCCGCGGCCCAGCCCGGTGTCGGTGTGAACCTGCTTGCCCACGGAGATGGCGCGCCGCAGCACGAAGTCGAGGCGCGCGTCCAGCGTGCCGGCGCTGCGGGCCAGCTCGTGCGCGTCCTTCAGCTGGCCGAGCACCTGGGTCTCGCCCACGACCATGCTCTCCAGGCCCGCAGCGATGCGGAAGAGGTGCTCAACAGCGTCACGTCCGGACGCCTGCGTGAGAAACGGCAGGACGTCGTGATCACCGCCCGCGTCGAGGTACGGAGCGAGGCGCGGCACGACGTCGGCGACGTCGGGCTCGGCGCACGTCACGTAGAACTCGGTGCGGTTGCACGTCGACAGCACCGCTGCGGCGCTGAAGCCGGCGTGGCCCACGAGATAGCGCAGCACGGTGCGCGCTTGTTCCACAGGCACCGCCGCAGCCTCCCGCACCGCGAGCGGCGCGGTGCGATGGCTGAGGCCGGCGGCGACCACGCGCATCATCGGGAGACCAACCCGCGCGGAGCCATCGGCATGCGGTGCCTCAGTATAGGTACGCGTTCGTTTCAACCGCCCCGACCGATGTCGGTACGATTGCTGGGCATGAGGCTTCACCGCATTGCCTGACCGCGGCTCGGGACGGCACATTGGCGCCTGACACAGAGGCTGGGTCTGCGCCGCGGACGTCCACCAAACGGCCGCGCTATGGACGGCGTCGCGGCCGGGTGCCCGTGGGTGACACCTTCGTCTCGCGACTCGGTCCGGCCGAGGATGAGCCCTTTGCCGCCATCGACGACCCCGCCGAGGGAGCGCCCCGCGAGCGGCCGGCACCCGCCACGCCCATCGAAGAGCTGCGCTTCGTCGCGCTCGACTGCGAGACGACCGGGCAGTCGCCTCACCACCTGGTGGAGCTGGGCGCCGTCGCGTTCACGGTCGACCGCCACCTGATGAGCTTCGAGACGCTGGTGCACAGCAACGATCGCATCAACCCATATGCGCGGCGCATCCACGGCATCGGGCCGGAGACGCTGCACGGCGCTCCGCCTGTGTCTCGCGTGGTGTCCCGATTCCGCCGCTTCGTCGAAGGCTCCGTGCTCGTCGAGCACAGCGCGGATGCGTTCGACACCCGTTTGATCACGCGCACAGTCGGCAGCGACCTCAACGCGGACAACGTCGACACGACGCGGCTGGCCGCAGCGATCTGGGGGCTGAAGGACACGATCGGCCTGGAGCGGCTCTGCAAGGAGCTCGGCGTGACACACCGGCGGCCGCATCACGCGCTCGCCGACGCGGAGGCCACGGCGGCGACCTTCCTCGCGCTGCTCCATCTCGGCCGCGAGAAGTTCGGCTGGCGCACCCTCGGCGACCTTCTCGCCTTCGGCCAGCCTCCCCAGCTGCGCTTCGGGATGGACGCCAACGGCAACGGCGCCACGCCGGCCCGGCCTCGGCGGCGGCGGCGGAGCCGCCGTGCGGCGCCCGAGGCGCCCCCAGCCGGCGCCTGACGGACCCCGTCGCGCGATCAGCGCGAACGCGCCAGACGGCGTTGACACGAACCGATGTGCTGCTACCATCCGCTCGAACCAATCACGCACACCGGTCGCGGCTTGCGGCGTCCGGGCATCACACCACGGTTCATCAGAGGGATCCCGGCATGTTGAGACGGGTGAACGGAGCCGACCGCGCGGCCGCACTGGCGGTGCTGCTGGGGCTCATCGCAGCCTTCGTGCCCTGGTACAGCTACATGTCAGCCACGGCCCGCGTGACGGTCAACGGGTTCCGCGCGTCGCTGCTCGGAGACCTCTTCTTCCTCGCCATCGCAGCGACCGCGCTGCTGCTGCTGATGCGTCACCGCGTCATCGAGGACGTGATCAGCGAGCGCCTCGACGAGCGGCAGGCGTTCAGCGTCGTCGCTGCTGTCGCGGCCGGCACCGTGCTGCTCCAGCTGGTGCTCGACGCGATGGGCGGCGGCAGGTCGCTGGGCTTTGGATTTCTGCTCGCTGTCTTCGCGGCCATCGCCCTGGGCGTCGCCGCTTGGCTCAAGCGGCCGCGTGAGGGCGCCAGGATGACGGTGCGCCAGATGCTGCAGGAGGACACGTTCGACTAAGCGACGCAAACCTTCCACCCGAGCCAGGCGCAGGCCTTATCATGCGCCGCTACAACGCAGTCACATTTGGAGGGCACAACTGGCACATGGCCAACACGCTCACTGATCCACCGTTTGCGGCCAACCCGCCGGTGAAGCTGAATGTCAACGCCAAGATTCTCGGGCTCGTGCTCGCAATCCTCGCGGTGATTGGAGCTGTTTTCATCGGTCTGCTCGAGGGTCTGATATCGGTCTTCGCCTTCGCGGGTGGATTCCAACTCATCTGGGGTTTGGGGGTGATCGTTGGACTGATCGCCTACATACTGGCTGCCATTGGCGGCTTTCAGATGTACAACCTCAATCGCGATGGCAAGCGCCTCGTGATCTATGGGATAGCCCTTGGGCTGCTCGGCGCTCTGATAAGCCTGATTGGCAACATCGTCGCCTACAGCGGGATATATGCCTTGGGCTACAGCGCAGCAGGCGCAATCGTGGGGTTCATCTTCGCACTGATCATCTACGGAATCCTCTATTACCTCGTAGTGATCAGCCGCTTTCCGGGTGAGGCTCCAGTGGCGCCGTCATACGGCGGTGGCTACGGGGGCACGCCTCCTCCGCCTCCTCCAAGCGTCTAAAGCGATACCTCAGACAGTAACGTGGTCCGAACCCACTTCCTGACCTGAGCGATGACCGACGGACCTCATTCCGACCGTCCCAGCCCGCCCCTACCGCCTCCGTCGGGTTATGTCCCGCCGGGATCGCCGCCGCCATATCACTACTACGGACCGCATCCTTACGCGGTCGCACCGCCAGGCAACGGAATTGCGATTGCCGCCGGGGTTTGCGGCATCATCGCCGTGGTCCCGTCTTGGATTCCGATCTTCAACATCGTGTCCATCATCCTTGGCATTCTTGCCGTAGTGTTCGGGTTCATCGGCAACTCCCGCGCCAATCGGCTGGGTGGTGCTGGGCGAGGCATGTCGGTCACGGGTATCGTCTGCGGCATCGTCGCAATCGTTATCTCAATCCTTTTTCTGATCATCTTCGCGGTGAGCGTGCACACAGTCACCACCGTGCCCGACTTCCCGACCTTCACGCCCTTCCCGACCTGAGGCGAAGGCCCAACGCTGCGGCCACCTGGATCAGTACTATCCGGCTGACCTGGGCTAGTGAAGGGAGGCTCAAATGTCCGAGTTGAATCCGCAGACGCCGCCGGCAGGTCCGCCGCACGGGCCACCGCCCTCGTCGTATTCGCCATACCCTCCCCAGCAGCAGTGGAGTCCGGCAGCTCCGAAGAATGGAATCGCCACGGCTGCTGGCGTCCTCGGGATCATTTCGATCTTCATATTCGGGCTCATCCTTGGAATCCTCGCGATCATCTTCGGCTCAATCGGACTGCGAAATGCAAACCGAATGGGCGGATTGGGGCGAGGGATGGCGCTGACTGGGATCGTCTGCGGGATCATCGGCCTGGTCGCATGGATTGTGATCATCGCGCTGATTTTCGGAGCGTCGCGTCCCGCGGGCATCTGATCCAGCGCTGCACGTGGCCGCCTAGACGTCGAACTCCGCAACCACGGGGAAGTGGTCTGAGGCTACGGCCACATCGGGATCCGCGTGGCCGCGAGCACCGACGACGTCACAGTGCGCCAGGTGGCGCGCGAGGTCGGGAGTGGCGAACACGTAGTCGACGCGCGCCGCGGGCAGCCACGTCGCGCACGTGTAGCCGTGCGCGCGGGGGTGCCTTGCGCGGTAGCAGTCGACATAGCCGCGCGCGGCGATGCGCTCCGCGGTCCAGCGCTCGATGAACCGCCCCAGGAAGCGGTCCAACGCCGGGCTCACGGGCAGCCCGTTGGTCAGACGCCCGGCCACGCGCGGCAGATAGGGCACACCCACGTCCAGCCGCGGGTCGACACCCGCCGCGCGCCAGCGAGCGTCGAGCTTCGAGTCGTCGTCGCCTGCACCCCGCGGTTTGGGGCCGATGTAGCCGGCCTCGCGCTCGACAACGAGACCGGCGCGCCGCAGCGCGTTGTAGCGCCGGAAGAACGCGGTGGCGGCGACCCCGTCTCCCGGCGAGAGCGAGTTGAAGTCGCCGGCGAGCACGTGCGGCAGCGCCGGCTCGGCGTCGATGCCGCCCAGCACCGCGGTGAGCTCCCGCATGCGGCGCGCCTCGCCCTTGGCGCGCTCGCCGAAGCGCGCCGCCAGGTGCACGCAGTGCACGCCCACCGCGGGCAGCGTCGCGCCGCCGGTCTCGACCGTGCAGTGAAGGTGCGAGCGCAGCATGCGCCCCGTGTGCTTGCGGTTGCGCCAGTCGCGCACCGGCAGGCGCGAGAGGATGGCGATGTGGAACCGTGACGCGGGATCACTCGGCTCACCGAGCATCAGCTCCATGCGCAGCCGCCGGGCCAGCGTGCGCACCATCGCCACATCGCACACCTCCTGGAGCGCCACCACGTCGGCGTCGATGCGCGCCAGCACGTCGTGGATGAGCCGCTCGCGGCGCGCGCCGCCCCAGAGGATGTTGTACGTCGCGACTCGCAATGTCGCGCGCTTGCGGGTTCGTGAACGCACAGCGCTTTCTACAATGCCACGGTGACGTCCGAGGAGCGACGCCGTCCCGTCACGGAGCTGGTCTTCCTCGGACGAGGGCCCATCGTGCTGCGCGCCGCAATCGTGATTGCCGCCGCTGCGGGAGCGGGAGTCTGCGGTGACCTGCTGTACCGCCTGCAGGCTGACCTCGCATCGAGACTGGCCAGTGGCCAGGGCCTGTCCGGGCCGGCGTCGTTCATCGCGCACGGCTCCGGGGTGCAGACCGCATGGGTGGGCTGGGCCGCCGCGGTGTTCTTCCTCATCGCCGCGCTGCGCATCCGCCGCGGACCGCCGGAGCCGTCACCCGGCGCTGCACGCCCTGAGCAGCTCACACCCACGCAGCTGCGCGCCGGCCTGCGTCGCGAATACACGACCGTGCGCGTGCTCCTCGTCATCGTCGCGCTCGTCGCCGCCGTCGACGCAGCGCGGCTGTTCGCGCTGCTGGCGGCGACCGGAGGCCGCGCCACGACGCTGCTCGCCACGCTCGCGGAGTCGGCCGGGCTCATCGCCGCGACGGCCGCGCTGGCGCTCTGGGGATGGTGGTTCGGCGCGGACCTGCGCCGCCTGGGCGCGCTCTGAGCAGCGCTCAGAAGCGACGCTCGACCACGTAGTCGCAGATGCGCTCCAGCGTCGTGCGCGCGGCTGACTCGGGAAAGGCCGCGAGCTCGGCGCGGGCGCGCGCGGCGAAGTCGTGCGCGTGGCGCTCCGCTTCCGGGATCGCCTGCGACTCGCGCACCAGCGTGACCACGCGCTCGTAGTCGTCGTCGCTGAGGTGCATCGTGGTCAGGATGCGGCGCAGGGCGGGGCCGCTCTCCGGGTCGCGCAGGGCAAGCATGAGTGGCAACGTCACCGTCCCCTGGCGGAGGTCCGCGCCCACCGGCTTTCCCACCTCAGCGCTCGTGGCCACATAGTCGAGCACGTCGTCGACGATCTGGAACGCCATCCCGAGGTTGTAGCCGTACCGGCGCAGCGTCTCCACCGCCTCCGGCGACTGCTCGCTCACCACGCCGCCCGAGTAGCAGCACGTGCTCACAAGCGTTGCGGTCTTGCGCTCGATCTTTCGGTAGTAGCTCTCCACCGACTGCTCGTAGTCGTTGCGGCTCGTCATCTGCAGCAGCTCACCCATGCAGATGGTCATCACCGCGTGGCTGATTGCGGAGTCGATCGCGGGCGACCCTATGGATGAGAGCAGGTTGGCGCCCTTGGCGAAGTAATAGTCGCCGATGATGATCGCGGGATTCGGACCGAGCGCCTCGTGGATCGTGGTGATGCCGCGGCGCGTGGGCGAGTTGTCGATGAGGTCGTCGTGCACCAGCGTCGCCGTGTGGATGAACTCGATGCCCATCGCGATGTTGAAGATCGCGTCGCGGTCGGCGCGCCCAAGGCGACCCGAGAGGATGACGAGCGCCGGCCGCAGGCGCTTTCCGCCCGCCTTCACGATGTGCTCCATCGCGCTCGCCATCGGTCCCAGGTCGGCGGCGATGGAGTCCACGAGACGGCGCTCGAACTCCTGCAGGTCGGCGACGATCGGCTCGAGGAGGTCCTCGGCGACGGCGCTCATCGCGCCACCGCCAGCGGCGGCTGCAGCCGCACGGCGACCGGCGACTCGAGGTCGCTGCGGAACAGGCGGGCCGCGGTGTCGACGAAGCGCGCGGGCGGACCTGTGACTAGCACGCGCGGCGCCGGGGCCGGCCCGGCGGCGGTGTTCTGCAGCCGGTTGGCGGCGATGACACGGCGCACCCGCGACGCAGTGGTCTCGGCGCTGTCGATGACTCGCAGGCGCCGCCTCGCGACGGCCCGGCGCAGCGACGGGCGGAGCAGCGGGTAGTGCGTGCAGCCGAGGACGAGCGTGTCGGCGCCCCATTCGATGATGTCGTCGACCAGCGGACGGAGCGCCTCGTCGGCGCGCGGCGTGCCGGCGTCCCCCGCCTCGACGATGTCGACCAGCGCGGGCGCAGCCAGTCCCAGCACCGCGATTCCTGGATTCGCCTCCTTGATGGCGTGCACGTACTCGCCGCTATCCAGCGTGCCCTGCGTGCTGATCACCGCCACGCGGCCGTTGCGCGTGGCCGCAGCCGCGGCCTGCGCCCCCGGTGCGATGACGCCGACGATGGGGATGTCGAAGCGTTCGCGCGCCGCGTTGAGCGCCGCCGCGGTGGCTGTGTTGCAGGCGATCACCACCAGCTTGATGTCGTGCTCCGCCAGGTGCTCGATCACCAGGAACGCGCGCTCGCGGACCTCGGCCAGCGGGCGCGGCCCGTAAGGAAACCGCTCCAGGTCGGCGAGGTACACGAGACTCTCGCCGGGCAGCTGACGGCGAAGCTCCTGGAGCACCGTCAGACCGCCGACCCCGGAGTCGAACACGCCGATTGGGCGCGAATCGCTCATTCGATCCTGAGGATAGCAGGAGCGTTCTTCCGCCTCAGAGCGTGAGATTCATGAGCAGGAGGTCGTGGTCACCGTCGTGCGTGCGGATGCGCGTCGGCCCGTGGCCGCCGCTGACAAAGCCCACCTCGCGATACAGGCGGATGGCGCGCGTGTTGGTGGCGAACACGCCCAGCGAGAGGGTCTCCAGCCCGACCGCGCGCGCCCACTCGATCGCCGTGTTCATCAGGACGCGGCCCAGCCCCTGTCCACGGTGCTCGTTTCCGACAATGATGGCTAATTCTCCGCGATGCTGCGTGTGCGTCTCGCTGCCGCGGCGCACCTCCAGGTGCCCGGCGAGCACGCCCTCCACCTCGACAACGATCGACAGGCCGCCACCTGCCAGCAGGACGCCCAGCGACACGCTCTCCTCCAGCGCGCTTCGCATCCCCGGCGCTGCGGCGATCAGGCCGCCCTCAGCCGCGACCCCGTCCTGCAGGGCGATGAGCGCCTCGGCGTCGCCGTCGCCGGCTGGACGCAGCAGATATCGCCGGCCGTCGTGCGTCGGGCCCTCTCGGCGCAACAGCGCCGCACGCGACATCACCCCGCCATGCGCAGGTCGCCGTCGTGCGCGTCGACGTCGACTGCGTACGCGACCACGCGCTCGCTCATGCCCGGCGCGTTCATCACCGTGATGTGTCCGTGCGGATAGATCCACAGCGCGGTACCCCACGCGGCCGCCAGCTCGTCGATCGGGGCGGCGCCGACGATGAGGTCGTTGTCCGGGCGAACCAGCGTGATGCGGTCGCCTCGGGTCACCGGGTCCAGCAGCCGCGGCACCAGCGGCGCCAGCGCGCCCTCGAGCGCCTGGCGCGCGATCGTCCGGTCGCGGCCCCAGAAGCTCTCGCCCTCGCCGAGCATGCCCATGCGCCGCTGCAGCGCACCAGGCGGCCGCTGCGTGAACGACGACGGCGGGTCGCACAGCGGTGCGATCGCCAGCACGCGGTCGAGGTCGGTGACGGCGGCCAGCAGCGTCGTGACCAGGCCGCCGAGGCTCGTGCCCACCACGGTGACGTGGGGACTCACCTGCGCTCGCGCCCAGGCCACCAGCGCTGCCGTGTCCTCCACTGACTGACGCACCACGGCGCGCGTGTGGGCGGGATCGATGCTGAAGTAGCCGCCGCCGCTCTCGTGGCCGGGAACCGTGCGGCGCAGGTGATAGGGCAGCTCGATGCGCACGGTGGACACGCCGCGGCGGCGCATGCGCCAGGCCAGCCAGCGGTCGAAGCCGGTGAACGGGATCGCGAAGCCGTGCACGAGGATCACCACCGGCGCCGGCGACGCGTCACGCCGGACGTGAGCGGTGGCCAGCAGGCGCCGGCTTCCGGCGTGCGTGCCCGGGCCGTCACTGTCGCCCTCGAGCTCCATCGCCCGCCAGGCCCTGCCCTCGAGGGGCGTCCACTCGTCCGCGATCCTCACGGGCGCCGGCGACGAGACGCGGCTCTCGCGCCAGAAGGCGGCGGGGTCGGCCGGGGTCAGGTCGATCACCGGCGGCTTGAGCACCTCCACGCTGGTGAGCCGCGCGAGCACGGCCATGTCGATGGCACGCGACGCCAGTGTCAAGAGCGGGTGCCGGGCGGTGGTGCGCTCACTCATCGCGATCATCAGCGTACCCGCGCCACACGCCACATCGGCTGAGCGGCTCCGGGAATGTGCTATCAGTCCCAGACGTGCCGAATCCGCCGCGCAAGAGGGGTGCGCCCGCCCCGCCGCCCCGTGCCGCGCCGCGCTCGGCGTCACGCCGCAAGCGGGAGCGTCGCCGCGAGGAGGCGATGCGCGCCCTGGGCCACACTAGAGGCGGCTCGCGCCGGCGCTGGCTGTGGAACGGGATCGGCGCGGGCGTCATCGTCGTGGCGGTGGTGCTGATCCTGCTGCTGGCTCGGGGCGGCACATCCTCCTCCACCACCCCGCCGAATGCCACGCCCTTTCCCACGACCACGCCGACGGTGCAGAACCTGCTTGCCGCGGCGGCGAATCCCAGCGGCAGCGCCGTCGACGGCATCCAGTGCCAGACCAACGAACAGGTCGTCTATCACATCCATGCGCACCTCGCGGTGTATGTGAACGGGCAGCAGCGCGTGCTCCCCGAGGGGATCGGCATCACGCAGCCGCGCGTCGAGGTCACCACCGATGAGGGCCCGTATGTCGACCACGGCGGCTGCTTCTACTGGATGCACACGCACACCAACGACGGCATCATCCACATCGAGTCGCCCACGCAGACCGTGTACACGCTGGGCCAGTTCTTCGACATCTGGGGCCAGCCGCTCACGTCATCACAGGTGGGTCCGGCCACCGGATCGGTGATCGTGTACGTGAACGGCCAGGAGCACACCGGCGATCCGCGCGCCATCCAGATGACGCCGCACGAGCTCATCCAGCTCGATGTCGGCACGGACTTCCCACCCCAGCCGTTCACATTCCCCGCCGGCTATTGACGCGTAAACGTTTGTAAGTTCTCGCCCACTCGCTGGCGCGCGGCGGTACGCGTCTGTAATCTCGACAGCCAATGGACTGCTTCATCGACGGCGCGCGCACGCCGGCGCAGCGACGCCTCGCGGCGGTGGTGGACCGCTGGTGCGTCCAGCGTGACCGCAGGCTGCACTTCGCCGCCGCGCACGCGATGGCGCTTGACGCGGCAATCGCCGTGGCCCGCGCCGGGCGCTACCTCGAGAGCCGGTGGGTGCTCGATCTGGTCGAGGAGTGGGCCGAGTACTACCTGGTCACGGTGGAGGCCTGCGACGACGACCTGACCCTGGTGACCCCGCCCGCCTGGGCCGAGGCGCACCGCGCCGCGCAGGCGCAGACGACCGAGGCGGCGGAGGCGCTCATGCTCGGCGTGAGCGCGCATCTCACCAACGACCTGCCCCAGGCGCTCGCCTACGCGCTGCGCTCGGAGTGGCCGCTCCCGGCGGCCCAGCTGGCTCGTCGCCGGGCTGACTTCGACAAGCTGCTCGACGCCGTGACCGACACGGTCGACAGCCTGCAGTGCCTGGTGGCGCGTTTCGACGAGGTGCTGGTGCCCGACCGTCGCGGCCTCTCCAGCGTGTTCGCCACCAGCTGGGACGTGCCCCGCATGTCGCGCTCCTGGCGGGAGGGCATCTGGCAGGACGCGCTGACGCTCGTGACGGCGGTGGACGAGCGCTGGAGCGCCGTCATCCGCGAGGAGATCGAGTGCACAGCGTCGCGCCGCGCGCACCTGCTCATGTGCCCCATCGAGCACCGCGACGAGCTGGTGCAGCTGCCGGCGCGCGAGCTGGATCGGCGCTTCCCGGTGCGTCACCTGGCCGGCCAGTGCCGTCTCAGCGGCTCGCCGCCCGTCTGGGGAGGCTCCGTACCCACGGCCACGCTGTAACCCGACGGCGTACAACAGTGCAGCGTGTCTGTGGGTGACTCCCCGCCGCTGCGGGTCGTCGGAGAAGACACCGGCCCAGAGCCGGCGGACTGGGAAGCGATCTACCGCACCCACGTCGCCCCGCTGTACCGCTATGTCTATGCCCGAACCGGCAACAAGCCCGATGCCGAGGATGTCACGTCGAGCACCTTTGTCCGAGCATTTCCCTACCTCCGGCCCGGCGTGTCCGAGGCTGAGACGCGGGCCTACCTGCGGGCCACGGCACGCACCGTCATGGCCGACATCTGGCGCGAGCGCCACGGCGTGTACACCGATGCGCTCGACGAGGAGACGTTGAGCGTGACACACCCCGATGAGCCGACGAGCGTCGACGTCGAGTCCGTCCTCGCCACGCTTCCGCCGCATTACCGTGAGGTGCTGGAGCTGCGGTTCCTGCGTGGCTATTCGATAAAGGAGACCGCCGGAGCCATGGGCATCAGCGTGAACAACGCCAAGGTGATGCAGCTGCGCGCGCTGCGCCGGGCTGCCGGTGTGGCGGAGGTGCCCGCACGATGAGCAAGCGCGATCGCAGGCTGCAGCGCTACATCGACGCGCTGCTCAAGGACCGGCGTCCCCCCGAGGGCGAAGCCGGAGACGATGCGCCCGCGATGCAGCTGGCAGCGGCGCTGCACGCCGCGCATCCGGGTTCGGCAGAGCCGTCGCCCGAGTTTGTGGACTCGCTCGCCCGCCGGCTGCGGCACCAGGAGACAGAGGCACCCGTGCCCATGCCGCAGCGGCGGCGGTTCCTGGCTGCCGCGGGTCTTGCGGCGGCGGCGGGAATCGGCGCCGGTTTCGGCATCGAGCACTGGCGTGAAGCGCTCACCGAGCCCAGCGGGTCGGGCGGCACGATCCAGCCCACCGACGGCCAGTGGGTTGCGGTGACCACGGTCGCCGCGCTCACGCCGGGGCGCATCCACGCGTTCACGGCGGCGGGCATCCCCGGCTTCGTCTACGCGGCAAACGGTGAGCTCAAGGCGGTGTCGGCCGTGTGCACCGACCAGGGCTGCATCCTGAACCCCGACCCGGCCGGTGAGCGCTTTGTGTGCCCGTGCCACTACGCCACCTTCAGCCTTGACGGCACGCCGCATTCGGGCACCGCGTACTCGCACCTGGTCACGCCGCTGCCGGCGATCACGGTGCGCGCCAACGGCGACAATGTCGAGGTGCTGGTGCCGAAAACCGCCTAGCCCGCTTCGCCCCCCGAGTCGATCTGCCACGCTGCACCGACGGCGCAGGTGATCACCGGAGGAGGCGACATGGCTCAGTCTCAGCAGACGCTCGACGAGATGCGCGGCCCCGTGCAGGAGCTGCGTCAGGCGATTCCTGAGGTGTGGGCGGCATACGCGGACATGCACCGGGCCGTGGTCAAGGACGGCGCGCTCTCGGCGAGCATGAAGGAGCTGATCGGGCTGGCGATCGCGGTGACGCGGGAGTGCGACGGCTGCATCGCCGCGCACGCGCGCGGCGCCGTGCGACGCGGTGCCTCGCGCGAACAGGTGGCGGAGGCGATGGGTGTCGCGGTGCTGCTCAACGGTGGACCGGCGACCGTGTGGGGCCCGCGCGCGCTGGCGGCATACGACGAGTTCGCAGCCGCGACGCAGCGATGAGCACCGCGCTCGCTCGCCCGCGCTACTCCGGGTGATACGGCTGCAGGTGCCGAAGATCCTCGTCGGTGAGGTGCACGAAGAGGGCGAGGTCGTCACTGCGGTCCAGGAACCGGATCTGCAGGAGCACGTCGTCCTTGAAGAATCCCTCAGGATGCACGACCACGCCCACGAGCTCACCGTCGTCGATGACGAGGTCGCGGACCGTCCCGAGCTTGCGACCGGTCCTGCCGAGCATGACGTTCTCGCCTGGATTGAGTTCGAGCTCGTCCGCGCGCTTGTCAGCCTGTTCGATGAGCCTGGGCATGTGGGCGCTCTGGCCGGCGAACGCGACAGCCATGCGGCCCAGATCGCCCCTGCAGAGGGGCGCGTACTGGTACGTCAGGTAGGGTGCCGTGCGTCTCGCTTCGGCGGCTGAGAGCGACAGCTCGACGCGCTCATGCGTGACGCTGGAGACGGCCGCAATCGGAACGGCGATGTCGTCCTCCAAGAGCCCGGTCCCCGCGATGTGGTGTCCCGAGAACATCCTGGTCTCCTTCACCACGAGCGCGTGCAGATCGAAGCTCTCTCCGTCGACAATGAGGCGGCGCAGGGAGCCGATGTGCTTGCCGTCCGCCGTGTACACGGCGGCGCCGAAGTGGAACTCTTCGATGTGCGTGCTCATGCAGCGGCCCTCGATGCGGGGAGGCGGTCACCCAGGCGCAGCAACGCGAGGATCACAACACTGAGGATGAGGATGAAGGCGAGGTTGATGCCGACCCGACCGTATCCGTGCACGGTCACGTTGAGGAAGTCGTAGGGGTACCAGCCCGTCGCCGGACCCTGCGCGAGGATGTACCCAACCCAGAGCAGTGGCCAGATGATCGCTTGCGCGAGCGTGCGGAGGGCGATGCGCGGCCGCGGCCCGAAGAGGAGCCAGCCGGCAATCGAGCCCACCGGCGAGATGTAGTGCAGCATGAGGTTCGACGCCACGCCAGCGCCGTGAGGATGGCTCGTCGGTGCCAGCACGATGGCGAACACGAGGCCGGTGATCGTGATGCCCAGCAGCGACATGACGCGAAGCACACGCCACGCGCGCCCGTCGTGCTGCGGGTCCATCGCCAGCGGGATCGTCGCCGCCAGCACGAAGATGTTGCTCTCCTCGGTGAAGTAGCTGAAGTACCGAAGCAGGCTCGTCCCGATCTGTCCCGCGGGCGACGGTTCGACGATCGCGAGGATGAAGTTGATGACGACACCGGTCGCCACGTCGATGGCGATTAGCGTCCACCAGAATCGCGCAAGTCTCATGACAGCATGGCGTTGGTCGCGTCCAGCTCGTGGCTCAGGGCGGGATCAGCCGCGCGCTCCCTCAGCTCTGCCGCCAGCCAGCCGCCCGGGAGCCAGCGACCGCGCGGCGCGTGCGGGACGATGTCCGCGACAGGGTGACCGCGCACCGTCAGAATCACGCGCTCGCGAGCCTCAACAGCGTCGAGCACTTCGGTGATGCGATCTCTCAACTCGCGGACGTCGATCTTCACGTGCACAACGTAGCATCAGTCTGCACTAGCGTCGCAAGATCCCATGCGATGGCGCTATTGGTGCTGGGTCGCGCGAAGAAGCGCGCTCGCGCTCGTGCGTTGACGGCCTCCTGACCTGCTGCCGCAACAAGCAGCGGAGTGACTACCGGGCCCGGGCTCGAACCTACACGGAGCTTGTCCTCTGGCCGTCAAGCCAGCTTTTCTTTCCGATTTGCGTAGTGTGACAGCCCCGCTCCGCCCCAAAAGGGGCGGAGCGGAGCTCGCGTGCAGTGGTGGGTACGCTCACAGCCCTCCGCTAGCACGCTCCCGAATGCTGTGCTCCGTATGTAGCTTGAGCAACGGTGAACTGATCACCGGCCGACGAGTCCAATTGTTGGATCAGACCATTGCATGAGAAAGGCTGCATCGCCAGATAGCTCTTGGCCGCCTGGACGGCCTCGGCATTCCAGTCCACATTGAGGCTGTCGACAGCGACAGTCGCATCTGGGACGGAGTAGCCGTCGCCGGCAGATGACGACAGTTGGTCAATGAGTCCCTGCCGCGAAAAGCCCTGGATGCTCAGGTACTGCTGGGCGGCCTGCGCTGCGTTCTGTTGCTGCGGCGTCAGGGTGGGCGCGGCCGGCGTCGGTGGCGGCGTCGGAGCCGGTGTCGGAGCCGAAGTGGGAGGCGCGGCGGCGGAAGCCGTTGGTGCCGCTGTTTGAGGCGCAGCTTGCGAATTGTCGGTCGGAGCGGAGTTCGCGGGCGCTTGTGTCGAGGGCGCAGACGATGGAAGGTCCGCACTTGCCGGCTGGACGGAGGGACGGGTTGCCGCCAGCGCAGATACGCCCGCGATCAGGATCACAGTGAACCCGCCGATTACGAGCCAAACGCGCCTACTGATCCGGGGCGGCTTACGCGAAGGGTCCGGTGGCGGAGGCGGGGGTGGTGGAGCACTGCCCGGCGGCAGCTGGCCGGACCACTCACGGCGCGGGGCAAGTACGGGAGGAGTCGCTTGCGGTCGTTGGGGAGTCGCAACAGCGTACGAGGTCTGCATAGGCGGTGGTTCCACCAATGACGTCGCGAGGCCGACGGGGCCTGGTTGGTGCATCGTTTGAAGCCTGCGGTTCTGCTCCTTCTGCAGCTTGATCAGCTTTTTACGCTGGCGGCTCCCCTCCGTACCCATGACCGCCCACTTGGCAACAGCTCCAGTTCCGCCAGTACCGACCACGAACGCGGCATAGCCGACTCGTCTAAAGAGCCCCATCGATAGTCTCCCGCCGGGAAGTTGAGAGCCCGCCTGAAAACGGGTGCTCTGCGTAACCCTTGTGCGGCGAGTCTGTCGCCTGTGCCAGCTGCTGGCCAGCACAGAGTTGTGATCACCGGTAAAGAGAAGGCCGCCGGCCGTAAACGCGTGTCCGCCGCCGGCCGCTCGATCGTGGGTCAGCCACGAGGGGGCTGCGACTAGGCTTGCCGAGCCCGGGACTCGAACCCGGATGGAGGTCGCCCTCCGGCGGTTTTTAAGACCGCCGCGTCTGCCATTTCGCCAGCCCGGCGAGCAGCCAGTGTAAGCGCGGTCCGGCTGCGGATCACGGCACCACGCCCGTCAACACCAGGATGGTGCGCCGGATCGGCGCAGGGTCAGGGCCCAGCATTCGCACCGCGGCCGTGACGAGCGCGGTGCGCTGCTCAGCGGTCAGCGTGGCGACCCAGGGCGCGACGTGCGCCATGCCGAGACGCGCGGCGACGATTGCCTCGGGCTCACGAACTCCTGTGTCTACAGTCTCCTCCACCACACGAGCATCACCAAGGCCGGCCTCCTGCGCGAACCGCGTCAGCGCGACCGGATCGCTGACCAGCGGTTCGATCTGTTCCTTGAAGCGCAGATACCACTCCGGGTACTCATAGCCGAAACGCATGGCGGCTGCGTCGATGACGGTCTTCGACTCGTCCGGCGACGCGGCGGCGAAGCCGCCGGACACGACGAAGCCGCCACGTCGGACCACGCGACGCATCTCTGCAAGCGCGCGCTGAGGCTTCTCCACATGCGAGATGGCGAACGCCGCCACCGCTCCGTCGAACGACGCGTCCTCGAACGGCATCGCCAGCAGGTCGCCGACAACGGCCGTGATGCCCGCTGCACGCATGCTCGCGACCATGTCGGGCGCGCTGTCGACGCCGGTCGGGCGCGCTCCGCGGCGCAGCAGCGCGCGTGACGCCGCGCCCGTGCCGGCGCCGGCGTCGAGCACGGGGCTTCCCGCAACCTCATCGGGGCAGTGCGCCACGATTCGCTCGGCGAGCACGTCGTACACGCGCGCCGGCCCTGCCGCCCACGCGTCGGCAACGCCGGCGTATGCGCCCGTCATGGCAGAGCTCATGCGAGGAGTGACTCCGATTCGAGCACGCGGTCGCGCCACCACCCCAGCTCCACCGCGTCGTGCACCTTCGCCCAGCACAGCTGCAGCGCAGCCCCGGTCAGGGCGAGCGCGAGCTGACGCTCCCACCACGCACCGGTTTCGATCCCCTGCTGCTCGAGCGCGGACCGGTACAGGGCGATGGTTTTTTCCTTGCTCACCGGCAGGCGGTCGCAGTTGACCGCCAGGTACCACGCAAGATCCAACAATGGTGGTGCTTCACCGCAGCGGTCCCAGTCGAGCAGGATCGTGCGCCCGTCGGGATGCTCGCCGAGGTTCCCCAGCTTCCAGTCAGCGTGGATGAATGTGCGCGGCGAGTCCTGCAGCGCGCCCACCAGCGGACCCGGGTCGCGAGCGAGATCACCCAGCGTCGACGCCATTCGCGGCTCGATCCGCTGCAGCGCGGTCCAGCCCTCTGCAACCGCCCGCGGCACCGGATCGGAGCCGCCGCGCGCGGCCTCCAGCGCGGCCATCACGGGTGTGAGGAAGGTGTAGTGATGCGCCAGGGGAAGCAGCTCCAAGGTGTCGCGATACCCCCACAGCGCGGCGTGCATTCGCGCCATGTTCCCCATGAACCGCTCGTTGCTGGCCACCTCGATCGCGTCACTGCCAGTGGGCACCATCCACGCGCCGACGTCGCGCATGAGCAACGCGGCGCCGCCATGCCCGGCTCGGGACATGTACGGCGCCACCGCGATCACCGCGGTGTCGATGCAGCCGGGCAGCCGCCCGGGGATGTCTGAGGCGAGCAGGCGCAGCAGGCGGCAGTCGAGGTCGCCGGCAGCGCGCATGATCCAGTCGTCGTCGACGGAGACGTACTTCAGCACCACCGCCGCGCCGTTGAAGCTCGCCCGCTCCATGCGGTTGCCCGACAGCGAGTCGACGTGGGTGAACCGCTCCCGGTCACTGAGGTGCTGCAGCTCCTCAAGCGTGGGAGCGATCCACACGGATCAGCCCAGCGCTCTCTTGATGAGCGCGCGGATCTGCTTCTCCTCGGCCGCGGTGAGCTCCTTCAGCGCATACGAAACGGGCCACATCGCGCCCTCGTCGAGCTTGGCGTTGTCGCTGAAGCCGATCGTGGCGTAGCGCGTCTTGAACTTCTGCGCCGGCTGGAAGTGGCACACCAGGCGGCCATCCTTTGCGTACGCGGGCATCCCATACCACGTCCTCGGCGCCAGCGAGGGGGCGCTCGCCTTGATGAGCGCGTGCAGGCGCTCCGCGATGGCACGGTCGGCCTTGGTCATCTCGGCGATCTTGGCCAGCACCTCCTCCTCCGCTTCAGCACCGGAGGCGGCCGCGCGCTGCTCCCGGGCGCGCTCCCGCATCGCCGACTTTTCGTCCGCAGAGAATGTCTTTGACTTCGCGTCGCGCTTGGCGGGCGGGGCGGATTTCCGCGGAGCCTTGCTCTTTGCCATCGGGGACGGACCTCCAGAGGGAATTACCGTGAGAGACGCGCGAGCATCGTAGCCAGCGAGCCGACCCTATACTTGAGGGAGCAAATGTTCGGTCGCCGCTACCGTCCCGCCGACGCCTCGTACCTTCGCAGCCAGGCCGCGTCCGGACTCCCGGTCCGACCGAGCGCGGTGAGCCGGGGGCTCGCGATGCGCATCGCCCATGCGCCCGACGACCATCGCGAACGCATGCGGCTGGCGCAGCTGCTCGTCGACGACCTGGACGACGTCGCCGCGCTCCCCCACTGTCGTGTCTCCGTCGCGGACCGCGCCCAGGCGCACCAGCACGACGGCCGGCGCCTGCAGAGCAAGACGTACGGCTACTACCAGTGCGACTTCCGCGACGGCGAGGTGGCGAACGCGCGGATCCGCATCTACCACCGCACCGCCGTGCGGCAGCAGGTGATCAGCCCCAAGGTTTTCCTCAACACGGTGCTGCACGAGTGGACGCACCACTTCGACTTCGCCGGCCTGGGGCTCGACCGCTCGCCCCACACCGCCGGGTTCTACGCGCGCCTGCGCGCCCTCGCCGAGGCGCTGGAGGTCGGCTTCGTGCTACCGCCGGAGCAGGAGCTGGTCACGCACCTGTCTCCGGCGGGCTGAGCGGAGCCTCCTCGGCCGGCTCGCCCGTCGCGGCGGCCGTCTGCTTGCGCCGCGGGTAGATGAGCAGGTTGTCCAGCGTGACCCAGACAATCGCCACGCCCAGGGCGCCGACGGGCGCGGCAAAGATGATGAGCGTGTGCATCCAGAGCGCCACGGTCGCCACCGCGAGCCCGGCGGCGACGCACATGCCCAGGGCGAACTGCAGCGCCTTGGTCACTGTGCGGAGCCGGCGCCACGCACCCAGATCGCCGCGACGCCGTCCTGGTAGACGCGCCGCCACTGGGCGGATTCGTTGAGGGCTGCGGCCAGCGCAGCGTCGGGCTCGAACACCACGTAGTCGACCCCGTAGTGGTCGAGGAGCGACTGCCAGCCGTCCAGCGTCGTGATCGACGTGTATTGGCGCATCAGCGTGTCGCCCGCCAGCGTCGGGTCACCGAGCATGAACACGCGCCGGTTGGCCTGCGGGTAGAAGCGATAGTTGAAGTACCCGCTCCAGCCGACATCCGAGAACATGCGCGTGCCGACGGACGGGTGCGCCGCCAGCCAGTCGGATGCGGCCACCGGGAAGTTGGCGCGCGTGCTGGCCGCCTGCTTCCCGAGCGAGTCCGCGGTGAAGGCCGCCACGCCCACCGCCACCAGGACGAGGGCGGCGGCGGCGGTGAGCTGCATGTCGCGCGCGGACAGCCGTGCCCAGTACAAGAGCCGGTCGCCCACGCGGTGTTCCTGCCACCACGCGCCATAACTCCAGGCGATGACCGGAACCGCCGCCGCCACGAACAGCAGGATGTTCCGCTGCGCCTGCAGGGCGAGCCCGAGCATGATCAGCGCCACCACGGCGTGGTGCAGGCGCGGCCGGCGCAGGGCGAGGCCGCCGGCGAACACGCCGATCATGAGTCCGAAGGCAACCATGTTGGCGTGGTGGAAGTCCGGCGACTGCCACTCGGCGGTGAAGTTGGCCAGCGTGCCGCTCGTCTGCGTCAGCCACACGTAGTTGTAGAGCGACGGTCCCCAGGGCGTGATCAGGCCGGCGACGACGCAGCCGGCGAGCACCAGCGCGAGCGTGCGCGCCGACAGGATGTGCCGCCGCTCCCTGTCCACCGCCCACACGACGAGCTCGCAGCCGATCGCGAGCACGAGCAGCAGGAAGGCGAAGACGAAGCCGGCGTGGAAGTTGGCCCACACCGCGACCACCAGGGGCATGAAGTAGACGGCGCGTGAGCCGCGCACGACGTACAGCTCGATGAGCAGCAGGCTGAGGCTGAAGAGCGTGAACGTGACCACCTGCGCGCGCGGCCCCCACAGCGCCACGCCGGCCGCCGCTCCGAGCAGCAGCGCGGCGGCGGTGACCACCTTCGGCGCCGGCTGCAGCTCGATGCGGCGCCACATCAGCGCGAAGCCCGCGGCGATGAGCAGGCCGAACACCACGCTCACCGCGGCTGCGCCGCCGATGAAGTTGAACAACCCGTACAACAGCAGCTCGTTCATGTACTCGTGGTCGATCCACGTGCGCCCGCTGACGGTGTACGAGAAGACGTCGTGGCCGGGCAGGCCGCGGCCCTCGACGATCACCTGCGCCGCCGTGATGTGCGCGAAGAAGTCGGCATCGCCGCCGCGACGGATCGTGACCGCGAGCAGGCCGACGAGCGCGAGCAGCACGACCAGGTTGCCCGCCGTGAGGCGCTCGCGCAGGCGCAGCCACACCGGCGGATGCCCTCCCGCCGCCGGGACGGCGTCAGCCGTCAATTGCCCGTGGGCACGACGCCGGATCGCTCCACGATCAGCACGATCGTGCGCGCCGGCGCGCGCGGGCGGTGCGACACACCGCGCGGCACCGTCAGTCCCTGCCGCGCGGCGAGCGTCATGGTGCGGCCCTCGAGGTCGACCAGCAGCTCGCCGTCGAGCACGAAGAAGAACTCGTCCTCCTCGTGCGTGTGCCAGTGGTACTCGCCCTGCAGGACTCCGAGCCGCACCACGCTCTCGTTGACCTCGCAGAGCGTCTGGTTGTACCAGGCGTCGCGGCACTCCTCGATCAGACGCGCCGCGTCGACGACCTCGAGTGGAGAGAACTTGACGTCGAGGTGGGTGACGTACTCGGTCATGGCTCCTCCACGGACGTGGCGCCGACACCGGCCACCGCCGGCGACGCCGCTTCGGGCGCGGTGCCCGCGGCCGCAGGCGGGCCGCTCCGAGCCACGGTGCGCAGCGGGATCTCCTTGATGCCCCAGCACAGGAGGAATGCGATGGCGCCGAAGGGCACTCCGAACAGGAACACGGAGCCGAGCGAGTCGGCGAATGCCTGAATCACGCTGCCGTGCACCACAGGCGGGAGCAACGCGATGGCGTGCGGGCTGGCGTTGCCCGTGCCACCGGAGAGCCCCGAGAGGTGGAATCCGGGCAGGAGCCGGGAGAGGTTGCTCGTCAGAGCGTTGCTGTAGATGGCGCCGAATGCGGCCACGCCGAGCGAGCCGCCCATGGCGCGGAAGAACGTGGCCACCGACGTCGCCGTGCCCAGGTCGCGGTACTCCACAGCGTTCTGCGAGATGACGATGAGCACCTGCATCACCATGCCGAGCCCCGCGCCGAGGACGATCATGTACACGAGCGTGAGCGCGATGGGCGTGTCGGCGCGCATGGTCGACAGCAGAAACAGCCCGAGCGCCATGAGCGCGGTCCCGGCGATGGGAAATACCTTGTAGCGCCCGGTCCGGCTGATCAGCTGACCGCTCACTATCGACGTGAGCAGCACGCCGCCCATGAGGGGAACCATGAGCAACCCCGAGTTGGTGGCGCCGAAGCCGCGCACCACCTGCATGTACTGGGGCAGGAACACGACCGCGCCGAAGAGGCCGAAGCCGACGATGAATCCCACCGCCGAGGCATTGCGGAACACGGAGTTGCGCAGCAGGCGCATGGGGACGATCGGCTCTTTCGCGCGCAGCTCGACGGCGACGAACAGCGCGAGCAGCGCGACACCCGCCACGCCGAGGCCGATGATCTGCGGCGATCCCCACGCGTACTGCGTGCCACCCCAGGTGGCGAGCAGCACGATGCAGCCGGCGCCGGCAGCGAGCAGGGCCGCACCGAGGTAGTCGACGCGGTGCTGCACCGTGTAGCGCGGGAGGTGCAGCACGGTGGCCACGGCGGCGAGCGCGGCCACTCCGATGGGCACGTTGACGTAGAACACCCAGCGCCACGACGCGTGGTCGACGAAGAAGCCGCCGATGAGCGGGCCCGCGATGGTGGCCAGCGCGAACACGCCGCCGAAGTACCCCATGTAGCGGCCGCGCTCGCGCGGAGAGACGAGGTCGCCCACGATTGCCTGCGCGCCGACGATGAGCCCGCCCGCACCCAGTCCCTGCAGGGCGCGGAATGCGATGAGCTCGCCCATGTTCTGCGCGATCCCGCACAGCATCGAACCGGCCAGGAAGATGACGATCGCCGCCTGGAAGATGCGCTTGCGCCCGTAGAGATCGCCCACCTTGCCGTACAGCGGCGTGGATACCGTGGACGTGAGGATGTACGCGGTGACGACCCACGACAGCTGCGCCAGGCCACCGAGCTCGCCAACGATTGTGGGCAGCGCCGTCGACACGATCGTCTGGTCCAGCGCGGCGAGCAGCATGGCGAGCATGAGCGCGCTCAGCACGACGATCAAGGCGCGGCCGTGCAGCTCGGCCGGACGGCTCTGCGGTTCCGCCACTAGATGTGCGTGACGCTGCCGGTGAGCGCACCCCGGCGCGACAGTGCGTCGATGGTGACGGCGCCCAGCAGCACGAGGCCGGTCACCATCAGCTGCCATTGGATGGCGAGTCCGAGCAGGTACATGCCGTTGTAGATCCCGCCGATCACGAGCCCGCCGAGCACGCCGTGCATCACCTTGCCGCGCCCGCCGAAGAGGCTCGTGCCGCCGATGACCGCCGCCGCGACCGCGTACAGGACGAGCTGGCCGCCGTTGACGTTGTTCGACATCCCGCCCAGGTACGACGCGTACAGCAGGCCCGCGATGCCGGCGGTCATGGAGCAGAGCATGAAGGCGATCGTGCGCACCCGCGCGAGGCTGATGCCGGCTCGCCGCGCTGCCTCAGGGTTGCCGCCGATCGCATACACGTAGCGGCCGTAGCGCGTGCGCTGCAGCAGGAACGCCCACGCGCCCAGCACTGCGAGCACGATCGGGATCACCCAGGGCACGCCGGCAAGCGTTCCCAGGTTGGCGCGGTTGATGTTGCAGATGGCCACCACCGCGGCGCCCACCGCCGCGATGAGCGCGATCTTGATGATCGTGAGGCTCATCGGCGGCGCAACCAGGCCGCTGCGGCGGCGCTGCAGGTCGCGCCAGAAAAGCCCGGCGCCGATCAGCGCCGCGATGACGATCATCGCGATCCAGCTGATCAGCGGGTCGATGGTGCCCCACATGAAGTTGTACAGCACCTGCAGGTTGCCCGACTGCCCGGTGAGACTGGGGTATCCGGAGAACGGACCCAGGCCAAGCAGCATCAGCATGACGCCGTTCAGGATCAGCAGTCCGGCGAGCGTCACGATGAACGAGGGCAGCCGCAACCGGGTGATCAGCGTGCCCTGAATGAAGCCGATGAACGCGCACGCGACCAGCGCCACGACGACCGCCGCCCACCACGGCCAGTTGGTCGTGACCGGCTGCACCAGCTGCACGCCGATGACGCCGCCCACCGCCGCCGTGTAGCCGATGGAGAGGTCGATCTCTCCCAGCAGCAGCGCGAAGCACTCGGCCATCGCCAGCACCATGAACACGGCGCTCTGCTGGAACAGGTTGACCACGTTGCCCGCGGCCAGGAAGACGTGGTGCGGGCTGATCGCCTGGAACACGACGGTGATGACGACGAGCGCCCCGATGACGGGGAGGACCCCGCTGTCACCGCGGCGGATCCGCGCCCAGCGCACCCGCACGTACTCGCCGAACGACTGGGCCAGGATCTCCGGCGGCACCTCGAGCGCCGCGACCTCGCTGGCCGCCGTCCCGGCCGGCTCGGCCGGCGCTTCCAGCGTTGTGTCGGCGCTCATGACGCCACCGCCGCGCCGCTGCGCGCGCCCGTTGTCATGTACTCCACCACGCTCTGGCGGTCCAGGCTCGCCGCGTCGGCCTGGACCACCATGTGCCCCAGGTACATCACGGCGATGCGGTCCGCCACCTCGAAGACGTCGTTGAGGTTGTGCGAGATCATCATCACGGCGAGGCCGCGGTCGCGGAGGCGGCGCACCAGGTCGAGCACCATGCGCGTCTGCACCACGCCGAGCGCGGCGGTCGGCTCGTCGAGCATCACCAGCTTGGAGTTCCACATGACTGCCTTCGCAACCGCCACCGACTGACGCTGCCCGCCGGAGAGCGACGCCACCGGCTGCCGGATGGAGCGCACCGTCGTCACGCGCAAGCCACTGAGCGTGTCGCTCGCGGCGCGCTCCATGCTGTCCTCGTCGAGCATGCCGTAGCGCAGGCGCTCGCGGCCCAGGAACATGTTCTGCACGATGTCGAGGTTGTCCGCCAGGGCGAGGTCCTGGTAGACGGTCTCGATGCCCAGCCGCGACGCCTCACGCGGCGTGCGGATGTGGACCGGCCTGCCCTCCCAGAGGATCTCGCCCTTTTCCGGCTGATGGATGCCGGCGATGCAGCGCGTGAGCACCGACTTGCCCGCGCCGTTGTCGCCGCAGAGCGCGGTGACCGAGCCGGCCGGGAGGTCGAGGTCGACGCTGTACAGCGCCTGCACCGGGCCGAAGTGCTTTTCCAGCCCGCGCACGCTCAACAGTGGTTCGGCCGCCATGTCGCTCATTGTGTGCCCAAGTGGGGCATGGCGCCAGCCGCCGCGCCCGGAGGCGCGGCGGCGTGACGCACGCCTGATGTCAGGAGGTCGGGATGTTGTACTGCTGGCAGACGGCCGCGGTCACCGCCTGGCACAGCGCCGACGCGGAGATGAACTTGTCCGCGATGACGGTCGACGCCATGTTGCTGGTGTCAACCCACTTCGGGGTCAGCAGCGACGCCGGCTGCTCGTTGCCCGACGCGCCGTTCGCCGGCTTGGTGGTGCCGTTCACCAGCGCCGACGGGGGCGTGGCTCCGGCGCGGAGGATCGTGGCGAGGGCCACGGCGTCCTGCGTCTCCAGGTAGATCGCCTTGTACACGGAGCCGCACTGGTAGCCCTGGAGGATGTTCTCCATGCCCTGCAGCGTCGCGTCCTGGCCGGTGGTCGGGATCTTCTTGGCCCCGACGCCGGCGTTCTTCAGGTCCGTCACGACCGCGTTGGCCAGGCCGTCGTTGGCCTCGACCGTCGCGTTGATCTCCGGATGCGCGGTGAACTGCTGCTGGAAGATCGTGCCGCCCGTCGCGTTCACCCAGCCCGGCGTGATCTGGTCGCCGACCAGCGTGTAGCCCATGCTGTTGGTGGTGCCGGCGTTTTCAGGTGTCGTGGTGTTGCCCCACAGCACCGTGTTGTAGCCCTGCGCGAACGAGATGGCGTTGGGATCGGTGTCCTCTCCCCCGTCGAGCTCGAAAATCTTCGGGCTCGAGATGCTCCAAGCGCTCACGCAGCTCTGGAAGCCCTGCCCGATGAGCTTGCCCACCTGCACGTTGTCGAAGCTCACGTAGTACGTGTTCGTGCCGGTGAACGTGGCGCGGTCGTAGCTGATCACCTTGACCCCGTGCGATGCGGCCAGCTGCTGGATCTGCGAGCCGACGTTGCTGTCGAGTGGGTCGAAGACGAGCACGACAGCGCCCGCGGTGATGTCCGCCTGCGCCAGGGAGAGCTCTGTCGCGTCACTGCCCTGCGCGTTGTCGATCTTGAAGTCCGAGGAGCTGTACCCCGCCTTCTGGAACGCCTCCGTGAGGTACGGCGCGTCGAAGTTCACGTACCGCGTCGACGACGTGGTGTCCGGCAGGATCACGCCGACGAGCCCGTGACCGGCGCTGGTGAGCCCGCTCAGCTGGCTCATGACGGAGAAGCTGCTGTCGAACGACGACACGCTCAGTCCAGATGGGACCGTCGCGCCGCCGCCGCTGCTCGACGATGACGGCGAGCTGCTGCCGCCGCACGCGGCGGCGACGGCTCCCGCCGCCAATGCAGCGCTCCACTGCGCTGCACGTCTGATTCGATGTGGGGCCATGGGGTTCCTCCTCGTTAGCTGGCCAGGGTTCCGCTGATCCGTGACTCGTTGTGCGACGCGCCGTCGCGTTCATCGCTCTCCTGCAGCGCGAGCGCGAGCGCGCCGAGCACGCCGGCACGCTCTGACAGCGCGCCGATGACGACGCGCGTCGCCTCCGCCGGCGTGGACACCGCGCGGCGGCTCATCGACTCGCGCATCGGCGCGAGCAGGATGTCGCCGGCCATCGCGAGCTCGCCGCCCACGATGATCATCTGCGGGCTGAGCAGGTTGCACAGGTTCGCCAGGGCGACGCCGATGTGCCTGCCCGCGTCGGCGATCAGGCGACGGCAGCCCGTGTCGCCGCCTGCGCTGAGGCGCAGCACCTCCTCGAGCGTGATGTCGCCATAGCTGCGGCGCAACAGGTCGAGCAGCGCCGGCGCCGCGGCGACGGTCTCGAGACAGCCGCGGTTGCCGCAGCGGCAGAGCAGGCCGCTCTCCTCGATGGTGGTGTGCCCGACCTCACCGGCCGTGCCGGCGACGCCGCGGTACAGGCGGCCGTTGAGCACCAGGCCCGCGCCGATCCCGGTCGACACCTTGATGTACGCGAAGTCGGACAGACCCTGGCCGACTCCCCACGTTCCCTCCGCGAGTGCCCCGAGGTTGGCGTCGTTGTCCGTCATGGTGCGCACGCCCGTCGCTGCCGCGAAGGCGGACTTCACGTCGAAATCGGACCAGCCCGGCAGGATGGCGGGCGACACGGTGCGCCCGCTCTCGAGGTCGATCGGGCCGGGAAGGCCGACCACCAGCAGCTCCATGTCCTGCAGCCGGCGCCGCGCCTTGGTCGTGAGGTTGCGCAGCATCTCGCTCGCCTCGCGGACGCCGTTCGCCGCCGCGTGACCGTACGGCAGCGTGTGTTGCTCCTCGGCGAGCACGGTGTGCGTGAGGTCGCCGATCGCCACGCGCACGTGGCGGTTGCCGAAGTCGATGCCACCGACGATCCCCGACGACGGGTTGAGCGTCACCTCGGAGACGCGGCGGCCGTTGCGGCTCGCAGCCGTTGCGCGAGCCAGCCCGGAGTCGACGAGCTCGCGCACGATGTTGGAGACCGCGGCGCGCGAGAGGCCGGTGCCTTGTGAGAGCTCCGCCTGCGTGAGCGCACCCCGCAAGCGCAGAAGGCGCAGCGCCCTGCGACGGTTGGCGAGCCGCAATTCGGTGAGCGATCCACCGCCCTGCCCGGAGGTCACGGCGGGCGACTCTGACCCTTTCGCAGTCCCAATGTCAAGCTTTGAAGGCAGCAGACGCTTTTGATGCGATCGGCGTTCAGGTGTTGGAAGGCGGCGGTTGTTTAGCGGCTTTGCGGCAAGGCCGCACTGTTCCGAGAGGCGTGGCGGCCCACGACTGGAGAGCCAAAACCGGGACAATCGAATGCAGCCGGCGACGTAGCCAAGTGGTAAGGCAGAGGTCTGCAAAACCTTCATCGTGGGTTCGATTCCCACCGTCGCCTCCAAAGCCGCGATGTCCACAGCCGCGCGAGGCGAGACGCACGGCCCGTCCTCCGTCATCATCCACCGGTGCGCGCGCGGATCCGGCGGTGGGTCTTCGACGACCCGTGGATGCTCTGGTCGCTGCTCGCTGTGCTCGTGCTCTTTCGCCTCTTCGCAATCGCGCGCGGCTTCGGCGAGGCCGGCTCGCAGGAGGACATCGACCGCTTCTGGGCCATCGCCGGCGCGCCGGGACGGCCGTATGTCACGTACCAGGTCGAGTACCCGCCGCTGACCCTCGCGCTCTTCAAGGCGCTGGCATCGTTCCTGCACACCCAGACCGCATTTGGCACCGCGCTCATCGTCATCTCGGCGCTGGCGGAGGCGGGAATGGCCGTCCTCGTATGGCGCACGTGGGGCCGCGAGGCGGCGCTTGCCTTCCTGGTTCTGGACAGCGTGCTCTACGTGCTCGTGGTGACACGCCTCGACTTCGTGTCCACCGCGCTGGCGCTGGCGGCCCTCGCTGCGTGCATCAAACGCCGTCCCGCGCTCGCCGGTCTGCTCATCGTGGCGGCCGCGGGAGTGAAGCTGTGGCCCCTCGCCCTCGCGCCGCTGCTGTTCGTGCTCCTCTCAAGCAGGGACCGCCGTCGATACCTCGTCGCGCTGCTCGCCGGCGGGGTCTGTCTGCTCGCCGGCTGGCTCGCCGTCGGCGGCATCGCCGGCATCCAGCAGGTGCTCACCTTTCGCGGCGCCACGGGTTGGCAGGTCGAATCAGCGATCGGGTCGGTCGTGCACCTGGTGACGCGCGAGGCCCCATTCCTCAACCGCGGCACGCACCGCTTCGGCTCAGTCCCGCCGGGCTTGCCCGAGGCGCTGCTCGCCATCGCTGCGCTGGTGTCGCTCTGGGTGGCGCGAAGCGCCAGCCCCGCGCGCGCCGGCGCCGCCTGGACCGCGGCGGTGGGCACGTTTCTTCTCTGCTCGACGCTGTTCTCGCCGCAGTTCGTCGCGTGGCTGATCCCCGGCGCCGCCCTCGCGCTGATCGGCGCCGACTGGATCGTCGGGATCGGCGTGCTGCTCGTGGCGCTGCTCACGATCGCCGAGTACGTCGAGTACACACCGCTGCTGGCGCTGCAGCTGTCCGCGATGCTGGTGCTGGTGCTGCGCAACGCCGTGCTCGCGGCGACGGTGCTGCTCGCGCTTTGGCGCCTGCGCGCCGGCGTATTGTCGAAACGCGGTGCCCTCCCAACCCTCCGCGTCGCCCAGACCTAACCTCGCTGCGCGCGCGCGCCGCGTGCTGCCCGGTGGCAGCACGCACGTGGTGCGCACCTACGAGCCGGCGGTGTACGTGGCGCGCGCCCAGGGCGCGCGCAAGTGGCTGGTCGACGGGCGCGAGCTGGTCGACTACACGATGGGACACGGCGCGCTGCTCTACGGGCACGCCCACCCCGCGATCGTGGAGGCCGTGCGCGAGCAGGTGGGTCGCGGCACGCACTACGGCGCGGCCCACCCGCTCGAGGTTGAGTGGGCTGAGCTGATCTGCGGGCTCGTGCCGTCGGCGGATGAGGTCCGCTTCACCGCCTCCGGCACCGAGGCGGTCCTCCTGGCGCTGCGCGTCGCGCGGGTGGCGACGGGGCGCGACATCGTGGTCAAGCTCGCGGGTCACTTCCACGGCTGGTCGGACCCCGTGAGCCTCGACCTCGACGAGGCGGGCCGACAGGTCGCCGCACCCGGCGTCGCCGCCGCCACCGCGTCGGCCACCCGCGTTGTGCCTCCCGAGATCGAGGCCGTGCGCCGCGCCCTGGCCGGCCGCGACGCCGCGGCCGTGATCCTGGAGGCATCGGGCGCGCACTACGGGGGCGTCCCGCTGCAGGACGGCCTGGTGGCGTCGATCCGGCGGGCGTGCGACGACACGGGCACCCTGCTCGTGCTCGACGAGGTGGTGACGGGATTTCGGGTCGAACCCGGCGGCATGCAGGCGCTGCTGGGCGTCACCCCCGACCTGACCGTGCTGGGCAAGGTGATGGCCGGCGGGCTGCCGGCCGGCGCCGTGGCGGGGCGCCGCGACCTGATGGAGCTCCTGGCTGGCCCGATCGCCCACGCCGGCACGTACAACGCCAACCCGCTCTCCGCCTCCGCCGGCATCGCGTCGCTGCGCATGGCGGGCGATGGCTCCGCACAGGACGCGGCGTCCGAGTACGCCCAGTCCCTCGAGGCGGGGATCCGCGCCGCAATGGACACAGCTGGGGAGCCGGGCCGGGTGTGGCGCCTCGCAAGCATCGTCCACATCGCCCTGGACGACCCCGGGCGTCAGGCCGAACTGTCCAACGCGATGCGCGAGCAGGGCGTGGACCTCCTCCGCACCAGCGCCTTCTGCTCCACGGCACACGGCGACGCCGAGCTGGAGCAGACGCTCACCGGCTTCGACCAGGCGCTGGAGGCGCTCAGGACGGTCGCGCCGGCCTAGGTCACCCCGTGCTTCTGCGCCCAGAGCGCGGCCTGGGTGCGGTCCTGCACGCCGAGGCGGTCGAACACGCTGCCCAGGTGGGCCTTCACGGTCTTCTCGCTGATGCCGAGCCGCCAGGCGATCTGCTTGTTGGTCAGGCCACGCGCCACCAGGCTGAGGACGTCGCGCTCGCGCTGGGTCAGCTCGTCCATGGGGCGGCGGTGGGTGCGCTCCTCGATGAGCTCCTTGGCGGCGCGGGGCGACACCGGCGCGTCGCCCCGGGCGGCCGCGCGGATGCCGTTGATGAGCTCGTCCGGGTTCGAGTCTTTAAGGAGGTACCCGACGGCGCCGGAGTCGAATGCCTCCACCACCACGTCGTGCTGGGAGAACGACGTCAGCATGACCACGCGCGTCTCGGGGGCACGGCTGCGCAGCTCGCGCGCCGCCTCCATGCCGCTCATGCCGGGCATGGACACGTCCATGAGCACGATGTCGGGCAGGGTGCGCTCCGCCGAGGTGATCGCCTCCGCGCCATCCGAGACGGCGCCGACCACGTCGATGCCGGCCACGCCGGTGAGCAGCGAGGTCAGCCCACGCCGGACCAGGGGATGGTCATCAACGATGAGGACCCGGATCGCGTCGGTGGCGCCCACCTCGGCAGCACCACTCACATGCTTGCCCCCACAAAACCGCAGGGTAGACCGCGCAGGCGCGCGTCGCCGAACGCGATGGAAAAGATTCGGCAACGAAGCGGACAAGGGGGGCGGCCCGCCCGGCCACCGCGGGGGATGGGGCGCTCGGGACCGGGCGGGCTAGGTTCGTTGCCGGCCGGCTAGAGCCGGCGAGGGGGAAAGGAGGGTTTTTGGGGGATGCGCCGGGAAGATGGGGGTATCCCCGGACTTCGCCGATGATGCCCCCCGCGCCGGCCGGGTGAGCCCCGGCCGTTCGTCTTAAGACCCGCTCGCCTGCCTGCGCCGGGCAAGCTCCTGGCGGATGGCGTCGAGGCGCTCGGCCACGCGAGCCTCGGCTCCCTGTCGCGTGGGTGCGTAGTAGCGGCGGTCCGCCAGCGAGTCGGGCAGGTACTGCTGCTCCACCACCGCGTCGTCGTATGCATGCGAGTACCGGTAGCCGCTGCCGAACCCCATCGCGCGCTGCAGCCCCGTCACCGCGTTGCGCAAATGCAGCGGCACGGGCTGGTGCAGGGTCGCGCGGACGTCCTCCAGCGCCGACGTGTACGCCGTGAGCGCGGTGTTGCTCTTGGGCGCGGTGGCGAGGTACAGCGCTGCTTCGGTGAGCGGCAGGTAGCCCTCGGGCATCCCCACGAAGTGCGCGGCCTGCTGCGCCGCCACCGCCACGGTGAGCGCCTGCGGGTCCGCGAGGCCCACGTCCTCCGCGGCGAGGATGACCATGCGCCGTGCGACGAAGAGCGGGTCCTCGCCCGCCTCGAGCATGCGCGCCATCCAGTACACCGCGGCGTCGGGATCGCTGCCGCGCAGCGACTTGATGAACGCCGAGATCAGCCAGTAATGCTGGTCGCCCGCGCGGTCGTACAGCAGGGCAGGCTGTTGCAGCGCGCCCTCGATGTCGCGGTCCGTGACCGTCGCTGCGTCGGAGTCGCGGGCCACAGCCTGCGCCGCGAGCTCGAGCGCGTTGAGCGCCACGCGCGCGTCACCGCCGCTCAGCGAGATGAGCCGCGCTCGCGCCGAGTCCTCGAGCTGCACAGGGCGCGAGCCGAGTCCGCGCTCGCCGTCGGCCAGGGCGCGTGTGATGAGCGTGTCCAGGTCGGCGGGTTCCAGCGCCTCCAGTCGCACGACCCGCGTGCGCGACAGCAGCGCCGAGTTCACCTCGAACGACGGGTTCTCCGTGGTCGCACCGAGCAGCGTCAGCAGCCCCGATTCGACATGCGGCAGCACGGCGTCCTGCTGGGTCTTGTTGAAGCGATGGATCTCGTCGATGAACAGCAGGGTGCGCGCGCCGGCGCGTTGCCGCTCGCGCGCGCGCTGCACCACGGCACGAAGGTCGGCGACGCCGGCCGTCGCCGCGCTCACGGGTTCGAACGCAGCCGACGACAGATCGGCGAGCAGCATCGCGAGCGTTGTCTTGCCGGTGCCGGGCGGCCCCCACAGGATCATCGACGGCACCTCGCCACCGGCGACGGCGCGGCGCAGCACGCTGCCCTCGCCGAGCACGTGCCCCTGACCCACGAACTCGTCGAGCGTGCGCGGCCGCATGCGCGTGGCCAGTGGCGCATGCGCATCCGCGGCGTGCGCATGTGCAACGGTTCGCTGCACCGCCGGGTCGCCGGCGCCGAAGAGCTCCGGCTGCTGGCTCATGCGATCACCGGCAGCGTCAGTGGATCAGGACTTTGTGGCGGCGCCGCCGGAGTCGAGCGCGGGGGCGTCACTGAGCACGGAGCGCAGCGCCTGCGCCGCACCGAGCAACCCCGCGGACTCGGCGGGGATCACGATCTTCGTGTTGTCGCTGTCAGCGAACTTCGACAGCGTGTCGAGCTGCAGGATGGCGACCAGCGTGGGGTCGGGCTGCGCCTGCTTGATGGAGCCGTACACGGTCTGGATCGCCTGGGCGCGGCCCTCCGACTCGAGAATCGCCGCCTGGCGGTTGCCCTCAGCGCGCAGGATCGCGGCCTGCTTCTCGCCCTCCGCCTGCTTGATCGCGGCCTGCCGGTTGCCATCGGCGATGTTGACCGCCGACTGCTGCTGGCCCTCCGACTGCAGGATGCGTGCGCGCTTTTCCTGGTCCGCCTGCTTCTGCAGCGCCATCGCCTGCAGGATCGTCGCGGGCGGCGTGATGTCCACGATCTCGATCCGGTTGATCCGGATGCCCCACTTGTCCGTCACCTGCTCCATCTGCACCTGCATCGATGCGTTGATCTGCTCACGCGAGGACAGCGCTTCGTCCAGCGTCACGTTGCCGAAGGCGTTGCGCAGCGTGGTGCGCGCCTGCTGATCGATGGCGACGAAGTAGTCGGAGACGTTGAACAGCGCGGCGCGCGGCTCGATGATCTGGCTGAAGATGGTCGCGTTCACCGCGACGGCGACGTTGTCGCGCGTGATCACGTCCTGCCTGTCACCGGTGCGCGGCGTCTCGCGCATGTCGACCCGGATCAGGCGGTCCAGGAACGGGGTGATGATGGCGAGCCCGGGCGACGTCTCACGGCGAAAGCGCCCGAAGCGGGTGATGACGCCGGAGTAGCCCTGCGGCACCACCTTGATGGCGGAGGCCACGATGATCGCAACCACGATGGCGATCACGCCGATGACGATGCCGATGGCGAGGTCCATGTTCGATCAACCCCCTGCAAACGGCGTCACGACGAGCGTGGTACCGCGCACTTCTACAACCAACACCTGCGTCTGCGGCTTCACGCCGCCGGGTTCGTCCGTGACGGCGAGCCAGCGTTCACCCGCGAGGCGGGCGTGCCCCGGATGGTGCTCGTCGCCGACCTCGTCGACGGTGAGCGCGCGCTGACCCACGAGCGCGTCCGATGAGCCGGGAAGCAGCAGGCGCGGACCGATGTGGCGGTCCGACATCCGCTTGAGCGTGGGCCGCACCAGCAGCGTCCCGCCCAGCGCGACGATCGCGAAGACGACGGCGCTGAGCCAGACGGGGATGCCGACGGCGGTGATGATCGTCGCGGCGAACGCGCCCAGCGCCAGGAAGACCGCGTAGAAGGCCTGCGTGTGCACCTCCACCGCGACGAGCAACAGCCCCGCCACCAACCAGACCACCCAAAACCACATGTCCCGAGTGTACCCACGCTCTGGCCCGGGCACACCACCCGGCAGGGTGAGGTTGAAACGGCGCTGCGGTCGGGTTCAGCGAAAGAGCGGCAGCGCGGGAAACGCGCCGCCCAGCACCGACGCCGCGTCACCTTGCAGCCAGTCGCCCACCACCGCCTGGTACACGCTGCGGAAGTCGACCGAGTGCTTGAGATTGCCCGAGTCGATCGTGTCCGTGAGTGAGGGCGTCTCGCCGTACAGGCCGCCCTTCACCGGCTTGCCCAGGATGAACAGCGGCGCGGCTGCGCCGTGATCGGTGCCCTGGCTGCCGTTCTCGTGGATGCGCCTGCCGAACTCCGACCACGTCATCAGCACGACGCGGTCCGCCTGACCGTGCGCCGCCATGTCCTGCATGAAAGCGGACAGCGCGGCGTCGACCTGCTGCAGCAGCGCCGTCTGGCGGCGCACCTCGTCCTGGTGCGTGTCGAACCCGCTCAACAGCACGTGGCAGACCTTCACCGATGGCTGCGTAACGATCATCTCAGCCGTCAGCTGCAGCGACGTCGCCAGCGGCGACGCGGCGGAGCTCGGTGTGTACGGCACCGCAGGTGAATACGCCACGCCCGGGGCGTGCAGCGCCGCGATGCCCGTTTCCGCCGTGCTCAACGCCGAGTCGAACAGCGCGCCGTACGCGCCCGGCGTCGAGCGGTACAGCGCGGGAGCAGCGGATTCGCGCGACGCGCCACCCTGCACCTGGTACGCGGCGACGGACTGGATCACGCTGACCTCCGCCTTGCTCGCGAGCATCTCCGGCGGTGTGCTCACGTCGCCGAGCGCGCAGGCCGTGAGGGGATGACCCTGCGTGTCGAGCTGCTTCGCCAGCAGCGTGCCGAGCCATCCGTCGGTCTGCCGGCGCGCCGGGTCGGCATGCTCCCAGACGTACATGCTCTCGAAGTGCGAATACGAGGGGTTGTCATACCCCACGCCCTGCACGACGGCGACCTCGCCCGCGTCGTAGAGACGCTTGAGACCGGTCAGGGCCGGGTTCAACCCCGTGTGCGAGTCGAGCGCCAGCACCGTGCCGGGTTGCACGCGCAGCGTCGGGCGCGCATCCATGTACGCGGGGTCGGCGTAGGGAACGACCGTGTTGAGCCCGTCGTTGCCACCGGCAAGCTGCACCACCACGAGGACGCGGTCGTTGTGTATGCCGTCGGCGGTGGCGGCGAACACGGACTTCGCCAGCACCGGCGGGACGATGACGCCAGCCGCCGTCGCCGTGAGGCCGCTCACCAGGAAGTCGCGTCGCGTGATCATGTGCGCTCCACTCACTTGAGGTTGAACTCTGGTGACGCGAGCAGCGCGTACCAGCGGTCGGATTCGGATGCGCTGCGCGACAACACGGCATGCGTGCTGTCGCTCAAGACGCCGTCGAGCTGGGTCTGCAGGGCGCTCTGCGCGTCGGGCATCGGTCCGCGCGCCACCGCGCGCTCCGCGAAGTTGACGCGCGCCAGCCATGCCGCGGACGACACCCAGCCCGCGTTGCCCGGCCAGCCGGCCACGTTGGGCGGGTCGTAGAGCGACTGGTCCATGCCAGGGCCAGAGCGCGTGGCCAGCGCGGCGAGCTGCGGCCGGCCCAGCGCGCGCATCGCGGCGACCATGTAGTCGGCGGGCGAGCGAACCAGCGAGCGGTAGTTCGCGGCGGCGACGAAGTCGTCGCTGGTGAAGATGGCGCGCATCATCGCCGTGACGTCATAGCCGCTGCTGCGAAACGCGTTGGCCACCGACGTGACCAGCGCCTCGGAAGGCGCGGGCGAGCAGAAGTACGTCAGCGCGCGCGTCGCCACGTGCTGCGCGCACGCAGGCTGCGCCAGGATCGCGTCCACGACCTCCTCGGGGCCGAGGTTGCCGCTGCGGCCGAGGAACGTCTTGGTGCCGGCATCGTGCTGGCGGCGCAGGAGAATCCCCTTGAAGGTCGCGCCCTGCGCCACCAGCTGCGCGATGTGCGCCGCGTACTGCTGCGCCGTCATGCCCGCGCGTGCCAGGGGGACCGGCGAGCCGTTCGCGTCCACCAGCACCATGCGAATGCCGGACAGCGCGCGAGCACCCTCGCGCACATCCGTCTCCGTGTAGTTGCCCGGGCCGAGGGTGAACAGCTCCATCAGCTCCCGGCTGTAGTTCTCGTTGGGCGCGGCGGCGGTGCTCTGCTGGAGGTCGAGGTAGCGGATCATCAGCGGGTCGTACGTGACCGCCAGCAGCAGCGAGCGCAGGTCACCGCGTCCCCTGTCCCGGAACAGCGCGTTCTGCTGCGCGACGATGGGGAGCTGCGCAGCGCTGCGGAAGCTGCTGGTGAGCACCCCGTGCCAGAAGAGCGTCATGCGCTCGGGGAACTGCGCCGTGGTGGTGGCCATGTGCGCGTACCAGGCGCTGACGACACGCTGCGGCCCCGGTGTGGCGACGGCGGGCAGCGGCTCCGGCTGCTGCGCCAGCACGTGCTCGACCAGCTGCGCGTATGGCAGCGCCGCGGCCGCGTCCAGCTCGGCCGCCGTGTAGCCGAACCCAGCCCGGCGGAGCAGATGAGCCGCCAGGCCTCGGGCGGTGCCCAGCGGGCTGGCCCAGCCCGAGGTGGGCTGGGCGGCGGCGGGCGCCGGCCGCAGCAGGTCGGGCAGGTGCGCCACCAGGAGCCCCGCCCCGGCGGCCGTGGCGACGCCGCCCGCGCCGAGGGCCAGCACCGATCTGCGGCTGAGCCGCCCCGTGGCCACGCTCATGGCGCTCGATTCTCCGGGCCGATCCTGAGAGGAGGGCGAAGCCCGGGTCACGGATCCCCGATTCTCAGCCGGGTCTCAGCCCCGCCCGGCCCGAACCGTGTTGGCGGCCGCAATCAGTAGACTCGTCGGACCGCGGCGGTCGCGACCGCCCCATCAGAGGAGGAACCCCCCTTGCCCACGCCTTCTGAAGTCTTCACCGAGATCGACAGCCGGCTCAAGTCCGACCCCTCGAAGTCGAAAGGCATGAACGCGGTGTACGCGTTCGACCTCTCCGGCGACGACGGCGGCCAATACCACATCGCCCTCAAGGACGGCTCCGCCGATGTCGGCCACGGTGCCCCGGAGAACCCCAACATCACGATCGCGATGAAGGCCGAGGACTTCGTCGACCTCGCCCTGGGGAAGCTCGACGGGACCATGGCGTTCATGAGTGGGAAGATCAAGATCAAGGGCGACATGGGGCTCGCGATGAAGCTCCAGTCGGTGCTGCGCTAGCCGTTTTCCCGCTCGCTCAGCGGTACACAGGGTCCGCCGGCGGACTCGGCGGACCACGGGGTCGGAGCGGCTCTGCCGCCCCGCCCCTGACTCTCGGCTCGACCTGCGCTCGTAGCCGTGCCGTCTCGCCTCCGAGACGGTCCGCCTCTGCCGCCCGGCGGCCCCAGCTATCGCTGCTCGCCGTCCTCGCCTGCTCGCCTGGTCGGCGGCACCGATTGCAGCTTCATCGCCGGGGCGCCACATGAGGTCGCGGGGGGCCGATCTTCTGCCCACTCGGTTTGGCTACGACGAGGCCGCCAGAGCCCTGGTCATCGAGTGGTCGGATGGGGTGACGCAGCGCATTCCGTTCGGGGTGTTGCGGCGGGCGTGCCCATGTGCGGCGTGCAAGGGGGAGTTCGGCTATGCCGGGCGGTTTGCCACCGACCCGCAGCTGCGCCCCGGGGAGGACGAGCTGGCGGACATCTCGCTTGTGGGCGCGTACGGGCTCAACGTGGTGTGGGCCGACGGGCACAACACCGGCATCTACACGTTCGAGTCGCTGCGCCATCTCGGCGGCGACCCCGACTAGAGTCGCGTCCATGTCTACCGAGGTCGCGACGCCGCCGGTTCTGCAGGAGCAGGACAGCGGCGTGCTCACCCTGACGCTGAACCGCCCCGGCGTCCTCAACGCGATCAACGACGGGATGCTCGACGCGCTCGCGACCGCGTTGCGCGATGCCGTGAGTGACGACGGCGTGCGCGCGGTGGTCATCACCGGCGCCGGAAGGGCGTTCTGCAGCGGCCAGGACCTGCGCTCCGCGGCGAGCGACGGCGAGCTCAACGTGCGCAGGCATCTGCGCGAGCACTACGTGCCTGCGATTCACGCTATCCGGGACCTGGAGAAGCCGGTGATCGGGGCGGTGAACGGCGTCGCCGCGGGTGCCGGCTTTTCACTCGCGCTCGCGTGCGACCTGCGCGTCGCGTCCAAGTCGGCGTCGTTCCTGCAGGCGTTCGTGCGCATCGGGCTCATCCCCGATGCGAGCAGCACGTACTTCCTGCCGCGCCTGATCGGCCCGGCGCGCGCCGCCGAGCTGATGATGCTCGGCGAGTCCGTCGAGGCGAAGCGCGCGCTCGAGATCGGCCTGGTCAACCGCGTGGTGGCGGATGAGGCGCTCCTCAAGGAGGCGCGCGCGCTGGCCGCCAGGCTCGCGCAGGGGCCGCGCTCCATCGGCTTCATCAAGCACGCCCTCAACCGGTCGCTGAACAACGACCTCGACGCGCAGCTGCTTGTCGAGGAAGAGCTGCAGGACGCGGCGACCGGCACCGCCGACTTCTTCGAGGGCGTCAGTGCCTTTCTCGAGAAACGCCCGGCGCGATTCAGCGGCCGCTGACGTGATGACCGGGCGAGCGCCGGTGCTCCTGGTTCCCGGGCTGTGGGCCGGCGACTACACCATGCTGCCATTGGCTCGGACGCTCCGCCGGCGTGGTCATCCGATTGTTGCTGCCCACATTGGCATAAACATCGGCTGCACGACGGAGCTGGTGGATCGCCTGGAACAGCGCTTGCGCGCGTCGCAGGCCACCTGTGGGCGCCCCGCGGTCGTCGTGGGTTGGAGCCGCGGCGGCACGCTGGGCAAGCTGGTCACGATGCGCCGCCCCGACCTGGTCAGCGCGCTCGTCTCGCTGGGTGGGCCCAACGCCGACCCCATGGCCGTGAGCAGGATGGTCCGCATGCAGATCGGCATGCTGAGCCGGCTGAACGCGTGGGGTGTGCGCCGCGTGCTGGGGACGGATTGCCTTCAGGGCGAGTGCGCCGAGGCTGTTCGCGCGCTGCTCGGCGCACCGTTTCCCGCGCACATCCCGTACGTGTCGGTCTACAGCAAGCGCGACCGCGTGGTCGACTGGCAAGCGTGCTGCGACCCGCCTGCGGAGCTCGTCGAGGTGGACGCGTCGCACTTCCAGCTGGGCACGGGTGCGCGCGTGCTGCGCATCGTGGCTGAGCGCGTGGACGGTTTCGAGCATCAGGAGGTGCCGCAGGCCTCCTGATGGCCTGGAACCTCACGACCGGAAGGGGTCTGAGCGGGGACGCACTGGATCGCGTGCTCGAGCTGCAGGCCGAGTGCGAGGCGGCCGACAGCCTGGACCTCAAGCTCGAGCCGGCCCACGAGCGGAGTGACGGGCACCCCGACACGGTGCTCGCGTGGGTCGACGGCCGGATCGACGGCTACTGCGGCGTCGACTTCGGCATCGACGCCGAGGTGTGCGGCATGGTCCATCCGCGCATGCGGGGCGCCGGATGCGGCAGCGCGCTGCTGCGGGAAGCGTGCGAGATGGTAGCCGCAGCGGGACGCGAGAGCGTGCTCGTGATCTGCGAGGACGCCGCACCGCATGCGCTCGCCTGGCTGCGGCGGCTGGGCGCGAGCGAGGACCATGCGGAGCTGCGCATGCGGATGCGCATCGGCGCCGGCCGCCACAGCGACACTGGGCTGCTGCTGCGCGAGGCGACGGCGGCTGACACCGAGCGCGTGATCGACATCCTCGCGGACGGGTTCGGCGAGCCACGCAGCGCCATCGGTGCGCCTCCGCTGCACGAGACCTTTGTGGCGCTCGAGGGTGAGGAGATCGTCGGCACCACGCGCCTGGTGCGTGGATCGCGGCGCTGGATGATCTACGGCTTCGTGGTCGACCGGCGCGTACGGGGCCGCCGCGTCGGCGCGCGCATGCTGAGCGCCGCGCTCGATCTCCTGGCGCGTCACGGCGTGCGTGACGTCGGCCTCGAGGTCGACACGGAGAACGCAGCCGCGCGCCGTCTGTACTCACGCGCGGGGTTCAAGCCGGTGACGACGTATCGCTACATGCGGCTGGCCACGGTCGACCGCATGTAGAAGAGCAGGCCGCCGCGCCATTCAATCCTGAAGTTGGCGGCGATGTAGCGCAGCAGTGAGGGCGTCGCCGAGATGTACCACGCGTTCACTGGGTGGTCGGTGACCACGTAGTCGCTCTGCTGGAACGCGGTCTGCCACGTCATCGCGGCGCCGGTGGGGTCGCCGATCAGCGCAACGGCTGCGCCGTTGGGGTCGGTGACCATGGTGCATCCGGCGCGCGCGGACACGAATCGATCCGATGTCACCAGCTTCGACGGCGCGTCGGACAGCGTGCACCCGCCGGCCGGGATCACCGAGTCGACCACGGTGGCGTAATCCGGTGCGCTCGCCGTGCGAATGGACGCTGCGTCGAGCGCGAGCAGCGCAGCGCACACCACCACACCAAGGGCCGCGACAGCGCGCCCCATATGCAGAGGCGCCAGCCGCGCCGCAGCAAGCCCGAGGATGAGCGCGATGAACGGCGCCGTGAGCGCCGCATAGTGCGGGTAGTACACGGCGGGCGCGAGCTGTGCCAGGAGCACGGCCACGGCCGCAGCCATCGCGAACCAGTCCAGCGGCGCCACCGGACGGCGCACGGCCGCAAATGCGAGCACGACGGTGATGGCCGCGACGGCGAAGATGGCGGCGGCCGCCACCTCTCCCCCGCCGAACCACGCAGTGCCGGTGACGTCGCTGAGGCGCGGGCCCGCCGGCAGCCGCGCCGCCGACGGGACGCGGTTGAGCTGCGTGCCGATCACGTCGCGCGCGAAGGCCGCCGGTGCCAGCGCGATGAACGCCAGCGATGGCACGCCGAATCCGGCGGCGAGCCCGGCGACAAAGCGCGGCAGGACGCGGCGCGCCACCGCGGTCAGGAGCAGGGCCAGCACCAGGGCCGGAACAATCGCCGACAGCTTGATCGCGACCGCGAACCCAAGCGACGCGCCGCCGAGCGCGACGCGTCCGGGTTTCGCGACAACGTCGCCGTCGAACACCCTGCCGATGCCGAGCAGGCAGAACAGGGCGAGCAGCGGCTCCAGCATCGGCCCCTGGATCGCGTACAGCATCGCCGGCGCCAGCGCGACGATCGCTCCCGCGACCACCACAGCAGCACGCCCGCGATGGCCGACGACGCACGCGATGAGCAGCACGTTCGCAGCGGCGACCATCGGAGTGCAGAGCCGCATCACGGCCAGCGCGTTCCGGGTGCCGATGCCGTCGCTGAGCAACGCGAACGGAGTGGCCAGGAGCGTGAAGCCGGGCGGCTGGCTCAGAAAGAAATCGCGGTACGGGGCCGCGCCGTGGACCAGGCGAATCGACGCGCCGAACCATGCCGAGACGTCAGGCGTGATGCCGAAGAGCATGCCCGGCCGGCTCAGCTGGAATGCCGTGACACCCGCTCCCACGGCGGCCATCGCGAGGGTCTCTGCGCGAAGGCTCGCGAACCGGTATCGTTGCGCCTCGAGGGGGCGGGCTCGCCGGCCTCCCCAGCCCCAGAACCGGCTGGCGGGCCGCCTTCTCGAAGTCACTCGCTGACGATCGCAATTCGCGTCCCCGGCGTGCGTGATTGCCTCCCATCCGCTGCGTTGCGGTCGCGCGGGGCGGCAATTACCATGTCCATCATCCGGGACATCCCTCCCGCATGATGAGACAGCACTCCCCAGGAGGCACGAGTGACATCGGTCGAAAGCGAGAGCGACCTTTGCTTCAACCCCCTCGACCCCGCCTCGTATCGCGAGCCCTACGCCCGCCTCGCTGAGATCCGGCGGCGGTGCCCGGTGTCCGAGGCGCTGCCCGGGCACTTCTTCGTCGCCACCGACGGGGACGCCCGCCAGGTGCTGCTCGACTTCAACACCTTCTCCAATGCGGGCAACTTCCAGCTCGACCACCCTGACGGGGAGGTCGACCCGCCGACGATCGTCCAGCTCGACCCTCCGCGGCACAACCTCTTCCGCCGCCTGGTGGCGGCCGGCCTGAACCCGCGCGCCGTCCGCGCTGCGGAACCCTTCGTGCGTGAGACGGCCAGGCAGCTGGTCGAGAAGGTCCAGTCCGATGGCCGCGGCGACCTGATGGCCTTTCTCGCCCAGCCGCTGCCGTCCGAGGTGATCGCCCACCTCATCGGCGTCCCCGCCGAGCACGCTCCGGACTTCACCCGATGGACCGCCGAGATCACCTCGACCGTGCCTCGCTCCTTCCACCACCTCCAGAGCTGGGCGGACTTCAAGGCGTTCATCGACCGCCTCATCGCGGAGCGGCGGGCCGACCCATCGCCACCGGACGACATCGTCACCCGGCTCCTGCAGGCCGAGGAGGAGGGCACGCGGCTGGACGACGGTGAGATCCGCATGGCCATCTTCCAGTTCATCGTGGCCGGCAACGACACCGCCACCAGGCTGATCGGCAACGTGGTCCACGAGCTGCTGCGAACGCGTGAGCTCTGGGAGCGGGTGGCCGCGGACCGCTCGCTCATACCCACGGCCATCGACGAGTCGCTGCGCCACGACTCCCCCATCCAGTGGGTGATGCGGCGCTGCACCACGGAAGCGGCCATCCATGGCGTGAAGGTCGAGCCGGGGCAGCGCGTGCTGGTGGGCATCGGCTCGGCCAACCGCGATGAGACCGTGTGGGCTGATCCCGATTCCTTCTCGCTGGACCGGGCGGATGTCGTCGACAAGCACCTGGCGATGGGGTCGGGCCGCCACTACTGTCTGGGAGCGCCGCTCGGACGGCTCGAGGCGCGCGTGGCGCTGGAGGCGCTCATGGATCTGCTGCCATCGCTGGCCCTGGCCGAGGGATTCGAGATCGAATTCGTGGAATCAGCGATGATGCGTGGGCCGAAGCGCCTCGACGTCGTCTGGGAGGCGACCCGGGGCTGACCGAGGTCGCAACCATTCGTGTACGAACCGACGTGAGGAAGCAATCCCGGTGCGCATAGGCATCGTCGGTGGCGGTCCCGCCGGCCTGTTCCTGGCGACACTGCTGCGCAGGCAGCCGCGGCCTCCGGACGTCGCGGTGTACGACCGCAACCCCCCGGGTGCGACGTACGGGTTCGGCGTTGTCTTCTCCGAGCGAACGCTCGAGTACATCGCGCGCGGAGATCCCGAGACCTGCGCGGCGATGACGTCGTGCGCCGTGCACTGGGACGACATCGAGCTGCGCGTGCACGGCCGGCGTCTCCGCTGCGGCGGCCACGGGTTCTCGGCGATAGCGCGCAGCGAGCTGCTGCGGGTGCTGCAGGAGCGCGCCGATACGGCCGGAGCGCAGCTCAACTTTGAGCAAGAGGCATCGGCGGCCGACCTCGACGGTTGCGACGTCGTCGTCATCGCCGAGGGCGCTCAGAGCTCGAGCCGCCAGCAGCACGAGCAGGCCTTCGGCACGTCGATCAGCGTCGGCGAGGCACGGTTCATCTGGTTCGGCACGACGCAGCGCTTCGACGCGCTCACGATGATCTTCCGCGAGACGGAGCACGGCGCCTTCGGCGTGCACGCGTATCCGTTTGCCGACGGGCAGAGCACCTTCATCGTGGAGACGGATGCGAACACCTGGCAGCGAGCCGGTCTGGATGCATGCGACCCGCGCGACCTGGCTCCGGGCGAGAGTGACACCAACGCAATCGAGCACTGCCGCAAGGTCTTCGCCGAGGAGCTGGGCGACCACGAGCTCCTGGCGAACAACTCGAAGTGGCTCGCCTTCCCCACGGTGCGCAACCAGCGCTGGAGCGCCGGCAACGCGGTGCTGATCGGCGACGCGGCCCACACCGCGCATTTCTCCGTCGGCTCTGGGACCAAGATGGCGATGGAGGACGCGATCGCGCTGGCTCAGAGTCTGGAAGGCGCCGCAAGCATTCCGGAGGCGTTCGAGGCCTACGAGGCAGCGCGGCGCCCGGGCATCGAGCACATCCAGGAGGTGGCCGAACCGAGCCGCGTGTGGTGGGAGCGTTTTGGACAGCGTCTGCAGCAGCTCAGTCCCGAGCGGTTCGCGTTCCATTTCCATACGCGCACCGGCATGGTGAGTCACGACAGCCTGCGCATGCGCGACCGGCGCTTCGTCCGCGCCATCGACGAGGCCACTGCGCCGGCGGGCGCGCGCGGCAGCGGCACGCTTCCCACCACCGATGCGCTCGACCTGCGCGGCCTCAGCCTTGCGAACCGGATCGTCGTGACCGCTCCGGATTCGACGGCATTCGCCATCGGCGCCATGGCACTCGCGGGCGCGGGCCTGGTGATGAGCAGCGCAGTGACGTCCCGCGCGCAGCTGCGTCAGTGGTGCGCGGCGGTCCAGGAGGCGCAGCAGCACCTGCGCGGACAGGCGGTGGGCCTCTCGGTGGCGCAGGCGCTGGCCCTCGACGACGAGTTCTGGGCCGCCGCGCACGGTGCGTTCGAGCTGCTCGATGTGCACATCGATCCCGGCGACCCGGCCACATCCGAGCGCTTTCGGGACGCTCGCCGCCGGTGGCCGGAATCCCGTCCGCTCGCAGCGCACGTCACTGCGCCACCGGAGAGCCACAAGCGGACGCGGACCACCGAGGCCGTGCTCGCTGCGCTGGCACCCCTGCGCCAGGAGGGCTGTCTGGACCTGGTCACCGTGTCACCCCGGACCGTCAGCCCGCGGCGTGACGCGGCCGGCATCGAGCAGCTGCTCCTCTGCGACGCGATCCGGAACGAGCTGGGCGTCCCGGTGGCGATGGCCGGCGGCGTGCTGACCATCGACGACGCGCGCACGCAGATCGAGGCTGGCCGCGCCGACCTCTGCTGGGGCCGCCCTCAGTTCGCCTCGCCGGACTGGGCGCCCGAGGAGGAGGCGACGGCGGAGCAGCGCCTCTCCCTGGTGAGCGCATGACGACAACCGATGTGGGGCCCGAGGCCGTGCTGCCGGGGTTCGTCCCGATCCCGGGCGAGGATGCGGCCCGATACCGCGACCTCGGCATGTGGGAGGGGCGGACGCTCGCCGAGGTGTTCGATGCGACGGCCGCACGGTTTCCGGACGACATCGCATGCATCGCCGCCGGTGAGCAGCTCACCTATCGCGAGCTGCAGGACCGCTCCCTCCGTGTCGCGCGCGGGCTGCAGGAGCTCGGGATCGAGGCGCGGGATCGCATCGTCGTGCAGCTCCCCAACGTCATCGACTTCGTCGACCTGTGCCTCGCGTGCTTCCGCGTCGGCGCCATACCGGTCATGGCGCTGCCGCCGCACCGCGACCACGAGATCCAGCATCTGATCTCGCTGTCCGATGCGATTGCATACGCCATCCCGGCGGAGCACCGCGGCTACGACTACCAGGATCTCGCGGAGCGCATGGCGGCGCGGGCGCCGTCGCTGCACCACGTGCTCGTGGCCGGTGATTCCATCCGGCCGGGATTCGTGTCGATGGCATCGCTGCGCAAACAGCCTCCGCAGGACACGAGCAGCGGCGTGTCAGCTGACGACGTGGCGGTCCTGCTGCTCTCCGGTGGCACGACGGGGCTGCCCAAGCTGATCCCGCGCACGCACGACGACTATGCGTACAACGCGCGGGTGAGCGCGGAGATCTGCCGGCTGGACCGGGAAACGGTGTACATGGCAACACTCCCGGTCTCGCACAACTTCCCGCTCGCCTGCCCCGGTCTGCTCGGCACGTTTCTCGTCGGCGGCCGCACGGTGATCGCGTCGGGGACCGAGCCGGAAACGGCGTTCGCGCTCATCCAGGAGCACGGCGTCACGTGCACCGCGCTGGTTCCCGCACTCGCGATCCGGTGGATGGACTCGCCGTCGCGCGCCGGCTACGACCTGAGCAGCCTCCGCCTGCTGCAGGTGGGCGGCGCGCGGCTCAACCCGGAGGCTGCGCGGCGCGTGACGCCCACGCTTGGATGCACGCTGCAGCAGGTGTTCGGCATGGCCGAGGGCCTGCTGAACTTCACGCGGTTCGACGATCCCGAGGACGTCATCATCGACACGCAGGGACGGCCGGCATCGGCGCAAGACGAGATCCGGGTGGTCGACGACTCGGACAGGGACGTTCCCCCGGGTGAGCCCGGCCATCTGCTGGCGCGCGGGCCCTACACCATTCGGGGATATTTCCGCGCCGAGGAGCACAATGCCCGCGCGTTCACGCGTGACGGCTTCTACCGCACCGGCGACGTGGTCCGCATCCATCCCTCGGGCAACCTCGTGGTGGAGGGCCGGGAGAAGGACCTCATCAACCGCGGCGGCGAGAAGATCTCGGCGGAGGAGATCGAGAACCTCCTGCTCGCCCATCCCGCGATCTTCAATGCGGCGGCGGTGTCGATGCCGGACCCCGTGCTGGGCGAACGCATCTGCACGTACGTCGTGCTGCGCGACGGATGCAGCCTGACCCTCGAGGAGCTATGCGAGTTCGTCGCCACGCGCGACGTGGCACGCTTCAAGTATCCGGAGCGCCTCGAGGTGGTGGAGACCCTTCCCGTGACCAACGTGGGAAAGATCGACAAGAAGGCGCTTCGCGAGGACATCGCCGCGCGGATGGCCGCCGCACAGAAGGACAATCAGTGAGACAGCAACCGGAGTGTGAAGAGGAAGACGATGGCCACTGACGTCAGCATCGACCGCGAGCTGGAGCAGTTCTACAAGGAGCTGGAGCAGCACGACCTGCAGCCCCTGTGGACCCAGGCGAAGGACCTCATGTCCAAGCATCCCAAGCCGGACGCGGTGCCGTGGCTCTGGCGGTGGGAGACGCTGCGCCGGCTGGCCGCGCGCGGCGGTGAGCTCGTGGGCATCGAGCGTGGCGGCGAGCGCCGGGTGCTGTCGCTGTCCAACCCCGGCCTGCACGGCAAGCCATATGCAACGCCGACGCTGTGGGGCGCGGTGCAGTACCTCAACGCGCATGAGACCGCGCCGGCGCACCGTCACACGGCGGCGGCGATCCGCTTCGTGCTCGAGGGCGACGGCGTGTGGACCACGGTCAACGGCGACGCATGTGACATGCATCCCGGCGACCTCGTGCTGACGCCCGCCTGGACCTGGCACGACCACTGCAACGACGGCGACAAGACGATGATCTGGTTCGACGGGCTGGATCTCCCGCTGGTCAACGCGCTGGACGCGATCTTCTACGAGAACTACCCGGACCTGAACCAGCGCGTGCAGGGCGAACACAACCGCTCCGCGCGCAACTTCGGCGGCCCCGGGCTGCTGCCCGCCGGCGAGCGGCCTGCGGAGCCGTTCTCACCGCTCTGGGTGTATCGCTGGGAGGACAGCGACCGCGCGCTCGCAGCACTGCTGCGCGAGCGCGGCGGCCCCATGGTGAGCATCGAGTTCGTCGATCCCACGCGCGGCGTCAGCGCGCTGCCGACGTTCGACTGCCAGCTGCATCGCATCGCCGCGGGCGGCCGCACCAAGCCGGTTCGCCGCACCGGCAGCGCGATCCTCGTCGTCTATCGCGGGCATGGCAGCAGCGTGCTGAACGGCCAGCGTTTCGACTGGAGCCAGGGCGACATGATCGTGGTCCCGTCATGGACCGCCGTGGAGCACCAGGCGGCGGAGGAGACGGACATCTTTGCCGTGAGCGACACGCCGATGCTCCGCGCGCTGCACCTCTTCCGCGAGGAGACGCTCGATGCCGCGCAGAACGTGACCTCCACCTTCGAGCCGCGATGAGGCTCGGCACCATCCGAGCCGGCGGCGGCACGCGCTGCGTGCTCGTGCGCGACGGCGCCGCCGTCGAGCTGCCATATGCGGATGTGGTGGAGCTGCTGGCCGGCGATCCCGATTGGGCGCGCGTGACACCGCCGTCAGGCGCGGCGACGCACGACGTGACCACGGTGGAGTGGGCGCCGCTCGTGGTCCGTCCCGGCAAGATCTTCTGCCTGGGCCACAACTACCGCAAGCACATCGCCGAGATGAAGCGCGACATGCCGTCGTATCCGACCCTGTTCGCCAAGTTCCCCGAGGCATTGATCGGCGCGCGCGACGACATCGTGCTGCCCGCGGTGTCCGAGAAGCCGGACTGGGAGGCGGAGCTGGGCCTCGTGATCGGGCGCGCCGTGCGCCGGGAATCGCCGGAACGGTGCGCCGACGCGATCGCGGGCTACACCGTGGTCAACGACATCACGATGCGTGACTGGCAGAAGCGCACGCTGCAATGGCTGCAGGGCAAGACGTTCGAGGCGAGCACACCGGTGGGGCCCGTGCTGGTCACGCCGGACGAGCTGGACGGCGCGCACGACCTGCATCTGCGCTGCGAGGTCGACGGCGAGGTTGTGCAGGAGACGCAGACCTCGGACATGCTGTTCGCGCCGGCGGACATCGTCTCGTACATCAGCATGGTCATCACGCTCAAGCCGGGGGACCTCGTGAGCACGGGCACGCCCGGAGGCGTGGGCGACGCGCGCACGCCGCCGAGGTACCTGCGCCCGGGTCAGCGGCTGCGCACCAGCATCGAGGGCATCGGAGAGCTGGACAACCGGTGCGTCGCCGACGGCGCCGGTGACCACGTCGCACGAGCCGTGAGCGCGGCCGGGGCGTCGCCCGCACCCGCCTGATCAGTCAGGCCAGTACTGCTCCTCGCGGACCTGCGCGTCGGCGAGCCCGGCGCGGCGCATGATCGCGCGGGCGTTGCTGATCATCCCGGGGTGCCCGCAGAGGAAGACGCCGCCGTGCCCGGCGCGGACACCCGCCTCGTCCGCGTACGTGCGCAGCACGTCCTCCACGCGGCCCAGCTCGCCGCGCCAGTCGGGGTCCTCCCAGGGACGGCTCACCGTGGGGACGTAGCGGAACCACGGCGCCGCATCGGCTAGGGCCGTCAGCTCGTCCGCATATGCAAGCTCCTCGGAGCGGGCGGCGCCCTGCAGGGCCAGGATCGGCACGGCGGGGGTGTCGCCGCCGTCGATGCCGGCGCGCAGGGCGCGCAGGAAGCTGACGAACGGGGCGATGCCGGTGACGGTGGAGACGAACACGTGCGGCTCCGCCGGGATCGGCGCGTCCTTTAAGAAGAGGCCCTTGCTGCGCTTGCGCACCAGCAGCTCAGCCCCGGCCTGGAGGCGGTAGAGCGGCTCGGTGAGCTCCCCGCCCGGCACGCGTTCGATGAAGAACTCGGCCTCCTCCTCCGCCGGCGCGGAGCACACCGAGTACGGACGCTCGATGACCCTGCCCTCCACGTCGAGGCCGAGCGTGAGGTACTGGCCGGGCCGGAACGGCACGGCCTCGTCGCACCGGATCCGCACCACCCACAGGTCCGCGGCCACATCGCGCCTCGAGACGATGCGGGCGCAGCCGTACTTGCTCGTGTCGACCACGGGCCGGTAAGTCTACCGCCGGTGATCCCGCAAGCTGGGACGGCGGGGCCGTCATTTGGGACTAAGACTTGTAAAGCCGGGTGCGCCCGCAGTACCATCCGTGCTGCTTCTGGCGGGATGCTCAACGGGGTGTCGCGCCCTCCGCGAAGGGATCTGAAGGGCGAACAGGAGGTCAGGGATGGTGCAGAGAGGCTCAGGCAACTGGCTCCGGCGCGGCCGGGTCTCGTTGAGTGTCGGCGGCGCAGCGGTTGTGCTGCTGTTCGCGGCCGGCACGGGAATCTTCGGGCCGCGCATCCTGCACGCGGCGGCTGCTTCGTGCAGTTTGAGCGGACCGCCAGGCGGCATCTGCTCGAGCAACGGCGCGACCATCCACATCGTCAGCAAGACGGGCGGCGGCGACGCCGATACGGGACTCGCCGTCGGCAACACCGTCCAGATAAGCGGCACCGGTTTCATCGCCAACGGCAAGGTGTCGGCTGAGATGTGCGCCGGCGCCGTTACAGGCAGCGGTGACTGCGACATCAACACGGCCGTCGCCAACATCGCCACCGCCGACGCCTCTGGCAACTTCGGCCCGGTCAACTTCACCATCTCAAACGACGAGCCCACGAGCGGCACGGACGAGCCGGACAACGACGAGGACATCCAGACGACCAATCAGGGTGTCATCGAGTGCGGCAGCACGGGCAACTGCTCGATCGGCGTGATCTCCAACGCGGACGAGAGCGGACCAGGCGCGGCCAACCCGCACTCCTCGAACGAGGATGTCGCGTTCGGGGCGGCATCTGACTCCGCGGGTCCCGACGGTGACAGTGACGGCGACGACGCGTCGCAGAACGTCCCCGAGTCGGAGCTCTCCGCGGCCGCCATCCCGGTTGCGGGCCTGGTGCTCCTGGCCGGCGCGGCATTCGGCGGCACGGTGTTCTTCCGCCGCCGCCGCAACACTGCAGGCAAGGACACGACCACCGAATAGGTCAGGAAGACGAGAGTTCGGGCCGCCCAGCGCGTCCCGATGGGTCACTGCAAACGGCCCCGCGGTCCATGCCGCGGGGCCGTTTCACGCTCGGGCGCGGAGGCTGGATCCCTACACTGGCGCTCGATTGACGGGGCCGCAATGCGGGGTGTAGCCTCTCGTTTTATGGAACGCCTCACTGAAATTCGGGACTAGCTCTCAGAAGGAGACAGACAGAAATGCGCTTCGGGATCAACTTCTTCCCCACCGTGTCTCCCGAGGAGAAGAGCGGTGCCCAGTTCTATGACGAGTGCCTGGAGCTGACCCGGCGCGCCGACGAGCTCGGATACAACTCCGTCAAGACGGTCGAGCACTACTTCTTCGCGTACGGCGGCTACAGCCCCGACCCGGTCACCTTTCTGACCGCGGCGGCCATGGTCACAAAGGACCTGCGCCTCGTCACCGGCGCGGTCATCCCCGCATTCAGCCACCCGTGCAAGCTCGCCGGCAAGCTGGCGATGCTCGACAACATCTCGCACGGGCGGCTCGACGTGGGGTTTGCGCGCGCGTTCCTCCCCGACGAGTTCGCGGCATTCCAGACCTCCATGGAGGAGAGCCGCGACCGGTTCAACGAGGGCATCGAGGCCTGCCGGCGGCTGTGGTCCGAGACCGACGTCGTCTTCAAGGGCAAGTTCCACCAGTTCGGGCCGGTGACGATGCTGCCGCGCCCCTACCAGAAGCCCCACCCGCCCATCTGGGTCGCCGCCACGTTCACGGCCGAGTCGTTCGAATGGGCGGGCCGCAACGGCTACAACCTCATGATCGTGCCGTACGTCTCGACCCGCGAGAAGGTGGCCGAGCTGCTCAAGCTGTACCGCGACAACTACGCGCAGTCGGGCAAGGAGCCGGGCACCGAGCAGATCCAGATGAGCTACCACTGCTACATCGCCGAGGACGGCGAGGCGGCACAGCGCGAGGGCAAGCTCTACTTCGACGACTACACCAACAAGCTGCTCGTGGCAGTGTCAGCCTGGTCGCGTCACAAGACGGATCAGTACAAGGGCTACGAGCACCTCGTCGAGCAGATCAAGCGCAACACCTATGAGGATGCGTTGCGCGACACGAAGGTCTTCGTGGGCACGCCGGCGCAGGTGGCCGAGCAGATCGCGATGGTGCGCGAGTGGTACGGCGAGGTGGAGCCGAGCCTGCAGATCAACTTCGGCAACATGCCCCATGAGGCCGCGCAGCGCAGCCTCGAGCTGTTCGCCGCCGAGGTGATGCCCAAGTACGGCACGCGCGTCGCCGCAACCGTATGACGGAGACCACAGGCAGGCCTCCCGCCGGCGCGCCCGTGGCGGGCCGCCCGCCCCATGGCAACGGCGCCGGGCGCCCCAACCCGATGGGCGCGCCGCGGCCGGTCGTGAAGCTCGACGTGCCGCGGTTCTCCACGGCAGAGCGTGACCGCCGCTGGGGCCGCGTGCGCGAGCTCATGGCCCGCGAGAACATCGACGTCATCGTCGCGCCGGTGAACACCGGCCAGTGGGAGCACCTCGCGGCCAACAGCCGCTACCTCAGCTCGATCGGGGGCAACTGCTCACCGGTTGCCACGGTGTTCCCTCGCGAGGGCGATGTGACCGCCATCACCGGGCCGGTGCCGACCAAGGAGCACTGGCTCGGCTACCAGGATTGGGTCACCGACGTGCGGCCCGTGTTCTTCTCGCTGAGCGACGCGGTGGTGCAGCGGCTGCAGGAGCTGGGCGCGGAGCGCTGGCGCATCGGCGTCGCCGGCCTTGCGGGGCTGCCCCGCCTGCCCGAGGGCTCCGTTTCGCACGGCACATTCCTCCGCCTGGAGCAGGGGTTTCCCGACGCGGAGATCGTCAACGCCACGGGGCTGCTCGAGGAAGCGCGCTTCGTGAAGGGCGACGAGGAGATCGCCTTCCTGCAGCGGTCGACGGAGCTCGTCGAGCAGTCGCTCGACGTGCTCACGCGCGAGGCCCGCCCCGGCGTTCGTGAGTGCGAGGTCTACGCGCGCATGCTCGCCAGCCAGGTGGAGGCGGGCGGCGACATGCCCACCCTGATCCTGTGGGCGTCGGGCAACCCGCAGCCGATGCGCAACTACTTCCAGCCCACCATGCGCAAGCTGGAAGCGGGCGACTTCATCTCCACGGAATGCGAGGCCCGCTGGGGTGGGTACTGCGGACACATCACCACGCAGGCCATCCTCGGCTCACCGCCGCCCGAGTACCACGACATGTTCAAGGTGCAGCAGGAGGCGCTTAACCGCTGCCGCGAGCGGGCGCGTCCCGGCGCGCTGCTGGGCGAGTTCATCGACATCGCCGCGGAGGCGTCCGAGGGCACGCCCTACCGCTGCCAGATCATCATGCACGGCCGCGGGCTCGGTGACGACGCGCCGATGACGATCTTCGGCACGCAGTTCGGCGGCCAGGACGAGCGGATGAAGTCGTGGCGGCTCGAGCGCAACGCGGTGCTCCTGATCAAGCCGCTCGTGATGACGCCCGACTGGCAGAAGTGGGTCTGCTGGGGCGATCCCGTCGTCGTCGAGGAGGGCGGGGGACGGCGCCTGAGCTCGCGCACCCCGGAGATCATCGAAATCGGCTGAGCACTCGAGGAGGACAACACCGTGCCGCTCTTCATGACCATCCACCGCGCGCCCGGTCTCTCCCGCGAGGAATTTCAGCAGAACGCGCCTGACGTGCTGGAGAGCAAGCACGCTCGCATGCTGCACGTCTGGGTGAACATGTACGAGGGTTTCATCGTCACGCTCTACGACGGTGAGAACGCAGAGGCCGTGGAGAGCGAGTTCGAGCGCATCGGCTTCCCGTTCGAGGAGATCCACGAGATGCAGCTCGACGTGAGCCGCGAGCAGCTGGAGAAGATGGTCGCGAGCGGCGGCGGTGGCGGCGCGGCCGCCGGCCACTGAGGTTGACGGGCCGCGTCTCGAGCGGCCGCTGACCCTTCACTTCAAGGGCGACTGGGGGCAGGCAAACCTCCACCGCATCTGCGGCTGGCTGTCGCAGGAGGTCGTGGACCGCGCACCGGCGGGAACGCGCGTGGCGATCTGGAACGGCCGGGGCGGCGTCGACAGCGTTCTCGCAGTGGCAGAGGGCGAGGTCGACATGGCGCTGGCCACGCCGGCCGCATTTGTGTCCATGGCAGCGGACGGCCGCGGGCCGTACGGCGGCACGCGGCACGCACACCTGCGCGCGCTGGCAACTCTTCCGCAGCGCGACCGTCTAATCATCGCGCTGGCGCGCGACGCGGGCATCGCCTCATTCGCCGAGTGGCGCGACAGGAGCGCCGGCCTGCGCATCGCCACCTGTCCCGACGACGGTGTCAACCACATCGGCCTGGCAGCGCAGCGGTTGATGGCGGCGTGCGGCATCGACCGCGCGACACTGGAAGACTGGGGCGGCGGCTACCTCGAGGACGAGCGCCCGTTTCCCTGCCTGGACTGGCTGCGCGAGGGCCGCGTGGACGGCGTGATCCAGGAGGCGATCATGACGCCGCACTGGCAGCGCGCGGCCACAGAACGGCCACTCGCCTTCCTGCACGTGGACGGCGACGTTCTTGCCGAACTCGACCGCAACTATGGCTGGCCTGCGGCCACCGTGCCCGCCGGCTACCTGCAGGGCATGGACGAGGAGCTGCGCACCCTCGACTTCAGCGACTTCCTGATGATCGTGCGCGACGAGATGGCGGACGACATCGCGTACCTGCTGACCTGGTGCCTCGTGCAGACGCGCGACGCACTGGAGCGGCAGTACCGCCACCTCCCCCCAGAGCGCAGCCCGGTGACATGGCCGCTGGACCCGCAGGCCATGGCCCGCACGTCGATCCCGCTGCACGACGCGGCAGCGCGCTGCTACCGCGACCTCGGCGTCACTCCGTGACGGAGGTCTCCGCCTTCAGCTCACCGGCGATGTCGCTCCAGCGGATTCCGGTCAGGTCGAGCGACGGGTGCTCCCAGCCGCACGCCTCGCACACACGCAGGCTCTCGTCAGCGTTGAAGCGCTCGCACGCGCGCTGATATCCCTCCTGGGGCAGCTCCTCAGCGGTGTCGAACTCGTACCGCCAGATCTCGGCATCGCAGCGCTCGCAGTACCAGGCCGCCCCCTCGAGGCCGGGGTGCTGCGGCTTGTAGCGGATCTGCACCGTCTCGCCGTCTGGCACGAGACGTGAGGGCGTTCCCGCCGGGATGTACACGTTGTCGCCCGGCTCGAGCCGGTGGTATTTGACGTTGCTCTGCTTGAAGTCGATGCGACCCTGACCCAGCAGCGTGGCGATCATGGTGTCGTGCTCGCAGATGAGGAAGAACGGCTGCGGCCGGCTGTTGCGCGACAGGTGCACCTGGAAGTCGATGGTCTCCGGCAGCACCGGGCGCTCGTCGTACGACGTCACGTCGCGCGCCGCGCGAAAGGCATGCAGCATCCGCTTGCGCGGCATCCCCCGCTCCCTCAGCCTCCGGCCAGCTGCTGCTCCGCTGACGCCAGCAAAGCCGCGCGAGCGTCGTTGATCGTCCGCCACTGGACGGCCCACTGCTTCCAGCCCCACCGGTCCAGCGGAAACGCGCCGTTGTCGAAGCCGCACTTCGGGCACACCCGCGTGCGCTCCTCGGCGTTGTACTGCTCGGCGGCGATCGCACCCTCGGTCAGCGTGGGGAACGCCGGGAAGCGGTCGCGGTGCACCTCCTGCGGCGTGGCGTCGAACTCATAGCGGTGCAGGTACTCGTGGCATTTGCGGCAGCGCCAGATGAGCGCCTCGCTCTGGTCCTGGTTGTCCGACTGCCGCTGGGTGACCGTGATGACGAGGAAGCTCTCGCCGTTGCGCGGATCCTTGAGAAATGTGTTCACGCCGTGCAGCTTGGCGGTGGCCATGATCTGCCCGGTCTGCAGCAGCGCGCCGTTGCCGCCGTAGACGACGACCACCTCGTCGACGTTGTTCTGGTGAAAGAAGTGGCCCATGTCCAGCTCGGGATCGCCCCTGAAGATGGCGCCCGCGGGTACGAACGAGCCCGGTCCGTAGTACGGAAACAGCGGCACGAGCTCGGTGTTCGTGTGCTGCAGCCGCTCGAACACGTTGACCTTGAGCGGCTCCTTGCTCCCACTCGGAGGCGGGATGCGATGGCCGCCGGACTGCTTGCCCCCGTCTTGACTGGGCGGCATGGCGCCCTCCGCGATGCCCATCGGTGTTTGACGCTCCCTCGGCGGCAAATATACCATGATCACATTGCAGGACTGGCTGTCCAAATAATGGGAATCGCACCGAGTGAGCGCTGACGAAGGCTGGGTCCGCGTGGCTGCAGCCGAAGACATTCCACCCGGGAAGCTCAAGGGCATCGGCGTGCCGGGGACGAAGCTCGTCCTGGCCGTGGTCAACGTCGACGGGACGCTGCACGCGGTCGACAGCACGTGCCCGCATCGCGAGGGTCCGCTCGCCAACGGCCGCCTGGTGGCGGGCGAGGTCGAGTGCCCCTGGCACCGCTTCCGCTTCGACCCGCAGACGGGGCGAGGCTCCGTGCCCGACGCGTACGCACCGATCCCCCGCTACCCCGTGCGCGTGGTCGACGGGTCGGTGGAGGTGCTGCCCGCGCCGATCCCGGAGAATGGAGCAACCCCTGAGGGTGACGCTGTTCCGCAGACGGGGACATCCGTCGAGCCCGCGCCGCTCGTGCATGGCACCTAGCCGGAGGAGGTCACAACAATGCGCAAGTCGCCCGTGGAGCTGGCGCGAAAGGCAAGCGAGACCATCGACTTCTCCGACGAGAAGGAGGTGCAGAAGTTCGTCGGGTTCGGCTTCGGGACGCTCGGTGAGAACTACATCGGCATCCGCCGCTGGCCCGAGGACCAGATGATGTTCTACGGCAGCAACAGCCTGACGATCACACCGAAGGGGCTGCTCACACCGCGCGAGCACCAGTACGGTCTGCACGTCATCTACAGCGGCACCCCGCATCACACGCGGCACCTCTTCGGCTACTGGCACATCAACGACGTCGACGAGGCGTACATCCGCGTGCCGCCGACGGAGCCGGGCGGCGAGGCAACGCTCGTCATCGTCATGCGCTACCCGCGTCCCGGTGAGCGCGACATGTTCGCGTACTACTGCGAGAACTGCCTGACGCTGGTGCAGTGCTACGTCTACGACAGCGGCAACCTCGACCAGGGCTTCATCGGCGTGCTGCAGTTCGAGGACCACGTGGTGAAGACGTTCAACAGCGACCCCGCGCTGCGCACGTGCAAAGAATGTGGGACGGTGCATCCCCTCGCGTACCGCTTCTGGGAGCCGCACAACACACCGGACGAGGAGGAGGCGCGGTCGCTTTGGTAGGCTGCGCCGGTCCCGGATCGACAGCGATCCGGGCATAGGAGGGAGGCATGCCGCCCACCGTCGCCGACGTCTTCGAGGACCTGCGCACCACCATCGAAACCGAGCCGCGCCGGGTCAAGGGCGTGAGCGCCCGCTACCAGTTCCACATCACCGGTGAGGGCGGCGGAGACTGGACCATGGTCATCGACGACGGCACCGCGCAGATCGCGGACGGCCAGATCGAGGATCCGCAGACCACGGTGACGATGGATGCGCCCGACTTCATCGCGATGTGCGTCGGCGAGCTCGACGGCACCGACGCCTTCATGACCGGCAAGCTCAAGGTCGCCGGCGACCCGTTTCTGGGCATGCGCCTCGCGGAGATCATGAAGCGCGATGACTGAGCCGCAGGGCGTGCACCTGGTGGGCAGCGTCCCGCTGGCGAGCAGCGAAGAGGTCTTCAGGCTCGCGTGGTCGACGCTGGAGCACCGCCTCCGGCGCATCCCCGACGGTGAGACCGGGGAGCGCTCCGACTGGATCGTGTGGCAGTTCCCCGTGCTGTCGAGCGCGCCCCAGCTGGAGGTGGTGCCGCCCGACCCGGAGCACTACCGCCCGCTGCCGCGCGTGCAGCTGCGTCAGGGCGCCACCGCCGATGAGGTGCGCTTCACCAACCTCGGCTACGCGGACGCCGCGCTCGCGTCCTACCAGGTGCTGCGCCGGCTTCGCGAGGAAGGCGCCGTGCCCGACAGCGTCCGCTTCCAGGTGTGCCTGCCCACGCCGCTCGCGCCCATCGGCGCCTTCGTCATGGGCCAGGACCAGGCTGCGATCGAGCCGCGCTACGAGCAGGCGATGCACGCCGAGCTGGACCAGATCCTCGACCGCATCCCCCACCACGACCTCGCCGTGCAGTGGGACACCGCCGTCGAATTCGGCATCTACGAGGGGCTGTTCCCCTCGTGGTTCGGCGATGCGCGAAGCGGCATCGTCGAGCGGCTGGTGCGGCTGGCCGGGTGGGTCCCGGAGGACGTCGAGCTGGGCTTCCATCTCTGCTACGGGGATGCCCACCAC
>JAFARE010000022.1 GCA_019245575.1 Candidatus Dormiibacterota bacterium | reverse complement strand
GAGGTCCTCGACGTCGTCCTTGTCGAACTGGACGACGACGCGTCCCGGCATCGTGGCGCGCTCCACAGGGACGACGTCCACCAGGGGCTCGCCGGTGACGAGCATGCCGCCGACGTGAATGCTCAAATGGCGTGGGGTCCCCTCGATACGACGCAGCACGTCGACGAACTGCTGCCACGGCAGATTTGCGGCGGCAGGGGGCGAGGGTGGGCCGGGGCATCTCGGAGCCGCAGGGGTGTGGCGCCGATCTGCGGCGAGAGTTGAGCCGCGGATCCCACCGGGGTCCGACGGCGTACCCGGCACGCCCTCGCCCCCTGCCGCCGCGCCTGTCACTGGAGCAATTCCCGCCGCACGCAGCGTCGTATCGAGGTCCGCCATGTACCAGCCGTCGGCGTTCCTGGCCAGGCGGTCGACGATCGTCTCGGGGAAGCCCATGGCGGCGCCCACCTGGCGGATCGCCATGCGCGGACGGAACGTGACGACGTTCGCGACCATGCCGGTGCGCTCGCTGCCGTACTTGTCGTACACGTACTGCAGCACCTGCTCGCGGTGGTCTGTCGAGAAGTCGATGTCGATGTCGGGTGTGCCCTGATGGTCCTCGTGCAGGAAGCGCTCGAAGAGCAGGTCGTGGGCGACGGGGTCGACACGCGTGATGCCGAGCAGGTACGCGACGATCGAGTCGGCCGCGCTGCCGCGTCCCTGGCCGGGGATGGCGTGCTCGCGCGCAAACCGCATGATGTCCCACGTGATCAGGAAGAACTCCGCGAGCCCCGTCTTCGCGATCACCTCGAGCTCGCGTTGCAAGCGGGCTGCCACCTCCTGTGTCATGGGGCGATACCGCTGCTGCACGGCCTCCTGGCACAGCGCGTAGAGCACGGAGAACGGCGTCTCGCCGTCGGGCACGGGAAAGCCCGGGAAGCGCACGTCGCTGAAGTCGAGTGACACGGCGCATTCGGCGGCGATGCGCGCCGCGTTGTCGAATGCCTCGGGATGCGCGCGCAAGCGTGCGCGCAGCGTGCGCTCGCTGTGCAGGCGGTGCTCGCTGTTGGGCAGGAGCAGGCCGTGCGCAGCAGCCTGGTCGAGCGTGGTGCGGTGGCGGATGGCGGTGAGCACGTCGAGCAGCGGCTTGTCGTCGCAGGTGGCGTGCTCCGGGGCGGCGCCGGCAACCGTGCCCACACCGGCGCGCTGCGCGACTGTGGCGCACTCCTCTGCCATCCAGGGATCCGCGGGATGGAGGTGGTTGGTGAGCAGCACCGCCATGCGGTCGCGGCCGAAGCTCTCGCGCAACAGCTCGACATGGCGCAGCGCGCCACGCCGGTCGCCGCGCACCAGCAGGTCGACGAGGCGCGAGCGCGGGCCGCCCACCAGCGCGATGCACCCGCTCAGGTCATCGGGCGCGACCTCGGCGGGCTCGCCGGTGGCGAGTGGCGTGCTCGACGGCAGGCTCGGCCAGCCCTCGGGGAACGGGCCGGCGCTGGGCCGCAGGGCGCGGGGGCGCTCCGGGGGCGCCAGGGTGGGCCGCTTGCGCCTGCTGGGAGTCGCGGCGATGGCCGCCGGCTCGGTGTCGAGACCGGCGATGCGGAGACGCGGCTGCGCCTTGACGCCGGCCAGCTGGGCCGCGCTCACCGCCCGGCAGAGCTGGCGGTAGCCGTCGCGATCCCGAGCGAGCAGGCGGAGGCGAGCGCCGTCCGCCAGCTCCAGCTCGGTGCCGAGAATCGGGTGGATGCCGGCGTCCTGGGCCGCCTGCACGAACTCGACCGCCCCGTACAGGCCGTTGCGGTCGCAGAGGCCGAGGGCGCCGATGCCCAGCGCTGCCGCTGCCTGCACCAAGGTGCGCGGTGAGGCCGACCCCTCCAGAAAGGAGTAGTGGGAGCGGGCGGCAAGCTCGGCGAAGCTCACTTGACTACTACCACAAATTTGTGTAACTTACGCAGGCGAGCCGTCATGCCGCCGCACAAGAGGGCCTTCGCCCCGCCACCCTTCCCGGCCGCCGGTCCCCCTCGGCCGGCGGCCACCATGGCGGCCGCATCCTCTCCGCAGCGCGGGCGGGGTGGGCCGGGCGTGCTCAGTCATAGCGCCGGGCCCAGTGCCATGAGCCCGTGTCGAGGTCGCGGTACAGCTCCACGCACTCGCCCCCGGCAAGCAAGCAGCGCGCGTAGTCGCGGCGCACCGGCGCGCGCCACCAGTCGGTTTCCACCCGCCAGGTCAGCGCCAGCTCCTCCACCCTGCGCCAGCCGGCACGGGTGTGCACCGCCGTGAGCTCGCCGTCGCTGCC
>JAFARE010000019.1 GCA_019245575.1 Candidatus Dormiibacterota bacterium | reverse complement strand
GTGACGAAGACCTGCTCGCGCGGGATCAGATCCTCCTCGTTCATCTCGAGCTCGTCCATGCGGATCTCGGTGCGGCGCGCGTCGGCGAACTTCTTGCGCAGCGCGGTGATCTCGTCCTTCACGATGCCGTCGATGAGGCGCGGGTTGGCGAGGATGTCCTCCAATCGCGCGATCGTCTTGATCAGCTCCTCGTACTCCTCACGCAGCTTGCCGCTCTCCAGGCGGGTGAGACGGCCGAGGCGGAGGTCGACGATGGCCTTGGACTGACGCTCGGTCAACTCGAAGCGCTGTTCCAGCGCCGCCTGCGCGGCCCGCTCGTCGGACGCGCCGCGGATGATCGCGATCACCTCGTCGATGTGGTCGAGGCACTTGATCAGGCCCTCGAGGATGTGGGCGCGGTCACGCGCGCGGGCCAGCTCGTATCGCGTGCGCCGCGTGATGACGTCACGCCGGTGGTCGATGTAGTGCTGCAGCAGCGGCTTGAGGCCGAGCACCTGGGGCCTGCCGTCGACGATGGCGAGCATCAGCGCGCCGAAGGTCATCTGCAGCTGCGTGTGCTTGTACAGGTTGTTGAGCACGGTGTGCGGCCGCGCGTTGGGCTTCAGCTCGATGACGATGCGCGTCTTCTGGTCGCGGCCGGACTCGTCGCGCAGGTCCGCGATGCCCTCGAGCTTGCGGTCGTTCACCAGCTCGGCGATGGTCTGCACCAGCCGCGCCTTGCTCACCTGGTAGGGCAGCTCGCGCACGATGATCTGCTCGCGGCCGCTCTTGTGCTCCTCGAAGTCGACCTGGGCGCGCATCACGATGCGGCCGTGCCCGGTGCCGTACACCGACGCCATGTCGCGCGCGTACACGATGCCCCCGGTGGGGAAATCCGGACCCCGGACGATGCGCGTCAGGTCCTCGGTGGTGGTCTCCGGGTCGTCGATCAGGCGCATCGCGGCGTCGCAGACCTCGCCCAGGTTGTGCGGCGGGATGTTGGTGGCCATGCCCACCGCGATGCCGCTGGCGCCGTTCACCAGCAGGTTGGGGAGCAGCGCGGGCAGAACGCTCGGCTCGCGGACGTCGGGGTCGTTGGAATAGTTGGGCCCGAACGGGACGGTGTCCTTCTCGATGTCCTCGACCAGGCTCATCGCGATGGCCGTCATGCGCGCCTCGGTGTAGCGCTGGTGTGCGGGCGGGTCGCCGTCGATGGACCCGAAGTTGCCCTGGCCGTCGACCAGCGGGTAGCGCATCACCCAGTCCTGGGCGAGGCGCACCAGCGTGTCGTACACCGGCGCGTCACCGTGCGGGTGATAGTTCTTGATGACCTCGCCGACGATGGCGGCGCTCTTCTTGTAGCGCGCGCCCGAGGTCATGCCCTGGTCGAGCATCGCCCAGAGGATGCGGCGCTGCGCCGGCTTCAGCCCGTCGCGCACGTCGGGCAGCGCGCGGCTGATGATCACGCTCATCGCGTAGTCCATGTAGGACGCGCGCATCTCCTGCTCGAGCTCGACGGGGTGAATCACGCCAGGCTCGAAGACGGTCATGAGGGCCTCACCGGGAGGTCGGAGCGCAGCTCGTCGGGCGCTTCGCTGATGTGCGGCGGGCGCACACGCGCGGTGGCGCGCACCTCGCCGGCCGGCGCGTCCGGCTCGTCGGCGGGACGGGCTGCGGCAATCGCGCTCGCCACGGCGCGGCTCACTCCGGCGTCGGCCGCGCGGCGCGCCACGTGGACCGCGTTGACGATCGCCTCCGCGTCCGAGCGTCCGTGGGCGATGACGACCTCGCCGGCCACGCCGAGCAGCAGCGCGCCACCGGTCTTGCGATAGTCGACGCGGTCGCGCAGGGGGCGCAGCCTCGGCTTCAGGAGCGCGCCGCCCACCTTGCCGCCCAACGACGCGCGCGCCTCCGCGCTGATGGCGGCGAAGAGGAACTCGCCCACGCCCTCCGCGGTCTTCAGCGCGATGTTGCCGGTGAACCCGTCGGTGACGACGACGTCGGCCGCGCCGCGGAACACGTCCTTGCCCTCGACGTTGCCCACGAATTGGAGGGGCAGCGCGGCCAGCAGTGGATGCGCGGCCTGCACCAGCTCCGAGCCCTTCTCGGCCTCCTCGCCGTTGCTCAGCAGGGCGACACGCGGCTCGGCCACGCCCAGCATGTGGCGCGCATACGCATCGCCCATCAAGGCGAACTGGGCCAGCCACTCCGGCTTGCAGTCGGTGTTGGCGCCGACGTCGAGCAGAAAGGTCTGACCCGCGGCGGTGGGGAAGGACGCGCCGATCGCCGGGCGCGACACTCCCGGCGAGCGCTTCACGGTGAAGAGGGCCGCGGCAAGCATCGCGCCGCTGTTGCCGGCGCTCACCGCCGCCGCGGCCTTGCCCTCCGCGACGAGCGTGCAGGCGCGCACGATGGACGCGTCGCGCTTGGCGCGCACCGCGGTCGCGGGGTGCTCGTGCATCTCGATGACATCGCCCGCGTCCACCACCGTGAGCCGGTCTTCGAGCCCCGCCGCTCCCGCATTTGAGAGCTCAGAGACGAGCACGTCGCGCTTGCCGACCAGGGCAATGGCGATGTCGCCCTCGCGCACCGCGCGCACGGCACCGCGCACGACCTCACCCGGCGCGAGGTCTCCGCCCATCGCGTCCAGCGCGATGGGAAGCGCGTCAGGCATCAGATGTCGAGGTTGCGCACGCTCTTGGCGTGCGTCTGGATGAACCGCTTGCGCGGCTCCACCTCGGATCCCATGAGGCGGTCGAAGATGTCGTCCGCCTTGAGGTCGTCCTCGACGGCGACGCGCAGCAGGACCCTGCGCTCCGGATCCATTGTGGTGGCCCACAGCTCCTCAGGGTTCATCTCGCCGAGCCCCTTGAAGCGCGACACCTCGCTGTCCCTGCCCAGCTCCTTGACCTTGGCGTCGCGCTCGTCGTCGCTGAACGCGTACGCGATGCGCTTGTTCTTTCCCTTGCCGCCCTCGATGCGGTACAGCGGCGGCTGCGCGAGGTAGACGTAGCCGCTGTCGACGAGCGGGCGCAGGTGCCGCCAGAAGAACGTGAGCAGCAGCGTGCGGATGTGCGAGCCGTCGACGTCGGCGTCCGCCATCAGCACGATGCGGTGGTACCGCAGCTTCTCGACGTTGAGCGTCTCGCCGAAGCCGACGCCCAGCGCCGTGATCAGGTTCTTGATCTCCTCGTTGCCGAGGATCTTGTCCGCGCGCGCCTTCTCGACATTCAGGATCTTGCCGCGGAGCGGGAGGATCGCCTGGTTGCGGCCGTCGCGCGCGCCCTTGGCGGACCCGCCCGCCGACTGGCCCTCGACGATGAAGATCTCGCAGTGCTCGGGGTCGCGCTCGCGGCAGTCGACGAGCTTGCCCGGCAGCGCGGATGACTCGAGCAGGCCCTTGCGCTGCACCAGGTCGCGCGCCTTCGCGGCCGCCTGGCGGGCACGCGCAGCCGTGAGCGACTGCTCGACGATGCGCTTGCCGTCGCCGGGGTTCTCCTCCAGGTACTGCATGAGCGCGTCGCTGAGGACTGTCGAGACCTGGCCCGCCACCTCGCTGTTGCCCAGCTTGGTCTTGGTCTGGTCCTCGAACTGCGGCTCGCGCAGCTTGACGCTGATCACCGCGGTGAGCCCGTCGCGGACGTCGTCGCCGGTCAGGTTGGCGTCCTGCTCCTTGAGGATGCCTGCCTTGCGCGCGTACTTGTTGAGCGTCGTGGTGAGCGCGCTACGGAAGCCGGTGACGTGCGAGCCGCCCTCCTCGGTGTGCACGTTGTTGGCGAACGCCAGTACGTGCTCGGTGAACGCGGTGTTCTGGTACTGCAGCGCGATCTCGACGACGTTGCCGTCGATCTCCCGCTCCACGTACATGGGGCGGGCGTTGACCGCGTTGCGGTTGGCGTTGAGGTAGCGGACGAAGGCCTGGATGCCGCCCTCGAAGTGGAACGTGTACGTGAGCTCACGCCGCTCGTCCGTCAGCTGGATCGTGATGTTCTTGTTGAGGAAGGCGTAGCTGCGCAGGGTGGTGGCGACGCTCTCCCACGAGAACGCGATCTCGGGGAAGATCTGCGGGTCCGGCCAGAAGCGGACATACGTGCCGGTGCGGTCCGCCTTGCCGGTGACGCGCACCGCCGATTGCGGCACGCCGCGCACGTACTCCTGGCCGTGCGTCTCGCCATCGCGGTACACCTCGACCGCGAGCCGCTCGCTGAGCGCGTTGACGACGGACAGGCCGACTCCGTGCAACCCGCCCGAGACCTTGTAGCCGCCGCCACCGAACTTGCCGCCCGCGTGCAGCTTGGTGAGCACGACCTCGAGCGCAGACTTCTTGGCGGTGGGATGCATGCCCACGGGAATGCCGCGGCCGTTGTCCAGCACCGACACCGAGTCGTCGGCGTGCAGCGTGACGTGGATGGTGTCGCACCAGCCGGCGAGGGCCTCGTCGATGCTGTTGTCCACAATCTCGACGATCAGGTGATGCAGGCCGCGCTGGTCTGTGGAGCCGATGTACATGCCGGGCCTGCGGCGAACCGGCTCGAGGCCCTCGAGGATCTGGATCTGCTCGGCGGAATACGCGTCCCGCGAGCTGCGCCCCTGCGCCCGGCGGCTGGCCGTGGCGGTGCTGTGAGAGGGCGTGGTCGCCTCGTCCAGCGCGAGCGGATCGGGGCGTGCCGTGTCTTCTATCGTGTTGCTCCAGGGAGGGTTGGATGCGGGGTGTCGGGGATGGTGTGGGGCCGTGCTCCTGAGCGGTCTTGAAGCTCGAAATCGGCCAATCCCAGCACATTCGATTCTACCAGTTTTCAGCCCAATCCAACCGCCCAGAGCGCGCCCGTTCGAGCGGCAGTTGCGCTTGCGGCTACGATCGTTCCCAATGAGCGCGCAGCTCGACGAATACCGCCGAAAACGAGACTTCTCGCAGACGCCTGAGCCCAGCGGCGAGCCGGGTGCCGGCGGCGCCGGATCCGCCTGGCACGCGCTGCCTCACGGGCGGCGTTACTGCGTGCAGCAGCACCGTGCGACGCGCATGCACTTCGACTTCCGTCTGGAGCACAACGGCGTTCTCCTGTCCTGGGCAATCCCGCGCGGGCCCTCGCTGGACCCGGCCAAGAAACGGCTGGCGGTGCAGACCGAGGACCATCCCGTCGACTACGGAGAGTTCGAGGGTGTCATCCCCTCGGGGTACGGCGCGGGCACGGTGGTGCTGTGGGACATCGGCACGTTCGAGTGGCTGCGCGAGTCGGCCGAGGACGCGGACGCCTCGCTGCACCGCGGCGACGTCAAGTTCCGGCTGGCCGGGAACAAGCTCGCCGGCGAGTTCGCCCTGGTGCGCATCGGCGACCGCGGCAAGCGCTACGGCGGCAGCAGCGACGGCGAGAAGAACTGGCTGCTGATCAAGAAGCGTGATGACGCGGTGGTGGCGGGATTCGAGGCGTTGGAGCGAGACGTTTCCGTCAAGACTGGCAGAAGCATGGCCGACGTGTCCGCGGACGCCGGCGGCGATCCGCGCGACCGCCGCCGGGCCGAGCGTGCTGCGAGCAACGTCCGCGCGGCCGCGGCGGCGCCCGTGCAGGCGTTGCCGATGCCCGATGTGCCGAAGCCCATGCTGGCCACGCCGGTGGACCATCCGTTCAGCGCCGACGGCTGGCTCTTCGAGCTGAAGTACGACGGCGTCCGCGCGATGGTGGCCACGGCCAACGGCGAGGTGCGCGTGGTGGGCCGCAGCGGGCGGGACGAGACGGCGCGCTATCCCGAGCTGCGCGCCATCGCGGCGGGGCTGCGGGCGCGCGACGCTGTCATCGACGGCGAGATCGTCGTGTTCGACGAGCAGGGGCTCACATCGTTCGAACGGCTGCAGTCACGCATCAACGTTTCGCGCCAATCGGACATCGACCGCGGCGTGCGCGACTGCCCGGTGTCGTTCGCGGCCTTCGACATGGTGTACCTCGATGGGCGCAACCTCTTCGACACGTCGCTGCGCATCCGCAAGAAGACGCTGCACGACGTGATGACGCCGCGCGCGGCGTTTCTCTTCGCGGACCATGTCGAGCGCGAGGGTGAGCAGTTCTTCCGCGAGGTGCGGCGCAAGGGCGCCGAGGGCATCGTGGCCAAGCGCGCCGACTCGACATACCAGCCGGGCCGGCGCAGCCGCGACTGGCTCAAGATCAAGGCCTGGCAGACGCAGTCCTGCGCCGTCGTGGGGTACACGGCAGGCCAGGGACGGCGCAAGGAGCAGCTCGGGGCGCTGATCCTCGCCGTGCACGGCGACGGCGGCCTCGTGCACTGCGGCCAGGTGGGCACCGGCTTCAACGACCGCACGCTGCGCATGCTCCTGGGCGAGCTGTCGGCGCGCCGCGTCGACAAGCCGGCGCTGCGCGTGGCGCCGCGCACCGCTGAGCCGGCAACGTGGGTCCGCCCCGAACTCGTGTGCGAGGTGCGCCATGCGGGCTGGACGGCGGCTGGCATCCTGCGCCACCCGGCCTTTGTCAGCATTCGCAGCGACCTGTCGCCCGCCGATGCCCTCCGTGAGCGTGCGCTGCCGACGGATTCAGTTGTGCCGAGCGCCGCCAACGACGAGACCGGCGCGGCGCGCGGGCAGCCGGTGGGGGCGCAGAGACCGTCTCGGAGGCGAGCCGGCTCGGGCTCGGAGCGCAGGGCGAGCCGAGAGTCAGCGGCGGGCCCCCAGCGGGGGTCCGACCGCGTGGTCTCGGAGCCCCCACCGGCTGTCCGCGCTGACAGCGAAGAGGGCGTGCAAGCGGCGCTCGCACAACTGAAACGTCTCCGCGCGAACGATCACTGGGAGGTCGGCGGGCGCAGGCTCGCGCTCACCAACCTCGACAAAGTCCTGTGGCCACAGGATGGCTTCACGAAGCGTGACATGGTCGACTACTACGTGCGCATGGCGCCGTACCTGCTGCCGTACCTGCGCGACCGCCCGCTGTCGATGCAGGTGTTTCCTGACGGCATCGCCGGCAAGTCGTTCTGGCGCAAGGACAAGCCGTCGCATGCGCCGGCGTGGATCGACTCCTGGACGTACCACGGCGAGAAGACGAAGACCTACATCGTGGTCAACGAGCTGGCGACGCTCGCGTGGGTGGCGAACGCGGGCGTCATCGACCTCCACCCGTGGCACTCGCGCACCGACGCGCCCGACCAGCCCGACTGGGCGGTGTTCGACCTCGACCCCTTCGAGCCCGCGACGTTCAAGGACGTCGTCGACATCGCCAAGCTGGTGAAGGCCGCGCTCGACCACTTCAAGCTGCGGGGCGTGGTCAAGACGAGCGGGCAGACCGGGTTGCAGATCTACGTGCCCGTGCGCCGCGGACCGGACTACGACCGGGTGCGAGGCTGGGTCGAGGAGGTGGGCCGGTCCATCGGCAAGGTGATGCCCGACCTGATCACGTGGGAGTGGTCGGTGGCGCAGCGCGGCGGCAGGATCCGCATCGACTACACGCAGAACATCATCAACAAGACGCTGGCCGCGCCCTACTCGCTGCGCCCGGCGCGGCAGGCCCCGGTCTCGACGCCGATCGCGTGGGAGGAGCTCGACGACGCCAGGCTCAGGCCGGACCGCTGGACGATGCGCACCATCGCCCGCCGCGTCCGGGAGGCGGGCGACCTGTTCCTTCCCGTGCTGTCCGGCGACCAGGACCTGCCCCTGGGCTGATTTCGCCCGATTGCAAATATCATTCGGCGTATGGCAGTCCTGCTCCTCAATGCCTCGCTGCAGCCGCTCAACGTCATCAGCCATCGCCGGCTGATCGTGCTGCTGAGCAAGGAGCGGGTGGCGTTCCTCGACGAGGCTGCCGAGCTGGCGGCCGCGCAAGCGCTCGCGTGCCGCCGCCTGCCCGAGGGCGTGGTGATCGTGCGCCTGCTGCGCACCATCCACGTGCCCCGGCGCCTGCTCCGTCCCAACCGGCGCAATCTGCTGCTGCGCGACGACCACACGTGTCAGTACTGCGGCCATGTCGGCAGTGCTGCGGAGCTGACCGTTGACCACGTCCTGCCGGTGTCGCGCGGCGGCGCCGCCGACAAATGGGAGAACGTCGTCATCGCGTGCAAGCGGTGCAACTGGCGCAAGGCCAACCACGCGCCGGAGGAGGTCGGCCTGCACCTGCGGCGCAAGCCGGGGCCGCTGACGCAGGAGTACGCGCACATCATCTTCCTGCGCTATCCCGAGCTGAAAGAGGCGTACGACAAGCTGCTCGCGACAGCGGCGTAGGCTCCCGTCGCAAATCGGGAAACCCGCCTATACTCGGAGCGAAATGCCCCGTTCCATGTGGCGTGGCGCGATCAGCTTCGGCATGGTGGCGATCCCGGTGCGGCTGTACCTGGCCACCGAGTCGAAGAGCGTGTCCTTCCGTCTGCTCTGTCCCAACGACCACTCGCCGATCCGCAACAAGCGCTGGTGCACGGTCGAGGACAGGGAGATCGGATGGAACGAGGTGGTGCGCGGCTACGAAGTCGGGAAGGACGAGTACGTCGTCATCGATGACGCGGACCTCGACGATCTGCCGCTCAACACCGCGCACACCATCGACATCGTCGAGTTCTGCCCGGACGCGGAGATCGAAGCCGGTCTGTACCTGAAGTCGGCGTACTTCCTCGAGCCCGAGCCGGTCGGCGCCAAGCCGTACGCCCTGCTGCGCACAGCGCTGGAGAAGACCGGCAAGGTCGCCATCGGCAAGATCGCCCTGCGCGACCGCGAGCACCTGTGCCGGCTTGCGCTGCACGAGAGCGGGCTCCTGATGAACACGCTGCACTGGCCGGACGAGATCCGCAGCACCGCCGAGCTCTCCATCCCCCAGGACGGCGCGGACGTCCACAAGCGCGAGCTGGACATGGCCGTGATGCTGGTGGAGAACCTCAGCGCGCACTTCGACCCCGAGCGGCACCACGACGAGTACCGCGAAGCGCTGATGAAGGTGGTCGAGGCCAAGATGGCCAACGAGCCACTGGAGCATCGGGCCGCCCCCGAGCCGGCGAAGGTCACGGACCTCATGGCCGCGCTCAAGGCGTCCGTTGAGGCGGCCCAGGCGGGCAAGCGGGAGGGCGCGGCGCGCGCCGCGCGCTCGGAGCGCCCCGCGCGCAGCCGGAGCAGCGGCGCCCGCACGGCCGAGCCCGCCAGGCGACGCAAGGCCTCCTAGGCTGGTGCCGGCCCGCGCCGCTTCGGCAGAAGGAGCGCGACGAACCGGCCGCGACGCGGCGGGCGACGCACTGCCGCTGCAGCTGCCCTCGCCGCCGCCGCTGCCCGGGCGCATGCTCCCCGAGGAGGCGACGCCGTGCGCCGAGGCGTTCGACTCGCCGGACTGGCGGTTCAGCATCGAATGGGAGGGCGCCCGCGCCCTGCTCTTCGCAGCCGAGGACGGCTCCCTCCGCCTCCAGGCGGGCACAGGTGCCGACCTGACGCCACGCTTCCCCGACGTCGCCGCGGCCCGGGACCAGGTGCTGCGCTGCCCCGCCGTGCTCGACGGCGTGGTCGCCGTCCTCGACCCCTCCGGGAAGCCGGACCTGGCAGCCCTGGGCGTCCGCCTGGCGGCCGGCGCCGCCGAGGCGGCCGCGCTGCCCGCCGCCTTCCTGGCCAGCGACGTGCTGCACCTGGGCGGCAGCTCCACCGCCCGCTGGCCGCTGAGCCGCCGCCTGGACGCGCTCGCGGGGCTTGTGGGCGGCGGGAGCATCGTCCAGGTGCCCGATCACGTGGAGGGGCGTGGCCTGGCGCTGGCGGAGGCGGCAACGGCGCGCGGACTGGGCGGCCTGCTGGCGCGGCGGTCGAGCGCGCAGTACCGGCCGGGCGTGGCCTCGCCGGACCGCCTGAGCATCGCGCTGCTGCCGCGCGCCACCTGCCTCGTGGCTGGGGTGGAGGTCACGCGGCACTCGCCGGCCGGCCGTCTCCTGCTCGCCGAGCACGTGGACGGCCGCCTGCTCTACGCGGGCCGCGTCGACGGACCGCGCGACCGCCGGGCCGACGCCTGGCTGCGCGGGCGCGTGGCAGCGCTGCGCGGCGGCGCCCCACCGGCGGATGCGCCCCACCACGGCCCGGTCACGTGGCTGCGCGCGGGCGTCTGCGCCACCGTGGGGCACGCCGGCCGCGACGCCGGCGGCATGCTGGTCGACCCACAGCTCATCGTGGTGCGCGACGACGTCGACCCTGCGTGGTGCGTCCGCCGTGCGCCCGCCCCGCCGCCCCAGGACGCCCGCTCGCTCGGCTTCGCCCCCACCGTGCTGCTCCCCCTCCCGCTCGACGACGCCTTCCCGCTGCCGCGCGGCCGGAGCTGAGCAGAGCTTCATCGCCGCGCGTTTTTAGTTGTCGCAGCGTTGTGGCGGCGCTTCAATCACCAAGCAGCAACGCACGTTTGCGCGGCGCGGCGCTGTGCCATGATGGAAAGCACCGCGAGCAGGAGTTCCCCGCAATGGTGCGATCGGCCTGCAGCGGCGGACGGTGACCGCGATGGCCATCCTGATGTGCCGGCCCGATTTCTTCGGCGTCGAATACGAGATCAATCCGTGGATGCACGTGCAGGTCGAGGTGGACCACGACCTTGCCACGAGACAGTGGGAAGCGCTGCACGACACGTATCAGCGGCTGGGGGTGGACCTCGACGTCGCTGAGCCGGTCCAGGGGCTGCCCGACATGGTGTTCAGCGCCAACGCCGCCGTGGTGTGGAACCGGCGCGCGGTCCTGAGCAGCTTCCACCATGCGCAGCGCCAGGGAGAGGAGCCGCACTGGCGCGCGCTGCTCGAGGCGCGCGGCTTCGAGGTGCGCGAGCTGCCCCGCGCGCTCTCGTTCGAGGGCGCGGGCGACGCGCTCTTCGTCGGCGACCGCCTCTTCTGCGGCCACGGATTTCGCACCGACCTCGCGACCCACAAGATGGTGGGCGACGCGCTCGAGGTGGAGACGGTGTCACTGGAGCTGGTGGATCCGCGCTTCTACCACCTCGACACGTGCTTCTGCCCGCTCAACGACCGCACGGTGCTCTTCGCGCCGGACGCGCTCTCGCCCGATTCGGCGGCCCTGGTTCGCCGGCTCGTGCCCCACGTCATCCAGGTGCCGGCGGAGGTGGCGGCCGGGTTCGCGTGCAACGCCATGCCCCTGGGGGACCGCGTGGTGTCGTCGCTGGCGGCATGCAAGCTGCAGGAGCCCCTGGCGGCAGCGGGCTTCGAGACCATCGGCCTGCCGATGAGCGAGTTCATGAAGTCCGGCGGCGGGGTCCGCTGCCTGTCGCTGCCTCTCGACACCGGGCGATCCTGAGCGTCCGGCTGTAAAGAGCTATGTGAGGCTGTGACTCATGTGAACGGCCTGTGGATAACCGGGCCGGTCAGGCCTCCTGCGACATGAGGGAGCCGACCCGCTCCTGGTAGCGGCGGGTGTCGCCGAAGAGGCCGTTCCCGGCCACGCTGGCGTCGCCCTGGTAGTACCCGGCGAGGGTGGCCGCAGGGTCGCCGTCGTGCGTGTTCCACAGATGCTGCAGGAGCAGGCTGCCGGCCAGCACGTTGTCCTGGGCCACCCAGATGTCCAGGCGGCGCTGGGCCAGGTGGCGCGACACCCAGTCGCCGGTGAACGGCTCCAGCTGCATGATCCCGACGGCCCCGGTGGCGGAGACCGCGTCCTGCCGCCAGCCTGACTCGACCCAGGCCACTGCGCGCACGAGCCGTGGGTCCACCTGAACCTCGCCGGCCACGAAGGTGAGGAGCGCGTTCATCCGCGCCAGCCTGCCCGGGATCTGCAGCTCGGCGCCCTCGGCCAGCGGCGCGCTGACGCCGATGCCGTTGGCTCGCGCCAGCGCCGTGGCGTCGACGCCGAACCGGCGGGCGATCTCGAAGACACCCTCGCCGGCGTGCACCCGGTATGCCTCGACGTCGACGCTGCCGCGCGTGTAGACGGGCAGCATCAGGGTCGCGTCCGGGATCTGGAGCAGCTGGCCGGCGCGCAGGTCGCCCGACGCGAGCTCGTTGGCCTCGGTCAGCGCGCGCACGGTGGTGCCGTGGCGGATGGCGATGTCGCCCAGGGTGTCGCCGGGACGGACGACGTACGAGGTCGCGACGACCGTTGCGGGGAGCGCGGCAACCGCGGTGGCGCCCAGCGCCGCGGCAGCGAGACGGGTGCGAACCGGCATCAGTGGTTCCTTGTGTGGAATCGCGTTGAGAGAGACGGGAACCGTGCCGCGGCGGCGACATCCGCAGCCTATGCGCGGGCAATTGTCGCGTCAAGGCCTATCGGGCGCCGTTGTCAGCTTGTCACACGGCGCCCACCCCGCTCCAGCCGCAGTGGTACGCTGCCTGCAGAGCCATGCGTGCACCCGGATTCCGACGCGTGTCGGTGCCCGCACCTGTCGCCGCCACCCTGTGCGGCGTCTTCCTGGGGCTGCTGACGTTCGCCGTCTCCGCATGGCTGTACCGCAACGGCGCGATGCACCTCGCCGGCACCGCCGCGGCGGCGGCGCTGCTGCTGGCGCTGGCCTGCATCGCCGGCACTGCGCTCCTCGACGGGCCGGCGCGCATGCGCCGTGCCCGCGTCCCCGTGGGGCGCGCGCTCCCGCCGGCGTGGTGGCCGCGCGAGAGCGACAGCATGCCCCTGATCGCCGCCTGCGTCGGCGCGCCGCTGGTCATCGGCGCGGGCGCGGCGATGCTGCTCTTCCGCTAGCTCCCGGTGGTCGCGGCCAGCCGCTGAAACGTGTCGGCGGCGATGAGCCGCCGCATCGCATCGACGGCCACGTCGATTGTCGCCTGCAGCGGCAGCCGGTCCGGCGGGGGCATCGGCGTGAGCACAGGTGCGATCCGGTCGATCACGGCCAAAACGGAACCGGCGCGCATGCCGCGCACCGTGGCGACGCTGAGCAGAGTCGCCGTCTCCATCTCCGCGGCCACGCAGCCGCTGCGCTGCCACGCCTGCCAGCGGTGCACGAGCTCGTCACCGATGGGCATGGTCTCGGGATCTCGCTGCGCATAGAACGAATCCGTGCTGACGACAACGCCGACGGAGTGACGCGCGTGCAGCGCGAGCGCTGCCTCGCGCAGCGCGAGCACAACGTCGAGATGCGCGGCCGCAGGCATGCCCTCCGCCAGGTAGTGGCGTGATGCGCCGTCGTCGCGTGCCGCCGCCAGTGCGATGACGGCGTCGCCTTCCACGATGTCCTCACGCATGCTGCCGCACGTTCCCACCCGCAGCACCGTGTTGGCACCCAGCGAGTGCAGCTCCTCGACGGCGATTGCGGCCGACGGACCGCCGATCCCTGTCGAGGTGACGCTCACGGCGACGCCGTCGAGCGACCCGGTGTACGTCGTGAACTCGCGGTGCGTCGCCACGTGGCGCGCGCCGTCGAGACGCTCGGCGATGAGCGCGCACCGTCCTGGATCGCCCGGCATGAGCACGTACGCGCCGGCGTCGCCGTCGTCCAGCTGGAGGTGTGTCCGGCGCACGTGTCAGCTCGCGGAGAGCCGCTCGACGGCCCATCCGGCGGATTCGCGCACCACCGGGTCGGGGTCGCTGCCGAGCGCGGCGCGCAGTGCCGGGAGCGCCTCACGGTCGCCGGCGTTGCCGAGCGCGATGGCGCAGTTGCGCGCCAGACCGCTGCGCCCCGTGCGCCACACCGCCGTGCCGCGGAAGCGCGCCGCAAAGGATTCCTCACTCAGCGCCAGGCACTCGACGAGGTCGGGGAAGGGCACCGGCCCACTCCGTGTCGACGCCTCCTCCGGCTCGAGGGGCGGGGGCGCAAGGCGGTGGTTGATGGGGCACGCCTCTTGGCACAGGTCGCAGCCGAACACCCAGGTGCCCATCAGGGGGCGCAGGTCCGCGGGGATCGGGCCGCGGTGCTCGATGGTCAGATATGAGATGCAGCGCCGCGCGTCGATGACCCCGGGGGCCGTGATGGCGCCGGTGGGGCAGGCGGGCAGGCAGGCGCGGCACGTCCCGCACCCCTTGCGCGAGGGTGAGTCGGGCGGCAGCGGCGCCGAGACCAGCACCTCGGCCAGGAGCACGTAGGAGCCCGCCTCGCGCGTGATCAGCGATGCGTGCTTGCCGGCGAAGCCGAGGCCGGCGCGCTCGGCGATGGGCCGGTCCATCGCCCAGCCGTGGTCGACGAAGCGCTTGGCCCGCAGGCCGGGGTGCCGCGTCCGCAGCCACGCGACCAGAGCGTCGCAGCGCGCGGCAAGCAGGTGGTGATAGTCGGCGGGGCGGTCGCGGTCGCGAAGGCAGGCATATGCGGACATCCGCCCCCGGGGCCTGCCGGCGCGGGGCGGCTCGGCCGGCGGATGGGCCGGCCGGTACGGCCACGCCAGGGCGACCACGGACCTGGCCCAGGGGTAGCGCCGCTCCAGGTCTGCCGCGGCCTCTACCCGGTCGGGCGTGAACCACGGCATCCCGTCCATGCGCCCCGCCGCGATCGCTTCCAGCGCGAGGCGGCGCGCCCGCCCAAAGGGCCGGACCGATGCGACTCCCGCCGCCGCGAAGCCGAGGCGCCGGGCCTCCGCGACGAGCGCCTGCTTCAGCGGCTCACCGTCCACGCGTCGAGGATGGCACGCTCGCGCCGCGTACGATCGGTGCGTGGGTGAGCGCATTCATCGCGTTGCCGTGGGCAGCGACACGACGCACGAGACTGCGGCCGCCATCGCGAGCCATCTCGAGGCGCGCGGCATCGGTGTTGTCCGCTGCGGCGCGGTGGCCGGACCGGATACGCCCTGGCCGGACGTCGCCGAGGCGGTCGCCCGGCTCGTCGCGCAGGGCGCGGTGGACACCGCGGTGCTGTGCTGCTGGACGGGAACGGGCGTGAGCATCGCGGCGAACAAGGTGCCCGGTGTGCGCGCGGCGCTGTGCGCTGACGCTGAGACTGCTCGTGGAGCGCGCCGCTGGAACGATGCCAACGTGCTGGCGCTGGGGCTGTCGGTCACCGATGCGGCGACGGCTCGCGACATCGTCGACGCGTGGCTCGCGGTCGACGCCGTCGACGAGGGCGAAGCTGCCAACGTCGCGCGCGTGAGCGAGCTGGAAGCGCGCTACCGCACGGGGCCGCGGGCCTGAGCGGATCCCGGATGCCGCGCATCCTCTGCGTCATGGGGTCGGGCGAGACCGCGCCGACCATGGTGTCGGTGCACGCCGACCTGCTGGCGCGCATGGGCCCGCCACCGGTGCCGGCGGTGCTGCTGGACACGCCATTCGGCTTCCAGGAGAACGCCGACGACATCTGCGAACGCGCGATGCAGTACTTCCGGCAGAACGTGGGATCGCCCATCGACGTCGCTACATACCGCGACCGCGAGCAGGCCACGCCGCTCGAGTACGAGACCATGCTTTCGCGGATCAGCCAGGCTCGCTACGTGTTCGCCGGCCCGGGGAGTCCCACGTACGCCCTGCGCCAGTGGCACGGGACGGCCGTGCCGGACCTGCTCGTCGAGAAGCTGCAGAACGGCGGCTGCGTCACGTTTGCCAGCGCGGCGGCCTGCGGGCTGGGGATGTTCTCGCTGCCGGTGTACGAGGTGTACAAGGTGGGCGAGCCGCCGAGCTGGCTCTCGGGCCTCGACCTGCTGCGCACGCTCGGATTGCGCGTCGCGTTGATACCGCACTACAACAACGCAGAGGGCGGCACGCACGACACGCGGTACTGCTACATGGGCGAGCGGAGGCTGCGCATGCTCGAAGCGCAGCTGCCTGACGGCGTCGACGTCCTCGGCGTGGATGAGCACACGGCGTGCATCTTCGACATCGACGCCGGCACCGTTGCGGTGCGTGGGCGCGGCGTGGTGACGTGGCGGCACCGCGGCGAGCAGCGGCAGTTCGAGAGCGGCAGCACCATGCCCATCGACGCGCTGGCGGCGGAGTCGAGCGGCGTGCGCGTCGCCGTGCCCTCGAGCGTCACGCGCGAGCCGGGTGACGCGCAGGGCGAGGGTGGCACCACGCCGTTCATCGACGAGGTGCGCGCGCAGGACGCCGCCGCCGACGACGCGCTCTCGCGTCGCGATGTCGACGCCACTGTCGCGGCGATGCTCGCCGTGGAGTCACTCATTCACGACTGGTCGGCCGACACGTTCACCTCGGACGAGCAGGACCAGGCCCGCGCGCTTGTGCGCCGCATCGCCGTGCGCCTCGGGGACCTCGCGCGCCAGGGCGCCGCGGATCCGCGCGAGCGGCTCGCCCCGGTGGTCGACCGCATCCTCGAGCTGCGCCGCCATATGCGCAGCGAGGGCCACTACGACGTCGCGGACCGGCTGCGGGATGTGTTGGTCCAAGCGGGGCTCGAGGTGCGCGACTCGCGCGACGGCTCAACCTGGGAGATCACGGAGCCTCCGCGCGTGGTCTGAGCGGGCGTCAGCGGAAACCGTCGTGTACTAGGCGGGGGATGCACACGTTCAGCGGCGAGTTCCCGAAGCAGCGAGGCCGAGCGCGATACTTGCCGGAGGCAGAGCGCGAGGCCGAGCGCGGAGGGGTGTTTGAGCAAGCGAACGTGTGCATCCGCCGCCTCAGACCACCGGCGGAGGCCTCCGCGCTTCTAGGCGGCAGCCCCCTCACGGACGGTGAGCTGCTTCGCAGAGTCCGCGATGCGCGTCAGCTCCGCATCGCGCCCGCGCCACATGTAGCCGAGCATCTTTAAGTCGCCGATGAACGACCACACGGGGTGGCCGAACGTGGCCGGCTTGTTGCCCTCGATGGTGAAGTGGCTGAACCAGGCGAGGCCGTACGAGATCACCGGGGCCGCAGCGAGCAGCGCGGGCTTGCGCCGCACGATGCCGGTGATGCCCACGGCCGCGCCGAGATGCGTGCCGGCGAAGTGAAACCAGCGCGTCGCGGGCTTGCTGTGCTGGCTCACGTAGTACGGGAAGAAGTCGTCGAACGTGCTGAACTCTCGCATGCTTCTAGCCTAACGCACGCTCATCCTGCGGCCGCAACCGCGATCGCCCCGGCCAGCCCGGCGCCGACGAGGTGCGATCCCTCAGCCGGCGTCAGCGTGAGGCCGGCGCTCCCCGCCGAGGTCGCCGTGAAGAACAGGCGCACGCTGATCGACGCCTGGCCCGCCAGGCTGCCGCCGCACACGGAATCACCGTTGAACGTGCGCCGGTCCACGTCCTGGAAAATCGCGTAGTCGGGGCGCACGTTGCCGTGCGTCTGCACGGTCACACACATCGGGCTGATCGACGTGTAGCTGGTGTTGTCCAGCCCCACGTCGACCTCGAACTGCCGTCCCGCCACGGCGCTCGCGGGCAGCGCGCCTGCGATCTCCGCCGTGGGCACGCTCGAGCTGCTGAACAGCGGCGCGACGACGACGAAGAACGCGATGATCAGCACCACGGCCGCGACTGCGAGCGCGACGGGACGTGGATTGCGGCGTACCCAGGCCAGCACGTGAGCGACCGCGTGTCAGATCGAAGCGGGCGGGTGGTAGTCGCCGAAGACGCCGCGCAGCGTGCCGCAGATCTCGCCCAGCGTGGCGTCGGCGCGCACCGCCTGGAGGATCGGCTCCATCAGCGGCGCCTCGCCTGACGCTGCGTGGCGCAGCGCGTCGAGGGCCGCCTGGGCGGCGCCGGAGTCGCGGGTGTCGCGCACGTCGCGCAGCCGCTCCAGCTGCTCGTTCATCGCGCGCTCGTCGGGGCGGAAGAGCAGCGGCGTTTCCGCCTCCTCCGTCTCCGTGTACTTGTTTACGCCAACAATGACCCGTTCTCCGCTGGCGATCGCCTGCTCGGTGCGGTACGCCTCGTCCTGGATGGTCTGCTGCATCCAGCCCGCCTCGATGCACGCGACCGCCCCGCCTCGCCGCTCCACCTCCTCGTACAGGCTCATCGCCTGGCGCTCCAGCTCGTCAGTGAGCCATTCGATGTAGTACGAGCCGCCGAGCGGGTCCACCGTCCCCGTCACGCCGATCTCCTCGGCGATGATCTGCTGCGTGCGCACAGCGATGCGCTGCGCCTTCTCCGTAGGGATGGACAGTGCCTCGTCGTAGCACGACAGCGCGAGCGACTGGACGCCGCCGAGGACCGCGGCGAGCGCCTCGATGGCCGCGCGCACGATGTTGTTCTCCGGCTGCTGCGCGGTGAGGGTCGATCCGCCGGTCTGCGTGTGCGTGCGCAGCATGAGGGAGCGGTCGTCGCGGGCACCGAAGCGCTCGCGCATGATGCCTGCCCACATGCGCCGCAGCGCGCGGTACTTGGCGACCTCCTCCAGGAAGTCGATGTGCGTGTTGAAGATCCAGGAGAGCTTGGGCGCGAAGTCGTCGACGGCGATGCCGCGGTCGATGGCCGCTTGCACGTACGCGCACGCGTTGGCGATCGCGAACGCCATCTCCTGCGGGGCCGTGCTGCCCGCCTCGCGGATGTGGTAACCCGAGAGGGATATCGGGTTGAACCGTGGCGCGTTGCGCGCGCACCAGGCGATCAGGTCGGCGGCGAGGCGCAGCGAGGGACGCGGCGGGTAGATGAAGGTGCCGCGGGCGATGTACTCCTTGAGCACGTCGTTCTGCACCGTGCCCATGACCGCTGCGGGCTCCACCCCCTGCCGCTCGGCCACGACCACATACATCGCCACCAGCACCGGTGCCGGCGCGTTGATCGTCATCGACGTGCTCACCTCGGCGAGCGGGATTCCCTCGAAGAGCGCCTGCATGTCACGGACGGAGTCGATCGCCACGCCGACCTGGCCCACCTCGCCGGCACTGCGAGCGTCGTCGCTGTCGAGCCCCATCTGCGTGGGTAGGTCGAACGCCACCGACAGCCCAGGCTGGCCGTGCGCCAGGAGGTAGTGGAAGCGCTCGTTGGCGTCCGTGGCCGTGCCGTACCCGGCGTACTGACGGATGCTCCAGATGCGGCCGCGGTACATCGTGGGCTGTATGCCGCGCGTAAATGGCGTCGCGCCGGGGAACCCCTCGGCCTGCAGCGGGTCGTGCCCGCTGAGGTCGGCCTGCGTGTACAGCGGCTTCTGCTCGATGCCGCTGCCGGTGGCGAACGACGGCTTGCGCTCGCCCTTGCGCCGTGCGGGCTGCAGGCGCTGCTCCTCCCACTCCAGCAGCGCCTCCGCATAGCCGGCGTCGGTGGGCCCGGCTGACTCGCGAGCCCGCTGCGTGATCATGCAGGGCAGCATACGTACGTGACCCTCGCCGTGACGCCGGACCTCGTCGAGCGTGCAGCTGCGGATCTGGCCGCCGGCGGCTGGCGCTTCACGCTCCGCCAGCTCTACTACGCCGCGTGCGCCGAAGCGGAGATACCACCAAACAACGCCGCCGCCAACGGCGAGATCGGTACGGGCGCGCTGCTCGCGCTCGTCGCGCTCATCCTCGTCCGCTTCACCGTCGTGTTCGCCGCGCTGCTCTCGGTCGCCGTCGTGCTCATCGCGTTCGGCGTCGTCTCACGGACGCGGCGCAGGCCGCCCACCACTCGCGTTCTCGCGATCTCGTACGCGGCATTCGCCGCCGACTACGGCGACGCTGACTTCCCCGGCCTCATCCGCGAAGCAGTCCAGCCCGTCCCCGCTGACGCCGACGTCGCCGTGATCTGCGACACGGAGGATACCGCCGGCGCGGTGGCGGCGAACCTGTCTCTTGCGGGCCTGGAGGACGTGCGCATCCTCAGCGGTGGCGCGGTGCCCCAGCACGAGCTGCCGCAGGCCAGGATCGCGCTCCACGACGCCTCACCGCGCGGCTGCGCGCTGGTGGCCGACCTGCGCGACGACGCCCTCGGCGCCATGGTGGTCGACGCGGGGCTCCGCCCCGCCGAGGTCGACACGCCGGCAAATCAGGTGCTCGAGGGCGCTCCCGCGCGCATGCCCCGCGACCTGAGCTCACTGCTGACCGGCGAGGAGCTCGGCTGGCTGATGAGCGGGCGGCGCGTCGAGCTGGCCACGCTCAGCCCGGAGGCGCTCATGGCGCGGGTCAGGCGCGCCGTGGATCAAGTGCGGCCCGCTGCCTCCGACGCGCGCAGCGTCGAGTGAACGGTCGGGAAGCACCCCGGCGCACCGGGTTCGGTGCGCCGGGGCCAGTGCCTTCCCTTCCTGGCCTTCGTAACGTCAGAAGGGAGGCGATTCTTGCGCCGGGCGCCCGCGAAACGGGTGCGTCAGTCGCGCTGCTCTCGGTCTTGTGCGCCCACAAGGATTGACATGTTCCCCATCGGATGGCGGTTCTCGTACATGAGCTGATGGGCCACACCGACCTCATGGAAGGGAAACACCTGCGAGAGACAGGGATCCACCTCGCCCCGGGCCACCATGTCGTTGAACGCCGCGCACTGTTCGTCGTTTGCGAAATGGGAGCCCTGCAGCCGCTTCTGGCGCATCCACAGGTAGCGGAGATCGACCGCCGCGTGATAGCCCGTGGTGCCCGCGCAGATGACGACCATGCCGCCGTTGTCGCACACGAAGATCGACGTGGGGATGGTGCTCTCACCGGGATGCTCGAAGACGATGCGGGGGTTGCGCCGCTCACCGATGGCGTCCCACAGCGCCTTGCCGAAGGCGCGCGCTCCGGTCAGCCATTGCGCAAACGCCGCGTCGTCGCGCCAGTCCGGAATGATCCCCCAGTGGTCGAACTTCCGTCGGTCGATGTAGCCACGCGCGCCGAGCTGCAGACAGTACTGTCCGCGTTCGTCGCCGGACGTCACCGCGACCGGGATGGCGCCTTTCGCGTTGGCGATCTGGATTGCCTGGCTCCCCAGACCACCCGAGCCGCCCCAGACCAGCACCACGTCGCCCTCGCGCGCCGTGTGCGGCGGCCAGCCGCACAGCATGCGATACGCGGTCGCACCCACCAGCATGTACGCGGCAGCCGCGGCCCAGGAAAGCTGCGCGGGCTTGGGCAGCAGCTGGTGCGCCTGCACGCGCGTGAACTGCGCGAAGCTGCCCCAATTCGTCTCGTATCCCCAGATGCGCGCGCTGGGCGCGACGATGGGATCGCCGCCCTCCGTGATCCACGGATCCGCCGTGTCCCACACGCCGCAGTGCGCGACCACGTGATCGCCGACCTTGACGTTGGTCACACCCTCGCCGACTGCCCAGACGATGCCCGATGCGTCGCTGCCCCCGATGTGGAAGGGCTCGGGCTCTCCCGCCTTCTGGCGCGCGGCAATCACATCCACCGGCCGTCCCAACGACGCCCACACGTTGTTGTAGTTGACGCCTGCCGCCATCACGTAGACGAGCGCCTCTCCGCGGCGTGGCATCGGCGTCTCCAGCGTCTCTTCGGCGAAGGCCTTGTCCGGGTCTCCATATCGCTCAGGCCGGATCAGCATCGCGCGCATCCGGCGCGGCACCTCGCCCACGGGCGGTCGCTCGCCCACCTCGACCACATCCAGCGTCGCCATTACATCTCCCACCGCACGAAAGGAGCGTCATCGTACACTGGCGCACTTCCGGAACCCGTGTGGAGGCAACACGGTGAAGTGTGACCACTGCGGACGACAGGTCCCCGAAGGAGCGTTCTGCACTGTGTGCGGCGCGCACCAGGGCATCGGCGTGGTCAACGCGCTCGACCGGCCGCACCACTACGCAGCGCATCCGGGCGAGCACGTCGCGCAGCCGTCGGTCTTCACAACGCTGCTCCCGCACGTGACACACGGCAAGGTTCACGAGTTCCGCTACGCGTTTCTCGTGGGTGTCGCCATCATCGTCCTGCTCGTCGCGACGGGCCTCGTGGTGGCGGCGCTGATCGCCGCGATCTTCCTGATGCCGGTGCTCTACCTCGTGTATCTCTACGAGGCGCAGGTCTATCGCGACGAACCGGCGCTCGTGGTCGGCGTGACATTCGCCGGGGGACTCATCCTCGGCGTCGTCACCACGATCGTCGCCGGCCAGATCATCGGACTCAAGACCGGCAACAACGCCGGCGCGCTCATCGGGTACACCGTTGTGCTCCCGATCGTGCAGCTCATCCTCATCCCGATCCCGGCGCTGCTGCTGCGCGGGCGCGCCGGGTTTCCCGAGACCATCGACGGACTCGTGTTCGGCGTGACCGCCGGCCTGGGATTCAGCGTCGCGGAGAGCATCGTGCGGTTCTCCTCGGTGTTCGGCTCGCTCGGCATCCACGCGTCGTCGTCATCGTGGATCTACCCGCTGGTGTCGCTGGCCGCACTCGTGCCGCTGTTGCACGGGAGCACCGGCGGCGCCATCGCGGCGGCGTTGTGGCGTCCCCACCGCGACGCGCGCGCGGGGGCGCTCGCGGTGCTGGGCATCCCCGTTGCGCTGCTCGCGTGCCTTGCGTTCTACCTGGTCGCCCAGGTGCTGGCCAACGCGGGCCTTGCGCCGCTGATCGTGCTGATCTACCAGGCGCTTCCGGTGGCGCTGCTGCTCGTCTACATCCGCTTCCTCGTGCATCACGCGCTGCTCGACGAGGCGCGCGACATGGGCTTCACGCCCGTGGTGTGTCCCAGCTGCCACCGCCACGTGATGGCCGCCGGCTTCTGCCCCGCGTGCGGAGTGGCGGTGAGGGCCGCGCCGCGCCGCGCAGCCGCCGCAGCCACGAGTGGCGCCACCGGCGAGGCCGTCTGATGGCGACGACGTGCGCTCGCTGCGGCACGCAGAATCCGGACAGCAACGCGTTCTGCCAGCAGTGCGGCGCACCGATCGCCGCCGCAGCTGCCGCGCAGCCGCCCGCGACTGCACCATCGCCACCGGGGATCACGCCTGTGCCGCCCAGCGCGGCACCGCCCCCGCCGCTGCCGCCCACAGCGCCCCCGCACGCTGCGGCGCGGCTGTCGCGCAACGCGATCATCGCCATCGCCGCGGCGTCGCTCCTCGTGGTCGCGGGCGCGGTCATTGCCTTCGCGGCGATCAAGCACGGCCCCAACGCGCCGCCCAGCCCAACATCGCCGCCCCGGCCGCCGTCCGCCGCGCCGACCAGCGCGCCTACGGCGCGGCCGAGCGCCGCGCCCTCGGCCACGGCTGCGCCGAACGGCGGCGGTCAGACGGTGACGGCCGACTTCGCCACCATCGCTGTGCCGTCGGGCACCTCCGTTGCCAACCAGTCGCAGGGTCATGTCGAGATCGACGTGTCCGGGGCCAACGCCGGCCAGTTCTTCTTCGACGCGATCCCGCCGCCGTCCGGCGTCACCGATACGAGCAGCCTCATGGCCCAGCAGCTGAGCTCGTACCAGAGTTCGCAGGGCAACACCGGCGTCGACTGGTGCCCCAACGGGGGCACGCCGAGCGGCGGTCAGCTCGCCGGCGATTCGGGCGCGATCTCAGTCCAGGACGCGCTCATCTGCGGCACCGCGTCCACGCAGAACGGTCAGACGTACCAGTTCATCGCCGAGGTGATCGCGGGATACGTCAACGGCTCGAACGGCCCCGAGGCGATCATCTTCTCGTTCTACACGACACCCGAGCTGTTCAAGACCCAGCAGCAGAGCTACGAGACGCCGATGCTGCAGGGCACCGTGTGGCACGGGGTCGCATCGTAGGGACCTGCTCAGCTCCCGGGCCAGACCACCTCGCTGAGCACGTAGTCGAGGTCCCAGTTGGAGATGCCTGTGACCTTGTTGTTCTGTGACTGCGCGTCGACCAGTGTCACCACGATCGTGACGCTGTGCGACGTCGCGGCGATCACCTGGATCGCGACGGGCTGATTGACCTGTGTGCTGTTCGCGGTGAGGTACGTCCCCACGCCGGCCACCTCGCCGACCTCCGCGCCGGGCACCGAGCCGGCGGTCTGGATGTCCTGGTACTGCTGCCCGTTGAGCCCGCTGACGGCGTTCTGCAGCGCGCCGTTCACGTCCGTGCCAGACATGGCAACAACTTGGGCAGTCGGTAGACCCTGGCCGCCCTGCAGCGTCACCGAGTCGGTGTCCGACGTGGCCACGGCCAGCGCGTTGGTATTGAAGTCGACGCTGTAGCCCCATTGCGGGTTGTGATACGCGTTGCCGCTGATGGCGCGCGCGCCGATGCGCGGCGGCCCGCAGGCGTACACGCACTTGGGGTTCGCGGTGGGCCGCGCGAGAACTGCGATCAATGTGATCAGCACCACCACCACCGCCAACGCGGCGGCGGCGACCATCACCATGCGCCTCGGCGGCAGCCGGTGCGCGGCGGAATGAACGGTCGCGGCCGGAAGCACGGGATAGGAGTAGCCGGTCGCCGCCGCGGCCATGGGCGCGACCGGGTTGCCGCACCGTCCGCAGAAGGCCGAGCCCGCCGCGACAGGGGCGCCGCAGCGTCCGCAGTAGCTGGGTCGCAGCGGTGGGGCCGCCGTTGTCGCGCTCATCCGGTCGCTCCACTCGGCGACGTCGCGGATGTCCCCCCGGCGATGAGCGCGCGCTTGGGTGCCGCCGAGCGCGCGGCGCCGCAGGCCGGGCAGAAGAGCATGGTGGGCACGAGGCGGTGGCATTCGGCGCAGGCCGACGGCTGGCCGATCTCGTGCTCCGCGCCCTCGTCGAGCAGCGCGTGATGCACCACGACGCGCAGCGCCACCAGCATCACGCCCGCGCCGATGCCCCAGGCCACCACGACTCCCAGCTGGTCGGTGATCACCTGGCTGAGGATGCCGAGCAGGATCTGCACGGCGAACGCCAGGCCGACGAGGACCGGCAGCTCGCGCCAGATCGCGCCGTGCCAGCCGCGCCTGCGCCCGCTGCGGCGCAGCCACAGCGCCGACGTGATCACCGCCGTCGAGCCGGCATTCACCGCAGCGCCGAACACCGCGCGCTGCAGGAGACGCAGCGCGTCGTCGATCGCGACACCGGATCCCACCAGCGGAGCGGTCAGCGTGTGCCAGGAGCCGGCGACGATCGCGGCCATGGTGAAGCCGAGCGCGCTCGCGGCGCCGAAGGTCAGGCCGTCAAGTGTTTCGTCGAAGCGTGGCCGCCCCAGCAGCAGCAAGGGGCCCGCGAGCATGAGCAGCTGCGCGATGACGGGGAAGAGCACGCCCTGCACCAGCACGGTGTCCGGGCGCGGATGCAGCGTGGCGACCGCGAAGTGCTGCGTGACGAGTGCGAATCCGACCCCCAGGGCCGCGCCCGCGACAAAGGTCGTGAGGACCACGAGCAGCGGCTCCCGCTCGTACACCTCGACCTCGAACAGATACAGCAGGTAGAGGATCGGCAGCAGCACCGCCGCCGCAACGGTGGCCGCGGCGAACACGCGCACAGCGCAGAGGATGGCCACGAGCACGATGCCGCCCAGCAGCATGTCGCGGAAGAGGTGCGTGTGCCGGTGGGGAAGGTGGGGGAAGAGCGTGCTGATGAGGAGCGGCCTGAGCACCGGTTCGTGCGGCGCGGCCGCGTAGGCGTGCAACCGGCGTCGCGCGCCGGCGCCCGGCTCGGCGAGGTGGGCCCCGCAGTTGCCGCAGAAGGCGCCGACCGGCACCAGCTCGCCGCAGTGGTGGCACGTCTCCAGCGTCAGCTCGGGAAGCCCGGACGTCACCTGGGTCACGGCGTGCCCTGCGGGTGGTTGGTCTCGTACCAGACCAGGTCATCGGCGAGGCGGGCCACGTCGGGCGTGCCCCAGCCGCTGGCGTAATCCCAGCCAGGCCCGGCGGCGTAGTTCAGGTTGGAGCCGGTCTGGACGTCGTGAAACGGGTTGGACGGCAGTCCGGCCGGCGACTGCGCCAGGGCGTACAGGACCGGCGCCATCAGCCCCGGATGGCCCAGGTGCTGCTGGGCCAGCGCTTGGTAGATCAGCGCGGTGATCGCGGCCCAGAACGGCGCCGCGGCCGAGGTGCCGTTGCCGGGGGAGGGGCCGCTGTTGGCGATCGTGTCGTACGGGCTGATGGGATCGCCGGGCGCCGCGGCGTCCGGCACCTGGCGCATGCCGTTGCTGTCCTTGTTCTGGACCCCCGGTCCGGCCTGCCAGGAGGGCCGGTGGAACACCGTCGAGAGCCCGCCGCCCGTGCCGATCTGGTCGACCGGGTCGCCCCACGCCGACTCCGCGGCGTAGCCGCCGTCGGCCGCCTGGAAGACGGTGGTCGCGCCGACCGCCGTCACGTTGGGCGAGGCGACGTCCGGGTACACGCCGAGCTTGCCCGGCTCGCAGAAGGCGCCGAAGTCGCCGGAGGCGTCGTAGGCGGTGGTGCCTTCGCCCGCCATGGTCGACCAGGCCGAGTCGAACGCGGTCTCCTCCTGCTGGTACTGGGAGCCCTCGCAGTCGTTGAGGCCGAGGCTGCTGCTCACGATGGCGTTGGGGAAGTCCTGGGCGATCGCGGCATAGAGCAGGGGCAGCTGCTGCACCCCGCCCCCTGCGCCCGCGTACACGACCTCCTTGGCGCCGGGCGCGATCGCGTGGACGATCTCCAGGTCCATCTCGGTTTCGCCATCACTCTGGTCGAAGCCCTGGTCGCCGGGCCGCGCCGCCGGTCCCCACGAGGGATCCGTCTTGACCGTGACGTCGAACGCCGGCAGGCCGAACTTGCTCGCGTACGAGTCGAGCACGCTGGACTGCGGGATCGACCCCTCGGGAAAGGCCACGGTGAGGCCGCTGCCGTCGAGCCCGCGCTGGTGCAGCGGGCCGATGTCATAGATGGACTCGACATCCGACGGCGAGAGCTCGCCGTGCACCAGCGATGAGTAGCGCGTCGCCGGGTAGGTGGTGAAGCCCAGCACGGCCGCCACCGCCGGACGCAGGGCTGATGGGACGGTCACGGGGCCGAGCGGCGCCTGGAACCGCTGCCCGTTGGGCGCGGTGAAGCGGTGGACGTCCACCTTGAACAGACGCTCGGCTGCACCGGCCGGGCCTGTGACCACCAGCTGTGCGCTGCCGGCCCCCCATTCGGCGCGCAATCCCGCGGCGCGCAGCGTTGCGACCGCAGCGGCAACGGCGCCCGGATCGGGCGAGTACCGCGCCGCGAGCTGCGACGGGGTCACGTGGCCCCCCGCCGCGATCAGCGCGGCCAGCTCGCCTGCATGCCGGCGCTCGAGGACCAGCGAGAGGCTCAGCGGCGCCGCCCCGGGGATGGGGCCGTCGTCATGGCCGGCTCGAATCGCCTGGGTCAGGGGCAGCGCCGCCACAGCGCTCGACGGCGGGTGCGGCGAACCGGCGCCGCCCGGCGCGCACGCGACCAGCAGGAGCGTGGCTGCCGCCGGCAGGACGCCGCCGGTCAGGGTTCGTCGGGGCAAGGCGGCAAAGGGTGGGGGACGGTCTGTCGTGGTGTCAAATCACACGCGACCATGACCGACGCGTGGGACCCGCAGCAGTACGAGCGGTTTCGCGGCGAGCGAGAACAGCCCTTCTGGGACCTGGCAACGCTGGTGAGGCGACGGGGCGGCCGGGTGGCCGACCTCGGCTGCGGCACCGGGCGGCTCACGGTGGAGCTGCACCGCGCCCTCCAAGCGCGCGACACCATCGGCATCGACTGCTCCCCAGCCATGCTGGAGCGCGCCACCGGGCTGCACGCGCAGGACGTGCGGTTCGAGCGAGCGGACATCAGCACGTGGACGCCCGGCACCGCGTTCGACGTCGTCTTCTCGAACGCCGCCCTGCAGTGGCTGCCGGATCACGACGCGCTCCTCACGCGCATCGGCGCCTGGGTCGCGCCCGGCGGAGAGCTCGCCGTGCAGATGCCGGCGAACTTCGACCATCCCTCTCACATCGCGGCGGCCGAGGTGGCGGGCGAGGAGCCGTTCGCGGCCGCGATGGGCGGCTACGTGCGAGAGGTGTCGGTGCTCAGCCCGGAGCGGTACGCGGAGCTGCTGCACGCGCTCGGATTCGTCGAGCAGCACGTGCGCATGCAGGTGTATGCGCATGTGCTGGATTCGACCGACTCCGTGGTGGAGTGGGTGCGCGGCACGCTGCTGACTGATTACGAGGCGCGCATGCCGGCCGGCTTGTACGCCGAATTCGTGCGGCGATACGGCGAACGTCTTCGCGACATGGTCGGCGAGCAGCGCCCGTACCTGTACCCGTTCAAGCGCATCCTCATGTGGGGACGCGCCCCGGGCTAGCGGCCGGCGGGCCCGGGTAACGGCTCAGGCGATGGCGCGGACGATCTCGGGGCGCAGTCCGGGGAACTTCTCCACGTAGTCACGGCGCTCCTGCTTCAGGCGCTGCACCGTGGCGGCGTACTCGTCGCCGCGGCCCTGACGCTCATAGAGCCGGCGCGGCTGCAGGATCTCTGCGTCGTCCACGTCGGGCAGCGCAGCGGCAACCTCGTAGCCGAAGTCGGGATCGATCTCCCATTGGATGGTGCCCTCGGCGATCGCTTTCACGACCGCGCTCGAGTACGGGATCGTCACCTTCTTGCTGCGCTCGTCGCCGTCGGGACCACCGACGCGGCCCGTGTTGAGCAAGTAGACCTGGAAGTTGCAGGAATCCAGCAGCTCGAGAAAGCGGTTGCCCTGCTGCTCGTGTCGCAGGGGGAAGAACGGGTTGGTGCCCGGCACGCGGAGGAACTTGCCCTCCTCGTCCTTGCCGCCCGCGGATGTGCCCTGGGTCTCTCCGAGCATGAAGTACAGTGCGGCCTGCTCGCGGCTCAACCGCGCCACCGCGGGGATGATGTTCTCGTTGCGGTTGAGGATGAGCAGGTGGTCGACGGCGCTGACCTCACGCGCGTCCTTGTGCCATCCCAGTGCGTCCATGCGGAAGACGGCGCGGCCGTTCTGCGTGTACGACGTGTCGAAGAAGTCGACCGTGCCGTTGTGCTGCGAGACGTTCTCCAGGTACGCCTCCGGCTTGCACACCGCGCCGTGGATCGTCGGCTCGAACTTGGGGTCGAGCGCGAAGGTCTTGGCGAAGCAGCCGTTCTCCGTCGCCACCACGCGGCCACCCGGGTACAGCGCGACGAAGTCGTCCTGCACGGGCTTGCTGTCGTTCTGCCGCGTGAACGTGGTGGTGGTCTTGCCCGTTCCGGAGAGGCCGATGATGAGCATCGCCTGCTCGCCGCCGGCCGTCGGCACGACCTTGCATCCGGCATGCAGCGACAGGCCGCCCTTGTCATAGGTCAGCTTGTTCCACATGCGCAGGCCGCCCTTCTTCGACTCACCGAAGTAGTCGCTGTTGAGCACGCGGGTGATGCCGGCCTCGAGATCGACGGCGATGACCCGGTCGTTGGGATACCCGGGCGCGACGAGGTTGGGGGTGTAGATGATGGTGAGCGTCGGCTCGAAGCCGGGCCCCGGGCTCTCGGCGTCGAAGTACAGCCACCGCTGCATGCCCGCGATGTTCGCGTTGGCCGACTCGATGTAGAGGCGCGCGGGGACGCGGTGGTCGGGATCGTTGCCGATGTAGCCGTCGACGACCAGCATCTCCTGGCCGCGGATGTATTCGTCCTGCCGCTGCGCGATGCGCTCGCCCTCGGCGCGGTCGACCGTCTGGTCGGAGTGCTCGTCAGGTCTGTCCGTGACGATGTACGTGCTGCCCTTGCTGCGCGAGACCACCCGCGTCTGCACGTTGTAGTTGTCGAAGTCGGTGTGTTTCGCGTTGGGCATGCGCGACGTCAGCTCGCGCAACTCCTCCGGCGAAGGGTTCCAGCGGGTCGCCCGCCCCGGCGGCACGGTGCCGGAAGGGGTGCTCAGCACGTCGGTCATCGGTCCTCCACCATCCTGGAACCCACTCCAGCGCCGGGTGCGCGAGTGCGTTGCCAGGCCGTTTGATCGCACTCGAATATACCAAAGCCTTCCTGCGCCGGGCGGCAAAACCCCGTGCTTGCAGGCTCAGGTTGTACGCTTCGCGCTGTATGACCCAGACAGCGCCCGCGAAGCATGACGCGGGCATCGAGCGCGATCGCTCGTGGGTCTTCTTCAACGGCGAGGTCGTCCTCTACGCCGACGCGAAGGTGGGTTTGCTGACCCATGGCCTCAACTACGGCACCGGCATCTTCGAGGGAATCCGCGCCTACTGGAACGAGACGCGCAAGCAGCTCTACGTGCTGCGCATGCCTGAGCACTACGAGCGCATGCACAACAACGCCCGCGCGCTGCAGATGGCGATCCCTCACGGCATCGACGAGCTCTGCGCAATCACAAAGGACCTGCTGCGGCGCAACGGGTTTCGTGAAGACGCGTACATCCGGCCGCTCTGCTTCAAGGCCGCCGAGATCATCGGCGTGCGGCTCCACGACGTGCCGGACAGCTTCGGCATCGTCACCTCCCCGATGGGGCCGTACGTGGGCACCGAGGGCATCCGCTGTCTCGTCTCCTCGTGGCGGCGCATCGACGACACCATGGCGCCGGTTCGCATGAAGTGCACGGGGCTGTACGTCAACTCCGCCCTGGCCAAAAGTGAGGCGCTGCAAGCGGGTTTCGACGAGGCGATCATGCTCACGCACGACGGTCACGTGAGCGAAGGGAGCGCCGAGAACATCTTCATCGTGCGCAAGGGCGCGATCTTCACGCCGCCTCCGTCGGACAACATCCTCGAGGGCATCACGCGGTCCGCGGCGATGCACCTGGTGCGGGAGGAGATGGGCCTCGAGGTGGAGGAGCGGTCGATCGACCGCACCGAGCTCTATGTCGCCGATGAGGTCTTCTTCGTCGGCACGGGTGCGCAGGTGGCGCCCGTGGTCGAGATCGACCGCCGCCGCATCGGCGACGGCGAGCCCGGCCCGCTGACGATGCGGCTGCAGGGCGTGTACTCCGACGTGGTCACGGGCCACAACCCGAAGTACGAGGAGTGGCTGACCCCGGTCTACTGAGCCGGCAGCAGCTCGGCCGTCAGGCGCGCGGAGGCGCGGCGCACGAGGTCAAGGGAGTTCGCCCGGGGATCGGCGTCGGGTGCCAGCTCCTGCAGCGAGAGCGCGCGCGTGAACAGACCGCCCAGCGGGTCCGCCACCGAACCCGCGATCACCGCGCAGGGCAGGCCGGCGAGCCGGGCGCGCTCGGCGACCTCCGCGGGCGCCTTGCCGAACGCGGTCTGGGCGTCGAGGCGGCCCTCGCCCGTGAGCACCAGCGCCGCTCCGGCCAGCGCCGCGTCGAGCCCGACGAGGTCGCACACCAGCGCGGCACCGGGTGCAAGGGTCGCCCCCAGCAGCGCCAGCGCGAACGCTGCGCCTCCGGCGGCACCCGTCCCGGGCCGGTCGGCCAGCCCGGCGGCGCCCAGGTCGCGCTCCGCCACCTTTGCCAGGCGCGTGAGGCCGGCGTCGAGCAGGGCGACCTCTGATTCAGTGGCGCCCTTCTGCGGACCGAACACGACTGCGGCGCCGTCCGGCCCGGATAGCGGGTTGCGCACGTCGGCGGCCACCTGGATCGTCACGCCGTCCAGCCGCAGATCGAGCCCGCTCAGGTCGATCCGCTCCAGCCGGATGAGCGCGCCCCCTCCGGGCGGCAGCTCCGCGCCGAGCGCATCGAGAAAGCGCGCTCCCAGCGCCTCGAGCAACCCGGCGCCGCCGTCGGTGGTGGCGCTGCCGCCGACACCCACGATCACCCGCTGCGCACCGGCCTCGAGGGCGGCCGCGATGAGCTCCCCAGCGCCGCGGGATGTCGCCGCCGGAGCGTCGAGCGGCGCCGCCAGCAGCCGCAGGCCGGACGCCTCGGCCATCTCCACCACGGCCGTCGCCGGGTCGATCCAGCCGAGCCGGGCCCGCACCGGCGCGCCCAGCGGACTGGTCACAAGATGCTCGGTCACGCGGGGCGCCGCCGCCGCGCTGAGGAGGACGTCGAGGGTGCCGTCGCCGCCGTCGGCCACCGGCAGCTCGGCTGCCACGGCCCCAGCCTCGCGCGCTCCGGCGGCCATGGCGGAGGCGGCTCGCTGCGCGGTCAGGGTTCCCTTGAAGGCGTTGGGCGCGCAGAGCACCCGCGGCGAGGGGCTCAGGCGATGACGCCGTTGACGGGGACGGCCCGGCCCTTCAGCTCGCCCGTCATCGCCGGCAGGTAGTGCTCCTCGCACCACTCGCACTGCGCGATGTGCGCCACCACGTAGCGCTTCTGCGCCGCGTTGATGACCTCGCGGCCGCGCGCCATCAGATCCGCGACCGTGGCGCACGGTCCCTGCGACTCGCTCGGGCTCTCGATGAGCAGGTACTCCTCCTTGAAGCGCTTGCGCGCCCGGTGCAGGAGGGTCTCCACCGCCGAGTCGCTGACGCCCATCACGCGCGCGATCGAGGCGTAGGACATGCCCTGCAGCTCGCGCAGCGTGAGCACCATGCGCTGGCGCTCCGGCAGCTTCTTCGCAACCTCCCAGACGAGGTGCCGGAGGTACGTGATTTCCAAGGCCTGCTCTGGGTTTCCCGCCTTGTCGCGGTCCGCCAGCTTGAGCATCTGCTCCTCGGGGTCGCCGCCCGGCTCGATGTGCGCCGCGCGGCGGCTGCGCCGGCGCAGCTCGTCCTGGCAGATGTTCACAGCGATGCGGTGCACCCACGCGCCGAAGTTGAAGCCCTCGCCGACGCGGGGCAGCGCGCGGATCACGTTGAAGAACGTCTCCTGCACCAGGTCCTCGGCGATGTGCTCGTCGCCCACGTAGCGCATGCAGACGGCGCGCACCCGCGAGTGGTAGCGGGTGAAGAGCGTGTCGAAGGCGGCCGCATCCCCATCCAGGTAGGCGGCGATCAACGACACGTCGTCGACGGCGGCGTGGTGACTGTCTGCCTCTGCCCGCTCGGTCGCTGCCACGAACCCTCTGACCCCTCTCCACGCGCGGCCGATCACCGAGCGCCGCCGGACAGTATATCAGCGTGTTAAGACTGTGATACGAGTGGTGCGTCTGATGCGAGACCAGAGGTCCTAGGACCCGCAAGTTTCCCGGCCGCCTCGTCGTCAACAAGAGTGAACCCCGACGGCCGCAGCGCGCGGTCGTCCCGCCCCCCATCAGCAAGGAAGAGAGGTCCGCGGCATGAGCGCCGGGCAGGCAACCACCCTCCAGGCCACTCCTGTCGTCATCCGCTTCCGGGACAACGAGATTCTCGAAGGCTCCGTCCCGAAGCTGGATTTCGACCTGGCCGACCTCACCCTGCGCGTGCCCGACGGGTCGTCCAACAACCGGACGATGATCGTGCCGCTGGCGGCCATCAAGAGCGTCCTGCTCGACCGCTGCCCCTTCACCGCCGAGCCTGACGGGACCAGCCTGCGCAAGGCGGCGATCCGCTTCTGGGACGGCGACGTGCTCAAGGGCTACCTGGGCGCCGACCCGCTGCGCCACCGCCACGCGATGAGCCTGCACCTGGTCAGCCCCGCGCTGGACGAGGTGGAGGTGCTGGCAATTCCCTACACCGCGGTCAAGGCGATCTTCTTCGTCAAGGCCTGGGACGGCCGGCCGCCGGTGTTCATGCGCGAGACCGGTCATTGGACGCTGAATCGCGCCGACACACCGTTGCTCGACCTGCTCGGCGAGATCCGCAGCCTGACCAACCTGCGCACCCGCGGCGAGATAACCATCGCCGAGTTCGAACGCCGCCGCCAGCAGGTGCTCGACCGCATCTGATGCAAATGCGGGTGCGGCTCGTGCAAATGCGGGTTGTCGCTCCGCTGCTGTTGGCGTTGACTGTGCTCCTCGGGGTATGGGGAACGCCGGCCGCTTCGGCGGCCGGCAGTTACCCCGTCACGTACCGCTTTGCCGACGGCATCGCGGCCAACGCTCAGGACCCTGGCGGCTCGCCTCCCGGCGCCAACAACTGGTCGTGCAAGCCATCGTCCGCGCATCCACGTCCGGTTGTCCTGGTGCACGGGTTGCTGGCGACGGCGCAGGACAACTGGTACACGATGGCGCCGCTCCTGGCGAACCACGGCTACTGCGTGTTCGCCATCACGTACGGCACGAACAGCGGCCAGCCATACAACGGCGGCATGCTCGACATGGAGACCAGCGCGCTGCAGATGAAGGCCTTCGTGCAGCACGTTCTGCAGGCCACCGGGGCGCGCAAGGTCGACCTGGTGGGCCACTCCGAAGGCACTGTGATGCCACGCTACTGGATGGAGTTTCTCGGCGGCGCGCGGTACGTGGCGCACTACGTGATGCTCACCCCGATCTGGCACGGAACCGAGTTCTATGGCGCGGCCACGCTGTCCCAGCTGGCCTACGAGTACGTGCCCGGATACGGACCGCAGTCGGAGAGCTTCTGGGACTCGCGCTGCGGCTCGTGCCCGGAGTTCCTCACCGGCTCGCCCTTCATGCAGCAGCTCAACTCGCGCGGCTTCGCGCTGCCCGGCGTGCAGTACACGGACGTGATGACGCGCTACGACGAGACGGTGATGCCGTACACCAGCGGCTACGTGGCGGCGCCCAATGTCACCAACTTCGTGCTCCAGGACCAGTGCCCGCTCGACCTCACGGACCACGCGACGGTCGCGTACGACGCCGTGGCCGCGCAGGACATGCTCAACGCGCTGGACCCGATGCACGCGAAGCCGGTGCCGTGTGTCGCGGTGGTGCCGGGCTACGGCACGCCCGTACCTCCGCCCGGGCAGTAACAGCCCGCGCTCGCCTCAGCGCGGCGGTCTGCGCGGGGTGACGCCGTCCATTTCGGCGTCGTCGACCTCGATCTCCATGCGCAGCAGCAGCGAGCCGTACGACTTGCCCAAGGGGTCGCTGCGCAGGGAGCGCGCCGCGCCGCCGTCCAGCGCCTCGTGCAGCACGAAGTTGAGCGCGCGCACGTTGGGCACCTCGTAGCGGTCGACGCGGCCTTGCACGAAGCGTCCGAAGAGCTGCCGCACGCGCTCCTCGGTGACCTCGCGTTTGAACGCCGCATAGAGGGAGTCCGTGGGCGCGAACAGCGCCACGTTGGCCAGGTCACCCTTGTCGCCGCTGCGCGCATGGGCGACGTCGGCCAGCCGGATGCGCGTCATGTCGTGACTCCCGCGGGCTGCACGTCCACCGTCACATGCGGCTCGACGAGCTCGCGCGCGACCAGCGACGGCCACACGCCCAGCAGCGCGCGCGGTCCGCCGGGGCTGCCGGAGCCGCCGATGAACGGTGGGCCGTTGAGCGCCAGCGGCATGGCAACCCGGGGAAAGCGTGCCGCCTCCTCCTCGCTCTGGAAGCGCGCCGCCACGCGCAGCATCACCTCGTTCACCTGGTCGTCTCGTGTGGCGGCGTCGCCGTGAAGGCTGTCGACGCCGACCACCTCCACCAGCTGCTCGAGTGGCTCCAGCCCCGCGCGCTGCGCGAGCTTGTCGATCAGCACCGCGGCGCGGCGCGCCTTGGCTTCCGCGTCCGGCCACGAGTAGCCGATCATCGCCGTGCCCATCCATCCGTCGAGGTAGCCGGCGATCACCTTGAGCGCGTCGGGACGCGCGCTGCCGGACACGCCGCTGACCTCGACCACATCCGGCTCGACGTCGCGCAATTTCGCGCTGGTGAAGTCGGCAACGACGTCGGGGTTCATGTAGGTGCGCGGGTCGAGCACCTCGTACAACAGCTGCTCCTTCACGGTGTCGACGCTGACACGCCCGCCGCTCCCATGAGGCTTCGTCAGCAGCGCGGTGCCGTCCTCGCGCACCTCCGCGACCGGATAGCCGACGCGGTCCAGGTCGGGAACATCCCACCAGTCGCCGCTGAAGTTGCCGCCGGTGGCCTGGCCGCTGCACTCCATCAGGTGTCCGAGAACCGTGCCGGCGGCGAGCCTGTCCCAGTCGTCCCACGCCCAGCCGAGCTCGTGCACCATCGGCGCGACGAACAGCGAAGCGTCGGCGACGCGGCCGGTGACCACCACGTCGGCGTCCTGCCGCAGCGCCTCGACGACCGGCCGGGCGCCCAGGTACGCCACGGCGAATACGACGCGCGAGCGCACGTCATTGATGCTCGCGCCGGTGTCGAGGTGGTCCAGTGCAGCGCCGGCATCGCGCAGCTCGTCGAGGCGCGACGTGAGGTCGTCCCCGCTCACCGTGGCCACGCGCAGCTCGTGCATGCCCAGGTCGCGCGCCACGCCGCGCACGGCCGCTGCGGCGCCCGCGGGGTTCATGCCGCCTGCGTTGGTGATCAACCTGATGCCGCGCTCTCGCGCGACCGGGAGCAGCAGGCGCATGAAGGGGGGCAGGTCGCGCGTGTAGCCGCCCTCCGGGTTGCGCATGCGGTCCTTCTGCAGGATCGCCATGGTCAGCTCGGCGAGCGCGTCGAAGCAGATGTATGCGACATCGCCGTTGCGAGCCACGTCGAGGGCGCCGGCCGGCGTGTCGCCGTAGAACCCCTGCCCCGCACCCACGCGCACCGTTCGCACGACGCGCCTCAGCGCATCCGCGCCAGCCAGCGCTCCGGGTTCTTCAGCTCATCCATCGAGGGCATCGCGGTGTGGTCTTCCCAGACGCGGTTGAGCGTGGCCAGGTCGGCGCGCTGCACGACCGCCTCGCAGAAGCGTTCGCCCACCTCGTACTGGCGCAGCTTCATCTCGAGGCCGGTGAGCGCGAACACCAGGCGCTCCAACAGCGTGCGCTGCTGGCGGCGGTGCTGCAGCGCCGCCTCGAGCGAGTCGGCGTCGGGCACGTGGTTGCGGCCCACGCGGTGCATGACGAAGTTGCTGTACCCCTCGAGCACGCTCATGATCGCCTGCACGTGCGACACCACGCGCAGCTGTGTGCGCACGGTGTCGGGCAGGCGCTGCAGCAGGTCGCGCGAGCGCAGCATCGACATCTTGTCGACCGCAAGCCCGCTGGCGAGCATCTCCTGCAGCATCGAGATGATGTGCTCGCGCAACCAGGGGTGCTCACCGAACTGCCATGCGTGGGTCAGCTCGTGCAGGATGAGCCAGCGTCGCAGCGGGTCGCCGTCGAGCCGCTCCTTGCGCTGCACCAGCGCGACATTCGGCTCAACCAGGTAGAGCGCCGGCTCGCCGTGCGCGCCGGCATCAGCGGCTGCAAGGCTGAGCACCGGGTCGTACTGGCCGAGAACGCGGCGTGACATCAACCCGAACAGCTCGCCGACGTAGCGGTCCATCATGCGCCGGCTCAGCGCCGTGACCGCCGACTCAGGGATCTGCGCGCGCAGCTGCTCGACGGGGTCGAGCAGGCGCTGGACGATGGTGATGTTCACGTCGATCCAGCCGTGCCGGTCCAGTGCCGTGAACGGCGGCACGGTGAAGGGCACGCGGTCGGCGACCTCCCCCAGCAGCGGCGCCAGCTCCGCCGCCATCGCGTCGTAGGCCACGCCGAGGCGCTCGCGCTTCTCCCGCGCCAGCCCGCGCGGCGGCTCGCCGCAGCGCTCGACCGCGACGGCGCGCACGACCTCCCAGTCGATGAGGCGCCGCTCGGCCTTCGCATCCGGACGAAGGAACGCGCGCAGCGAGAGAATGGCGCCCGCTCCCAGGGCGCCCGCGGCGACGGCCTTGCGCACGGTCGCCGTGGGCGGGAGAGATGGGCTCACCGCCTCGATCATAGGCGCACCGTTGCGCGCGACCGCCGCCCCGCCGCGCCTCCGCCGGCGTACACGCCTGCCCTAAGCGCCGACCTCGCGCCGCAGCATGAGGCCACCGGCGACGCTGAACCCGGCGATGACGACCACGAGCATCGCGACGAGCCCGCCCACGAACACGGGTTGCACCAGCGGCGTCCCGTAGAGCTGGAAGACAGACAGGTCGGCCACCCACGCCGGCCAGCGAAATGCGGGCGCCAGCTGGAAGAGCAGGTACGACGCGATCGACACCGTCGCCGGCACGCCGACCGCCAGCCGTGGCCGGAATCCGGCCAGCACCGCTCCCACGGCGGCGAACGTGAGCGCGAAGGGAATCAGCAGAACCGTGGCGAGCAGCATGCTGCCGGCGCCGACGGTGATGTGATTCGCAGAGGCGACGAGCATCACCACCAGCGAGGAGACGAAGGTCACCACGACCAGCGTCACCAGCAGCTCCGCCGCTCGCTCGAACGTGACCGAAACGCGGCTCACCGGCTGCGAAAGCTGCAGCTCGAGCATGCCGTTGGTGTCCTCGTCGGCCCAGCGCCACACGTAAGTTATGGCCAGGATGGACAGCAGCGTTTGCGCCAAAGCGAACCAGATGAGGCCGAGCAGCGCGACGTGCACCTCGCCGCCGAGCCCGCGCAGGAACGGCTGCAGCGACGGCGTCTTGGTGAACAGGCCCGCGGCGCCGTTGATGATCGCGACGATGAATGCGGCCAGCGCCGAGGCGCCGGCTGTCCACGCGGCCACGGAGAGCCGCCGTTGCCAGAGGCCGCGCAGGATCGGGATGCCGAGAAGCACGTTGCGCGCCGGCGCATGCGCGGTGCGGGCGTGACGTCGCACGCGCACCAGGCCCGCCTCCAGGTCGCGGCGCTGAAACGCGAGCGCGGCCGCGGTCCCGGTCACCAGTGCGACCGCAAGGAGGATCAGCACCGCAGCGACATCGAATTGGCCGCTCGGCGCCAGCGCGGTCGTGCGGTCGTTCAGGCTGAACACCGAGAACCGGCCCACCAGTGGCGAGGGCGAGACCGACCGCTGCAGGCTGTCGAGCAGGAACAGGACGAGCAGCACGCACGCGCTGGCGCCCGCAGCGCTGCGGTACGTCAGCGTCTGCTGGCTCAGCAGCAGCGCGATGCCGTAGCAGGACAGCGTCAGCGCCCAGAGCGAGATGCTCGACTCAAGGACGCGCGCGGGGTCCAGCGGTGACGAGCCGACGATGCCGCCGATCCACGTGGCGATGCCGCCCGCGCCCAGCGCGAGGCCGCTGACGCATGCGAACGCCGCTCCCCTCGCAGTCAGGTACCGGGTGCGCGAAAGGCCGGACGCGAGCCACGTCTCCACCAACCCCTTCCCCTCATCGCCGCGCGTCGCTCCCGCGGCGCTGAGGAGCGCCCACGCGGGAAAGACGATGGCGAGGAAGCCGTACGCGCGCCACTGTACGAAGCCTCCCAGCGTGCCGGGGTTCTGCGGCAGCGGCAGCAACCAGGTGATCTGCGCCGCGAGCGCCTGCATCTGCGTGCCGAACGCGGCCTGCGCAGCGGCGGTCTTGCCGGCGATCAGGGGGAATCCCGCGCTGTTGATCAGGCTGTACGCGATCGCGAAGTACGACATCGCGATCGGGCCGACGCGCTGCTGGCGCAGCAGGAGCCGCGGCGGCATCACGTGGTGGCAGAGGTGGCGGCGTCGTCCGGCTGTGTGCCGCGGTAGTAAGCAAGGAAGATCGACTCGAGTGACGGCTCGGTGCTCACCAGGTTGACCGCGTGGCCCTGGCGCAACGCATCGAGCAATGGCGCGAACTCACCGTGCACGGTGCACGTGAGCCTGCTCCCCTCGACGCGCACATCGCCGACCCCGGCTGCGGAGCGCACCGCCTCCTCCGGTACCGGGCCGGTGAACTCGGCCTCGACCGTGTGGAAGCGCAGCTCGTGCAGCTCCTCGAGGGTGCGATCACCCACAAGGTGTCCCTCACGGATGATGCCGACCCGGGTGCAGATGTGCTCGACCTCGGAGAGCACGTGCGAGGACAGAAACGCGGTCGCGCCGTCGCGCGTCGCCTGCCGCACGAGCTCTTGGAACGTCTGCTGGTTGAGCGGATCCAATCCACTCGTCGGCTCGTCGAGGATGAGCAGCTCAGGGCGGTTCATCAACGCCAGCACCAGGGCGAGCTTCTGCTTGTTGCCTCGCGAGTACTCGCGAAACTTGCGGTGCAGGTCGAGGTCGAACGCTTCGCACAGCTCGCGCACGCGCGCGGAGTCCACGCCGCCGCGCATCGCCCCGACGTAGCTCACCACCTCGCTGCCGCGCAGGCCGCCGAACTGGGGGACATCTCCGGGAACGTAGCCGACATGGCGCTTCACCTCGACCGCATCGCGTCGGCAGTCGAGCCCGAAGATCGACGCACGGCCGCGGGTCGCCTGGATCATCCCCATCAGCAGGCGGATGGTGGTGGACTTGCCGGCGCCGTTGGGCCCGAGGTACCCGAACGTCTCACCGCGGTGGACGACGAGGTCGAGGCCGAAGAGCCCGCGGCCGCTGCCGTAGTCCTTGGTCAGGCCCTCGGCGCGTATCGCGACCTCGCCGGAGCCGGTCACATGGACGCGCCGGCCCGCCCGTCGATGTAGGTCGGGTGGTCCGGCGGCTTGCCCTCCAGCCAGTACGAGTCGAGCTGTTCCTGTGTCCAGCCGCGCTCGCGAAGGAATGGCTCGTCGAGAAGCTGCTGTCCCGTCAGCGACGGTGGCTCCGTGCGCAGGATCTCCATCATCGCGTCACACAGGATCTCCGGCGAGCGCCACTGCGAGCGATCTGACAGCCCCCAGTTGATGCTCGCCAGGCTTTCGATGATGGTGACGGGCCAGAGCGAGTTGCTGGCGATGCCCTCGCGCTCGTACTCGCTGGCGATGCCGATCGCCATTCGCGTCATGCCCATCTTGGTTGTCATGTACGCGACGTAGCCGGGATTCGCCTCGGTGCCGATGGGCGGTGAGCAGTTGATGATGTGGCCCCAGTGCCGGTCGATCATGTGCGGCAGCGCGTAGTACGCGCACAGGTAGGCGGCGCGCACGTTGATCTGCCACATCAGGTCGTAGCGCTTCGGCGGCGTTTGCAGCACCGGCTGCCACCACATCGCGCCCGCGTTGTTCACCAGGATGTCGAGCCGGCCGAAACGCTCGATGGTCGCGTTGACCATCGCCTCGACCTCCTCGTCCCGACGCACATCAACGCGCACCGCGATCGCGGTGCCGCCCCCGTCCTCGATCTCCTGCCGCACCGTGTGAATGCTCCCCGGCAGGCGCTCCGTCCCCTCCTCGGATTTGCCCGTGACCACCACGCTCGCGCCCTCGCGCGCGAGGCGCAGCGCCATGGCGCGGCCGATGCCCCGGCTCGAGCCGGTGACGATCGCGACCCTTCCGTCGAGCGGACGCTCGTCAATCATCGCGGCGACACGCTACGGCGTTCAGGCGGGCGCTTGCACAGCCGACGGTGCGGCAATCCGAGCGCGGACCGCGCCGGCACTGCGGATCCACGTGGTGGCGCCCAGACGCTCCAACTCGGGGTCGGCCTGGTCGAGGAGCGCTTCCGCCTCAGCAGCAGCGCCTCGCGCGGCCAGCGATTCGGCCCAGATGAGCCGGCAGCGGGCGAGGTCGGGCGCGCACTCCAGGGCTGTCAGCGTGCGTTCCGCGGACGCGTACGCAGCGTCCGCACTCTCGGCGTCTCCCTCGACCAGAGCGAGCGCCGCGCGGGCCGTGTCGATGTGGGCCGAGACACGGCGGCTCTTGCGCGCGGAGCCCTGAGCGTCCGACTTCTCGAGCATCCAGCGCAGCGACTCGGCATCACCAAGAGCGAGGGCGGCGACGGTCGCGGCATGGAGCGCCTCACTGACCGACGTCGAGTCGTTGAGGAAGTGCTCGATGACGATGCGGCCGGCATGCAGCGCGCTGCGCTGGTCGCCCCGGGCGAGGAGCACCGCTGCTTCCGCCGACGCGTACCCGGTGCGCGACTGCAGGTCGTCGGAGTCCTTGAGCCATACCGCGGCGTCGAGCACCGCGTCAGCGCTGCTCAGGTCGCCGCGCGCGATGTGGATGTACACCTGTGTCAGCAGCAATCCGACGATCACGTTGCTGCGCTGCTCGCGGATGTCGGGGAGCTCACGGCCGGTGGCGAGGGCGTCGTCCCAACGGCCCACCGTGTGAAGGAGATCCATCCTGCCAGCCTGGATCGTCCATTCCCACTGGCGCTGACCGCGGCGCCGGGCCAGCTCCACGCCCTCATCGCCGACGGCCAGCGCGACGCTCACACGGTCGGAGAGCGTCAGCTCACCGAGGAGGTTGAATTGAGCGCGCAGGGCGATCGCGTAGAACTGATTCTCCAGGGCCACCGCAACGCCGTGCCGCAGCAGCGCCTGCGCCTCGTTGTGATGGCCGCGATCACCGACCACGATCGCCTTGGTGGTGAGCGCGTCGCACACCAGGTCCTGCTGGCGCAAGCCCTCGGCGATGTCGAGCGCGATGTCGATGAGCTCGGCGGCCTTGTCCGTCTCGCCTAGGAAGTACTGCATGCGCGCCATCTGCTGCGCGAGCGAGCCCAGCTCGACGCTATCACCGGCCTCTCGGAGCACCGCATACGAGGCGTTCATCCGCTCCAGTGCCTCGCGCGGCTGGCCCAAGAGGAACATGACTCCGCCGATGCGGGCAGTGACGCGCGCGGTTCCCTGCACGTCACCCGAGGCGGAGTGCAGGCCTCGCGCCTCCTCCCAGAGTTCCAGCGCCTTTTCGTTGCGGCCCGCGTCCACCGCCATGTCGCCGGCGCGCGCGATCAGCCCGGCGCGTTCGCCGTCGTCCTCGACGAGCTCCGCCGCGTTGGTGAAGTGGCGCTGCGCCTCGTCCGCTGCGCCCAGCGACGCGGCGCGCTCGCCGGCGCGCATGAGCATGCGCACGCCGCTGCGCCGAATGTCGTCCGCATCATCGTCGTTGGGACCCGCGCGATACGCATCGAGGTAATGCGCGGCAACCACTTCCACGATCTCGTCCGTCTCCCCGCCCCACGTCGACTCGAGCTGCCGCGCCGCTTCGAGGTGGCGCTTCTTGCGCTCGTGACGCGACAGCGTCTCGTAGGCGACACGCTGCACCAGCGCCTGCAGGAATCCGTACTGGCCGCGCTCGGGCGATCGCGGATCGACCTGCAGGCTGAGCAACTCCTTCTGCACGAGGCCGTCGAGCAGCTCGCGCGTCTCACTCTCGCCGCGGCCGATGAGCGCCGCGAGGCGCTCCGGGTTGAACGTGTGACCGAGGATGGCCGCGGTCTGCATCACCTCGCGCTCCGATGGCGTGAGCGCGTCGAGACGCGCGGCGATGAGCGCCTGCAGTGTCTCGGGCACGGCCAGGTCGCCGACGGCGCCGGTCAGAACGTAGCGGTTCCCCTCGCGCTGCAGCGTGCCGCGGTCGAGCAGCATCCGCACGGTCTCGACTGCATATAGCGGGATGCCCTCGGCGCGCTCACGGATCTGCGCGCGCAGACCCGCGGGCAGACCCGGCACGAGACCGGTGAGCAGGTCGTCCATGGCCGATGGCGCGAGCGGCTCCAGGTGCATCGCGTGGAAGCTGCGCTTGCCCGCGCCCCATGTGGGGAAGCGCTCGGTGAACTCCGGCCTCGCCAGCGTCATGACGAAGAGCGGCAGGTGACGCGACCAGTCCATCAGGTACTCGATGAACTCGACGAGACTCGAGTCCGCCCACTGCATCTCCTCGAAGACCAGGACTGTCGATTGCTTCTCAGCAAGACGCTCGAAGAACACGCGCCACGCGGCGAACAGGTCGACGCGGTCGCTTGGCCCACCTTCCTCGAGGCCCAGCAGCGTTGCCAGGCGTGGCTCGAGCCACTCGCGCTCTTCCGCGTCCCGCACGTGCTCGGCGAGGCAGGCGCGCAGCTTCTGCGTCGCGGACGTGGACGCTTCCGCCTCGACGATGTCGGCGCGACGCCGCACCATCTCCGCGAGCGCCCAGTACGTGACGCCCTCGCCGTACGAGAGGCAGCGCCCGCGATGCCAGTACACCGTGTCGGCGAGTCCGTCGGCGTACTTCTCGAACTCCCAGCTGAGCCGTGACTTGCCGATGCCGGCGATGCCGGTGATGGAAACCAGCCTGCCGCGCCGCTCCTCGTCCGTCGCATGGAAGAGGTCCTTCGCCAGACGCAGCTCGCGGTCGCGCCCCACGAACGGACCTTCCAGGCCGACGGTGCGCTGGGCCCCGCCGCGCCCGCCGACCACGCGCTGCGCGCGCCACAGCACAACCGGCTCCGCCTTGCCCTTGAGCTCGTGGGAACCGGCGCTGTCGTAGGTGATGGCCAGCTCAGAGGCTCGACGCGTGCTGTCGTCCACGAGCACTTCGCCGGGCTGCGCGGCGGATTGGATGCGTGACGCGGTGTTGACCGCATCGCCGGCGACGAGTCCCTGACCCACGGCGCCCACCGTCACTGCGACCTCGCCCGTGACCACGCCCGCCCGGGCGCGCAGGTCGTCATGTCCCACCTCGGCGCCAAGCGCGGCCACGGCGCTGATGAGCTCGAGCGCGGTCCGCACACAGAGCTCGGCGTCGTTCTCGTGCGCTGTGGGCGCGCCCCACAGGGCCATCACGGCGTCGCCGATGAACTTCTCCACGGTGCCGCCGTAGCGCGTGATCACGATGCGCGCGGTGTCGAAGTACCGCGTGAGGAGCTCGCGAACCTCTTCGGCATCGCGGCGCTCGCTCAGCGTGGTGAACCCGACCAGGTCGACGAAGAGGATCGACACGAGGCGGCGCTCGGCGACGACCGATGTGGCGGCGGAACCGGCCCGTGTGGGCAGCGGAGCCGGAGCGGGCGGGGTGCGTGCCGTGGCCGGCTCGCCGGTCTGCAAGGAGGCGCCGCAGTTGAGACAGAACGCGTGGCTCGGTTCCGCCGGCGTGCCGCAGTTGGGGCAGGCGCGACCCAGGCGCGCACCGCACAGCGGGCAGAAGTTCGCGCCTGCCGGGATTGCGCCACCGCAGCTGGGACAGGTCATGCCGTCGCGGGCATTGTTGCGCAGCCGGTGACGCCGCAGCGGACCGCGTGTCAGCGGGCAGTCATCAGCCGGCCATCTGCGGAGCGTCGGACGTGCGTCGCTGCGGGTTCAGCCACCGCAGGAAGTCGAGCGCGCTGTCGGCGACAGCACCAATGGTGTCGTTCACCAGGCCCTGGGTCACTCCGGCGCCGGCCGGGAGCGACCAGCCGAAGTGCAGCCACGAAGAGTCTTCCCCTTCCTGACGCGCCAGGGAGACACACGGCCATCGCCTGTCCTCGTGCCAGGTGTTGATGAGCTCGAGCATGCGAGGGCGCTCGGCCTCCGGGATCGGACGATCGCCGATCCCCACGATGGCCAGCACGCGCCACGGCGCATTCCCGCAGACGTCGACGTGCATGTGCAGGCCCATTCCGAGCGACGTGTCCCAGCCCCACCAGGTCATGAAGCCCTCGCCGCTCTCGTCGTGGAAGATGCGCCACCCGTGTGCTCTCAGCGCCGCGCGGATCATGTTCTGCTGCAGCGGCTCAGCCACGGGCAACGCCGTAGGTTGCTGAATCCACAGGCCTTGCTCCCGCAGCCACGACTCGACCTCCGCTGCGTTGGTCTTCACCACCAGGTCCGGCCCGCGCCGTGAATACGCTGCGTCGAGCGCGCCGGCGAGGGTGCGCGCGGCGCCACCCGGCTCGGTCGGGAGTGCTTGGTTCACGTAGTTGCGTTCCGGCCCTCCGCCGGTGAAACGCAGCACCTCCAGCGCTGAGCGCGCGACGTCGGACAGCGGATGTGTCGGCTCAGCCCACTCGCGTGAGCCGACCTCCGCGAGCAGACCGTCGGCGCCGCGGTGACTCACCTGGACGTACTCGTCCGGCCGGTCGGCGTTTTCAAAGATCACGTACGCGCCCTCGCGCTCGATCTCACAGAGGACGGCGAGGACCGACGACATCAGGTGGTACCGCTGCTTTCCGTTCACATCGACAGTGTTGACCGCGGCAGCGACAACTGCATGTCGCTACGGGGAGCGAATGCCGCCACCTGATGCGGCAGCCAGCTCGGTGTTGTGCGCCAGCACCTCGACGGCGTGTGCCAGGTCGCAGGGCCGGCCGCCGTCACCGGCCCGCGGGCTCTCGGCGGTCACCGGCGCGGTGGCGCTGATCACCTGACGCAGCGCGTCCATGCCGCCGGCGCACGAGGCGGGAT
>JAFARE010000046.1 GCA_019245575.1 Candidatus Dormiibacterota bacterium | reverse complement strand
ATCCCGCCTCGTGCGCCGGCGGCATGGACGCGCTGCGTCAGGTGATCAGCGCCACCGCGCCGGTGACCGCCGAGAGCCCGCGGGCCGGTGACGGCGGCCGGCCCTGCGACCTGGCACACGCCGTCGAGGTGCTGGCGCACAACACCGCGATGGCAGCGGCGCGGGCGGGCACACGGGCGCCCTGAGCGCTTCAGCCGTCGAACACGATGAGGCTGCGCGCCCCGCGGCCGGCCTCGAGGTCGGCGAAGGCGACATCGACCGCGTCGAGACCGATGCGCGACGTCACCAGCGTCTCGACGTCGAGCCGGCCGGCGCGCACATGCTCGAGCAGCACCGGGAGGTCGCGTTCAGGGTCGCTGGCGCCGAACATGCAGCCCTGCAGCGTGCGCGCGAAGTGCGCGATCTCCAGCGCGTTGAACGACACCGTGTCGGTGCGCGCGCCCATGCCGAGGATGGTCGCGTGGCCGCCCCGCCGCGTCGACGACCAGGCCGCCCGGATCGTCTCGCCGCGTCCCACGCATTCGATGGCATGGTCGGCGCCGCGTCCGCCCGTCAGCGCGCGCACCTGCTTCGCGAGCTCAGGAGACGGCTGCAATGCGTCGGTGGCGCCCAGCTTGCGCGCCAGCACGCCTTTCTCCGCGGCGGGATCCACCGCGATGATGGGTCCGGCGCCTGCGATGCGCGCGCCCTGCACAGCGCACAGCCCCACGCCGCCCAGGCCGACCACGACCACCGACTCGCCCGGCTCCACCCGTGCTGCGTTGAGCACCGCGCCCACGCCGGTGAGCATTGCGCAGCCGAGCACCGCGGCCTGGTGCAACGGGACATCGTCGCCGACACGCACGCACGCGTCCTCATTGACCACGGTCTCCGTGGCGAATGCCGCCACGCCGAGGCCGGGGTAGACGTCCGTGCCGTCCTCCAGCTGCGCGTAGGGCTGCGACGCAGCCTCGGTGGCGCGCACGCAGAGGTACGGCTCCCCGTGCGCGCAGAACCAGCACTCGCGGCAGGAGGGGCTCCAGTTGAGCACCACGGCGTCGCCCTCGTGCAGGTTGACGCCGTCCCCCGTCGCCACCACGCGGCCGGCGCCCTCGTGTCCGAGCACCGCGGGAAACGGCTGCACCATCGTGCCGTTGGCGAGCGAGAGGTCGCTGTGGCACACACCGGTCGCGGCCAGGCGCACGCGCACCTGTCCGGGTCCGGGATCGCGCAATTCGATTGTCTCGACGCGCGGCGCGTCACCCGCGGCGCGCACCACGGCTGCGCGCGCCGTGGTCACGGCAGCTGCACGGACTTGACCAGCTGGAACTCCTCGAGTCCATAGCGCCCGAGCTCGCGGCCGACGCCCGACTGCTTGTAGCCGCCGAAAGGCGCCATGAGGTTGAACGCCCCGCCGTTGATGTCCACCTGTCCGGCGCGGAGGCGCCGCGCGACGGCCATCGCCTCCTCGTCCTCGCCCCAGACCGCGGCAGCGAGACCGTACACCGTGTCGTTGGCGATGGCCACCGCGTCGTCCACGCCGCCATACTCGATGATCGACAGCACGGGCCCGAAGATCTCCTCCTGCGCGATGGTCATCGACGGTGTGACGCCGTCGAAGATGGTGGGCGCCACGAAGTAGCCGCGCGGCGGCAGCCCGTCCGCCTCGGGTCCGCCGGTCACCACGCGCGCGCCGTCGTCGATGCCGCTGCGCATGTATGCGCGCACACGGTCGCGCTGCGCTGAGGACACCAGCGGACCGAGCCGCGTCTGCGGGTCGGTGGGATCGCCCACCGTGTACTTGGCCGCGGCCGTCGCCGCCATGCCGGCCGCCTCGGCACGGCGCGACGCGGGGACCAGCAGCCGCGTCCATGCGTTGCAGCTCTGGCCGGAGTTGAGGAAGCAGTTGGCCACGCAGACCTTCACCGCCGTGTTGAGGTCAGCACTGTCTAGAACGATGCATGCCGACTTGCCGCCGAGCTCCAGCGTCACCTTCTTCACCGTCTCCGCGCCGATCGCGGCGACACGCCGCCCGGCGCGCGTTGAGCCAGTGAACGACACCGTGTCCACGCCGGGGTGCGCAGCGAGGGCCTCGCCCGCCGCCGGGCCCGTGCCGGTGACCACGTTGTACACGCCGCGCGGCACGCCCGCGTCCTGCGCGATCTCCGCGAGCAGCAGCGCCGACAGCGGCGTGACCTCGCTCGGCTTGTGCACGACAGTGTTGCCCGCGGCAAGAGCGGGGGCGATCTTCGCCATCGCCTGGTGCAGCGGGTAGTTCCATGGTGTGATCGCGCCCACCACGCCCACCGGCTCGCGCAGCACAACGGAGTTGCCCATGCGCTCGGGCTCGGCCGGCTCGCGCAGCAGGTCCACGTACGAGCTGAGCACGCCGATGGGCAGCGCCGTCTGCGGGCCGTTGGCCAGCTTCAGCGGCGCGCCCATCTCGGTGGTGATCAGCCGCGCCATCTCGGACTGGCGCGCGCGGAGTGCGTCACGCAGCGCGGCAAGGACACGCGCGCGCTCGTCCGGCGGCGCTGCAGCCCACTTGTCGAACGCAGCGCGGGCGGCGGCCACGGCGCGATCCACGTCATCCGCTGTGGCGTCGGGCACACGCGTGACGAGCTCCTCGGTGGCCGGGTTCTCCACCGGGATCCAGCCGCCGCTCGACGACGCGGTCCACTCGCCGCCGATGAAGAGCTCGTCACGCATCGGCCCGATGGTAGGGGAGGGTCGCGGCCGCATGACCGCGACCCTCGCTCATGCGATCAGTCGGGGGGGATGCCGCTCGACGGCGGCGCCGCCGGCTGCGACGAGGGACTGGTGATGGCGCCTCCCGCGGTGTCATCGGTCACCTGCACCGGGCCGGCGGAGACGGCTGCTCCGTCGGGGCCGATCTTGACGATCTCGACGCCGCTGTAGCCGAGGTGGTTGCTCGACGTGAACGCGAACGGCACCAGCCCGGGTCCGTCGTTGAAGTGCGTCGTCTCGATGGCGTGCACGATGTCGTCACGCGACGGGTTCTGTCCTGCTGCCTTGAGCGCCTGCACGAAGGTGTACGCGGTGGCGAAGCCGTACTCCACGTTGCCGTCCCACGGCAGCGAGGGTGCGTACTGCGCCTTGATCAGCTTGAACAGCGAGACCCACGGGTTGCTCGAGTCGCTGAGCAGGGGCAGGTACGCGTCGCTGACCACGCCGCCGATCAAAGCCGCCGGCAGCGTCACACCGAGTGCGCCGCCGGTGAGGATCCCGGTGAGCGTGGGGGGGTCGGAGCCGACGTTGCTCACGACGAAGATCGGGTGGTAGTTGAGCGCGGCCGCGCTGGCCAGCGCGTCGGCGGTGAAGAGCGGAATGGAGAAGCTCGCGATCACCTGCACGCCGGCGGCCTGCATCGCCGCCAGCTCGGACTTCACCGCCATGGCGCCGGCCGCGGTGGGCGCGTAGTACTGCGGCGGAGACACCACGGTGACGCTGCTGTTCTGCAGCACATCGTTCAACCCGTTGATGCCGTCTGTGCCGAACTCGTCGTTGGGGCCCTGGGCGAAGTACCCGACCTTCATCCCGGAGTAGTTCTGCTTGATGTACTGGCCCAGGATCTTGCCTTCAATGGTGTAGTCCGGCTGCCAGCCGAATGTCTCGGGGTACTGCGAGACGTTGTTCCAGCAGTTGCAGCCGGAAGCGACGAACAGGTCGGGCACCTTCTCGGAGTTGATGTAGTTGACGACCGACAGGTGCGTGGGTGTGCCCAGCGCCTCGAACATCGCGTACACCTTGTCCTGGAGGATCAGCTTGCGCGTCTGCGCGGCGGTGTTCGTCGGGTTGTAGCCATCGTCGACGTAGTCGAAGATGATGCTGCGCCCGAAGACGCCGCCGTGCGCGTTGACGTACTTGAAGTACGCGTTGGAGGCGGGCGCGATCTCCGAGTACCCCGCCGCCGCGGGTCCCGTCAGCGGCTGCGTGCTCCCGATGGTCACGCTGGTCGGGGTGATGCCGGGCGCCGACGCCTGGTTCGCGCCTCCGCCGCCGCTTCCGCCGCAGGCGGCGAGCACCGCAAGTCCGGCGAGCAGGGATCCCACAGCCCCCGTTCTGGATCTCGTCATCGCTGCCATGCCGTCCTCCTTTGCCGCTGTTCGCGCTGGGTGTGGGTGATTGTCATGCAGTCGTGCTCACCGTGGGGGCTTGCGGCCTGCGCAGGTTGCGCTTTGCGAGCCGCCAGAGCGAGAAGAGCGCGCCCTGGATGCCGCGCGGGAAGGCGAGCATCGTGACGATGAGGACGACGCCGTAGAGCGCCAGCGGCAGGTTGTTGGCCACGTCGCTGGAGAGGTTGAGGTTGCCCGCCAGGTCGCTGATGGTGAACGGCGCCATCACCACCAGGAACGACCCGAGCACCGCGCCGCTGAGGCTGCCCAGGCCCCCGATGACGATGGCGCTGAGCAGCTGCAATGAGACGGAAAGGCCGAAGCCGCTCGGCGCGGTCAGCCCCACCCAGTACGCGAACAGCGAGCCTGCGAGCCCCGCGCACGCGGCGCTGACCACGAAGGCGAGCACCTGGATGCGGGCCACGTTGATGCCGGCGAGCGACGCTGCGGCCTCGTCGTCGGCCACCGCGCGGAGCCGTGCGCCGGTGGCCCCGCTGACGAGGTTGGCGAGCAGGAACAGCGTGATCAGCGCGGCGGCGATCGCGATCCACGCGAGCCAGCGCTCATTGGGAAAGTCGCCACCCAGCGCCGACGGCGGCGTGGGCACCGGCACCGGCAACCCCTGGTTGCCACCGAACACGCTGCCGTAGTGCACGGCCACCTGGGGCAGGCCGACCGCGAGCGCGAGCGTCGCCCCGGCGAGGTACGGACCGCGCAGCCGGGCGGCGGCCACGCCGATCACCGCGCCCGCGACCCCGGTGCTGACGATGGCGGCGAGCAGCGGGAGGATCATGGGCAGCTGGGGCTGTTCCTTGAGCAGCAGCGACGTCGTGTACGCGCCGATCGCCATGAGCGCGCCGTGGCCCAGTGACAGCTGCCCGTTGACACCGGTGAGCACCGTGAGCCCGGCCGCTGCGATGAAGAAGATGGCGACGCCCGCGATCTTGTAATCCGTGAAGGCGTCGAAGACGTACGTCAGCAGCACCAGGACGACGGCAAGCGCGACGCACACCGTGGCGTGGCGCAGCAGCGGATTGCGCATGGCGCTCATGCCTGGCGCTGCCGGTGGAACGCGAACAATCCCTGGGGGCGCACCATCAGGACCGCGATCAGCATCACGAGGCCGCCGACCGTCTCCAGGTCGCTGCCGAGGTAGCCGCCCACGTAGCTCAGCACCAGCCCGACGACGATTGCTCCCGTGACGGCGCCGACGGGGGAGTCGAGCCCGCCGAGGATGGCGCCGGTGAAGCCAAACACGAGCGCCTCGTCCATGTTGTTGGGGTACAGGAAGATTCCCGGGGCGATGAGCACACCGGCGAGCGCGCCGAGCACCGCTGCGAGGCCCCACCCGAGCGTGAGCATGCGGCCCACGCGGATTCCCAGCAGCCGGGCGATCTCAGGCCGGAACGCCGCGGCGCGCATGCGCAGCCCGATGGTGGTTCGCTGAAAGAAGACGAGCAGCAGCAGCATGACCAGCAGCGCTGCCGCGATCACGAAGATGTCGAACGGTGAGACGTACAGCTGCGTCGCGCCCGCGGTGATGTCGATGCGCGAGAACGGCGCCGGGAATGACTTGACGTCGCCGCCGAAGAGCATCGGCGCCACGGCCTCGAGCAGGATCAGCAGACCGAGCGTGAGGATGACCATGTTGAGCGGCGCGCGCCCTTCGATCGGTCGCACGAGAAGACGCTCGACACCGGCGCCGAACACGAAGCCCGCGCCCAGCGCGATGACGAACGCCAGCCAGTACGTGACGCGGTGCTGGATGGCGAACAGCGCCACATACGTGGTGAACATCGCCATCGCCCCCTGCGCGTAGTTGATCACGCGGGTGGCGCGCCAGATCATCACCAGCGCGAGCGCGACCATCGCGTAGATGAAGCCGCTGGTGACGCCGTCGACTGTGAGGATGAGAAACGTCCGCACGTCAGAAGCCCAGGTACGCGTGGCGCAGCGACTCGTCGCGCGCAAGGCGCTCCGCGCGGTCGCGCGCGACCACGCTGCCCAGCGACAGCACAACGGCCTCGTCCGCCACCGACAGCGCGCTGCGCGCGTTCTGTTCGATGAGCAGCACGGCGAGGTTGCGGCTCCTGGCCAGCTCGCGCAGGCGCTGCATGATCTGCGCCAGGATCACCGCGGCGAGGCCGAGCGAGGGCTCGTCGAGAAGGAGCACGCGCGGCCGCGCCGCCAGCGCGCGTGCGATCGACAGCATCTGCCGCTCACCGCCGGAGAGGTTCGCGGCGGGCAGGCGTCGCCGCGCCGCCAGCGGTGGAAACAGCTCGTATGCCTCCTCAGTCGCGGCTCGCCGGTCGTTCGCGCCGCCGAGCCAGAGGCACCCCAGCCGAAGGTTCTCCTCCGTGCTCAGCTCGCTGATGACGCCGTGGCCTTCCGGGACGTGCGCCACGCCGAGCCGCGCGATGCGCTCCGGCGCCATTCCCGTGAGCGCCGTGCCATCGACCCTCACACTGCCACCGCGCGCGGCGACGAGGCCGGAGATCGCGCGCACCAGCGTCGTCTTTCCGGCGCCGTTTGCGCCCAGCACCGTGGTGATCGATGCCTCAGGGACCTGCAGCGAGACACCGTTCAGAGCGACGACGCCGCCGTACGCGACGGTGAGGTCGTCGACCTCAAGCATGAGCCACCTGCTCACCCAGGTACGCCGTGGCCACGTCGGGGTTGGCACGGATCTGCGCGGGCGTTCCTGCGGCGATCACGCGGCCGAGGCTGAGCACCACGACGCGGTCGCTCACGTCCATGACCATGTCCAGGTGGTGCTCCACGAGCGCGATGCCCATGCGTTCGCGCAGCCCGCGCAGCAGTGTCGTCAGCTCCGTCACCTCCCCGGCCGAGAGGCCGCTCGCGGGCTCGTCCAGGAGCAGCAGTGACGGCTGCATCATCAGCGCGCGCGCGATCACCACTCGCTTCTGGACTCCATGCGGCAGAGACGAGGGATACGCCGACGCGCGGTCCGCGATCCCCAGATCCGCCAGGATGCGCATCGCGTCGTCACGGGCCTGCAGCCGGGTGCGCTCCGCGCTGGGCAGCGCCAGCAGGTCGTTGACGAAGGGAGCGCGCGGCCGGGCGGTGGTGGCCACGTTCTCCAGCACGGTGAGCCGTGACCAGAGCCCAAGACCCTGCAGCGTGCGGACCACGCCGAGGCCGGCCAGGTCCGATGCGCGATGGTCGAAGAGCGAGCGCCCGCCGTACGTGATGCGTCCCGAGCTGGGGCTGACGAGGCGGCACACCGCGTTGAAGAGGGTCGTCTTGCCCGCGCCGTTGGGGCCGATGATGCCCACGATCTCTCCCTGGTCGACACGCAGCGTCACGTCGTCGAGGGCGACGACACCACCGAAGTGGACGGACAGGTTGGCGACGTCCAGCGAGGTCGAGGCCGGCGCCGGCAGGGAAGCAGCCACGTCACACACCGAGCGCGCGTTGCATGGGCGCGCGAAGCGTAGCAGCGGCCCTGGTGCCGCAACGACTATCGTGGCTGCGTGGACCTCACGCTCTCGCCGGAGGAGCTTCGCTTCCGCGACGAGATCCGGGCCTGGCTGGACCAGAACCACCCGGGGCCGGCGCCGCAGGACACGGAGCAGAACTTCGACTTCCGGCTGGCGTGGCAGCGCACGTTGCACGAGGCGGGATATGCGGGGATCGCATGGCCGCGGGAGTACGGGGGCCGCGGCGCCACCCTGGTGGAGCAGGCGATCTTCAACGAGGAGATGGTGCGAGCGCGCGCGCCCGCACCGGCGAACATCCTCGGCCTGATCATGGGCGGCCCCGTGGTGATGGCGCATGGCACCGATGACCAGAAGCGCCGATTCCTCGCCAGGATCCTGTCCGGCGACGAGCTCTGGTGCCAGGGCTTCAGCGAACCGGACGCGGGCAGCGACCTCGCGTCCGTGCGCACCAGGGCGGAGCGGGCCGAAGGCGGTTGGCGCATCAGCGGCCAGAAGGTGTGGACGTCGTACGCGCATCGCGCGAAGTGGTGCATGCTGCTGGCGCGGAGCAGCGACGGTGCCCGCTACCGCAACCTCACGTACTTCATCTGCGACATGAGGCAGGACGGCGTCACCGTCCGTCCGCTGCGTCAGATCACCGGCGAGTCCGAGTTCAACGAGATCTTCTTCGACGGCGCGTTCGTGCCTGACGAGAACGTCATCGGCTCTGTCGACGACGGATGGAACATCGCCCTGGCGACGCTGATGTTCGAGCGCCCGGGGCTGGGCGCCGCGTCGGCGCTCGCGATACGCCTGCAGCTGGGCGAGTTGGCAGGCCTCATCAGGCAGAACGGGCTCGACGACGACGCCTCGGTGCGACGCCGCTTCGCCCGGCTCGTGGTCGAGACGGAGACCATTCGATTGAACGGCTATCGCGGGCTCGCGCGTGCCGGCGAAGGCGTGCCAGGCCCGGAGGGTTCGATCGTCAAGATCCAGTGGGCGTCGCTCAACCAGGCGATGACGGAGCTTGCGTTCGACGTGCAGGGCGGCGCTGCCCTCGAGTCGGATTCGACGTGGGCATACCGGTTGCTCCGTGCGCGCGCCAACTCCATCGAGGGCGGCACAAGCGAGATCCAGCGCAACATCCTGGCGGAGCGGGTGCTGCAGCTCCCGCGGCTGCGGTGAGGAGCCGGGCTCGTGCGCTTTGACCTCAACGACGAGCAGCGCGCCATCAAGGATGCGATCCGCGAGGTGTGCGACGCGCGCGCTTCCCGAGGCGAAGGCGCTGAGACGGACGGCGCATTCTGGTCAGAGCTGGCCAAATCAGGCTGGACGCAGATGGCGGTTCCGCAGGAGTTCGGCGGCCAGGGTTCGGGGCTGCTCGAGCTGAGCCTCGTGCTGGAGGAGATGGGGCGCGCGCTGGTGGGCGGCGCCTACCTCGGCCACGCCGCCGCGGCGGTGCTCATCGCTGCGAGCGGCGACGAACAGCAGCGCCCTCGCTGGCTCCCGGGTCTCGCGACGGCCGACGGCCGCGCCGCGCTGGGCCAGGCGCACAACGGTGGGGCGCTCCTCGTCGACGCGTCCGGCGCGGCCCTTGCGGTCATCGCGGGCCCAGAGACCGCCGCCGTCCTCGACCCCGTCCCGGGTGCGTTGAACGAAGCCGCCTCGCTCGACGTCACCCGAACCCTGCACCGCGTCGAATCGGCCGGCGCCGAGCGGCTTCGTGGCGATGTCGACCGTGGGCTCGACCGCGCCGAGGTCCTGCTCGCGGCCGAGCTGGTCGGGGTCGCGCAGCGCGCCATGGAGCTCGCGGTGGAGCACGCGTCGAACCGGCAGCAGTTCGGCCGGCCCATCGGCGCTTACCAGGCGGTGTCCCATCGCTGCGCGGACATGCTCGTGCAGGTGGAGAGCGCGCGGTCGGCCGTGCTCAGCGCGGCCTGGACCGCCGACCACGAGCCGGAGCAGCTCCCCTTTGCGGCGTCGGTGGCCAAGGTCACCGCCGCATCCGCCGCGTGGCAGGTGGCCGCAGCCTCGCTGCAGGTGCACGGCGGCATGGGGTTCACCTGGGAGTACCCGATCCATCGCTACCTTCGCCGGGCCGCCGCCGGTGCGCGCCTCCTGCGCAGCGTCGACCACCACCTCGACCGCATCGCGGACCAGAACGGCCTCGGCGCCGAGGCGGTCGCAGCCGGTGCGGTGCAACCCGCCTACGCAGTCCCGTAGAGCGGTGCCCGAGATGCTGGCCGAGCTGCTCGCCCGGCACGAGGAGACGGCTCGCGCAAGGCTCGACGGCCACAGCTACGACTACATCGCCGGCGGCGGCGCAGAGGAGATCAGCGTGCGCGAGGCGGCCGCGGCCTGGCGGCGCATCCGCCTGCGGCCGCGGGTGCTGCGCGACGTCACCGAGGTGGACACATCGTGCGAGGTCGCGGGCATCCGCGTCAGCGCGCCCGTTCTGGTGGCCCCGACCGCGTTCCACGCCATCGCCCACCCCGACGGGGAGGTCGAGACGGCCCGCGGGGTCGCGGCCGCCGGCGGTCTCATGATCGTGGCGACCCGCTCCAACGCCGACCTCGATGCGGTGGTGGCCGCCCTCGGATCGCCGTGGCTGTTCCAGGTCTACGTGATGCGCGACCGGGACATCACCGCCTCCCTCGTGGAGCGTGCCGCGCGGCTGGGCGCTCGCGCGCTGGTGCTTACCGGTGACGCGCCCGTGCTCTCGCGCCGCCGCCACGGCCACATCCTGCCGCCGCTCACCGAGGACCAGTACCTGGGCAACCTGCGGCCGCTGCTCAAGCCCGGGACGCGCATCTCGTGGGACACGGCGCAGGACCCCTCCATCACCTTCGAGACGATCGGATGGCTGCGCGAGCTCAGCGGCCTGCCCGTCTACGTCAAGGGGGTGCTGCGTGGCGACGACGCGGCCGCCTGCCTCGACGCCGGCGCCGCCGGCGTCGTCGTGTCGAACCACGGCGGCCGCCAGCTGGACCGCGCCGTGGCCGCCGCGGTGGCGCTGCCCGGGGTGGTGGCGGCGGTGGGCGGCCGCGGCGAGGTGCTGGTGGACGGCGGCATCCGCTCCGGCATCGACATCCTCATCGCGCTGGCAATGGGCGCTCGCGCCGTGCTCGTCGGCCGCCCGGTCAGCTGGGCACTGGCCTCAGACGGCGCCGCCGGCGTCCAGCAGCTGCTCGACGCGCTGCGCGATGACCTGCGCGAAGCCATGGCCCTGGCCGGAGCACGAGCCATCGCTGACGTCGACCGGAGCCTCGTCGCCTCGGGTTAGCGATGGTTCGACCGCCCCCGCGGCGGCCGGATGTGCAACCCGACGCGGCGCACCTTGGCCATAATCCAGCCCGGTCCCCGGCGCTTAACCGAAACGAAAGGCAGCCGGGCGGACAGTTCCCCGGAACCAGCTCCCCAGGAGGCTCCATGAGCGACCCGGCCACCGTCGTCGTGCTCGGCGCTGACGGCTACCTGGGCTGGCCGACCTCCCTCCATCTCTCCGCTCGGGGCTACCGCGTTGTCGCGGTGGACAACCTGGTGCGCCGCCGCTGGGACCGGGAGGGCGGCACGTCATCGCTGGTGCCGATCCGTTCCATGGCGGAGCGGGTGCGGACCTGGGCCAAGGCGGGCGGCGACCCGATCGAGTGGCGCCGTCTCGACATCCGCGACGGCGAGGGCGTCGCCGCGCTGGTGCGGGACACGCAGCCGGCGGCCATCGTGCACTTCGGCGAGCAGCGCAGCGCTCCCTTCTCGATGATCGACCGCGAGCACGCGGTGATGACGCAGCTCAACAACGTCGCGGGCACGCTGAACGTGCTGCACGCGATGCGCGCCTTCGCGCCCGACTGCCACCTGGTGAAGCTCGGCACGATGGGGGAGTACGGCACGCCGAACATCGACATCGAGGAAGGCTTCATCACCATCGAGCACCACGGCCGCACCGACACGCTGCCGTTTCCCAAGCTGCCCGGAAGCTTCTACCACCTGTCCAAGGTGCACGACAGCCACAACATCCACTTCACGTGCCGCGTGTGGGGGCTTCGCGCCACGGACCTGAACCAGGGAGTGGTGTACGGGTGCAGCACACCGGAGACGTCGGCCAGCCCGCGTCTGGCCACGCGGTTCGACTACGACGTCGTGTGGGGGACGGTGCTGAACCGATTCTGCGTGCAGGCTGCGGTGGGACAGCCACTCACGGTGTACGGGGAGGGCGGCCAGACACGCGGCTTCCTCGACATCCGCGACACGCTGGAGTGCATCCGCCTGAGCATCGAGAACCCTCCGGCTGCGGGGGAGTACCGCGTGTTCAACCAGTTCACCGAGCAGTTCTCCGTGCTGCAGCTGGCGGAGCTGGTGCGCGCCGCGCGCGCGGAGCAGGGCATGGACACGCTCATCGAGCACCTGCCCAATCCGCGCGTGGAGAGTGAGCAGCACTACTACAACGCGAAGCACCAGCGCCTCATCGACCTGGGACTGCAGATGCACCCGCTGCGCAGCACCTTGATCGACTCCATGATCGCCACGGTGGAATCGCACCGCGACAAGGTCGACGTGGCGTCGCTGCAGACGCCCAACGTTGACTGGCGCACCGGCGCGCTTCACACGCGAACCCTTCTCGGTCTGCCCCAGCGCCGGCCGCAGCGCAAGCAGACGCGGCGCTACGAGCCTGAGGCGGTCCGTCCGGTCGCATAGCCGTCCGGTGGAGCTGACGGCGCCGACCAGCAGCGAGCCGGCGCCCGCTGTCAGCCTCACGATCCCCGCGCACAACGAGTCGGCGAACATAGCCGCGGTGGTGCGCGGGGCGCGCGACGTGCTTGCGGTGCGCGGCACGTACGAGATCGTGCTCGTCGACGACGCCAGCCACGACGGCACCGCGGAAACGGCGCGGCGTGCGCTCGGACCTGACGCCGCGTGGCTGCGCGTCGTGCGCCACGACCGTCAGCGCGGCTACGCGGTGACGGTGTGCGACGGATTGCGCGCCTCACGTGGCAACGCGCTCGCATTCATGGACGGCGACGGGCAGTTCGATCCCTCGGACATCGGCACGCTGCTGGACCACATGGGCGACGCCGACCTGGTGGCCGGCTACCGACGGCGCCGCGCGGATCCCTGGTACCGCTCGGCTGTGGCGGGCGTGTACCGCGCAGTGGTGCGCGTGGCCTTCGGCGTGCGCGAGCGCGACTGCGACTGCGGGCTGAAGGTGATGCGCCGCGGCGCGTACGAGGCCATGGCGCCCGTGCACGCGACGTCGGCCGTGTTCAACCCCGAGCTGTACTTCAAGGCCCGGCGCCTCGGGCTGAACGTGCTGCAGCTCCCGGTCACCCATCTGCCGCGCACCGCCGGGCGCCGCTCCGGGGGCCGCCTCGTCCCGGTGCTTCGCGCGCTGCGCGACGTCGTGCGCCTGCGCATCTGGCTCGCCCTGTTGTGGCGGCCGCACGCCGCGCCGCGCTGGCCGGCGTTCCGCCGGGTCGCGCCCGGCATGGCGGCGCTCGTGGTGCTGCGCCTGCCGTCGCTCTTCGAGCCGCACTGGTACACGGACGAAGCGAGCTACGTCAGCACCGGGTTGACGCTGCTGCGCGGCCACGTCCTGTACTCGCAGATCTGGAGCAACAAGCCGCCACTGCAGCTCTGGACCGTCGCCGGCGTCGTCGGCCTGTTCGGGCCCAGCGAGCTCGCGCTGCACCTGCTGACCTTGCTCAGCGGCCTGATCGCAGTCAGCGCCGTCGCGTGGGCCGGGTGGCGCCTGCTGGGTCCGGGCCGCGCGGCGTTCGCCACGCTGTTCGCGGGCGTGGCGCTGGGGCTGCCGGTGCTCGACGCTGAGCTGGCGATTCCGGAGAGCCTGATCATCGCGCCGCTCACGTGGGCGGGCGCGCTGCTCGCGGTGCGGCTTCTCGGCGAGCCGCGCGAGCGTCGGCGGGGTGATCGGGTGCCGCGCTGGCCGCTGGCGGTCGGCGTCCTCACGGCAGCGGCGATCGCCTATCAGCAGACGGCCGTCGCGGAGGCCTGCGCCTTCGCGCTTGCCCTGGCGTTGAGCCCGCGCGCCGGGCGGCGTGAGCTCGTCACGTATGCAGCGATGGCCCTCGGCATCACCGCGCTCTGGGTCGGCGTGGCGATGGCCAACGCCGGGCCGGCGAAGGTGGGTTTCGGGCTGGTGGGTTTCTACGTCGCGTACACGCAGTCGGTGCTGCCCGCCAGCGCCTCGGGCGCGGCGCGGCACTTTGCGCAGGTCCTGCTCGCGGTCGGCCTCGTGTCGGTGGGCGCCTTCCTGCGGCGACGTTCGTCGAACCCCGCATGGTTCTTCATGCTGTGGGCAGGGGCGTCACTGACCGTGGCGGCCGTGGCCGGACAGCCGTACGCGCACTACCTGACGACGGCGGTGGCGCCGGTGGCGCTGACGCTGGCGACACTTCCCATCTCCCGGCAGCGGCTCCGCGCGGCGCTGCGCCCGCGCGTCAGCGCGCGCCTGGCGCCGCAGCTCGCGGGGCTGGGGATCGTCGCCGCGATGTCGAGCGTGGCGGGCCTCGACTGGATCCCGGCAGCCGCGGCGTCGCCGCAGATCAACGCGTCGCGCACGCTGGGCCAGTACTACGGCGGGGCGGTGCGCGCTGCGCTGCACATCTCCGAGAAGACCGACTGGGAGGTCAACTTCGACTGGCGCATCGCCGCCGACCGCGCGGTGGCTGATTGGCTCAAGCAGGAGGGGCTGAGCGGCACCAGCGCCGTGGTCTGGTCGTCGGACTCGTGGCTGTACTCGCTCGCGGACCTGCCCGTGCTGATGCCGACACCCCCGATCTACAACGACGAGGTGCTGCTGGGCATCAACGGCGAGGTGGAGACATATGTCGAGGACCTGCAGCCGGAGGTGATCGTGGTGGCTTACGACGCCGAGCAGCAGTTCCCGGAGATCCAGAAGCTGCTGCTCACCTCCGAGTACCAGCGCGAGTTCGTCAGCGACGCGGAGATGGTCTGGGTGCGTTCCGACGTCGCGGCACAGCTTCCCTGACCGGGCGCATCACGCCGCCGCGGCCGCGCCGCGAAAGCTGTCGTAGGTCGCGCTGAGACCCGTCTGCAGCGACGTCGCTGCGTGCCAGCCGAGCGCGGCGCGAGCGCGCGACGTGTCGAGGCAGCTGCGCCGCACCTCGTCATGCACGGCGTCGACGTACACCGGGTGCTGCTCCACGCCGGATGCGGACGTCAGCATGCTCACGACATCACACACGGGCGTCTCCGCGCCGGTCGCGATGTTGTATGCGCCAGTCGCGCCGCTGCTCAACGCGAGCGCGTTCGCGGCGGCGACGTCGGGTGCGAAGACGAAATCGCGCGTCTGCGCGCCGTCGCCGCGGATCTCCGGCGCGTCGCCGCGCAGCAACCGCGTGCAGGTGATCGCGACCACGCCCGCCTCACCGGTGCCGTCCTGCCCCGGTCCGTACACGTTGCCGTAGCGCAGAGCACAGCCGCTCATGCGCGCACCCGCGGTGAAGAGGCGCAGGTACGCCTCGGCGGCGAGCTTCGCCGTGCCGTACGGCGAGCGTGGCGCGGCAATGTCATCCTCGTGTGAGGGAAGCCGCCGCGCGTCACCGTACAGCGCCCCTCCGGATGATGCGAGCACGAACCTCGTGGCGCCGGAGTCGGCGGCGGCGCGCAGCACGCTCACCGTCCCGAGCACGTTGCAGCGCGCGTCGCTCACCGGGTCGCGCCAGGAGCGGTTGACGCCACCCTGCGCCGCGAGGTGCAGCACCGCGCCGGGGCGGAAGCGGGCCACCGCGTCGCGCGCGGCATGCGTCGCCACGTCAGCCTCGACGCAGTCAGCGGCCGCGGGCAGCTCACCGCTCGAGCGATGGCGCATGTCGTCGATCACCAGGACGGTGTGGCCGGCGGCCAGCAGCGCGGTCACGCTGTGCATCCCGATGAACCCGGCGCCGCCGGTGACGACGACGCGCACCGAGCCCGCCGCGCTCAGCCGGCCGGGACTGCGACCGGCGCTGCCAGCGTCTCCGCGGCAAGCTGCCGGATGCGCGATGTGACCTCGCCCGGGGCCTCGAGTGGCGCCATGTGCGCCACCCCGGGCAGCTCGGCAAGCTCCACCAGCGACGGCAGGCCTGCCGCCAGCTGGCGCGAATGCCAGGGCGGCAGCAGGCGGTCCTCCTCGCCGGCGATGACCACCGCCGGGACGGCGAGGCTCGGCACCGAGCCACTCAGGTCGAGGTCGGTGAAGAGACGCCCGAAGCCGGCGCGCACCGGCGCGGGGCAGCTGAGCTCCATCCGATGCACGAACGCGCCCACGCCGGGCGACGCGTGCGAGGAGACGTTCAGCCTCCGGATCAGGCGGTAGCTGATCGGCTCGAAGCGCGAGGAGTAGCTGCGGCTCGTGTTGATCAGCGGCGGCAGCAGCGCCCTGTGCACCCGGGCGCCCGCGAGCGGGCCCAGGATGAGCAGCCGCGCCTGCAGCTCGTTCATGCCGGTGTTGACCAAAACAGCGCCGGCGAGACGCTCGCGGACCACGTCGTGGTGGCGTCCCGCCCAGGCCACGACCGTCATGCCGCCCATGGAGTGCCCGGCGATGAGCACCGGCCGCCTGTCCGGCACGCACGCGTCCAACACCGACTGCAGGTCCGAGGCGAGCGTGTCCGCCGTGTAGCAGTCGTCGCTCTGGGGCACGTCGCTGCGTCCGTGGCCGCGCTGGTCGTACGCGACGATGCGGAAGTATCGCGACAGGTCGCGCACCTGGTAGTGCCAGAACGTGAGGTCGCACGTCCAGCCGTGGACAAGCACGATGGTGGGCGCGTCATCGGGTCCGTAGACCTCGGCATGGAGGCGCGTGCCGTCGCCCGCGCGCACCGTCTGCTCGCGCCCCGGGATGCGGCGGTTGAGCTCGTGCCACTCCGGGTCGGCCTCCACAGCGCGCAGGTCGCGGCGGCGCTGCACCTCCCATGCGCCGGCCACCACGGCGGCTGCGCAGGCGGTGCGCAAGGCCGTGCCGGCGAGTCCTCGAACGCTCATGAACGCCCTGAACGTACCACTTGCAAACTTTATAGCGGTGCTATCACAATAAGCACAGCCGCATGCACAATCACCGGCAGCTCCCGCGCTGCCCCTACGCCAGCGCCGGGCTCGACGAGGACGTCATCTCTCGCTGCGCCCTGTACAAGCCCGCGCGCGTGCTCTTCGAGGTAACCGGCACCGGAGGAGACACGCCCAGCCAGGAGCTGGCGGCGGGCACCTCGTGCGCCCACCTCGGGCTGCAGCCCGGCACGATCGACTTCAGCTTCGTCAGCGCCTGCCACCACCCGAAGGGGCCGCCGCCGGTTGCGGTGATCGAGCGCGTTGGCCGGGGCGGAGGCCACCCAGCAGCCGCTCCGTCGCCTGCGTGATGTCGTCGACCGCGCCGTCGAAGGCCTCGCGGTTGGCCTCCGACGGGACCCGGTAGCCGCTCACCTTTCGCACGAACTGCAGCGCGGCGGCGCGCACGTCGTCCTCGGTCGGGCTCGGCTCCGCGCCGCGGAGCGTCTTGATGCTTCGGCACATGGGTCCAGAATACGGGCCTCCGGCGCCCGGCTGTAACAGCCCGGCGTACTCCAGTCAGATCAAATCTGACAGCCGGGGACGGAGGTTTCGCCAGCCATGAAGAAGCAACTCACTCTCGCGGGAGCGCTCACGGCGCTCAGCGCACTCGCCGCCTGTGGCGGCAGCTCGTCGCCGGCGGCGTCGTCGTCGGGCGGCGCAGGGTCGAGCGGGGCCAGCACCGTCGCGACGGGCTCGACGTCGCTGGGCACGGTGCTCACCAACTCGCAGGGGTTCACCCTCTATTACTTCACGCCCGAGCAGGGCAGCAAGGTGGTCTGCGCGGCCACCAGCGCGTGCAACGGCGCGTGGCCGCCCGTCACGTCCAGCTCGGGGGCGCCGGCGGCGCCGAGCGGCGTCAGCGGCTCATTCGGCGTGGTGACGCTGCCCAACGGGCAGGCCGAGGTCACCTACAACGGCTGGCCCCTGCACACCTACGCCGGTGACAGCGGCGCCGGGCAGACCAACGGCCAGGGCATCGCGGGCAAGTGGTTCGCGGCCACCCCCGGCCTGACGGCCAGCGGGTCCGGCTCCGGCTCCGGCTCGGGCGGCTCCACCCCGTCGGCCAGCTCGGCCCCCTACGGGTACTGACACCCGCTGACGCGCCCGCCGGGGTTGGCTACTATGTTGCCTCGCGGGCGCAGGCGGGTTCCCGCGGTCCATGGACTAGCCGCCACACCGAGGGCGACTCGCGGTGAGCACCCTGCGGTACATCCTGGACAACTGGGACAGCCTGGCGCCGCAGATCCTGACCCACGTGGAGATCGTGGCGATCTCGGTCGCCGTCGCGGCGGCCGTGGGCCTGGCGCTGGGCGTGGTGGCGGCGCGCAACCAGCGCCTCGGCACGGTCGTGCTGGCCGCCACCAGCACCCTCATCACCATCCCCAGCTTCGCGCTGTTCGGGCTGCTCTCGATCTGGGTGGGACTGTCCAACCCGCCGGTGATCGTGGGGCTCGTCCTGTACGCCCTGCTCCCCATCACGCGAAACACGCGCGCCGGCATCCTCGCGGTTGACCCGGCCGTGGTCGAGGCCGCGACCGGCATGGGCATGAGCCGGTGGCAGTCGCTGCTCCACGTCGAGCTGCCGCTGGCGGTCCCCGTCATCCTGGCCGGCCTTCGCCAGGCGACGGTGATGGTCGTGGCCATCGCCACCGTGGGGGCCACCGTTGGCGCGAACGACCTCGGCCAGCCGATCCTGGCGGCGATCGGCAGGACCAGCGGCACCGTCGACGCCGTGCTGGCCGGAATCATCCCCGTGGCGCTGATCGGCATCCTGGCGGACCTGACCCTGGCCGCCATCCAGCGCAGCCTCGCGCACGGGCGGGTGGTGGTGGCGGCGACATGATCACGTTCGACCACGTCACCAAGCGCTACGACGGCACCGGCGGCGCCGGCGCGGTGCAGGACCTGTCGCTGGAGATCCCGTCGGGCGAGATCGTGGTGCTGGTGGGTCCGTCCGGCTGCGGCAAGACGACGTCACTCAAGATGATCAACCGGCTCATCGAGCCGACGTCGGGCACGATCGCGATCGACGGCGTGGACACGCGCAGCCTCGACGTCAACCAGCTGCGCCGTTCGATCGGCTACGTGATCCAGCAGATCGGGCTCTTTCCGCACTACTCGGTGGCGGAGAACGTGGCCACCGTTCCCCACCTCACCGGCTGGGACAAGCCGCGCGTCAACGCGCGGGTGGAGGAGCTGCTCGACCTGGTGGGACTGCCCGCCGCGGACTATGCGCGGCGGATGCCGGCGGAGCTGAGCGGCGGCGAGCGTCAGCGTGTCGGTGTGGCGCGAGCGCTTGCGGTGGACCCGAACATCATGCTGATGGACGAGCCCTTCGGCGCCATCGATCCCATTGCGCGGGATCGCCTGCAGAACGAGCTCCTGCGCCTGCAGCGCGTGGTGCGCAAGACGATTGTTTTTGTCACACACGACATAGACGAGGCGATCAAGCTGGGCGACCGCGTGGCGCTGCTCTCCAGCGGCGGCGTGCTGCAGCAGTACGCCGCGCCGGCGGAGCTGCTGGCCCGGCCGGCGTCGCCCTTCGTGGAGTCGTTTCTCGGCGAGGCGCGCATGGTGCGGCGCCTGTCCCTCATCCAGCTCCGCGATGTTGCCCTCACGCCGGTGAACGGCGAGGCGCCGAAGACGCGCGTCGATGCAGGTGGCACGCTGCGCGATGCGCTGGACGCAGTGCTGCGCTCCGCCGACGGGTCCGCCGCAGTTGTCGACGGTGACCGCGTCATGGGCGTTGTCGACGGCACCGTGATCAGGAGAGCGTCACAGTGAGCATCGCGGCGACAGCGCTGCCATCCGCCCGTTCGCGCGCGGGAACGCTGCGGCTCTTCAGCACGCCGGCGCTCGTCCTCGTCGGCATCGCGCTGTCCGTCGGCGTGTATCAGACGCTGACGGTCACGCCGGGCGCCGACGACGCCATCCTCAACGGCCCGTTTCTGCAGAGCCGCTTCGTGGGCCACATCGCGCTGTCCGCGGTCTCCTTCGCTGTGGTCGCGGTGGTGGGTGTGCCGCTCGGCGTGGCGGTGGCCGTGGCGGGACGCGCCACACGCATCGTCGTGTTTCTCCTGGCCAACCTCGGCCAGGCGGTGCCGGGCATCGGGATCCTCGTGCTGCTGTATGCGTTTCTCGGGCTCGGCGCGACCCCGGTGATCATCGCGCTCGTCGCGTACGGCATGCTGCCCGTGCTGCGCAACACGGTCGCGGGAATCCAGGGCGTCGACCCCGCCGCGGTGGAGGCGGCACGCGGTATGGGCATGACGCGGATGCAGGCGCTGACGCGAGTGCAGGTGCCACTCGCGTCGCCGCTGATCTTCGCCGGCTTGCGCACCACGCTCGTTTTGATCATCGGCACTGCTACTCTTGGCAACTTCATCGGCGGAGGAGGATTGGGTGACGTCATCAATTCCGGCATCAACCGCAGCGATCGAATCGTGTTCGTGGGGGCCGTGATGGTCGCCGCATTCGCATTGCTGGCGGACTGGGCGCTGTCTCTTGTCGAGCGCGCCGTGGTCCCCCGGCGCACATCCGCTTGACCTCAGCAGGAGGAGACACATGAACCGGCGTTTTCTGGGAATCGCGGTGATCGGGATTCCTCTGGCACTGGCCGCGTGCGGCGGCGGGAACAACCCTGGCAGCAGCTCCAGCGGAGCCAGCGGCTGCCCGACCGCCACGTCGTCGGGCAGCGGCGGCAACGCGACGGTGTCCATCGGCAGCAAGGCGTTCGGCGAGGAATACCTGCTCGCCTACATGACGCAGGACATCCTGCAGGCGCACGGCTTCACCGTGAACTACACCTTCAACGCGGCCGACAAAGCGATTGGCACCGCGCTCCAGAACGGCACCATCGACATGTACTGGCAGTACACCGGGACCGAGCTGGGCACGTACCTGAACCTGGCGTCCGGGCAGTACCCGACCGACCTGACCGGGGCGTTCAACGCCGCCCAGCAGAAGGATGCGCCGCGCGGTCTCTGCTGGTACGCGGCGACGGCGTTCGACGACACCAACGGCATCGCGATCAAGTCGTCAGACGCTGCCAACTTCGGCACGACGTTCAGCAGCTTCGGCCAGTACCTGGCCTCGCATCCCTCGACGACGGTCTGCATCATGTCCGAGTTCCGCACCCGGCCCGACGGCCTGCTGGGGCTGGAGAGCAAGGCCGGCTGGCCGTCGACCGCCAACTACACCGACATCGCCAACACCGCTGAGAAGGCGATCACGAATGGTCAGTGCCAGGCCGGCGAGGTCTTCACCACCGACGAGGACTTCCAGGCCAACGGGCTCACGCTGCTCACCGACGACAAGGGGATCATGCCGCCGGACAACGCCGGGCTGATCATCCGCCAGAGCGTTGCGCAGAAGTACCCGTTCATCGGCGGCCTCATGGCTCCGGTGGCTGCGAAGCTGACCACGAGCGTGATCACGGCACTTGACGCTGTCGCGACTGATGCGCACAGCTCGCAGGCAGCGGCCCACATGTGGCTGGTGCAGAACGGCTTCTTGAGCAGCTAGAGGTATAGCGGGAGAGCACCACCCATTCGCTTGCTCAGACACCCGAGCCGCTAAGAATCGCGCGCCCGTTGACGAGTGTGGCGCGCGATTCTCAGCGTTCGGAACTCGCCGCGAACAGGTGGTGGCTCTCGCGCTTCTCAGCGCAGCTCACGTAGCGCGTCTTCGACGCCGCGGTGGAACGTCGGGTACGCGTAGATCATGTGCCGCAGCGTCTCCACCTGGATCTGCGCGTGCACCGCGAGCGTCAGCATCGACAGCACCTCGCCGCCGACGGGACCCGCGGACGTGGCTCCCACGAGCACGCCGCGTTGCGTGTCCTCGACGAGCTTGATGAACCCGTCGTTGCCCGCCTTGTGAATCCAGCCGCGCGCTGACACCGAGACCTTCGACGTGCCGGTGCGCACGGACACACCGCGTTCGCGCGCCTGCGCCTCGGTGAGCCCGGTCGCGCCGACCTCCGGATCGGTGAATGTGACGCGGGGAAGCGCTCGATACTCCGCATGCACGGGGTCGTGCCCCAGGATGTCGGCCACGCAGATGTCGGCCTGGTACATGGCCACGTGCGTGAACACGCCCTCGCCCGTGACGTCGCCCACCGCCCACACGCCGGGAGCGACACGCAGCGTCGCGTCCACCTTGATCCAGCGCGCCTCCTCGTCGACGCCCGCGTTCGCCGCGTTGATGGCGCGGAGGTTGGCGCGGCGGCCGGTGGCCACCAGCAGGTGATTGCCGCGCACGCTCGACCCGTCACTTAGCGTGACTTCGATGGCATCACCCGCGGCCGACACCTGCTTCGCTGCGGCGCCGGTCCGGATGTCGAGCCCCTCGCGTGACAGCACGTCGGTCAGCAGCGCGCTGGCCTCGGGTTCCTCGAGGGAGAGGATGCGGTCAGCCGCTTCGATCACGGTCACGTGCGAGCCGAATCGCGCGAACACCTGGGCCAGCTCCAGACCGATCGCGCCACCGCCGAGCACGAGCAGCGACTCGGGCACGTGCTCCGTCTCGATGGCGTCGCGGTTGATCCAGTACGGCACGTCCGCGAGCCCCGGAATCGGCGGCACGACGGCCTCGGTGCCGGTGGCGATGACCAGTGCGCGCCGCGCCGAGTATGTGTCGTCGCCAACGCGTACGCGGTCCGATGCCTCGATGCGACCGGTGCCGCGCACGAAGCGGCCGCCCTTGCCCTCGTAGCGCTCCACAGCGACGCGGTCGTCCCAGCTGTCGGTGGCCTCTTCTCGAATGCGCTTCGCAACCGGCGCCCAGTCCGGCGTGACGGTCGATGTCCCGGCCATGCCCGGTATGCGGCGTGCCTCGCCGAGCAGATTGCCCGCGCGGATCATCATCTTGCTGGGTACGCAGCCCCAGTACGGGCATTCGCCGCCGAGCAGACGGTGCTCGATCCCGACCACGTCGAGCCCCGCCTCGGCGAGCTTGCCCGCGACCTCTTCGCCGCCGGGGCCCATGCCGAGCACGACGACATCAGCGTGATCGTCCACAGCGCACCTCCACCTGTATCCGTTCGGTGACCGCGTAACCTCGCGCCGCGGCCTCCCGTACCATTGCGAGAAAGCATGCGCCTTCTCCACGTTGCGGCTGCTGGTGTCGCCATCGCGGTCGTCGCAGGTGCGGCCGGCGTCTCCGTCGTCGGTGCGTCACGCCAGTCGAATTTCTCCAGCCGCGCCAATTCGCTCGAGCGCACATGGACCGCCGACATCGCCGCCGGCGTGCCGGAACGCAGCATCGCGCCATTGCGCGCGCAATTGCAGTCGTCGCAATACGAGTCGCCCTGGTGGTCGCCTGCGTGGTGGACCAGCACCGGCGCCTCGTTGCTCGACGACCTGCAGCGCCGCACCGCCTCCGCCTGGGACGCGGCGATGGCCAACGGCCGCGCCGACGCGCAGGAAGCGCTCGACAGCTGGACGCAGTTGACGCAGCAGCTGGGGAGCTTCGTACCGGCGTCGGCGGTGAGCCAGGAAGCCACGTGGCCGGCCCAGTTGCAGGCCGCCCCAACACCCACGGCGCTGGCCAAGCTGGCGGCGGCGTGGGCCGGCGCGATCACCGCCGCGCGACAGCAGGCGCAGGCGAACGAGCTGAACGCGCAGGTGGGCGACTTCGGTGGCGTGAGCGGCCTGATGACCGCGGCGCAGGCTGCGCTCAGCACCGCGCAGAGCGACAACCTCGACGCGGGTCAGCTGCAGGGGCTGATTACAACGGTGCAGGACGACCTGCGCAATCACACCGACGCGACCCAGGACGTCGACCAGCTGCTCTCCGCCGTGAAGGCGGAGAGGTCGCTCATCACGCTGAACGACAACGTCGGCGCGGGCGTGCGCCCGGTGATGCTCAGCGTCGACCAGGCAGCCGCGGAGCAGACGCCCAACGCACAGAGCTTCCAGAGCCAGTACCAGACGGCGGTCGGCGCGTTCCATGCCGCGATGACGACGGCGCAGCTCACCGCGGTGCAGCAGCAGATCTCGTCGCTGCAGAGCGCCGTCAACCAGGAGCTGAGCAGCGATCAGTGCGGCCACAACGTGGGGTCGGGCAAGGTGATCACGGTGAACCTCACGCTGCAGGAAGCGGTCTTCTACCAGGACGGTTGCGAGGTGCAGGCCACGCCGGTGACGACAGGCCGCGCGCTGCTGCGCACACCCACCGGCACGTTCCACGTGTTCAATCACCAGTCACCCTTCCAGTTCATCTCGCCGTGGCCGAAGGGCTCGCCGTTCTACTACTACCCGAGCTGGGTGAGCTGGGTGATGGAGTTCGCCGCCGGGGGATACTTCCTGCACGACGCCCCGTGGGAGCCGAGCTGGCAGTACGGGCCGGGCAGCGAGGACTCGTCAGGCGCGAGCCATGGCTGCATACACATCCCCACATCGGTGATGGGCTGGGCGTATCACTGGACGCCCGACGGCACCCCCGTGATCATCTCGTCCTGACGCGGACGCGTCTCAGCTGGTGCAGGCCTGCGTCGAGACCGGCTGCGTGTGTCCCACGCCGGCGTGTATGTCGCCGCTGATCTGCGACACCGTCAGCGCGTAGCCGGTGTTCGGATCGGTGGTGCTGGCCGCGAAGACGAGCCCGATCACCGCGCCGTTGTTGTTGACGATGGGGCCGCCGGAATTGCCCGGCACGACGTTTGCGGCGAGGACGGCGATGTCACGGGTCACGAGCGTGTCGCCGTACACGTTGTATCCCTGTGCCGACTCGGTGCCGCGCACCGCCGCGGCGACGACGCGCTCGTCACCGCCGCCCGGGTAGCCGATGACGGCGCCGCTGGTGCCGCTCGGCGGATCCGCGCTCATCGTGCTGAGAGGGGAGAGGCCGAGGCCGGGGACGTGCAGCACGGCGACGTCGATGTTGGGGTCGTACAGCACCACCGTCGCTGCGTGCGTCGCCTGGTCCGACGGCGTGATCACGACGACCTGCGACGAGCCCGCGACCACATGCGCGTTGGTGACGACATAGTCGGGCGCGACCGGCCAGGATGACCCGGCCTCGGCGCCGCCGCCGCAGCCGCTGGCGATGACCTTGCTGGTGACGCTGGTCGCCTGGCGGATGCCCGGCGTGTTCACCAGGGGCGGTATCTGCACCGGCGCGAGCTGGGAAGGAACGATGTCCGCGAACGGATTGGGAAAGCCCGCGCCGCGCAGGACGTTCTGAATGCTCGCGAGAAAGCCGGGCGGTCGCGGAAAGAATGAGTCGACGGCGCGGATGATTCGCGAGCCGGCGATCTGGTTGTCCAGCTCCGTCCACGGACTCTGCGAGAACGTGAGGCCCAGGTACCACGCCGCGGCGAGCACGCCGACGAGCGAGAGCGCCGCACCTGCGACGGAGTCTGCCGTGGCCAGCGAGGTGCGCAGCGCGCGCACGCGCGCCTGGAAGCCGATGCCGGTGCCGACGCCCTGGATGATGAGCGCGATTGCGAGAAAGAAGCCGATGGCGATGAGCGGCTGCGCCGTGCGGCTGTGGGTGAGTGCGCGGGCGATTGGTGGCGCCGCGAGCGCGCCCACGAGCAGGCCCACGAGGAGGCCGATCATCGACGGCCCCACCCAGCTCAGTCCGCGCCGGAATCCCGAGATGGCGAAGACGAGGAGCAGGGCGATGATGACCAGGTCGAGGACGTCCATCAGCGGGAAGTGTGCCTTGGCGGGGCGGTCGGATCGCGTCAGGGCGTGGCCGTGGGTTTGGCCTGGCCGTATGCTGGGCGCGTCGGGGCGTGGCGCAGTGGTAGCGCACCTGCTTTGGGAGCAGGGGGTCCCCAGTTCGAGCCTGGGCGCCCCGACCACGTCAATCTGACTCGGACATTTTGAATACGACCTGAATACGCAGTGCACAGTCCGTGCAGCGCGAAAGCAGGGGGTTCGAAAATGCCGAGTCAGGGGGCCTGCGCAGGGGTTTCGCCGCCAAAACGACGGCATCATGCCGTCCATGGAGGCGACCGCGATGAGGGTCCTGGACGGGTCGAAACGGCATGCGCGCACGCAGCTGCGGGATGGCTACGACGTGTTCCGGCTGGAGCGGATGGGCAACAACGTGTCGCCCCGGACGCTCGAGTACTACGACCTGCGCATTGGCGAATTTCTGGACTGGATTGAGCGTGAGTGGCCCGCGGTTGAGCGCTTTGAGGATCTCCAAGTGGATCACCTGCGCGCTTTCCGGGCGTACATGGCGGCACGCACCCGGCAGGATGGCAAGCCGTTGCAGCCGGCCACGCTGCACGCCTCGCACCGCAGCACGCACACGTTTCTGGCGTGGGCGGAGAACGAGGGATACACGGTGGATGGGCGCATGCTGCGCCTTCGCCCGCCGAAGCGGCCGCGAAAGGAGCCGACGCTGTTCCACATCACACAGCTGCGCGCAATCCTTGCGGCCTGTGAGCGACCTTCAGAGGCGCTCGCGGTGCGGCTGCTGGTCGGAGGCGGGCTGCGCATCTCCGAGGTCGCCGGGCTCGCCGTAATGGCGCCTGACGGCCTTGGCGACCTGATGCTGGACTCGCTCGAGCGCGGTCGCGCCGAGCTCCGTGTCCGGTGGGACGCCGGCGCCAAGGGCCGGAAGTCCCGCCGTGTGCCGATCACGCCGCAGCTCGCGCTCGCAGTGAAGCGCTACATCGCTCGTGACAGGCCGCGCGCGGTCGGCGACACGCTGCTGATCAATGCGTACGGCCGGCCGTATCACAAGTGGGGGATCGACTCGATGATGGATCGGCTCGAGAAGCGCGTCGGGTTCCACGTGCATGCGCACGCGTTCAGGCACACGTTCGCCACCGTGGCGACGCAGCTGGGCTGGAACCTGGAGAAGGTGCGCGCCGCGATGGGCCACGCGGACTACTCCGTGTTGCTGCGGTACGTCTACATGAGCAGCGAGCGCGACCTGGGCCCGATGGACGGCTGGGCCGAGTACGTGGTCAGGCCCTAAGGGGCGTGATCGAAACGGAAGATGAAAACGCTAGCCGGGTCGATGCCGAGGCGCGTGCAAACCTGGTGGACGGTGCGAATGTGCGGCTGTCGCGGCCCGTAGAGGAGATTGCTGAACGTCGCGGGGTCTACCCCGGCGCGCTTGGCCGTCTCGGCGATGGTCAGGTTGTGCACGGCCATGTACTCGAAGAAGGGCCTGTGGTCGATCACCCACGGCCACGGCCTCCGCTGTGTTCTGCGGGAGGCCGGTCGTCTGCGCTCGGTCGGTAGCGTGGCCATGCCACGAATGATGCCTTGAGCGACGGCGCTGGATGCGCGCCTCCCTGCGAATCGCACGCGCGGCTCTGTCGGAATTCCGTTACCACGAAAGGAGGTTCCAAGTAACGAATGTTCCAGTTACTCGGGGTCGCCTACACGACCCGCTGCGCGGCCTTCAGCGAGCGCCTCGCCACCAAGACGCTGGTCGCCAATACTGCGGAATGGTCAGCCGCGGGGTCCACGAACCGGATGGCAACACGACATACCGCCCATCGCCTGAGCATGGACTGTACCGACCTGGGCTCAATAGCACCTACATGTCGCGCCCGAGCTGCATGGGGTATAGCACCAGGCCACGGTTCCCGTGGCCAAGGGCAGGTTGTCCATCGCGCGAGACAAAGCATGGTGAGCAGACGCGGGTTGAGGCGAAGGCGCATCCGGAATGCCGCGGGCGAAACTCCGGGGCGAACCCGAGCCGAACCCCGGGCGACTCCGAGGCGAATCCGGGGCGAATCCGGGGCGACTCCGAGGCGAATCGGGGGCGACTCCGAGGCGAATCCGCGGCGACTCCGGGGTGAACCTGAGTCGAACCGATGAACCGTCAACCGACCGGCCCCTCGCGCGCGCGCGCGTGGGCCGCGTGTAACTGGTCGTGTGCATCGTCGTCGATGGTCGCAAAATCCGACCGAGTCGGTTCGACCGAGTCGCCCGCCACATCGCTGGCGCTGACGCGCGAGATCGGTCTCTCCGAGCCTCACCGGTACGAGGCCCAGCTGCGCCGCTGGCTCGCCAGGCTGGCGTGTTTTCGGGGCGTGGGCGGCCGGGGTACCGACACCCCCGCGATGGCCAACTCCTGCCTGCGTGTGCGGCTCGGGTACGAACCTGCCGACCACCGCGACGGTGAGCGTGGTCTGAGCACGCTCGGAGCCCGCCATGGATCGATCAAGGTGTTCGACCCAGACCTCGTCACGAGGGCGGACACGCTCGTCAGCGACGTCAGACACGTCGAGGGAAGCGGGCCAGCTCTCAGCCAACACCAGGTCTAGGTTGTCGAATAGCGTCGCATGGCCTGCTTTGACCGATACCAGCCAGGGGCTCGACTGGGCCTGGCCAAGTAGCGCTTGGCACCTTCCCACAGGAGCCCAAGGAGCGGATGGGCTGGCCCCTCTGGAACCAGCGCCGTGGGCAGCCGCCGCGCCCGCCGAAGCGTGGCCAAGAGCTGCCCACCCGCGCTGCTGCCGGCACTGTGGGCCTGGCCCCCGGTCAGGCGCGCGACCCTGGGCCGACGTGGTGGCGCGCCTTGCACAGCGCTGGCGATGATGACGCCGATCTGGCCTGAGCGCCTCATAGACGTCGCGCCCAACGCCTCTCCTAGGCGTGGTCCACGCCGCCAAGAGGCCCGGCGCCGACAAACCAGCTGCCGCCCCCAAAACGCTCGCCCTGACCTGAGCTGCGTCACATCGGGCGGGATTGCATCCCAGACGGCGCTCGCGTCGGGAGGAAGCCCTTGCGATAGCTCGATCGACCCGTTGTGGCGGCGCAGCTCCAGACCAGCCTACGAAGCGCTGGAGGAGTCGCCGGGGCTGCCTAATGAACACAAGCACCGCCGAATCTCGTCGCCTACTGTTTGGCGAGGCCACTGCGATCGGCGATTGCAATCGCAATCCCGGACTGGCATCCTGCGAGGCCTGCTTGAGCAAGCGTCAGGCCGGGAGTTGAGATGGCCAGGAAGCGCGGGTTCTTCGCCGAGATTCACCACCAGAACCAGGTCAGGGCGAGGCGGCAGATGCAAGCCGTGGCGGCCGCCAATCGGGCGTCGGCCGCGGCGCAGAGAGAGCACCAGAGACTCCTCCGCGAGCTTGACAGGGCCCAGAAGCAGTCGGACAAGGCAGATGCGGCAGCGCGAAGGGCTGCCGAGGCCGAAGCGACGCGGCTTCGCCAGGAAGCCGGAGAAGCCGATGCTCAAGCACGGAACGCGCAGCTCCAAGAGGCGCGGGACGAGCTCGCGGGCATCCTCGCCGCGGCCGTTGGTGTCGATCACCGCGTAGACATGGCGGGCCTGCGCCAAGTGGCTGAGCACCCGTCGTTCGCACGCTCAGACCTAGAGACACCGACCCCGGCGCCGCGACCACTGACCGCCCGGGACGAACCGGTGTTTCAGGAACCTCCGGAGCCCAAGGGGTTGGGCGGCCTGCTGGGCGGCAAAAAGAAGCACTCCGAGGCAGTCGCGCGAGCTCGCGAAGCGTTCAGTGCGCAGCACGCAGAATGGGAGGCTGAGGTCGCCGCGCTCCCCTTGGCCCAGTTGCGGCAGATGCAGGAGCACCAGCGCGCCGAGAGTGCGCGGGTCGAGCAACTCGAGGCTGCTCGCGCGCAGTACGCCGCCGAATGTACCGGCCGCGACGCCGAGGCTGCACGCGCGAACGCGTCACTTGACCAATGGATCGAGGGACTGCGCATGGGCGCACCCGAGGCCGTCGAAGAATGGGTGGGGATGGTGCTCGGTAACTCGTATTACCCCGAGGGCTTTCCCGTCGAGCATGACTACTCGTACGACAGCGCCGAGAAGGAACTCGTCCTCACCGCATCCGTGCCACCACCTAGTTCGATGCCGACCGAGAAGGAGTTCAAGTACCACCGTCCCAGCGGCGAGCTTCGGGCCACCGCGCTCTCGGCTAAGGAACTCAAGGACGCGTACACATCGGCTATCTACCAGGTGAGCCTGCGCATGCTCCACGAGATCTTCTCGGCGGATGAGATCGGCAACATCCGGTCGATCGCGCTGACTGTACAAACCGAAACGACCAGTCCGGCGACCGGCCGCATGGAGAAGTTCGTGTTCATCGCAGTCGCGGCCGATCGCGAGCGCTTCGGCGAGTTTGACCTCAGCCACGTCACGCCACTCGCGACGCTGATGCACCTGGGTGCTGCCGTATCGAAAAGCCCATACGACCTGGTGCCGATCGACCCGGGCAAGGGTGTACGGGACGCGTGAGCGTGGATGGCTTCCAGTTCAACCCGCCGCCCGGATGGCCGCCGCAGCCGGCGGGCTGGGTGCCACCCGACGGTTGGCAACCAGATCCCTCCTGGCCCCGACCGCCGGTCGGCTGGTCGTTCTGGGTTCCCGTCGCCACTCCGATCACGCAGCCAGCACCCGTCGTGGTGCCGCCACCACCTTCTCAGCCAGTCGTGCCACCCGCGCCGCCCGCCGTTGAGTTCGCGATGTCTCCCGTTCCTGAGTCCGCCGTTCCTGCGGCGATCCGCGCCGGCGCGGGGGTACCCATCGCTCCGCCGCCGCCTCAGCCGATCGCACCGAGCTACCCTGCCGCGCCGCCACTGTCTGCTCCCGGCTATGCGCCCGCTGTCACGCAGGAAGCGCAGTTAATTGCTGAAGTTGCTCGACTCCGGGCGCGCGTCGCCGAGCTCGAGGAAGAACTGCGCGAGAGCGTCGACGTCGTCGACCTCAACGACCAACGCGTCCTGCAAGAGGTGGGCGTCTACCAGTACCACCATCCGTTGGAAACGTCGGCGGAGTACCGCGACCGGCTTGATGACATCCAGAACCGGATCAAAGACGCCGTTAAGAAGGACGATGCGGTACTCGTTTCGGAGCGCTTCACCTTCAACAACTCGCTGGCCAAGGGACGCAAGATGACCAGCGACTACTCGAAGCTGATGCTCCGCGCGTACAACGCCGAGGCGGACACGTGCGTCCGTTCACTACGCACTGGGAACGTAGTCACCGCGAAGAAGCGCTTGGACGCGAGCGTCGAGACGATCGCGCGTCTCGGCTCGATGATGGAGATCCGCATCAACCCGACCTACCACGCGATCCGCGTCGAGGAACTCGAGCTCACCGCGGACTTCCTGATGAAGGTCCAGGAGGAGAAGGAGGCGGCACGCGACGAGCGCGAGCGGCTGCGCGAGGAACGGAAGGCGGAGCAGGAGTTCGCCGCGGAGCGGGAACGCCTCGACAAGGAGCGCGCGCACCACGCGAGCGTGGCCGAAGCGCTGCGGGCGAAGGGCGATGTCGATGGAGCCGAGAAGGCGGAAGCCCAGGTTGCATCGATCGACGCTGACATCGCAGCGAACGAGGCGCGAGCCGCGAACATCCGCTGCGGCTACGTGTACGTGATCAGCAACCCGGGCGCGTTTGGGCGCAACGTAGTGAAGATCGGAATGACGCGTCGGCTCGAGCCAATGGACCGCGTCCGTGAGCTCGGCGATGCGTCAGTGCCCTTCCCGTTCGATGTCCACGCACTCTTCTTCTCGGATGACGCGGTGACCCTCGAGACCGAGCTCCACAAGGCCTTCCACGAGAAGCGGCTCAACCACGTGAACGATCGCCGTGAGTTCTATTTCGCGTCGCCGGGTGCGGTTCGCGAGGTGCTCGCGGCGAAGGTCGGCAATCTCCTCGAGTACTCCGACGAGGTCGAGGCGACGCAGTACCTGCAGTCCAAGAAGTACTGGCCGAGCGAACTCTCCGAAACCGAGCGAACTTGACTGTATCGCTCCCGTGAGAGATCAGGAAGGCGGCTGAGCCGCGCAGAGTGACGTAAACGCGGCCAGGACCCAGCGACCCAGTTGCTGTCCTTGCTCCTCGAGGCTTGGCTGAGTGAGGAGTTCGTCGACATACAACAGGCGCCAGATGCGTGGGTAATAGGAGACCACGTGGCGAAACCCATTTCCCTCGAGTGTGGCGAGCCAACCGCGGTTACCCGCGCTGAGTAATGGATCTTGCTTTGGCGACGACGTGATCGTGAGACCCGCATAGAACACCAGCGCCTGCCGCGACTCGGCCCCAAGGAAATCATCCGGCCGCATGCCCCATTCGAGGAAATTGCCACGCCAGGTCTCGGCCAAGCTCTGGCCGTCCGGTGGCTTGAGATCGAACACCCGGTACATGTTCATGATCTGACGCATACCGCCTGGCCGAGGCTTGAGCCACTCGTTGAAGATCACGCCCTCGGCGACCTCCCACAACGCGGCATACGCAGTTGCAGCACTAGGTAGCGCATCGGCGATAAAGGCGTGCTCTGCGGTCAGACGTCCTGGGTCCATGAGTCCCTCCTCTTGTAGGAATCGCAATAACTGTCCGATCAAGTACTTGTCTACTTCGCCGATGGTTGCGTGATGCGTCGTGAGATAGGCCGACAACCATCGGGCGACTTCCTGCCATGTGCTGTAGTCGACCCCTGCTGGACGCGGCGGGTCGAATCCGCGAGGCGCCAGCAACCGTACAAAGCGATGGCCGGCACTGACGTCCTCGATGTCGTGAAGGTATGTCTCTAGCTGCGGTCCGTGTAGCTCCGGTGGTGGATCACGGTGCTTGATCTCGACCCAGCAGACGACGTCGCGCGGAGGCGCTTCATTTCCCAAGTCCTCGACGACATCGCTGCGACGCCGTGCCCGTGGGCGTACCCGAAGCGCGAGGTCGACGATGCCGCCACTCCCCGTGCGCGATTGCGTACGTACGTCGTCACGCGTCTCCATGCCGCCAGACAGCAGTGGCCCATACCACCAGTCCACGAGTGCGCGGGCGAGTCCTGGCACACTCTCCAGCACGGCGGCGAAGACCTCCGTCACACGGTTCTCACTAGGGTCCTGGTACGGTGACGGGATGTACCAGGTGGCTCGCGTGAATAAGGATCGACCGGGCCCTGGCACGTTAGAGACCGTCACTCGACTCGCGCGCGGTTTATGAGGATGGTCGCAGCCACCGGCTCGCCCATCGTCCAATACTCCCAGCCGTCCAGGGCGAGATAGGAATGGTGGTACCGCGGGATCTGGGCGTCTCTCGGCCAGGGCTTTACGACGCCCTCTGCGCGGATGAACGCAACCATGGCTGCGAACTGGTGGTCGAGCTCTGGCCGCCAGCGGCGCACGGTGTACTCGTGCGGCCACTGCGGCATCGTCCGGGCGAAGCGCCAATGGACTCGGGTCACGTAGAGCCTGGCTGCGGAAAGGTCGAACTGTTCCACGGCGGCAGGATTCGACGGTCGAGCGACAACTGCCTGACGCTTGGGTGCTCGCTGCACGAACATGAATGGAAGCGGCCGGGGCCGGGCGCCGGAACGCGCTGGGATCACGCGCTGCGTGTTCGCTTGCAGGCGGGATAGCGACGGCAGGAGTAGAAGGCGCCATACCGCCCAGAGCGCAGAATCATCGGACTTCCGCACACGCAGGTCGGCGCGCCGCGCCCAGTTGCTGCGCGTGCCGGTACGTTGGCCGCGCGTCCTGCGGGTGTCAGGAACCATTCTCCATCTTCGACCACAAGGATTCCGGCTCTCACGAGCCGATTGCGCTCGCCCAGGATGTGAGCGGCGATACGAGACCCGACGCGTTGGTAGCCCAATTGCCGCGAGACCTTGCGAACAGCCTCGGCCTCATTGTGCGTGCCTTCACGCACGGCCGCGACGATGTGCGACTCGGTGGCTCCCTGCACGGACCGAGCTTGGGGCCGCCCACGTTTGCCCTGCGACGCTGCGTCGCCCCCGGGAGTCTGCGCACCGCTCTCGCCGTCGGCTGCATCGTCGGATCCGCCATGTTCGCGGAACCACTGCGCCACACGATCCACCTGGGCTTCAGGCGACCGTCGCCAATTCCGATACGGAATCCGCAATATGGACCATCCGGCGCGCTCGAGCACGGCCTCGCGCTCCAGGTCGTTGACGGGCAAGCGGCCATGCTCATCGCTATGCCACGGCTCCCCATCGCACTCGACTGCCAAGCGCAGCCCCGGCGCCGCTGAATCTTCGACTACCAGATCGATCCAGAAACCGCTGGCGGGGTATTGGTGGGTGACCAGAAAGCCGCTGCGCTGCAGCCGGTCCGCCACCTGCAACTCGAAGTCGCTGTCCACCCGCCCGACGCGGCTCTCGCCACGGAACACACGCCCGCGCTGAGCGACTCGCGCGGCATGCGCCAGCCAGTCCGAGAGCACGCTGGCTCGGCCGCCCGCGAATGTGAACTGAGTGGGGTCGGCGGAGTGGAAGATGTGGATCTCATCGCGGGCCCGGGTGAACATGACGTTGAGCAACCCTTGGATATGCGTGAAGTCCATCATGCGTGGTGATAGTTGCGCCTGCGTCATGCCGTCGGCGTCGTACGACAGTGAGTAGAGGATCACGTCGCGCTCATCGCCCTGCCAGCCGTCGGCGATGGCGACCACGACCCCGCGCTCGGTCAGCGCATCGAGCGGAATCTCCGTGGCCACGAGCTCTTGGATGTAGTCCGCCTGTTCGTCGAAGAGGGCGATAACGCCGATGGTCGCGCCGTCGTACTCGGGGCGGCCGAGTATCTCCTTCAAGTGGTCGACCAAAGCTCGAGCTTCGGCCTCATTCACCTGCGTGTTGGGCGTGACATGACCATCGGAGACCGGGTGCAGAGTGAACGCAGCTGTGGTCGGACGCCCGAAGCGCTTGCGCGTCTCGTCAGTCATAACTCGCAGCCGGCTTGCATACCACCGTTCATTGCTGAACTCGATAATCGACGGCAAGCTGCGGAAGTGTTCGTCGAGCATCCACACTTCCTCGGCCCGCGAGCTGGCCAGGTCCAATAGGCTTTGCTTCGTCGGATGGAGCATGCCGTCGGGGTCGTAACGGGCGACGCCGTAGCGAGACCAAACGCTCTGTGCCAGGGTGGTACTGACGAAGGCGAAGCGTCGCGGCTGCATCTGGCGAGCGTCGCCGAACACGGCGACCTTTTTTGCTCGATGCAGCACTGGCGTGATCGACGGCAGGTCTACCTGCGACGCCTCATCGACGATTACCACGTCGAACAACCCTTCCTTACACGGAAACAGTCGAGCCGCATCGTCGGGCGCCATCACCCAGGCGGGCAGCGACTTGAGCAAAGCCTCGGCTCTCGGCACGTCCGCCTTAAGCCGGTCGAAAAAAGCGAAGTTGCGGTACGAGTTAGGGTCGCGCCGGATGACCTTGGCCAGTTCCTCGCGCACCTGGCGCTGACCTCTCGTCTCCCGCGCAGTGCATCGCTCGGCGCCGGTCAACAAGCGAGCACGGCACAACCGCAGCAGGTCTTGTCGCTGCCGGGTCGCGTGCTGGCTCAGCTCCGCTGTGTCCTGAGGCGCTAGCCGCTTGGCCCGTCGCTGCACCCGTCGAGTTGCAAACCCCTTGAATAGCGCAGACAGCCCCGTGGCCGCGGCTCGGTCGCGGTCCGCGGCGACAACCATCGCTTCCGCCTCAAGCGCACTCTCGAATCTCCGCTCGGTGGCCAGAAGTTCGGCACTGCTGTTGGAGTACGCCGTATCGAGGCCGTTGACCTCGCTCTCTACCTCTTGCAGCGACCGCGTCTTGGCGATCTCTGAAAGTCGGTCCAGCAACGGTTTCCGGTCGCGGCGCAGCAACGTCAAGGGCAACAGCGGCGAGTCGAGTTCGCGCAGCTTTTCATCGACCACCTGCAGCGCCTTGTCCTTCTGCGACGTGACCAGGACGGTGCGGCCAGTGGCGACCAGGTGGCATACGAGATTGGCGATGGTCAGCGACTTGCCGGTCCCAGGCGGACCATCCACGCGCACCACTCGTGTCGTCGGGTCGTCGACGAGCACCGCGACTCGCCGTTGCGACTGGTTGCTCGGGAACGGGTAGTACACCTTGGCGGAGGCGACTCGTTCTGCCGTGAGGTCCACTTGTTCCTCATCACCGGCTCCGTAGAGCAGCGCAGCCAACGCCGCGGATTCGATGTCTTGCTGGGCGGCGAGCCGCTCCAGATCGCTGGCCAGGAAGTACGCCGCAGTGGGTGCGACGAGCACCGCGCCTTGGTCGATGATCGATAGGCCCTGTCCTGCAGGCGGAGCCTCTGGCGGATCGCCGAACCGGCCGTCGAGTTTCGCCTCGACGCGCACGTCCGGGAGTTCACGTTGCAGCACGTCGATGAAGCCTCGCAGCGCCGCGTAGCTGAGCGGGCACGTCGGCAGGCTCTGCACGATGCGTGTGATGGCGAGGTCTCGGGCGTCGGTTTCGGCCTCGGATAGGAACGGAAGGCTGTTGAACTCGAGATGGTCATCAGCCGGCTCCAGCTCGAAGCCTCTGCCCTTAGGCACGATCCGCAACGGCAGCAGCAGCAGCGGCGCGCGGATGCGCCGCTCGCCAATCCGGCCGACGACGAACGGGTAGCCATAGAGCGTCTCCCGCTCGTACGGGTTAAGAGAGACCGTCGCATTCATCCGCCCAAGGGGACGGAGGAGGGCGTCCCCGTCCCCCACCCTGACCGTCTCCAGCGAGCGCATGAGGCGCTCTTCTCGAAACGCTGGCCCCTCGAGCCACGCGAAGTCGAGCGAGGTGCGTGCCTTGCCCGAAGGCCACGTCATCAGAGCCGAGGACGATGCCCGTTGCCGGCGAAGAAAGTCCGCGTAGGCGTTAGCTAACGCCCGCAACAAGCCTTCCTGAACCGGCGCGGAATCACTCACGGCGGGCACAGTTTGCCGTGAGGCTATTCCAGAGTGGAAGTGTCTGCACTTGACCTCGGCTGCGATTGCACGTGTCCGACCGGTCTCGTGGGGTTCCGGACGAAGAGCGGTACGGGTTCGGCCGAGAGACGCTTCACCTCGACGCCGAGGCACGGAGCATCCTGCTTTAGGTGCGCACCAAACGCAGAAGCTAACGTCGTTGGACTCTCTGTTGGGAAAGCTGCTATCGTCCGCGACCAATGCCGAACGCCGAGCGAATCGAGCAACTGAGAGCCCGCCTTATCAGCCTGCGCGGTCAACGTAAGCGCCTCGCCAGCCGCGCCGTTGATCTCGAGCGGAGGAGCTCCACCGCAGTAGCGAACGCGCGGGAGGAGCTCGATGCCGCCCGTTCCGCGCTCAACGCTGTGCATGCCGAGCTTGCGGAGCGGCGAGCGCAGGTTGACGACTTCGAGCGGTCGACTGATGTGCCCTTCCGCGAGCTCACCGACTGGCATCGAAAGTCTCGAGCGGCAGCAGAGGCACTTCGACGCGCGCAGGAGCGACGCGTGGAGCTCGAAGCGCGCGCTGCTGAGGCCGATGCTCGTCTAGCGCTGACCATTCGACGGCAAGAGGAAGCGACGACCGAGCAGGCGCGGATCGGCATGGCGCTCGAGCGGGAGATCGAACGGCTTCAGCGTGAGATCAGCGATCTGCAGGCCGCCATGCCACTGCCTGAATCCCCAGACCCACAGTTTCGCGACGCGCTCAGCGGCCGCCTCCGCTTGCTGGAAGACGAGCGTGGCTGGGTGCAGGAGGAGATTGCGATGCGCGAGGAGCGGTTGCGCCGCCTCGCTGCCGAGGCAGCCCAGATCCGGTCGCTGCTCGAGCTGCACTCCCCGGAGTGGGGCAGGGATTTCTTCCTGCAGCGTCCGGCGGAGGCATTCGGCGATCGGACCGCGCCGGCGTGGCGATCTGCCGTGGTTGAGATGCTCACCCAAGCCGGCGAACCGATGCACTATCGGGAGATCGCGGCAGCGCTGACGAAGTCGGGTCAGGGTCTCGGTGGCCAGGACCCAGCTGAAACCCTGCTCGCCGCGCTGAGCCGGGACACCGGCTTCGTTCGTCCTGCTCGCGGGCTATATTGGCTGGCCGACCGTCCCCTGCCACGGGACTGGTCCGCGCGCGTCGGCGGGCGTGCCGACCGACGTACTAGGGAGGAGCGTCAACGTGGCCGCGGCTGAGGCTTTCGACCTCAACATCGAGGAAGTGCTCGAGCACTGGAGCGTCGCGCACGCGGTGCGGGAGCTGATCGCCAATGCTCTCGACGAGCAGACGCTCACGGACACTGCGGCTCCCGAGATCGCCAAAGACGGCCACGGCGACTGGCATGTACGCGACCTGGGCCGCGGTATCCGGCCCGAGCACCTGACGCAACGTGAGGACCCCGAGAAGTTGGCCCATCCGAATCTCATTGGGAAGTTCGGAGTCGGCCTCAAGGACGCGCTCGCCGTGCTCTACCGGCACGGGATCTCGATCCAGTTGCGCTCCCGCCATGCGGACATCGGCATCGGCATGCGGCCGAAACACGGCTTCCAGATGATCTCGACTTTGCACGCGCTGATCACTCCGCCCTCCGACGCATCAATGATCGGCACCGATGTCGTCCTCAGCGGTGTCGACGACGCTGATATCGACGCCGCGAAGGACTTCTTCTTGCAATTCAGCGGCGAGGCAACTCTGGAGCACACCAAGGTAGGAGATGTCCTCGCTGTGAGGCATCGCGCCGCACCACGAATATATGTGAACGGTCTGCATGTCGCCGACGAGCCGGGATTTCTCTTCAGCTACAACATCACTGCAATGACCAAGGGTTTGCGCAGATCGCTCAACCGGGAGCGGAGCAACGTCGGTCGTACCGCGTATGGCGAGCGTGTCCGCGCCATTCTCACCCAGGCGCACTCTGCGGATGTTGCTCGCGTACTGGCTGACGATGTTTCTGCCTTGGCCTCAGGCACCAGCCACGAGGAGCTCAAGACCTGGCGCGACGTCGCCGTGCACGCTTGCCGCGCGCTGAACGCGGTCGAAAAGGTCGTGTTCATCACATCGGGCAATGCGATGGGCCCGGAGCGAAGCGTTATCGACTACGCCCGTGCGGATGGGCTGCGCGTGGTCGTGGTTCCAGAGGACGTGAGCGCGAAACTCAGGGACCTCCGCGACCTCGCCGGCAATCCCATTCGCACTCTGGGGCTCTATGCGCAGGAGCTCGACCAGAGCTTCGAGTACGACTTCGTCGATCCAGCCGCGATGACCGTTGCCGAGCGCCGAGTCTATGAGCTGACAGACGCCATTCTTGGACTGGCACGCATGGGAAGCGACCGGCGCCGAGTTGACAAGGTCGTCATCTCCGAAACTATGCGCCCTGACCCCCGCCTGGCTCAGTTCGAGGCAATCTGGGATGAGCAAGAGCGGCGCATCATCATCAAGCGCTCCGCGCTGCGCACGTTGCCCAAGTACGCCGGAACACTGCTGCACGAGGCGGCGCACGTCGTCACGGGCGCTCCCGATGGGAGCCTCCACTTCGAAGACGGTCTGAGCACGGTTGCCGGTGCAGTTGCCGACACGGCTCTGCAGCCCCAAACAAAGGCGTCACCGGGATGAATGCGGCGGCCAGCGCACCATCGTTGGGTCGGCGACTCGACTTTCGTGCGGTCGACGAGGCCGGCTTCGTCGCCCTGCCGCCGATCGATCGCGGCGACGCCGACGACGAGGAGCAGCAGGCGGCCAAGCTGGAACAGGCGAGCTATGAGGTTCCCGCTTGGGAGTGGCGTCCCATCGCCAGCGGTGGAGTGCCCACGCGGCCGCCGACCCGTTTTATCGACGGTACGTTGCACTCGCGGACTTTCGGTGTCATCCGTGCCAATGGCGCTCTGCGCCCGCTGATTCTTGCGTCAATAGCCGCCGCTGAGCTACGGCTCGAGGGCAGGACGCTGCGGCGTCCTGAAGATGGCTGGCGTAACGACTGCGTGCTCTGCATCGCCGTTGACATAGGCACAGACCTCACTCTCGAGTTGAAAGAAGCGGCGAGCGCGTGCGGTGTCCGCCTCGTGGCCCGCGAGAGCGAGGCGGCGGCACACGACTTCGAACTGAGCCGGCGCCGAGCGTGGGATTTTGCCAAGCGCGAGATGGAGGCGCTGGAGCGCGCGCTGCTGCTGCGCGATCCTGAGACGCCTGCGCTTGCGGACGGGCTCTTGGAGCGCAGGCTCGTCACCATCGAGTCGCAGCGGCAGGCGGCAGTGGGCATGGTGAAGCAGGTGCTGCGACATTACCTGCCGGCACCGCTGACGTCACTGCTCTATGAACTCAGCCCGGGAGAGCGGACCCCGGCGTTCCTGTTGCAGACGACAAACGCGCACCTGGTGAGCTGGTACCTCCGGCTCGGCGAGGGGGCAATGATGGGTCCTGGCCAGGGCATCGTCCGTCTGTCGATGCCGCTCGAGTACCTGGAGCGCGCCTTTCCGGCGGCGGACGATCGCAGCCGGGAGATCTCCGCGATTTCGCACCGACTCCGCCAGTTGCGCTGCCGGCAGGAAAGCTACGGCCGTTCCGCTGTGTCGCTTGAGCCCATCGTGACAACCGAAGAGGTGCTGCGCACGTTGGTGCCACCACTGGAGCAGCGCGCTGCTGCATTGCGCCGCGCGCTCAACTGAGCTGATTGAAGGAGAACATCATGTCCGATGCGACCGACGTGGTTGAAACACCGGTGCCGACCAAAACCGAAGAGGACACATCGTCGTCCACGCCTGCGATCGGGCAAGCGCCTCCCGTACCGGTAGATGCGGAGGTGGCCGTAGGGCGAATCGGCGCTCCTGGCGAGCACGAGGCGACCAGCGAGATGTTCTTCTTCTGGGCCGGCGACGACGTCACCATCGAGAAGACCCAACTGGTGCGCGTAGACAGTCGCGCAGGAGTGCGCTCAATTGCCGTCTACGGTCTGGTGACCGAGGTCTACCGGCGCTCGCGTCTCAAGTCGATGCTGGAGGAGGCGGATCGATACGACGCGGTTCCCACCCAGGAAGTCGCCGTGGACTCGCGCGGCGTCACGTACGCGCAGACGCGTGTGCTCGCAACCGAACCCAACGTGCTCTCGCCGCCGCGCGAGGGTTCGAGCGTCTACTCCGCGGTCGAAGAGCATGCGCGCATCGCCTACGGCATCAACTCCATGGGCGACCCGCTGACCATTGGGCTGATTAGGAACGGCGGCGAGGCGGTCGCAGGCCCCGCGTGCGTCGACCTCGACTTCGTGCTGGGTTCGCTCGGTGGACATCTCAACGTCAACGGTACGGCGGGCGCGAGCACCAAGAGCTCGTTTTTGACGATCGTTCTCTCGCAGATCCTGCGCCACTTCGCCGAGCATCGACGGCTGCATCCCAACGATCCGGACGCGCCTCGGGCGCGGGCCGTGATTCTTAACGTGAAGGGATTCGACCTCTTCCACATCGGGCGGTACTCGTCGGCGTTTTCCGAGGAGGACCTCGAGGCCTGGCGCCAGATGGGCTGGGAGCACCCCGCGCCGCTCGACTGTGTCTACTTCGCGCCCCAAGATTCCGTCACCGGTCTCGCCATTGAAACGGGCGCACCCGTACCAGTAGTGCCGTACAGCTGGACGCTCGGTGACCTGCTCCTGCACGACCTGTTCGAATACCTCTTCTCCGACGGTGACCGCGAAGACGACAACTTCCAGTTGCTGGTGCAGGACGTCGAGCGCATCCTCGTCGAGGAACGGCGGGATGCGGCCAACCGGGTGCAACGGCGGCAGAAGCCCGGTGCTCCGGCGACGTTCGACGAGCTCTTCGAATGGTTCCGTCAGGGGCTCGATGACGAGCACTTCGACAACCGCGACTGGCAGTGGCTGGTCAGCCGGCAACATCACGGCGGGACGCTGCGGCGCTTCTTCCGCCGCCTGCGCCGCGCTGTCAACGAGTCGGGCGGCATCTTCCGCATGGACGCGCAGGGATCGCACCCGCTCGACTTGGAGCGGTTTCCGGAGGACCGCCCCGTGGTCGTGGACATTGCGTCGCTGTCCGACCGGCATCTGCAGCGCTTCGTGGTCGCGGCGCTCTTCACGCAGGCAAAAAACGTGGCCACCGGAGGGCGCGCGCAGCGCGGCATGCACCATCTCTTCGTGCTCGACGAGCTAAACCGATTCGCGCCGAAAGGGCACACTGATCCCATTACGCAGCTGGTCGAGGAGGTCGCCGCCGAGCTGCGCAGCCGCGGCATCATCCTGCTCGGTGCTCAGCAGCAGGCGTCGCTGGTCTCAGCCCGTGTGGTCGAGAACGCCAGCGTGCGCGTGGTGGGACGTAGTGGCGGACACGAGTTGGAGCAGTCCGTATTTGCCTTCCTGCCGTCGGAACTCAAGGACTACGCTGAAACGCAGGGCCCGGCGGAGAAGATCGTCCACGAACCGTCATTCCGAGAGCCGATGATGATCCGCGTGCCCAGACCGCCGTGGGCAATGCGCGGTGCGGAGGCCAGCGACACGCCGCCACCCTGCCTCGCAGCGCT
>JAFARE010000009.1 GCA_019245575.1 Candidatus Dormiibacterota bacterium | reverse complement strand
AGCACGACGCCGAGCGCGACCCACTTGTAGTCGAAGCGGCCGACGCGCGCGTGCGCGACCTCGACCTCGTCGTCGGCCTCCGGGATGGTGGCGGCCTGCGGCTCGGTGAGCACCTCTGTCATCCCGCATCCTCCCGTGTCTCGTTGTCGGCGCCGCTGTCGCCGATGACCTTGTCGAGAAGCGTCTTGAGCTGGATCAGCTCAGCGTCGTCGAGCGGCGCGAGCAGCTGCATCGCCACGACGTGCTTCACCTCGCCGAACCGGCGGCTCAGCTCTTCGCCACGGCGGGTCGGCGCGACGCGCACCACACGCCGGTCGGCCGGGTCCGGGATGCGGTCGGCAAGGCCCGACTTGATGAGCCGGTCCACCAGAGCCGTCGCCGTGCTGAGCGCGCAGTGCTGCTCCCGGGCGAGCTCGTTCATCGACACGCCGCCGTCAGCGCACGCATCCAGGCGCACGAGGTGGCGCAGGGCGTCGAGCTGGTGCGGCGTGACGTTGCGGAGGTCGTCGCTCACCTCGACCGGGAGGCCGGTCTGCATCCGCTGTTTGAGCAGGGGAAAGAGCGCCCAGAAGCGCTCGGCCACGTACCGGCGCAGCTGTTCCCCCGCCGCGGGCGCGTTTCGAGAGATGGTGGTTCGCTCCATGAATGGTTCGAGTATAGAACTATTCGTCAGGCGGTGTCAAGGCGTTCCGGCGTCCGCCGGCGCTGGGCTCGCCGAGCCCGCCCCGTGAGCGCCTTGTTGCGCTGCTTCGCGCGGATCAGCTGCGCGTCGGCGGCGGTGAGCACGGCGGCGGCATCGCCGGCGTCGTCGGGGTAGATCGCGATTCCGTAGGACACGGACGCATTGGACGTCCCCACGACGGGATCGCCCCGCGCCCCGTCGGCAAAGTGCTGCTGGATGCGGTCGGCGATGGCAAGAGCCTGCTCGCGGTCGGCGCCGGGCAGCACGCAGACGAACTCGTCACCGCCGTACCGCGCCGCGGTGTCCTCACGGCGCAGCGCGCCGCGCAGCACGTCGGCGTACATGCGCAGCACCCGGTTGCCCGCGTCGTGTCCCCACGCGTCGTTGATCTCCTTGAAGTCGTCGAGGTCAGAGAAGATGATCGCGAGGGTGGTGTCCGCGCGCGAGGCGCGCGCAACCTCCTGCTCGACGACATTGAGCAGGCGGCGGTGACTCACGAGACCGGTGATGCTGTCGAGCAGCGCCTGGTCGACATCCGCCTCGTGCCGCCGCGCGCGCTCGATCGCGCGCGCAGCCTCATCAGCCGCGGCCTGCACCGCGGGAAGGTTGCGCTCGCGCCACGCGTGCTCGTGCGTGTGCGACGCAAGAACCAGACAGCCGATCACACCTGCGCCGGGCGGCTGCAGCGGCGCGCCGATGGCGCTGCGCATGAAACCGTTGCCCGCGTCCGCGAGACGGAGGCGGCTCTGCTCGCGCACCGCGGCCTCCGCATGGCCGACGTCGACCATCGTCGGCAGCAGCAGGGCTCGTCCCGCTCCGATGACAGCTCCAGCGATGCCCTCGTCGCGCGCGAGCTCGGGCATCGGGCCGCCCGAGCCGACACCGTCGGGACCGAGCACGACGCCGGGCGCCTTCAGCAGGCCGTCACTCTCATCGATGAGCAGCACCGCCCCGTATGTCGCCGCGGGGAACATCTCCTGGCATGCATACAGCACGGCGGTGACGATCGATGACACGTCGCGCTCGGTGCCGAGGTGCTGGCCCATGACCGCGAAGACGCGGCCGCGCAGGCTCTCGAGCTCGTACGCCGATTCGACATGGTCGCGATGTGCCAGCACCACCAGCTCGAGTCCCGCGAGCATGACGCACGCGACCGCCAATGAGGCGAGCTCCGAGCCGTTGGTCGCGACGGTGGTGAGCCACAGCTGCACGAACACAGCGATGACAACTGCGCCGGCGAGCAACCCCGCGATGCGTGGCGCCCCGACGTCGATGCTCACCACGATGGCCGCGAAGACGAGCACCGCCAGCATCGGGTAGTCGGGCAGCACCGGCGCCGCGATCCGCAATAGCACGCCGGCGAGCACGGCGGGCGCGAGCGCATAGAGGATGAGCAGCGCGCCACGCGCGCCCCAGGCGGCCCGCTGCAGGCGCAGCGAGGTGACGACGAACCCCAGGATGAGGAGGCAGAGGGCCCCTTCCAACAGCCGCGCCGGACCGCTCAGCGGCAGCGTGAGGAGGCGCACCAGCAGGGCCGTCATGACGATGGCGGCCGCTGCGACGCCATAGCGACGGGGCACCCCGACCCGTACTTTCATCGAACCCCAAGCAACTGCGTCCCCGCCGGGTCCAAAACGAACCAAACGGGACAAGCGCGTCCCAACGGCGATTATCGCAAACATCCCGGCGCTCTGCTACGCTGGCGAACTGACGTTCGATCGCCCGGGCTGGGAGCTGAGACAGCATGACTTTCCGCCTGCTCCATCTGGCCGATCTGCACCTCGATCGATCCTTCGCCGGGCTCGGCTGTCACGGCGACCTGGCGAGGCGGCGTCGCCACGGCCTGCGCGAGGCGCTGCGCCGCGCCGGTGACACCGCGCTTCGCCACGGATGCGCCGCCGTCACCATCGGGGGCGACCTCTACGAGCAGGAGCGCGCCGGGGTCGACACGGAGCGGTTCCTGGTCGAGACGTTCGCCTCCTGGCGGCCGATGCGCGTCTTCATCGCGCCCGGCAACCACGACTCGCTCCTCCCCGGCTCGCTGTACCGGCGCGCTGAGTGGCCGGACAACGTGCACGTCTTCAACGCGCCGGTGCTGGAGCCGGTCCAGCTGGCCGACGGGCTAACGCTGTGGGGCCTCGGCCATCGCGAACCCGCATGGCAGGGAGACCCGCTGGCCGGCGAGCCTGTGCAGGCCGGCGGCGGCGTGCACCTCGCGCTCTTCCACGGCGCAGAGCTCGGCTCGCGGCCCGACGGCAAGTCGATCCACGGTCCATTCCACGCGGCGGACGTGCGCCGCCGTGGCTTCTCCGCAGCGCTGTGCGGCCACTACCACCGCCGCCGCATCGATTCTGTGGGCGCGCTGGTGTATCCGGGCAGCCCCGAGCCACTCACGTTCGACGAGACCGGCGGCCGGGGGCCCGTGCTCGTCGAGGTCGACGGCTCGGATGTGCGCTACGAACCGGTCGACGACAACCGCTGGGCGATGGTCGTGGCGGACTGCGACGCCGGCGGCTGCGGATCGAGCGCCGCTGTGCTGGAGCGCGTCGAAGCAGCGGTGGCCGGTGCGCTGGCGGGCGCCGACCCGGAGCGCGCGCTGGTGCGCGTCGACCTCGTCGGCGACCTCGACCCCGGCGCGGCCCTGGACGCATATTCGATGGAGAGCGCGCTGCAGGAGCGCAACCTGGCCGCGCTGATTCGCGTGCGCGACCTGACGGCGGTGGCTTTCGACGCCGCTGCCATCGCCGCTGAGCGCACCACGCAGGGCACGTTCGTCCGCGCCGTGCAGGCGGCTGCCGCGGCCGCGGAGACCGACGACGAGCGCGCCGAGCTGGACGAGGCGCTGCGCTACGGTCTGCTCGCGCTGTCCGGCGCTGAGGTCGGGCTGCGATGAAGCTGCAGCGCGTCGAGATCGCCGGCTTCGGCGCGCTGTCCGACGTTCTGGTCGACTTCCACCCGCGGCTGACGCTGGTGCTCGGCGACAACGAGTCGGGCAAGTCCACGCTGCACCGCGCGGTGCGCGCCGCGCTGTACGGCATCGATGCGGGGGGCCAGGGCCGCGCCGTGGAGCGCAGCGACTGGCATCGCTGGCGTCCCTGGGCGCAAGGCCCGTACGCCATCGCGCTGACCTATTCGCTGGAGGATGGGCGCCGGATCCGGGTTGCCCGCAGCCTGGACACGCGCGACCAGGGGGTGCAGGTGCTCGAGCTGGGAGGCTCGGACCTCACCGATGAGCTTCGCAGCGGCCGTGCCGTGAGCCCTGGCCGGTTCCACCTCGGCGTGGACGAATCCGTGTTCTGCGCCTCCGCCTGGCTGGGCGACGAGGCGCTGCGCATCGGCGCGCCCGACGCCGCCCCCGCCCGCGCCGAGCAGCTGCAGGAGGCTATCGAGCGGCTGGCGGACACCGCCCGGGGCATCACCGCGACCCAGGCCATCGCCCGCCTCAAGGAGGCCATGGACCGAGTGGGCTCCGAGCGGCGGAGCACGAGCCCGCTGGGCGTGGCGAGCGCCCGCCTGCGCGACCTCGACCGCCGCCTGGAGGAAGCGCGCGCCCGCCTGCAGGCACTGGGCGCGGAGGAGGAGCGGCTGCGCGTGCTGGATCGTGATGCGGCGAACGGCCGCGATCGCGCCGCCGCCGCGGAGCGGGCGTTCCTGGAGGGCCGCGTCGCGGCCATCGTCGAGCGCAAGCGCCGCCTCGACGCGCTCCGCCAGGAGACTGCCGCAACCCTCGGCGAGGAGGAGGAGACGCGCCACCTGGCCGCGTTTCCGCTCGACGTGGAGGAGCGGGCAGCAACCCTGGCCGGCGAGCTGGCCCAAGCGCTGCGCAGCGCAGACGAGGCGGGCGCGTCGTGGACCGCCGCCCAGGACAGGCTGGCCGAGATCGGCCGGCGGCGCGCCGAGGTGCTCACCGGCCTGCGGGCCATCCCGGACACGGCGCTCGACGACACCGCGGTCGAGCAGGCGCAGCGCCTGCACGGAGAGGTGGCGGCCGCGCAGGCTGCCGTGGCGCGCAACATCTCCGACCCTGCCGCGGAGCGCCGCATGGCTGCGCTGCGCCATGAGATCGCGCGCACGGGCATGGGCTCGCTGCCACGGGACTCGGGCGATGCGCTGGCGGCGCTGGTCGAGCAGCAGCGGCGGCGGCCGCGCCCAGTGCTGTGGAGCGCACTCTCGGTTGTCCTCTTCGTGGCCGCCGTCGTTGCCGGCGTCGAGCTGCTGCGCAGCCACGCGCGGCCGGCGGCCCTCATCGCCGCCGGGGCCGGCCTCGCGCTGGCCGCGGCCGGTGCGCTGTGGTCGCGGCGGATCTGGCGCCAGGCGCGCGCCGTCGATGAGCGCATCGCGCGCCTCGAGAAAGCCGCGGGCGTCGGCGCGGATGAGGCGGCGCTCGTCGCGGAGCGCGTCCCATCGCTGCAGGCCCTGCACGCCGCGCTCCTCCGCGAGGAGGGCCGCGCGGCCGGCGTCCGCTCCGAGGCCGAGAAGCTGCACGGCGTCGCGGCCGACCTGGCGGAGCGCTGCAGTGAGCTCGCGGCGGCGCTGGGCGTGATGACGCCCGTCGCTCGTGCCGGCGCGACGACGCGCGGGCTGCTCGAAGACGCAGAGGCCGCGCTGGCGGCGGCTGGGCGCGCCATCACAGCGCACCGCCGCCGCTCGGACCTGGCCCGCGAGGACAAGGAGCTGGCCGCCGATGAGGCGGAGCTGCGGCGTCTGGGCGCGGCCGCCGAGCGCTACCGGCAGATCGCAGAGCGGATCAAGGAGCGGCTCGACCAGCTCTTGGCGTCGGCCGGGCTGGCTCCGCAGGCGACGCCCGCCGAGGCCATGCGCGCGGTGCGCGAAGCGTGCGAGATCCGCCGCCGCCACGACGAAGCCCGCCGCGTGCTGGCGACGGCGCGGCAGCGTGCCGCGGCGCTCGGAGACGAGGCGCTGCTCGACCGCGCCCTCGAGCACCTCGGCGCAGAGCTGGAAGCCCGCGGCGGATCAGCCGCGCTCGCCGCCCAGCTCGCGCCACCTGACGAGACGGCGCTGCAGGCCCTCGAGGACGACGCGCGCCATGCCGTGCAGGCGGCGGCGTCGGCCACCACGCAGGCGCGGGAGCTGCGCGGCCGGCTTGCGGGGTTGCTGGAGAACGCACCCGACGTCGCCGACCTGCAGAACGAGCGGGACGCGTGCGCCGCGGCGAAGGACCGCGGCCTGCGCCAGCTCGCCGCGCTGAACCGGGCCTCGCAGCTGATCGACGCCGCATCACGCGCCACCCATCGCGACCTGGCCCCGCGCCTCGCCGAGCGCGTGGCCGCGCGCCTCACGACGCTGACCGAGGCGCGCTACGAGACGGTCAACGTCGACACTGAGCACTTCGCGGTGTCCCTGCTGACGCGACAGCGGCCCGACATGGTCCCGCTCGACGTGGTGTCGCACGGCACCCGCGACCAGGTGTCGCTGCTGCTCCGCATCGCGCTCTGCGAGGTGCTGAGCAGCTCAGGCGAACCCATCCCGCTGCTCCTCGACGAGCCCATGCTCACCGCTGACCCGGCGCGGCGCGACCTGCTGGTCGAGTTCCTGCACAACCTGTCTGAAACCAACCAGGTCGTCCTCACCACGAACGACCCCGCGACAGTCGAAGCGGCGCAGAATGCCGGAGCCGATTTCGCTGTTGTGAGGATGGCGGGACCCAGGCGAGAGGTCGCCGGACGCGCCGGCATCCGGGTCGTTTCATCGACGCACGCATAACCCGCACGGCGTCATCAAGGGAGGGGCGCACACATCCAGCGGCGAGTTCCCGTAGCGGCGAGGCCGAGCGCGAGTCAGAGGAGGCCGGCGATCCGGACCAGGCCCTCGAGCTCGGAGACGTCATCCGTGAACAGCGGAATCCGCGACACCGGCACTTCCGCGATGCGCTCCAGTTTCGCGAGGGCGCGTGCGTCGCGCTGGGCGAGCGCGTTGAACATCAGATGGATGCGGCCGACGCCGCGCACGGCGTCGGGCGCGTAGCGCTCGCCGAGGTGCTGCGCGATCCATTCGACGATGCGTGGATCGTCGGCAAGCGTCGTCGCGGCGGCCGCGCTCGACGGCTCGCGCAGCGTCGGGGGCAGGACGCGGTTCACCACCATGCCGCGCAGCGGCATCGTGTACTCGCGCAGCTTCGCCGCGAAGAACTCCGCCTCCGCGAACGGACCCGGCTCGAGTGTCGTCACCACCACGAAGCCCACCTGGGGGCTGCGCAGCAGCCGGTAGACGTCGCGCGCGCGCTTCTGCACACCGCCGTACAGGCCCTGCAGCTGGCGCACGAAATCCGACACCTCGCTGAGCACGTCGCCGCCCAGCAACCGGTCGGCGAGGCGCAGGAACGGCGTCGCGGCGAAGTTCATCGCGCGCAGGCCCACGCCTGAGGGCCCCGCAAGCCACGACAGCAGCCGAGCACCCACGTAGTCGGTGAGACGCGCTGGCGCTTCGAGAAAGTCGAGCGCGTTGCGTGAGGGCGGCGTGTCGACGACCACGCAGTCGTACTCGCCGGCCTCGTGCAGCTCGTACAGCGCCTCCATCGCCGCGTACTCGTGCGAGCCCACGAACGCGTCGCTGATGCGCTGGTAGAAGCGGTTTTTGAGAATGCGCTCGGCGCTGCGCCGATCCGGCGAGTAGCGCTCGACCATGTTGTCCCACGCGGACTTCATGTCGAGCATCGCGGCCACAACTTCGCCGCGTGCGGGCAGGCCGGCGCGCCGCAGGCGTGCGCGCGAGATGGTGACAGGGTCCGCGCCGATGCCCTTGATGCCCAGCGCGCTGGCGAGGCGCTTGGCCGGGTCGACGGTGAGAACCAGGACGCGCGCGTCCTGCGTGGCCGCGATGGACATCGCGAGCGCGGCGCTGATCGTGGTCTTGCCCACGCCGCCGCTGCCGGTGCACACCACGACACGAAGCGCCCCGAGTCGCTCGCCCATCTCGAATCCGGGCCACTCACGATGCGCCGGCCGCCGCCGCTCCCCGCGCCGGCGCTCGGTTGCCACCGTCATGTGCCGTCCTTGGCGAGCGCGTCTGCCACCGCGCGCGCCATCGCCAGCCCCGAACGGCTGGCGGTCTCGAGCGGGACCGGGACGACCGGTGCGGGAAGCCCCGCGCGCAATTGCCGTGCGTACTCCGCGGAGCGGTCGTGCAGCTGCGACGCAAGCTGCACCGACTCGACAAAGGGCGCCGGGTCACCGCCGAGGCGATGTCGCACTTCCTCGGCATCGGAGTCGCGGTTGAGCGCGGCCGCGAGGCGCCGCTGTGAGGGCGACACGCTCACCAGCACCATCCGGTTGAGCACGCACCCGCTCACGCTGATGCCCGCCTCTGAGCGAAGCCTTGCGCCGAGCTCGATCGCCTCCACCACCGGCATCTCCTCGGGAAGCGCGGTGAGCAGCACCGTGCTCCGCGAGTCGTCACGCACCAGCTCGTCGATCCACTCCACCTGCGAGTGAATGACGCCCCCACGAACCAGGGTCAGCATTGCGCGCGCCGCGGCGAGGTGTGAGACCACATGTCCGCTCGACGCAGCGTCGACGATGATGATGTCCCACGCGGGTCTGCCGCTCTTGTCCCGTCGCCGTTCCTCGTACGCGATCTTGCCCACCACGAGCATGTCGCGCGGTCCCGGGACACCCGTCGCGATGAAGTCGAAGACGCGCGCCAGCGGCGTCATGCGCGCCAGCCGCGGGACCTTGAAGTACAGGCCGAGGTATTCCTGGAACGACTCCTCCGCCTGCAGCGCGATGGCGTAGATCCCCCGCTGCAGCGCCTGCGGTGTGAATCGCACGGCGCCGCCTCCCAGCGCCGCCGCCAGGTCGCCCTTCGCCTCGACATCGACCGCGAGGACTCGCTTGCCCGCACGCGCCGCGAGCAGCGCCAGCGCTGCGGCCACGGTCGTCTTTCCCGTGCCTCCCTTCCCCGTGACGAAAACCACGCGGCGTTCGAGAAGCGCGCTGACGAGCTGCGCCCCCGACGCCGCGCGTCTAGGCGCTGGAGGAGACAGCCTCGAGCACCTCGGTGGCGTGACCGGGTGCCTTCACCGCTCGCCACTCCCGCTGGACGGTCCCGTCCGGTCCGACGAGGAAGGTGCTGCGCTCGACGCCCTTGTACGTGCGCCCCATGTAGTGCTTGTCGACCCACAGGTTGAGCGCGTCGATGAGCACATGATCCGGGTCGCTGACGAGGGGAATCCCGAGCGAGCACTTGGACGCGAAGCGGTCGTGGCTCGACGGCGAGTCCGGCGAGACGCCGAAGACGTCGACGCCCTTGGCCTGGAAGTCGCCGTAGAGGCGCGTGAACTCCTGGCCCTCGATCGTGCAGCCGGGCGTGTCGTCCTTCGGATAGAAGTACAGCACCGTGCTGCGGCCCTTGAGGTCGCCGCTGGTCAGCCGGCCGCCGCCGCCCGTGGAGAGATCGAAGTCGGGGAGGGGGGTGCCCACGGGCAGAGTCTAGCCAGACGGCCGCGACGGCCTACCTATACTCGCCCGCGTGCAGGCCGGTCCCCGACTGATACCGGTGCTCGGCCGCTTCATCTCGTGCGGCGTCCTCGCGATCAGCCTCGGAGCGCTGTGGCGCGTCACGCTGGCGCCCAGCCGCGTCGGCATCAGCAGCGCATTCGCCGGCATCTTCTTCCTGCTGCTCGGCTTCATCGTCGGTGGTCTCGCCTGGTACGTGCGCGACGCCCGCGTGCGCCGGGCGGACCCCGCGCGTGTGAGCGACGAGCGCATCGTCTTCTCCTTCGTTGTCTTCGCGGCGATGCCGTTCGCGGTGCTGGTCGTGGTCGGCCTCGTGTGGCTGCTCGCGTTCGTGATCGGGGCGCGCTGAGCAAGGGTTGTCCGCGGGTCCTGCCGCTTCGGGGACCCCTCGCCGTCCTCCGCCGGATTCCACCGCAGGTCTGGGTGGCGATCGTGGACTCTCGTGTTCGCGCGATAGCGCGAAGACTTCTAACCTGGGTCCCGGAATCCGGCTCCGGCCGGCGCGGCCCCCCACCGCGTCACCCGCACACAACCCTTGCTCAGCTTGCGCGACTAATTCAGGAACGCGCGCAGCCGCGACGCCACCTCGTCGACCGCGTCGCGATCCGGCGCGCTCGCGGGCGCGGCGTCGAGGTAATGGCGGAGGTCCTCGAGCGCCGCGCTGGGCCTGCCCATGCGCCAGAGGAGATACCCGCGGTCACGCCGCTCGGCCGGCGCGTCCGGCATGAGGTCGACGCAGCGGTCGGCGGCGCGCAGCGCCAGGTCCCACTGCTCGAGGCAGGTGTAGCAGCCGCGCAGGTTGCGCGACATGCGAGCAAGCATTTCGCGTGTGGTCGCCCGTCGCAGCCACGACTGCTGCAAGCGGTCGGGCTTGTGACCGATGGCGTCGCCGATGAGGCTTCGCGTGTCCTCCTCGCCGAGCGGCTCGCCACCGGCGACCGTGTCGAAGAGCAGGTCACCGACCCGCACGAGGAAGTGGCCGGGAGTGTTCACCCCCTCGACGGGGATGGCGGCGCGCGTCCCCACAGCGATCCAGATCGCAGCGCAGGCGATCGGGATGCCGGCGCCGCGTTCGAGCACGCTGTGCAGGTAGTGCGACTGTGGGTCGCCGCCGCCGGCGCAGTGCAGACGCAGCTTGTCGCGCAGGAGGGGCGCCACCAGCGGAGCGTCGCTGGGCCGGCATCCGTCGATCCCGCAGCGATCACGGAGCTCCAGCGAGAGCTCGTCGATGCGCTCGAGCCACGGGTCGGGCTCGACGCCAGGGCAGTCCTCCGCCGCGAGCCAGAGCGCACCCGTGGCGATGTCGCCGTCGGCCGCGGCCACGTCGAGCATCGCCTGGCGCGCATCGCGCACCTGCATGGCGCCGTATCATGCCGCGCTACTTCACCGTTGTGTAGGCATGACCGGCTGCCGGCGCGGGGAGCATTCGCCAGCGTCCACTAGACTGGCCTCATGATCCTGGAGGAGATCTCCGGACCCGAGGACCTGCGCGGCCTGGGTCCCAACGACCTCGAGCGCCTGGCCACGGAGATCCGCGAGTTCCTCGTCACCGCGGTGTCGCGCACGGGCGGCCATCTCGGCCCCAACCTCGGCGTGGTCGAGCTGACGCTGGCGCTGCACCGCGTCTTCGACAGCCCGCGCGACGCGATCGTGTTCGACACCGGGCACCAGGCCTACGTGCACAAGATGGTCACCGGCCGGCTCAACCGCTTCGACACGCTGCGTCAGAAGGGCGGCCTCAGCGGGTACCCCTCGAGGTCCGAATCGGAGCACGACCTCATTGAGAACTCGCACGCGTCGACCGGGCTCAGCTACGCGCTCGGGCTTGCCACGGCGCGTAAGCTCGCCGGCGAGCCGGGAAAGGTCATCTGCGTCATCGGCGACGGCGCGCTGACCGGTGGCATGGCGTACGAGGCGCTGAACAACATCGGCCACCTCAAGGCCGAGGTGATCATCGTGCTCAACGACAACGGACGCAGCTACGCCCCGACGGTGGGTGGCATCGCCGAGAACCTGGGTCAGCTGCGGCTCTCGCCGAAGTACGAGGCGGCCAAGGGCGTCGCCGGCCATGCACTGCGCTCGCTTCCCGCAGTGGGCCACTCCGCGTATGAGACGGCGCGGCGCATGAAGAACTCGCTCAAGCAGCTGGTGGCTCCCGCCTCGATCTTCGAGACGCTCGGACTGAAGTACGGCGGCCCCATCGACGGGCACGACATCGCGGCGGTGGAGCGGGCGCTGCGCGACGCCGCCGTGTACAAGGGCCCTGTCGTGGTGCACCTCGTCACCGACAAGGGCCATGGCTACGGCCCCGCTGTTGCTGACAAGGTTGACAAATTCCACGGGGTCTCGACGTTCGACCCCGACAGCGGCACGTTCGCCAAGAAGGCCCCGGCATGGACGGACGTGTTCGGCGTGGCGCTGTGCGAGGCCGCCGAGGCGGATCCGCGCATCGTCGCCATCACAGCGGCGATGGCGTCGTCCACCGGGCTTCTCGACTTCGCGCAGCGATTCCCCGACCGCTTCTTCGACGTCGGCATCGCGGAGCAGCACGCGGTGACCTTCGCGGCCGGGCTCGCGATGCAGGGCCTGCGCCCCGTGGTCTGCATCTACTCGACGTTCCTGCAGCGCGCGTTCGACCAGGTCACCTGCGACGTCGCGCTGCACCGCCTTCCCGTGCTGTTCGTGCTCGACCGCTCCGGCATCACCGGCGACGACGGGCCGTCGCACCACGGGATGCTCGACCTCGCGTACCTGCGCTGTATCCCGGGCATGACGGTGTCAGCGCCGAGCAGCCCTGACGAGCTGCGCCGCCTGCTCGCCACCGGCCTCGCCTACGAGGGTCCGTTCTCGATTCGCTACCCGCGCGGCGCCGCGCCCAGTGAGGGCACCGCCCCGCTCGAGCCGCTCGAGATCGGCCGGATGCACGTGCTGCGCAATGGCGACGACGTCGCGCTCCTCGCCGTCGGCAAGATGGTCAGCGTGGCGGCACAGGCCGCCGAGCGCCTTGCCGCGCGCGGTGTCAGCGCAACCGTCGTGGATGCGCGCTTCGTGAAGCCACTCGACCCTGACATCGCCGAGCTTGCGCAGCGCCACCGTGCGGTGGTCACCGTCGAGGACGGCAACGCCACCGGCGGCTTCGGCACCGCGGTCGCGGAGCTGCTCACGGCCGAGGGCATCTCGATTCCGGTGCGGCGCCTCGGATTGCCCGACCGTTTCATCGAGCACGGCGCGCAGGCGACGCTGCTGCAGCAGTTCGGGCTGGACGCCGACTCGGTGGCAGCGGCAGCGCTCGAACTCTGTCCCGCACGGAGCGCGCTTGCCGGCTGAGGAGACGCTCGAGGGGCGGACCGGAGCAGCCGTCGTGGTGCGCGAGGTCACGTTGGACACGGTGCTGCCGCTGCGGCATCAGGTGCTCCGCGCCGGGCAGCCAATCGACGTGGCGCGCTCCAAGCAGGACGGATTGCCAGGCACGGTGCATTACGCCGCGTACGAGGACGACACGGTGGTCGGTGTAGTCACGCAGTTTCCCGACGACACCGACCTCGCCCCGGGCGTCCACGCGGAGCGCTTCCGCGGCATGGCCGTCGACCCCGCGTGGCAGGGCCGCGGCGTCGGCCGGGTGCTGATGCGCGCCGCGGTGGAGCTGGCCCGCAGCCGCGGCGCCGAGGTGCTGTGGGCCAACGGGCGTGACACCGCGCTCGACTTCTACACGCGCATCGGTTTCCGCGTGATCGGCGACGGGTTCGTCGACGGCGTCATGCACCTCGGCCACCACGTGGTGCTGGCGCGGCTCGACGAGCTGCATCCGTAGCACGTAAAAGAGGGCCGGCGCGCCACATCAGCGACACCGGCCCCTGTCCAGGAAGGGCGAATCAGGCCCCTCTACGCGTCGTAGTAGAGATGGAACTCCCACGGATGCGGCCGCAGCGCAACCGGATCCACCTCGCGCTCCCGCTTGTACGTGATGTACGTGTCGATGACGTCGGGTGTGAACACGTCGCCGTCGAGCAGGAAGTCGTTGTCGACCTCGAGCGCGTTCAGCACCTCGCTCAGCGAGCCCGGCAGGTCCTTCACCGCCTCGGCATCCGATCCCTCGAGCTCGTAGAGGTCCGCGTCCACCGGCTTGGGCGGCTCGATGCGCCGCTTGATGCCGTCGAGGCCGGCCATGAGCATCGCGGAGAACGCCAGGTACGGGTTGCACGTCGGGTCCGGCGAGCGGAACTCCAGCCGGCGCGCCGCGGGCGCGCTGCTGTACGTGGGGATGCGCACGCACGCGCTGCGATTGCGCGCACTGTACGCCAGCTTGATCGGCGCCTCGTAGCCGGGCACCAGGCGGCGGTAGCTGTTGGTCGTCGGCGCCGCGAAGGCGAGCAGCGCCGGCGCGTGCGCCAGCAGGCCGCCGATGTACCAGCGCGCCGTGTCGCTCAGCAGCGCATAGCCTGCGCGGTCGAAGAACAGGGGCACGCCGTCCTTCCACAGCGACTGATGCGTGTGCATGCCGCTGCCGTTGTCACCGAAGAGCGGCTTGGGCATGAACGTGGCCGTGTAGCCGTTGCGATAGCAGACGTTCTTGACGATGCTCTTGTACTGCAGCACCTTGTCCGCCATCGACACCAGCGTGTCGAAGCGCATGTCGATCTCGGCCTGCCCTGCCGTGCCCACCTCGTGGTGGTGCACCTCAACGGCGATGCCCGCTTCGATCAGCGCAAGGACGATCTTGCTGCGCAGGTCCTGCAGCTTGTCCGTCGGCGGGACCGGGAAATATCCCTCCTTGTATCGCGGGCGATACGCGAGGTTGGCGGTGCCGTTGGCGCCGCTGTTCCAGATGCCCTCGTCGGAATCGATGTGGTAGAAGCCCTCGTGGCTGTTCTGGTCGTAGCGCACCGACGTGAAGATGTAGAACTCGCACTCCGGGCCCCAATACGAGGTGTCTGCGATGCCGGAGCGCAGCAGGTGCTCTTCCGCTTTGCGCGCCACGAATCGCGGGTCACGGGAATACGGCTGCAGCGTCAGCGGGTCGCGGATGTCGCAGACCAGCGCGAGCGTTGGGATGTCGAGACATGGGTCGACGAAGCAGCGCTCCGGGTCCGGGAACAGCAGCATGTCGCTCTCGTGGATCTTCTGGAAGCCGCGGATGCTCGAACCGTCGAATCCGATGCCGTCGGCGAAGAGCGACTCCGTGAGCTCGCCGACCGGGATGCTGAAGTGCTGCCAACTGCCGACCAGGTCGGTGAAGCGCAGGTCCACCATCTGCACCCCGCGCTCCTGCGCTCGCCGTATCACCTCGCGTGGCGAAGGCTTGGTGGTGAGCGTCGCGGAGGCGTTCGGGCGCAGCTCCCCGATACGCGCGGCTACGGACTCGTCGACGGCCATTCGGTCCTCCTTCCAGGACGTTTGGACACTCCGGTCCCGCCCGGTGCCCGGACGCGACCAGCCTGCCATCGAGGGTAGGCGTCGGGCCTCGCCCGTTCTATGGGCTCCACACCCCAGGAACCGGGTCGCCGGCTTGTGCGTGGCGCACAAGCGCCGGGATCAGCCCGCCGGCGCCTTGACCGCGTCGACCTTGCCGCGGGCCGTGCCCTTGTCCTTGAAGTAGACCTTGTTGATCTCGACAAAGGGCAGCTGCGGCTGCGGCACGTCCTCCTCGGCGTAGATGGCGTCGACCGGGCACGGGTCCACGCAGGCGCCGCAGTCGATGCACTCATCCGGGTCGATGTAGACCATGCGGTCCTCGTCGGCCTCGTGGATGCAATCGACCGGACACACCTCGATGCAGGATTTGTCCTTGAGGTCGATGCAGGTCTCGGTAACGACGTACGTCATCTCCTGCCCGAGTTTACCAAGGCCCTGCTGATTCACTGACCGCCCGCTGACGATCGTCGTGGTTCATGGCGGTGGGAGCACTCTGCTCCGGTTGCCGCTGCGCGGACGGCCTGACCGCCGTCCGCTGCCGCTACCGTCGGCCGCGGGGACCGCCGCGGCCTCCTTACGCCCTGCGCAGAGTGCATTCCACCGCCCGAGCCACGCCCCAGTAGCTGCGGTCAGTGAATCAGTGCCCCCAGTGTTCGGGCTGGAGATGACGTACGACGTCCTCGCCGTGCTCTCCCGAGCGGATGCGGATCGCCTCCTCGACGGGCAGCACGAAGATCTTGCCGTCGCCGACCTCGCCGGTCTTGGCCGCGCCGGCGATGGCGTCGACGACAGCGGCGGCGGACGAGTCCGCCACCACCGCCTCGACTTTCACCTTGCGCTGCAGCGAGATGTTGGCCCGCGCGCCGCGGTACGTCTCGGTGTAGCCGCGCTGGCGCCCACACCCCAGCACCTCGATGACGGTGAGGCCCGATGTGCCCAGCGCGTCGAGAGCGTCCTGGACTGCCTGCAGTCTGTCGGGTCGGATCACGGCCTCCACTTTCTTCACCACACGCGCCTCAATGAGGCTGCTCGGCCATCGCCAGCGCAGCCGCTGCCGCGCGCCGCCGTTCTGGCTCGGCGAGCGCGTCGGGATGAATGTACGACCCGCCGGGCACGGGCATGAAGCTTTCCGGGTAGCCCCACATGCCGTGCTCGCTGATGTCCAGACCGTCCAGCTCGTGACGCGCGCTCACGCGTAGGCCGACCGTCTTCTTGATCACCCAGAAGGTGCCGAACGACAGCGAGAACACGGTGACGAACGCGACCGTCACCGCAAGGGCCTGCGCTCCGAGCTGACCGAAGCTGCCCGTGTAGAACAGGCCGCCCTGGCCCACGCCGTTGAACTTGGCGAGCGCCGGATCCGTGAAGAGCCCGCAGGACAGTGTGCCCCAGATGCCGGCCAGACCATGTGCGCTGAGTGCGCCGACCGGGTCGTCCAGCCACTTGTCGATTGCGATGACGCCGTAGACCACGATGACCCCGGCGACCGCGCCGATGATCACCGCCGCCCATGGCTGAACGTAGCCGGAGGGCGCGGTGATGGCGACCAGCGCCGCGATGGCGCCGTTGCCGATCATGCCGACGTCCAGCGACTTCTGGACGCGGTAGATGGTGAGCATTGCGCCCAGCGCGCCGGCTGCGGCGGCGAGGTTGGTGGTGACGACTACATCAGCGAAGTGCAGGTTCGTGGCGTTCAGCGTTGAGCCCGGGTTGAACCCGAACCACCCGAACCAGAGGATGAGCACGCCCAGCTGCGCAATCGGCATGTTGTGGCCGGGTATCGCATTCGGTTTGCGGTCGCGGCCGTACTTGCCGATGCGCGGGCCAAGGAGCAGCAGGCCGGCGAACCCCGCGGTCGCGCCGGTGAGGTGAACGACCGTCGACCCGGCGAAGTCCTGCGAGCCGAACATGCTCATCAGCCAGCCGCCGCCGAACAACCAGTGGCTGATCAGCGGATAGATGAGTGCACAGAAGGGAATTGCGAACAGGATGTAAACGATGAACTTGGTCCGCTCGAGCATCGTGCCCCACACGATGGCCAGCGACACCGCGCAGAAGACGAACTCGAAGAAGAACTTCGCCGCAGCGGGAGCGGTGGATGTCGCGATCGCGGGAAGGTCGATCACCGACCCGGGATGGAACGTCGGTGCGAACCCGGTGGCGCCGATGAGGTTGAACAGCCATCCGTTTGCTGCCCCGAATGCAAGGGCGAACCCGACCAGCCAGTACATGATGGAGGCGACGCTGAGGTTGACCACCACCTTGGCAACAACCGTGCCGACGTTCTTCATGCGCGCGAAGCCCACCTCGAGCATCGCGAACCCGGCCTGCATGAAGAGCACGAGGCAGGCGGCCACGACCACCCAGACGGTGTCGGCGGCGACTCCGGCGGCCTGCGTGGCTGTGTTGTCGGCGGCGCCGGCGCCGACCGGGAGCAGTGCTGCGGGCACGGCGAGCGAGAGCGCCAGGCGGAAGTAGGTGCGACGTCGCAAGCGAAGTCCTCCTGTCGGGCGTTTCGGGCTCGAAGCCCTCCTTGCTTTCGAGCGAGGCTATCCCGCCGGCGGCTCAGATTCGAGGTGATTCGCGCACGAAGTCGGGAGGCTCAGTCTTGTGCGCGGAGCCCAAGCGCCACCCCGAAGAGGCGCCCAGCCTTGGCCGGGGGCGGACCGGTTGTTGTACTGGGCGCCACCTCGGGGAGGCGACCGCAGTGCTCTCGATCCATCCCCGACAACACGCGATACGGGATCGGGTTACGAGACGGGTCAGGAGGCGACGCGGCGCGAGGCGGCGTGTGTGGCCTCGCTCAGCTGCACAACGTCGCGGATGCGCAGGCAGAGATGCAGGTTGAGCCGGGTGCCCGCGTCGTCCAGGCTGAGGTTGCCCACCTCCTCGATCCGCCGCAGCCGGTACAGCACGGTGTTGCGATGGAGGTGCAGGCGCTGCGCGGTCTCGGTCGGTGAGCCATGGCAGGCGAAGAAGGCGTTGAGTGTCGCCATGAGGTCGCCACCGGTCCGCGCGTCATAGGCGAGGAGCGGCCCGACCGTGTCCGCGTAGAAGTCGCTCAGCTCCGGATGCTGCGCCAACGCGAAAAGCAGCCGGTGCAGCCCGAGGTGGCTGAAGCTCGACGTGATGCCGGCGCCGAGGACCTTGCGACCCATCGCCAGTGCCTGCTCCGCCTCGCGATACGAGGCGCGAACCGATGCCGCGCCGGCGCCCGCGCGTCCGATGCCGGCGCACGTCGTGGCATCACCGGTTGCGCGAGCGCACTCGGCGCGCACCGCCTCGGCGAGGCGCGCCGTCGCCGACTCCGCGCCCGCGTGCGCGTCGAGCAACACCGCGCACACGCCGCCCTGGTGAGCGGCGACCAGCGCGGAAGCGTCACGGCGCGACACCGTGTTTCTCGCGGCTCGCAGCGCCGTCTCTTCCCAATCGCGGCTGCCACGGCCGCCACGCAGCACCACCACCACGAGCGTGCTGCTCAGGTCAACGCCGAGCCGGCGTCCGCGCTCGAGCACGGCGTCGTCGGAGCTGTACGTCCCGTTCAGCAGCGACTCGACGAACTCGCCCTCTACGCGCTCGCGCGTCTCGGTCACGGCGCGTTCGCGGTCCACCTCGATTGCGCACGCGGATGCGGCTCGCGCCACGGCGAGACGGGCCATCTGGTCGAGCCGTCCCTCCGGGCCGGCGACCACGAGGAAGCCGCTCACGCCGTCGCGTGAAGGTATGGGGCTCACCACGCCGTGCAGCCGCGTGCCCGCGAAGACGTGCTCGCGGACGGGCGGGTCCGCGGCGATCAGGGCCACCGTGTCGCCCCAGCGCCGCAGGGCCGGCACGGCTGCGTGCACCGCGTCGTCCAGCCCTTCGGGCGCATCGCCCGCCACATGCGTCACTGCGCCGGCGGCATCGACCAGCGCCGCGGGGAGCGCGGTGATCTCCGCAACGCGGTCGACGATCGCCACCGGTCCGGCGCCGCTGAGCGCCAGCTGCATCAGCGTCATCTGCAGCTCCTGCGCGCGTTCGTGCAGCAGCGTGCGCTGGTCGAGGATGAAGCGCACGCACGCCTGGTGCACGTCGTTGATGTGCACTCCCTCGGGGAGCCGCAGCAGCGGCATCATGAGCCGGTCCGACACGGCGATGCTCGACGCCGACGCGTCGCCGACGATCGCCATCGACACGCCGCCCTTCTCGGCGAAGCTGGTCATCACCTGGGCGAGGTCGAGGCGGTCGTCGAGCAGGCGGATGCTGCGCACCGGGACGAACGCCATCTCGCCGCCCTTCACGGCATCGAATGCGGGCGGCCGCGTGCGCAGCGCGCAGGCCCACTCGACGCGCCGCTCGAGGCCGGAGCCGCCGGCGAGCAGCTCCGTGCCGGGCGGAAGCACGCTCCGCCACACGTCCTTCACCGTGATCGCGGCAGCGCTCATGTCGCGCTCAGAACCGCTCCAGGTACTGCTCGAGCTCCCACTGCGTCACCTGGCCGCGGTACTCGCGCCACTCGAGTCGCTTGGCCTCGACGAAGCGCTCCGCCAGGTGATCTCCGAGCGCGTCGACGACCACGTCGTCGTTCTCGAGCGCCACCAGCGCGTCGCTGAGGTTGTCGGGCAGCACGCCGACGTTGCGCCGCTCCAGCTCCACGTCGTCGAAGCCGTAGAGCGATTCCTCCACCGGAGGCGGCAGCGGCAGACGGCGCTCGATGCCGTCGAGACCGCAGCGCAGCATGACCGCGAACGCGAGATACGGATTGCACGAGGGATCGGGGCTGCGCAGCTCCACGCGCGTTGCCTCGGCCCGCCCCACATGGGGCACGCGGATCAGCGCCCCGCGGTTGGTGCGCGCCCACGAGATGAAAATCGGCGCTTCGAACCCGCGCACCAGGCGCTTGTAGGAATTCACCAGCGGGGCGAGCACGGCGCAGATCCCGGCTGCGTGATGCAGCTGCCCGGCGATGAAGTGCTTGGCGTCGTCGCTCAAGCCGTAGTCGTCGTTGCCGCTGAACGCGTTGCCGTTGTCGCTGACGCGCACGAGGCTCTGATGCACGTGCATGCCGCTGCCTGGCACGCCGTCGAACGGCTTGGGCATGAAGCTGGCGATCACACCCGCCGGCTGCGCCACCGCCTTCAATGCGTAGCGGAATGTGACCACGTCGTCGGCCGCCTTCAGCGCCGGCGACGCGCCGATGTCGATCTCGTGCTGCCCGCCGGCGATTTCGTGATGCGCCGTGTTGACGTCGATGCCGAGGTGCTGCAGCGCGCTCACCATCGCCTGACGCAGCGCGACCGTGCGGTCGGTGGAGAAATCGAAGTACGAGCTGCGGTCATGCGGCGGGCGGACCAGCCGGCCGGACGCGTCCCGCTCCAGCAGGAAGAACTCGATCTCGGGCCCCACGCGGTACTCGAAGCCGAGGCGCTGCGCGCGCTGCAGCGCGCGCTGCAGGGCCCCGCGAGGGTCACCCGGGTACGGCTGACCATCGGGTGTGGTGGCCCAGCAGATGAGCCGCGCGGTGGGCTCGGCCGCCCAGGGCAGCAGCTGGAACGTGGCCGGGTCGGGCACCAGGTACATGTCCGACTCGGCGGTGCGAGCGAACGACTCCACCGACGACCCGTCGAACCACGTGCCGTGCTCCACCGCGTCGCCGAGCTGCGCCGCCGGGATCGTGACGGTCTTGACCGCGCCCATGACGTCGGTGAACTGCAGGTCCACGTGGCGAACGTGGGCCGCCTCCGCCCGGGCGACCACGTCGGCCGCGGCCTCGGGCTTGCTCCGGCTCGGCACCTACCTGCTCCTCAGCATGGACATTCTGCACAAGGCGGCAGCCGCCTCAGCCCCCATGGTACCCGAGACAGTCGAGCGAACCCCGTCGCGGCGAGAATGCGTTTGTGCGGCCCGCCTCAGCCCGGCGGTCAGGACCGGCGCGCCGGCTACGCGGGAAGCGTGATGCGCCCGCCCCGCTCGAGGAACTCGCGCGACTTCTCCTCCAGCCCGAGTTGGCGGCCGGCATCGACGTCGACGCCGTGGCTGGCCGCGTAGTCGCGGATGTCCTGGGTGATGCGCATGCTGCAGAACTTGGGCCCGCACATCGAGCAGAAGTGCGCCACCTTGGCGCCCTGCGCCGGCAGTGTCTCATCGTGCATGGAGCGCGCCGTCACGGGGTCGAGGCTCAGGTTGAACTGGTCGTCCCAGCGAAACTCGAAGCGCGCCTGGGAGAGCGTGTCGTCCCACCGCTGCGCGCCCGGGTGCCCCTTGGCCACGTCCGCGGCATGCGCGGCGATCTTGTACGCGATGACGCCGTCCTTCACGTCCTGTCGGTCGGGCAGCCCGAGATGCTCCTTCGGCGTCACGTAGCAGAGCATCGCGGTGCCGTACCAGCCGATCATCGCCGCGCCGATCGCGGAGGTGATGTGGTCGTAGCCGGGCGCGATGTCGGTGGTGAGCGGCCCCAGCGTGTAGAAGGGCGCCTCGTGGCAGAGCTCCATCTGCAGGTCGACGTTCTCCTTGATCTTGTGCATGGGCACGTGTCCCGGCCCTTCGATCATCACCTGCACGTCATGTCGCCACGCCACCTGCGTGAGCTCGCCGAGCGTGCGCAGCTCTGACAGCTGCGCTTCGTCATTCGCGTCTGCGATCGAGCCGGGACGCAGCCCGTCGCCGAGCGAGAACGACACGTCGTATGCGCGCAGGATCTCGCACAGCTCCTCGAAGTGCGTGTAGAGGAAGTTCTCCTCGTGATGCGCGAGGCACCACGCCGCCATGATCGAGCCGCCGCGCGACACGATCCCAGTGACGCGCTGCGCCGTCAGCGGCACGTAGCGCAGCAGCACACCCGCGTGCACGGTGAAGTAGTCGACGCCCTGTTCCGCCTGCTCGATGATCGTGGCGCGGTACACGTCCCAGCTGAGCTCCTCGGCGCGGCCGCCGACCTTCTCCAGCGCCTGGTAGATCGGCACGGTCCCCACGGGCACGGGCGAGTTGCGCAGGATCCATTCGCGCGTCTCATGGATGTCCCTGCCGGTGGAGAGGTCCATGATCGTGTCCGCTCCCCACCGCGTCGCCCAGCGCATCTTCTCCACCTCCGCGTCGATCGACGACACGACGGCAGAGTTGCCGATGTTCGCGTTGACCTTCACCAGGAAGCGCGCGCCGATGATCATCGGCTCCAGCTCCGGGTGGTTGATGTTGGCGGGGATGATCGCGCGGCCGCGTGCGACCTCGTCTCGCACCTGCTCTGTTGGAACGCCCTCGCGGATGGCGATGAACTCCATCTCCGGCGTGACGTCGCCGCGGCGCGCGTAGTGCAGCTGTGTGACCGCCGCACCGGGGCGCGCGCGCAGCACGGTGCGCGCCCCTTGCGCGTGCTCGACGACGTCGCCGCGTTCGCGAATCCACTCCGCGCGCAGCGGCGCAAGCCCCGCCTCGGCAGAGATGCGCAGCGACGGGTCGCCGTGCGGGCCGCTCGTGTCGTACAGGCGCAGCGGTGGGTTGGAGGTCTCGCCCGACGCACCGCGCGTGGGGCTCTGCGTGACCTCGCGAAACGGCACGCGCAGGTCGGGGCGCGAGCCGGCCACGTAGACCCTGCGGCTCCCGGGGAATGCGCTCCCGTCCACGGGCGCCGCCACAGCCTCTCGATCGATCACGTCGGTCATCGCCGCCTCCTACGCGCTGTGGCGTCAGGTGCCGTCCCGCCTCGGGGCGGAGGCGCTCCCTGCGCCGGCATTACCCGGATCAGGTTCCGCGGTCGGCGAGGCTGCACTCGCCCTCTCAGCCCGGTCGGCCCGAGCTCCCGCAGCTCGATGGTAGCGCGGCGTACGCGGCGGAGAGAGGCCCGCAGGTTTCCCACAGGCACAGCGTTGATCGATACGTAGAAACCCGCGGCGGGGCGGCGCGCAGCCGGCTGCGTCACGGGGGTGGAGCGTGGACGGAGGCGTGGCGGGACGTGGCCATCAGGAAGCTGTTCACTGCACGACGGTGCGTCGCCGGGCTGGTCATGGCCGGCTCCGCCGCGTTTGCCGCAACCACGGCGCTGGCACCCTCCCACGCGTCCGCGGGAATTCTGCCCACGCCGCTGCCGGCTCCCACGTTGCCCGCGCTGCCGACGCTGTCGTCGAGCTCGCTGCCCACGCTTCCCTCGGGCTCGCTGCCCACCCTCCCGTCGCCCAACGGCGACCCACCGACGTGCGCGCCGACCCCGCTCCAATCCTTCTGCATCCCCTCCCCGAGCCCGCCATCGTCGCCGCCGACCTGCCTCCCCTCGCCGCTGGACACGTTCTGCCTTCCCAGCAGCCCTCCCACCTGTCTGCCCTCGCCGCTCAACACCTTCTGCGCCACGACCACGCCGCCCACGTGCCTGCCGGCGCCGCTTAACACCTTCTGCCTGCCCAGCGGCAGCCCTCCAACCTGTCTGCCGCTGCCGCTGCCACCGCCGCTCGGCTGCCCGACGACGACGACATCCGGGTCGCCCGGTTCCACCGGCGGTAACGGCAATGGCGGGGGCAACGGCAACGGCGGCGGAGGCGGCTCCGGCCAGACGACCGGCGCTGTCGCCGCCGCGGCGACGAGCAACCCCTTCACCGGCGGACCGCCGCATCCGGCCCCGGTGGCAGCCATCGCGCTGGCCTCAGCCGGCTTCTCCGTGGCCCTCGCCTCGCTCGCCGGCCCCGCGCTGCGGCGCCGGCGCCGCTCGCCGCGCGCCCGTCTCGAGGTCCCCTGATCCCGCATGGAGCCGGATCCCTCCGTCGCTGACCCCGACGAGTCTCGGCTGCGCCGCTGGTCGCGGCGGCTGTCGATCCTGGCCGGCCTGGCTGCGGTGGTGCTCGGCATCGTGCTCGCCATCCAGTGCATGCAGACGCCGGCCATCGCACTGGAGCCGCCGATCTCGGAGTACGCGGCCACGCACAGCGCCGGCCCGCAACCGGTCGGCCCGCGCACCGGCCTGTGGATCGAGATACCGGCGCTGAAGATCGCGCTGCCGGTGCGCGAGGGCGACGGCTCCAACAACATTCCCGACTGGGTCGCGCTGCACTACCCGGGAACGGCGGAGCCTGGAATCGCAGGCAACAGCTATCTCTACGCGCACGGCCTCCGCGGCATGTTCGGCACGCTGCTCTTCGCGAAGAAGGGCGAGCTCGTGCTGCTGCACGACTACACGACCAAACAGGTGGAGGCGTTCCACATCTCGAACGTCGTCGGCCGCATCCGCTGGAACGACGTGTCCTGGCTGCGCGAGCGCTCGTCCACGCCGCTCCTCACGATGCAGACGTGCGTGGGCGCCGACATCAACACCGACCGCTGGATCGTTCAGGCCGCGCCCTGAGCAGCCGCCGCTGAAGGCACCGCGTGGGCGCGGCAGATCTCCGCATACAGCGCGGCGCTGGGTTTGGGGAGGCGCTCCTGTGTCTCGCGATTCACCGCGATGAGCCCGAAGCGCTGCGTGAACCCCTCGGCCCACTCCCAGTTGTCCCACGCCGTCCAGTGCAGGTAGCCACGCACATCGGCGCCGTCATCGACCGCGTCGAGCACGGCGTTGAGATGGTCCGTGATGAACGCAGGACGAAGCTCGTCGTCAGTGTCGGCCACGCCGTTCTCGGTCACCAGCAGCGGCAGCGAGAACTCGCGCCAGAGGGCCAGCAGCGCGTCGCGCATGGCGGGCGGGTCGATCGTCCAGTCGAACGTGCTGCGCGGCAGCAGCGGGTTCGACGCCTGCCGCGCGAACAACGTGCGCGGTGAGCGCAGGTCGAAATGCGTCACGTCGTACGTGTAGTAGTTGACGCCGATGTAGTCCAGCGAGCCGCGAAGCCCGGCCACGCGCTGGCCGGCGCCCACCGGAGGCAGCAGCCGGCCGCGCCTGCAGCAGTGCAGGAACCAGCGGTTGAACACCCAGTTGGGCAGCAGCGCGGCTGCATGGTCCAGCGGCGACGCGCGTGAGGCGGCGCGCTGCGGCCGCTCCTGGTGCGCGATGGAGACCATCGCTGTCCAACCGTGACGGACGGCCACCCGACGCAGCGCGGTGACGGCCGCTGCGTGCATGCGGACCAGTGCGCGCAGCACCGCGAGCATGTGCGGCAGCGACTGCTCGCCCGGCGGCCAGCGTCCGATGAGGTACCCCATGAACGCGAGCACCGTGGGCTCGTTGATCGTGATCCACCAGCGCACGTCACCGCCGAGCCGCTCGGCGCACGCCGCGGCGTAGCGTGCGAAGAATCGCGGGGCCTCCGGGTGCAGCACGCCGCCGTTGTCGGCCAGCCAGCGCGGCAGCGTGAAGTGGTGCAGGGTCACGACCGGTTCCATGCCGCTCTCGTGGCAGGTGCGCAGCACTTCCGCGTAATGCGCCAGCGCGGCTCCGTCAAAACACCCAGCACGTGGCTCGATGCGCGCCCATTCGAGCGAGAAGCGGTGCGCGTTGTGGTGCATGGCCCCGAGCTGTCGCAGGTCCTCGCGGTGGCGGCGGAAGTGATCGCAGGCGACCGACGCGTCGCTGCCGTCCGCGATGCGTGCGGGGTCGTCGCGCGCCCAGCGCATCCAGTCGTTGTCGATGCCGCCCTCGACCTGGTGCGCGGCCGTGGCGCAGCCGATGAGGAAGTCAGCCGGCAGTGGGCGCTGCTGCACCACGCTCGATGACCAGCCGGTGCACGCCGTCGACGCGATCATCGACGCGCAGCGTGGCCCCCTGCTTGCGGCTCCAGGTGCGCACCATGAATGCGTGCTCGGCGACGCGCGAGCGCACCTCGAGCACCTGCCCAGGGCTGAGCCCGTCGTACGCTCGCCGCACGCGTTCGATCGGCAGAGGCTCGGTGCACAGCTCCTCGGACTCGCTGAGGTCGAGCACCGCGCTCACACCCGCCGCAGCTCTCGCCCCACGGCGCGGAAGAAGTAGCGTCCCCAGAGTCCGATGGAGAGCGCGGCGCCGAAGAGCACCACCGCGTCGACCGACTCGCGTCCCTGGCGCGCCCAGTACACGTCCTCGAGGTTGAGCCACAGCGCGAACTCGTCGAGCGTGATGGCCGACGACGCGCCGTAGACGACTGCGGTGATGCGCGAGGCAGCGTCGTCGTCGCCCCGCCGGCCGGTCCCCACCTGCACCAGCCACGCATAGCCACTGGTGAGTAGCCCCGTGATGCCGAACACGAGGTGATGAATGTGATGGCCGCCCGGGTCGATGTTGCGGAACGGCCCCACGCCGCGCCGGATCGCGTGCGTGATGCCACGCGTCACCGCGAACGCGGTGAAGAACGCAACCGAGGAAAGAAAGAGGCGCTCGCGGCGCGGGTTGGCGAATTCCTGGCGGTACAGCTCGCGAAGCCGCGCCGGGGACATCAGGGCCATGCTGACGTTGTAGCAGGCGCGTGCTGACAGGCCGCCTCCGATCGCGCAGAATTGCGCGGATGACCGACGAGGCCGGCGGCTACGCCGGCGTTTCCGGCGAGGAGGCGCTCCCGGCGCCCCCCGTCCCGGGCACGGTCCGGCTCATGACCGACGAACCGCTCGAGGTGCCGCGCGACGGCGCCATCGGCGGCTTCGGCCAGGAGTTCAGTCGCATCGTCAACCGCCGGCCCTGGCTGGTGCCCGCCGCGCTCCTCGGGGTCGCGATGGCCTACCTGCTGGTGCGCCGCCGCCGCTGACGGGACCACCCGGCCCCAGGAGGCCACCGCTCCGGGCCGGCACCGCCGGCGGGCTGTCAGCCCCGGCGAACACGTCGACCAGCAGCGCCTCGAACGCGAGCCGCGGCTGGGCGTAGGTGGCGACCGCCTCCGAGGCCAGCACGATGCGATCGAGGATGTCCACGATCCGGGACGGAGCGAGGTCCTCCGCCCAGCGCTCCAACGCCGGCCGGTAGGCGCTCCAGACGGCAAGCTCCGGGCAGCCCGCCGAGTAGCAGGCGGCGTCGCGCGCGAACGCCGCCCATGCGGCCAGCGTCAGCAGGCCCCGCTCGCGCCCCTCGGCGCCTGCGCCCGGCGCCACCGCCGCAGCGGTGGTCAGCGCCGCTCCCACGCCGCCTCCCCCTGCGGCAAGGAAGGCGTCGAGTGCCGCCAGCTCGGCATTGAGCGCGCCCTCCTCCGTGGCCAGGCGCAGCGCCCGTCCGGGCCGGCCTGCCGAGAGCGGCGCCGCCAGCGACGCCAGCTCCGGCGCCACACCGTTCGCGGCGGTCAGCCAGTCGGCGATGGCGGCGGCGCTGACGGGGCCCAGGACGACGACTTCGCAGCGTGACAGCACGGTGCTGGGCAGGCGCTCGAAGTGGGCGGCGGAGAGCAGCAGATGGGTGCCCGGGGGCGGCTCCTCGACGGTCTTCAGCAGCGAGTTGGCCGCCTGCTCGGTGAGGCGCTCCGCCCGGCCCAGCACGGCCACGCGACGCCGCCCCACGTACGGGCGCAGGGCCAGGAAGTCCTGCAGCGTGGGCCCGTCCCGGCCGCCGGCGCGGACCCGCTCGATGCTCAGGTTCTCCGCCTCCGAATCCTCGATCCACAGGTCGGGATGCGCGGACGGGCCGCCGGGCCACGCAGCGGCGTCGAGGAGGTGCGCCGCGAGCGCCAGCGCCGTCGTGGTCTTGCCCACGCCCTCGGGACCGGTGAAGAGGATGGCGTGCCCCAGCGCACCGGCGCCGGCGGCGCGCTCCAGCCGGCGCAGCACCGCCTCGTGGCCGATCAGCTGCTCCGTCGCTGCCATGACGCGATTCTGATCAGAATGGCCGGACGGTGACCGAGACCCAGTCCGCGCCTCCGGCGCTCATCGAGGCGCCGCCGGCGGCTCCCTCTCGACCGCTGCGCGTCGGCGCCGCCCGCATCGTCATCGGCGTCGAGGCATGCATGTTGTTCCTCATCGCGGCGTTCTACGCGGGGCACACGAGCGTCGTCATCCCTGTGCTCTGCGTCGTGGGGGCCGGCTTTCTGGCGTACGGAACGGTCCGCATGGGCCGTGACCCTGCGGTGGCGCCGGTCCAGCCCGTCGGCGCCGACGGGTTCCGGCGCGTCCCCTGGGACTGGACGGACTTCCTGCTCTTCTGGCCAGGCGCGTTCACCGCGTCGACGATGCTGGTCTCGCTGTTCGTGCCCCTCGGCGACCAGTTCACCAAGGACGTGGACTCAACGGTGCGAAACGCGGTCGAGTCGTTCATCGCCCAGGCCGCCTTCTACGCGGGCGCGCTCTTCAACATCTACGTGCTTGCGTTTCTGCGCCGCGGCGGCAATCTGTTCGACCTGGGGTGGCGCCGCTTCAGCTGGTGGTGGGCGCCGATCGCGATCGCCACCGCGTGGGTCACCGTGGTCGGCGCCGAGTACCTGCAGGTCTTCAGCCAGCGGCTGTTTCCCTCAGCTCAGAACACGCAGTGCGTCGCGGTGCAGCACGAGTACGGCCATTTCCTCGCGCTCGCCGTGATCGTGGTGTGCGTCATCGCGCCGCTGTCGGAGGAGACGATATTCCGCGGCTTCGTCTTCGGCTGGCTGCACCGCTGGTCGCCCGCCGGGGTCGCCGTTCCGGTCAGCGCGGCGATCTTCGCTGCGTTGCACGGCGTGCTCCTGCTCTTCATCCCGCTCTTCGCGGTCGGTTGCGTGCTGGCCGTCGTCTTTCACTTCAGCAAGAGCCTGGTGCCCGGCGCGCTCGTGCACGCGCTGTTCAACCTTCCCGGGATCATCGCGATCCTGTACGCGGCCTCCTGCTAGCCGGGGATCAGCCTCTGACGCGCGACACCGCGTGCTTGGCCCCGTCCATGACCACGTCCATCGGCGCCGAGATCGCAGCGGCGACGACGTTCGCCGGCGGCTCGTCGGGGGCGCGCGGATGGGGGCGGGTCGGCGCCGCCGCTTTCGCCTGCTGCAGCTTTTCGCCCATCTCGTTGAGCTCGGCGCGTGAGACCGCGGCGCGCACCCGGGGGAAGAGCTCGCGCTCCTCCTCGTCGATGTGGTGGCGCACGCTCTCCATCAGCACGCGCACCTTCGCGTCGTAGCGTTCGTCCTCAGGACGCATCTTCTCCAGCTCGCTGAGCGTCCACTTGACGATGTGGTGCTCCTCGAGTCCCTCGAGCACCTCATCCTCCGCGCGCTGCACGTGCTCGCGCACCTGTGGGTAGAAGACGACCTCCTCGATGTTGGAGTGCACCGCCAGCTCGCGGCTGAACTCCTGCACGATCCGCTGCTTTGCGCGCTTCGCGCGCGGGCCGAGCCGCTCGTACTCGCGGAACAGCTGCTTCACCCGCCGGTGGTCGTCCCTCAGCAGCGCGATCGCATTCATGTCGTGCCTCCTGCAGCCGGTTGTGCGCTTCGCTATCAGATTACCTGACAGTGCGATGCTCAGGCTGGGCGGCTGCGCTCCATGAGCAGGTTGGTGCGGTCGTCGAACGTGCTGGGCACCTGGCGCACCGCCGCGAACCCCGCCTTCTCGTAGCAGCGGATGGCCGCCCCGTTGTCGACGTCCGGAGCGATCACCACCAGGGGCACGCGCGCGTCCGCCAGCAGCCCGTCGCTGAACTCCCGCACCACCCGCGTGCCCAGCCCGCGGCCGGTGTCGGCCGCATCGCCGATCAGCATGTCGAGGCCGCGCGCCTCGGGGTCGACCTGCAGCGCCGCCATCACGCGCGGCATGTCCCCCACCCGGAACTCCTGGATGTAGCCGGCCGGCTCGCCGGCGCAGCGCACGATGCTCACGCGCACGGGCTCAGCACCGCTGATGCGGGGCAGGAACTTCTCTCTCGTCTGCGCGGCGTCGAGCGGTCCGTGGAACCAGCGCGCGACATGGGGGCGGCCGCGCCACACGGCCACAAGCGGCAGGTCGTCTTCGCGGAGTGGCGTGAAGGACAGCGGGCCGTCGACCTGCGTCACGACACCGCCCTGATGACGCCTCCGTCCACGGCGAGCATCTGCCCCGTGATGAACGCGGCCGCCGGCGAGCAGAGGAACACGACAGCTCGGGCGACCTCGTCCGGCTCGCCGATCCGGCCCAGCGGCACCGAACTGGCCATCCGGTGGAAGTGCTCCTCCAGGTCCACCGCGCCGCTCGCCCTCGCGACCTCGATCTGGCGGTCGGTGCGGATCGTGCCGGGAAGGATGGTGTTGACCCGCACTGAAGGCGCGAGCTCGTTCGACAGCGTCTTGGCCAGACCGGCCGTCGCGCCGCGCAGCGTGTTGCTCAGGGTCAGCCCGGGTATCGGCTGTCTGGCGGACCACGAGGAGATGAACAGGATGGCCGCGGCGTCGGATCGCCGCAGCGCCGGCAGCGCGGCGCGGATCAGGCGAATGGCGCTCAACAGGGTCAGCTGATACGCCGCATCCCACTGCTCGTCGGAGAGCTGGTCGAATGTCGCGTGCGGCGGGCCGGCTGCGTTGACGACCAGGGCGTCGAGCCGGCCGAGCTCGTCGATGGCGCGCCGCACCGCGTGCTCCCCCTGGCCGGCGACGCTGACGTCCGCAACCGTCTCCACTACGCGCACGCCGCTCGCGCGGACGCTGTTCGCCGCGGCGCGCAGCGTGTCCTCATGGCGCGCGCACATGCCCACATCGGCGCCCTCGGCGGCGAAGATCTCGGCGACGGCGCGCCCCATGCCCTTGCTCGACGCCGCGACGAACGCGGCGCGGCCGCGCAGCCCCAGGTCCATCGTCAGCCGCCCACCGCGGCAGCGGGCTCGGCGCTCGGCGCGCGCAGACCCTCCGAGGGCGGACGCGGCTGGAACAACTTCTTGCGCCACACGAGATACACGGCGATGACCACGTTGATTGCGAACGCAAGACCCTTCAGTGCCGAGGGGTGTCGCGCGAGCTCCTCGATCTCCACCGGGATGAACGCGATCGTGGCGAGGAAGACGAGGTATTCCGCCCAGCGCCTGCGCCGGACCAGACCGAACGCCTCCACCGCTTCGAGCAGGCCGTACAAAATCGCAGCGATCGCAAAGATCGTCTGCACGGACGTGGACAGCGAGCCGAACTGGTGCACCACGCTGTTGACCGCGCGCTCCCACAGGCTGCTTCCCGGGTTGAGATTGAGGTCCTGCTGCGCGTCCGCCACAAAACCGGAGAGCCACCCGGTGCGCTCGGCGACGAGCAGGACGATGCCTCCGACGGCGAGCGTCACGACCTTGACAAGGCGGTCGAGGATGATCAAGCGCACACCGGCGGTGAGCTCGATCTCGCGGGAGAACTCCCAACGCATCCACGTGACCATGCGCCGCGCCACAGATCACCTCCGTGTTCACGAGGCGCCGCACAACTGCGCTCCACGCTGCGGCGTTGCGAAAGCTACGATACCGGGCCGTGAGCGGAGACCTCAGCACAGCCCCCTTCTACAAGCCCCCAACGGTCCCGGCCCCAGACATCATCCCGCTGCTGCCGCGCGGGGACACCGTGTTCGAGGATCTGCCCGCGCGGGCGCTGGTCCTCGAGGCGCTCGCCCCCGTGATCGGCGACGGGCTCATCGTCATCCGGCGCTCGCCCGGCGTCGGCGTGATCCTCATCCGCGGGGGCCGCATCAGCGAGCACTACGCCGTGGAGCCGGAGCACCGCGCCGCGGGAGAGGAGGCGGTGGCCCGCATCCGCAGCTGGGAGGACGCGATCGTCTCGGCGTGGCGCCTGCAGGCGAACGTGGTGGAGGCGCTCCCGCCCCTGGTGCGGGGCGACCCGCTGTACGCCGACCTGCGCCTCGACTGGATCATCTGGAGCCGGCTGCTCGCGGACATCCGCGCCCGCACCGGCACGTACATCGTCGAGCTCAACACCGCGGCGGGCCGCGGTGTCAGCAGCATCCGCGACGGCGTGCAGGTTGCGACCTACACGGACCGCCACCGCGAGCTGGGCGACCCCTCGCTGGTGGACGAGCTCGTGGCGTCCGGCACGGGCACCATCCGCGTGCTGCAGGACGCCGTGCGCACACAGGCGACGGACGCGCCGCCCGCCGCTTCGGGCCACCGCATCGAGCCGCCGGTCGCCGCACCGGAGGAGGACGGCGGGGTCACGAACATCTTCGGCGTGCCCCAGCAGCCTCCGCCGCCCCGGCCGGAGCTCGTGCCGGTCGGACCGCCGGCGTCGGAAACGGTGGCCGAGCTGCTTCCTGAGTTGAAGCGCCTGGTGCAGGAGCGGTTGCACCACTCGTCGCTGCGTCTCGAGATCCTGCTCGAGGACGCGGCTGCGAACAACGCATCACTCGATGCGGTCGTGGCCGAGGTGCGCGCCACGCCGATACGCGGCGTGATGCAGTCGACGCTGGACGACCTCGCCGACGAGATGCTGGCGCTGCGGCGCCGCTGAAATATCGCGGCTCACGCCGCCGGCACCTCCTCCGCATATCGCAGGTATGGCGCCGCGGCGAGCTCGCGCATCGCGGCGCTGCGAAACCATGGCCCGAGATGCACCAGCATGGGCGGCGCCCCGCCGTCCAGCACGGCGGCGCTGCCCGGGGCCAGCTGGCGCAGCGCGTCGGCTGTCGCGAGCGGCTCGCGGCGGCGCACGTACGAGTGCGTCGTGCGTCCGTCACCGCCGCGCGTCACCTGCACCTCGGTGTGCTCGCGGTGGCCCAGCAGCCGAGACAGCACATCCGCGGTGTCCGGGTCCGTGATCCCCGGCAGCACGACCTTGCAGACGTGGTTGTTGAGGATGGAGTTGGCTCGCTCGTTGCCGTAGCGCGACCGCAGCTGGCTGAGGTCCTGCACGATCGACATCAGGACCACGCCGCGTCCCGCGCCCTGCGATGCGAGTGACGGGAGGTCCTCGACCGGCACCACGTTGGCGAGCTCGTCGAGAAAGAGGCCGAGCGGCGGCTCAAGGGCGCCGGCGCGCGTTGCATCGGCCATCGCATACGCGGCGGTGACGACGGTCATGAGCAGCCCGGCGAAGAGCGCCGCGATGCGCTCCGGGGACTGCCGCGGCGTGCAGAGGTACAGCGTGCCCGAGCGCCGCAGGAAGTCCTGGGCGTTGAATCGGCTCCACGACGCGGATTCCGCGACCGCGCGCTCGTTGAATGCGCTGAAGAGGCGCATCACGGTGGAGAACACCGTGCCGCGCTCCTTCTCCGGTCGCTGGTCCACCGCTGTCAGCATCGACAGCGCGCGTGCGGCGTCCTGCGCGCGCGCCGGGTCATCACCCTCCGCAATGTCCTCGAGCAGCGACGCCGCCGCGCCCAGGTCGAACGCGTGGATCCAGGCGCAGACGTCGTTGATGCTGCGTCCCGTCAGCGCCGCGGCGTGAAACAGTGGCGCCACCAGCAGCTTGGCCGATTCCGCCCAGTGCGCCCAGTCGTTGTCGGCGCGCCCCTGCTGCTGCAGCGCGCCGCTGAGCCATGCTGCGACCCGCCACGCGTGGTCAACGCTCTCGCATCCCGCGATCGGCGACCAGCGCAGCGACTCGCAGCGCGCCGACATCTCCGCGGTCGGGTCGTACACGTACACGGGCCCGCGTGTCTGCCGGTACCCCGCCGTGACGTCGACCAGCTCGGCCTTGGTGCTGGTGGCGATTGCCGGTCCCCGCCACGTGAGGAGATTGGGCACCACCAGCGCGCTGGTCTTTCCCGACCGTGTGGGGCCGATGACGAGCACGCTGCTCTCCGCGCGCAGGCGCACACGCGTCCGGCCGCGCGAACCCAGCGTGAACGTGTGTCGCGAGCGCCTGGCGCCGCGCAGCGCAAGCGGCGCGCCGGCGCGCGCCCAGTGTGTGGCGCGCGGCGGCGGATGGGGAACGCGCGCCGCGTGGCGAAGCAGCCGCGTGAGCCAGCCCGTCACGGCGTCTGACAGCTGACGTCGGGCGATGACGAAGGCCGCGGCGAGCAGCGCGAAGACAAGCCAGCCGGTCTCGTACGACACGCTCAATGATCGGCCTGGGCCACGGACGGTTCGCGGACATGACAAACGTCACGTCAACTTCGGGATGTGGCTCAGTGGCGGTGGCGACCGGCCACTCCTAGGCTGGGCACATGACCATCACCACATGTGCGGACACGGGGACGGAGGCGGTCGCGGCCACTCCGCAGCGTGCGCTCGACATCGCGGGAGCGTGCAAATCCTATGGATCGATCCCCGCTGTCGTCGATCTGACGTTCACCATCCGGCGGGGCGAAACGGTTGCTCTCCTCGGCCCCAACGGTGCGGGCAAGACGACCACAATCGGCATGATCCTCGGTCTGCTCGACCCGGACCGCGGCACCGTCAGCGTGTTCGGCCGCCGGCCGGCGCAGGCGATCGCGGCCGGACGCGTCGGCGCAATGCTGCAGGACGGCGGCATGATGCAGGGCGTCAGCGTCAGTGAGCTGCTGAGCATGCTGCGCTCGTTGTATCCCAACCAGATGGATATGCGCCGCGCCGTGCAGATCGCGCAGCTCGAGGGTGTCGAAGGGCGGCGCGTGGACCGCCTGTCCGGCGGCCAGACGCAGCGGCTGCGGCTGGCGGTGGCGCTCATCGCCAACCCCGATCTGCTGGTGCTGGACGAGCCGACTGCGGCGATGGACGTGGAGGCGCGGCGCCGCTTCTGGCGTGAGATGCGCCAGCTGGCCGGCGCGGGGCGCACGATTCTCTACTCCACGCACTATCTGGACGAGGCGGATGAGAACTGCGACCGCGTCGTGGTGCTCAGCAAGGGCCGGGTCGTCGCCGACGGCACGCCGCAGTCGATCAAGGCGTCGGTCGCGACGCGCGTGCTTCGCTTCACCTCCGCCTTCGCGAGCGCGGCCGCTCTCGAGCGGGTCGTGGGAGGAGACGTCCTCACCGTGCGTGGTGAGCGCGTCGAGATCCGCGCGGCCGACTCCGACAGCGTGCTGCGCGCCGTGCTCCGGATGTGCCCGGACGCGCACGACATCGAGGTCACGGGCGTGGGACTCGAGGACGCGTTCCTCGCGCTGACCGTCACAGGATCGAACCAGGTGGGAGTTGACCGATGAGCCAGTACTTGACGCTCGAGCTGCGCCGCACGGTCCGTGACAAGCGCTACCTGGCGCTGGTGGTCGGCTGGCCGGTCGCCGCATATCTGCTCTTCTCGACGGTGTTCGCCTCTGCGGCGGATGCCGCTGAGGGCCTGCCCTCGAAGGTCGCGATCATGGTGGCCATGGCGTCATTCGGCGCCATGGGCGGCGTGCTCATGGGCAGCGGAGCACGCCTTGCGTACGACCGCCAGACCGGGTGGCTGCGCCAGCTCAGCCTCACGCCGCTGTCCGGCCGCCGGGTGCTCGCCGTGCGCGTGCTCGCGGCCATGGCCCTCAGCCTGCCCGCCATCCTGATCACATTCGTTGTGGCAGCACTTGTCCGAAACGTCGGACTGGCGCCCTGGGAGTGGAGCGCGATGGTCGGCGTGCTGGTGCTGGGATGCATCCCCTTCGCCGCGATGGGCCTGATCGTCGGCTGCCTCGCGGACGGCGACAGCGCGCAGACCGTGAGCAGCATCCTGTACCTCGTGCTCGCCGCGCTGGGAGGCCTCTGGATGCCGGCGAGCATCATGCCCGCTCCGCTGCAGACGGTGGCCCACATCCTCCCCTCGAACCACCTGGCGCAGCTCGCCTGGGCGGTCGCGCGCGGCGAGGCGCCGCAGGCCGCCGACATGGCCGTGCTCCTGGCGTGGTTCATCGGCGCCGCCGTCATCGCCGCCTTTGCGGCGCGGCGGCTCCGGCAGCGCGCCTGAGCACCGCCATGCTGCGGCGGCATCGGTAGGATCACATCGTGAGGCCCGCCGCCGCGCCTTCCTCGAGGGAGCGTGCGTTCGCCAGCCGGCGCCTGCGCTTGGTGTGGTTCGCCGTGTGGCTGCTGTTCCTGATCTACCCGGTCACCGACATCGTGAACAACCACTACGCCGCCTGGCGGGCGGCGCTGGCGGCGATCTGGCTGGCGGCGTTCGTGTTCGTGTACCTGCGGACCATGTGGACCGCGCTCAACCGCGATCCGCGCCGGCCTCAGCTCCGATCCGCCGTAGGGCTGGCGGTGCTGTACGCGATGACCATCCCCATTACAGTCATCTTTGGCGGCAACTGGGTCGGCGGCATCATCTATCTCGCCGTTGCCACGGGCGCAGTCCTGCCCGACCTGCTTGCCTATGCGGCGATCCTCGGGCTTGCCGGGCTCCAGGTCGCTGTTGTGTGGGTGGACCGGCTCGACGTGGCGGCGAACTGGGACCTGTATCTGCTGACCGTCGGACTCGGCGTGATGATGGTGTTCTGGCGGCGCATGCTGGGCCTGTTCGCGGACCTGCGTGAGGCCCGCGAGGAGGTCGCGCGCCTCGCCGTCTCGGATGAGCGGCTGCGGATCGCGCGCGACCTGCACGACGTGCTCGGCCACAGCCTCAGCGTGATCGCACTCAAGGCGCAGGTGGCGCGCCGCACCATGGACAACGACCCCGGAGAGGCGCGTGCCTCGCTTGCCGACGTCGAGGAGGTGACTCACGCATCGCTGCGCGAGGTCCGCGAGATGGTGGCCGGGTATCGCGAACAGTCGCTCAGCGGTGAGCTGCGCGGCGCCGCCGAGGTGCTCGGGGCCGCCGGCATCGCACTCGACGTGCGTCAGGAAGCGGGCTCACTGCCTCGCGACGTCGACGGCGCGCTCGCCTGGGCGGTGCGCGAGGGCGTGAGCAACGTCCTCCGCCACAGCCATGCGCAGCGCTGCTGGATCACCATCGTTCCCGCCGGCGGCGGCGTGCGTTTCGAGCTGCGCGACGACGGCGCGGGCGCCAACGGCGCGGTCGATACGCGCAACGGCAACGGCATCCGCGGACTTCGCGAGCGCATGGCCCAGGTCGGCGGCACGCTCGACGCGGAGGCGGACCGTGAGGGCGGCTTCCGCCTCAGCGCAACGGTTCCCGCCGCGCGGTGATCCGCGTCCTCATCGCCGAGGACCAGGGCATGGTGCGCGGCGCACTGTCCACGCTGCTCGCGCTCGAGGACGACATCGACGTGGTGGCCCAGGTGGGCCGCGGGGACGAGGTGATGAGCGCCGCGCGGCGCGCGCAGCCGGACGTCGCGCTGCTCGACATCGAGATGCCCGGGCTGGACGGCATCGCCGCCGCAGCGGCGCTGCACGACGCATTGCCGCAGTGCACGATCCTCATGCTCACGGCGTTCGGCCGTCCCGGTTATCTGCGCCGCGCGATGGACGCCGGTGCCTCCGGCTTCATCGTCAAGGACGGCCCAGCGGAGGAGCTCGCCGCCGCGATCCGCCGCGCGGTGGCGGGCGAGCGCGTCATCGACCCGGTGCTCGCTGTGGCAGCGCTCACTGCGGGACCCAATCCGCTCACGGAGCGGGAGCGCGACGTGCTCGGCGCTGCCGTGGACGGTTCGACCATCGCGACGATCGCCGCGCGGCTGTTCCTCTCCGAGGGGACGGTGCGCAACTACCTCTCGTCGGCGATACAGAAGACCGGCGCGCGCAACCGAATCGAGGCGGTGCGCCAAGCACAGTCCAACGGCTGGCTGTGAGCCAGCTCCTGCTCAGTGCCCGACACCGATGATGAAGAGCACGAGCGCCACGCCGAGAAACCCGATGCACGCGAAGATTCCCACCACACCGGCGGCCGTGTGCGATTCCTCGAGTGCGATCGGATGCCCGGCGGGGCAGATGCGGAGCCCTGGGTCCGCGATCTCGCGGCGGGGATAGCGCAGCCCGCACGCCTCGCAGCGATAGAAGACGCTGTGGGAGTCGCCGTGAAAGAGACGTGATCCCGCGCGGTCGGTGATCAGCACGAGGAGCACGAGGAAGCAGAGGACGATCGCGCCGAGCAGCATCAGCCGGAGACGGTGTGCGCGCCGCGCAGCGCTGTGATGCCCTGCAGCACGTGCAGGGCCGTGTTGGGATCGACGAACGTCGCCGTTCCGACCTGCACCGCCTGCGCGCCCACGAGGAGGAAGTCGTTGGCGGACGCGGCGTCGACGATCCCGCCCACGCCGACGACGGGGATGGTCACCGCCGCTCGCACCGCGGCGACGGCGGCGAGTGCCAGCGGCTGGATCGCCGGACCGCTCAGGCCACCGGTGCCGTCGGGCAGCACCGGGCGCCCACTTCGGCGATGGATCTTCATGCCCACATACGTGTTCACCGCAGACACCGAGTCAGCGCCGCTGTCCTGCACCGCGCGCGCCACTGCAGCGATGTCCGTGACGTTGGGGCTGAGCTTCACCATGACGTGGCGCACCGTGACGGCGCGCACCGCCTCAACCAGTCGCGCGGCCGCGCCCGCGTCCCTGCCGAAGTCCATGCCGTGCGCGATGTTGGGGCAGGAGATGTTCAGCTCGATGCCGGCCACGCCGGCCACCCCTTCGAGGCGGCGCACGCAGTGCACGTAGTCCGCCTCGTTCTCACCGGCGACGTTGACCACGACCGGCACGCGCCACTCGGCGAAGCGTGGCGCGTACTGGGTCGCGACCCACTCGACGCCCGGGTTCTGCAGGCCGATGCTGTTGAGCAGGCCGCCGCCGGACGTCTCCGCAACACGCGGCGGAGCGTTGCCGCTTCGCGAGAGCCGCGTCGTGCCCTTGGTGAACAGGGCGCCGAGGCGATCGAGGTCGATCAGGTTGCGCAGCTCGAACCCGTATCCAGCGGTTCCGCTGGCAAGGCCCACGGGGTTGGGCAGCGCCAGGCCGCGCCCGAGATCGACGCGCATGTCGAGCGGCGTCAAGCGACATCCGCTCCAGGGAGCAGGGACAGCTCGTGCCAGTCGACATCGCGCATGCGCATCACCGGGCCGTCGGTGCAGCACAGCGCCCATGCAGCCTCGTCGTCGGCGCGGCGCACCGGAAGGGCGCAGCCGAGGCACGTGCCGAAGCCGCAGCCCATGGGCGCCTCAAGCGACGCCTCGGCAACCGTGTCTCTGGTCAGGCCGATGCTGTCGAGCGCCGCGGCCAGCGACGCGAGCATCGCATTGGGGCCGCACGCATAGACCGCAGCGGGAGCCGGGGCCAGGTCGAGCAGGTCGGTCACGCGGCCATGCCGCCCGCGGCTGCCGTCGTCGGTGGCCTCGGCCACGTGCACCGCGGTGTCGCCACGCTGGAAGCGTTCAGGCGGGTACAGCTTTGCGGCAGACGCAGCGCCGTTCAAGACAGTGATGTCTGCAACACCGGCGCGGCGCAGCTCGCGCACCAGGAGCGGGAACGGGGCGCATCCGACGCCTCCGGAGACGCAGACGGCATGCCCCGCCTCGTGGACGACCGTGAACCCGGCGCCCAGCGGCCCGAGCGCGTCCAGCTCGGCATCCGGCTGCATCGCGGCCAGCAGGCGCGTGCCGACGCCCACCTCGTCGAGGACGAACGTGCAGAGGTCACCGTCGGTCCAGGCGACGCTGAATGGTCGGCGCAGCAGCGGCACGGTTGTGGCGCTGCAGCGCAGCTGCGCGAACTGGCCGGGTCGCACCGCGCTCGCCAGCGCCGGCAGCCGCGCCGTCAGCTCCACGAGATGGCCGAAGCGCTCGACACTCACGATGGGCCCGTGCTCCACCCGCGCGTCGAGCGTCGCGCTCATGAGGTCGCGCTCACCAGGCCCTCGCGGTAGGAGCGCACCTGCGCGACGCGCACACTGGCCCCGCCGAGGTGACGGCTGATCGCATCGACCAGCGCCGCCGCGGTGTCCAGCGACGTGCAGCAGGGAACACGCCGCTGCTCCGCCGCGAGGCGGATGCGGTAACCGTCCTTCACCGTGCGGCCCGCAGCCATCGCCGCGCGGCCGTCGCCGCCGTACTCCATCTCGTCCGTGCCCAGGTGCGACACCGTGTTCACCACCAGCGACACGCGCCCCTCCTCGATCACATCGATGACGTTGGGCCGGCCGTGCCCGATCTTCCCCACCGGCACCGCGCTCACGCCGGCGTCGGCCAGGGCGCGAGCGGTGCCCGCGGTGGCGTAGAGCGTGAAGCCCAGCGCGCTGAGCTGGGCCAGGATCGGCAGGGCGTCCGCCTTGTCGACGTCGGCCACGCTGCACAGCGCGCCGCCACCCAGGGGGACGCCGCCGAGCGCGGCGAGAAATGCCTTCTCCAGCGCGGCGCCGAGGTCGACATCGATGCCCATCACCTCGCCGGTGGACTTCATCTCCGGACCCAGCGCGGTGTCCACCTCGGTGAGCTTGACCGTGGAGAAGACGGGCGCCTTTACGGCGACGAGCGGGCGGGCGGGCACGAGTCCCGTGGTCCAGCCCAGGTCGAGCAGCGTCTCGCCGCGCATAACGCGGGTGGCCAGCTCCACCATGGGAACGCCGGTCACCTTGCTGAGGAACGGGACCGTGCGCGAGGCGCGCGGATTGACCTCGAGCACGTGCGGCACACCGCGGTAGACGACGAACTGGATGTTGCAGAGCCCGCGCACACCCAGCGCGCGGGCGATGCTCACCGTGTGCTCCACGATGCGGTTGCGCACCTCGTCGCTCAGCATGCGCGCGGGATAGGCGGCCATCGAGTCGCCGCTGTGCACGCCGGCGCGTTCCACGTGCTCCATGAGGCCGGGAATCACGACGGTCTCGCCGTCGGCGACGGCGTCCACGTCCAGCTCGGTCCCGAAGAGATAGCGGTCGATGAGCACCGCGCCGCGCCGCTCGCCACCCTCCGTCGGCAGCGCCGCCATGGCCGCGTCCATGTAACGCCGCAGCGACTCGGGCCCGTGCACGATCTCCATGGCGCGTCCGCCGAGGACGAACGACGGCCGCACCAGCACCGGGTAGCCGATGCGCTCGCCGATTGCCATCGCCTCCGCCAGGTCCAGGGTGGCGGCGCCGTGCGGCTGCGGGATCTCCAGCTCACGCATCAGCGCCTCGAACGCGCGGCGATCCTCGGCGGTGTCGATGGCGTCGACGGGCGTGCCGAGCACGCGCACCCCGCGGCGGTGCAGCGGTGCGGCGAGGTTCACGGCGGTCTGGCCGCCGAACTGCACCACGGCGCCACCGGCGCGCTCCTCCTCGATGACCGCGGCCACCGCCTCCTCGTCGAGGGGTTCGAAATAGAGGCGCGAGCTGCAGTCGAAATCGGTGCTCACCGTCTCGGGATTGCTGTTCACCATCACGGAGTCGACGTCGTGCGCGCGCAGCGATGCGGCTGCCTGCACGCTGCAGTAGTCGAACTCGATCCCCTGGCCGATGCGGATGGGACCGCTGCCCACGACGACGACGGATTCACGGCCGCCCGCTGCAGGACGGCTCTCGTTCTCCACCTCGAACGTCGAGTAGAAGTACGGTGTCGCCGCCTCGAACTCCGCAGCGCAGGTGTCGACGCACTTGTACACCGGTTGGAGCCGCAGCTCGCCCCGTCGCGCCCGCACGGCCGCGTCCGTGGTTCCCGTGAGCGATGCGATGCGCGCGTCGTTCAGCGCATACCGCTTGGCCATGCGCAGCGCGTCGTCGTCGAGGCCGTTCCACCGGAGGCGCTCCTCGCACTCGACGATGGCGGCGAGCCGGCGCAGGAACCACGCGCCGATGCCGCTGCGCCCGGCGACCGCCACCGGGTCCTCGCCGCCGCGCAGCGCCTCCAGGATCGCGAATGCGCGCCGGTCGTTGGCGACGTCCACCAGCACCGGCTCGTGCAGGAGCGACGGGTCCGGCGGCGTCTGCTCGAGCGACCGGAGTGCCTTGCTGAACGCCGCCTCGAACGACCGCTCGATGGCCATCACCTCACCGGTCGATTTCATCTGCGTGCCCAGCCGCCGATCCGCGTCGGGGAACTTGTCGAACGGCCAGCGCGGGATCTTCACCACGCAGTAGTCGAGGGCGGGCTCGAATGCGGCGCACGTCTTGCCCGTGACCGCGTTGGGAATCTCATCGAGGCGCCGCCCGGCGGCGATCTTCGCCGCAACGCGAGCGATGGGATGTCCCGTGGCCTTCGAGGCCAGCGCGGAGGACCGCGACACGCGAGGGTTGACCTCGATGACGTGGTACTCGTGCGAGTCCGGCGCCAGCGCGAACTGCACGTTGCAACCGCCCGCGATCTCCAGCGCGCTGATGATGCGCAGGGCTGCGCTGCGCAGCTGCTGGTGCTCGCGGTCGGTGAGCGTCTGCGATGGAGCGACCACCATCGAGTCGCCCGTGTGCACGCCCATCGGGTCGAGGTTCTCCATGTTGCAGACGGTGATGCACGTGCCGGCTGCGTCGCGCATCACCTCGTACTCGATCTCACGCCAGCCGGCGAGCGACCGCTCCACCAGCACCTGGTTGATCGGCGACGCGGCGAGACCGGCGGCAACGATCTCGAGAAACCGCTCGTCCGTCTCGCAGAGTCCGCCGCCCGTGCCGCCCAGCGTGAACGCCGGCCGCACCACCAGCGGCAAACCCTCGCGTTCACGGAATGCGCGCGCCTCCGCCAGCGTGGAAACCGTCCGCGACGTCGGCACCGGCTCGCCGATCGATCGCAACAGCTCCTTGAACAGCTCGCGGTCCTCCGCCGAGCGGATCGCGCTCAGCGGTGTGCCCAGCACACGCACGCCGTGCTTCCTCAGGATCCCCGCGTCGTCGAGCGCCACCGCGAGGTTCAGCCCGGTCTGGCCGCCGAGCGTCGCCAGCAGCCCGTCGGGGCGCTCCTGCTCGATGACACGCTCCAGCACGTCGAGGGTCAGCGGCTCGACGTACACCGCGTCCGCTGAGGAGTCGTCGGTCATGATCGTCGCCGGGTTGCTGTTCACGAGCACGACCCGCACGCCCTCCTCGCGCAAGGCCTTGCACGCCTGCGTGCCCGCGTAGTCGAACTCCGCGGCCTGACCGATGACGACGGGCCCACTACCGATGACGAGTACGCACTGCGGCTTATCGACCGGCGTTTTCGCCGAATCGGACGATGTGGTCTCCGCGGGGGTGGGCCATGCATCGTCTTGCTCAGACACCCGGGCTGCGGCTCGTCCCGCGCCATCGCCTCCGGCAATGCTGGCGCGGTCCTCGCTCGCACCCGGAACTCGCCGCCGACGCATGGCCCACCCCCGCGCATCGACGCACATCTCCAGGAATTCGTCGAAGACGCCGGCGCGATCTTGGGGGCCTGGTGCTCCTTCCGGATGGTACTGGACGCTGAAGGCGGGCAGCTCGCGGTGGCGGAGCCCTTCGACGGAGCCGTCGTTCAGGTTGCGCTCGCTGACGTACCAGCCGGAGTTGTGAGGCAACGATGCCGCATCCACCTGGAACTCGTGGTTCTGCGACGTGACATAGACGGCGCCGCCGGCGTCGTCGCGCACCGGGTGGTTGCCGCCGTGGTGGCCGAACTTCAGCCGCGACGTCGACGCCCCCGCTGCCTGCCCGAGGATCTGGTGTCCCAGGCAGATGCCGAGCATCGGCACTCGCCGGTCGAGCAGCTCGCGGCAGAGCTGCACTGCGTGAGGCAGGCGCGACGGATCACCAGGGCCGTTGGACAGGATGACGCCGTGGGGCTCGTGGCGCATCACGTCGTCGAGGCGCGCGTCCTGCCGCACAAGGATCACGTCGACACCGCGGCTGCACAGCGCGCGAAGCTGGTTGCGCTTCACGCCGTAGTCCACCACCACGACTCGCGTGCCGCGGAACGCGTCAGCCGTCCCTGCCAGCTCGACACCGCGATGGAGCGTGGGGTCGAGGCGCTCCGCGAAGCGCACCCAGGGCTCGCGCAGCGACACCTCGCCGACCAGGTCCTCGTCGCTCACGTGCGGCGCCGACTGGGCAGCCGCAACGAGCTCCGCGTGCGATGCCGCGTCCGCAGCGGCGATGACGCCGCGCAGCGTCCCTCGGTCGCGCAGGTGGCGTGTCAACGCGCGAGTGTCCACACCACGCATGCCCGCGACACCGGCGCGCGCCAGCTCCTCCTCCAGCGACCGCTCGGCGCGGCCGTGACCGATGTCCGGTGACAGCTCGCGCACCAGCAGCGCGCGGCTGTGCACTCGGTACGACTCAGCGGTGTCGTCGCGACATCCGTAGTTCCCGATAAGCGGGTAGGTCATGACCACCATCTGGCCGGCGTACGACGGGTCGGTGAGCACCTCCTGGTAGCCCGTCATGCAGGTGTTGAAGACCACCTCGCCGTGGACGGCGCCGTCCGGCGGTGCGGCGAAGAGCACGCCCTCGAACGTCGCACCCGACTCGAGCGCGAGCACGCCCCGCCGCTCAGACACCGGCCGGCTCCCTGTCCGCCACCGGGATGCGCGCGTCCAGGCTGTGCACCACGCGTCCGTGTGCGACGGTGAGCAGCACGCGGCCGCGCAGCTCCGTGCCCAGCCAGGGTGTGTTGCGCGAGCGCGAGAAGAGCGTGTCGTCGCTCACCGTCCAGCCGGCGTCGGGATCGAACACCACGATGTCCGCGACCTCGCCGACACGCACGCGCGGCTCCTTCACACCGCTCGCCTCGCCGAGCACTCGATGCGGTCCCGCCGTCAGGCGCTCCACCAACACGGGCAGGCGGCGGCCGGCGAGGTCGCCGAGCGTGATGCACGCCGCGAGGGCTGTCTCGAGCCCGATCATCCCCGGCGCCGACGAGTCGTAGTTGTTCGTCTTCTCGTCGGAGCGGTGCGGCGCATGGTCGGTGGCGATGGCATCGATGGTGCCGTCGAGCAGCGCCTGCAGCATCGCCGCGCGATCGTTCGCGCTGCGCAACGGCGGATTCACCTTGCGCAGGGAAGCCGGCTCCGGAGGCGACATCGCGGCCCAGCGCGCGAGATGGTGGGGCGTCACCTCCGCCGTGATGGTTAGCCCGCGCTGGCGCGCCAGGCGCAGCGGTTCCAGCGAACCCGCGGCCGAGAGATGCTGCAGGTGCAGCCTGCCGCCGGCCGTGGAGGCGAGCGCCTTGACCGCTGCTTTCACGGCGGCCACCTCCGTCTCCGGCGGCCGGTCCGAACAGCGCGTCACCCCACCGAAGGGGTTGAACCGCGAGATCGCCGCCTCGTCCTCGGGGTGCACCAGCACCGGCCTGCCGAGCTCACCGGCGCGCGCCAGCGCCTCCGACAGCAGCGCGCCCGGGGCCGCGTTGCGCCCGTCGTCGCTGAGCGCGACCGCGCCCGCGCCGATGCATGCTTCGACATCGACAAGCGCCGCACCGTCGAGGCCGTGCGTCATCGCCGCCACGTGCATCACGCGCACGGCGGCGTTCTGCGAGCGCTCGATCGCGTCGCGCAGCAGCTCGGGCGAGTCGTGTGGGGGATCGGTGTTGGCCATCGCGACGATGTGCGTGAAACCGCCGGCCGCGGCAGCGCGCGCGCCGGTCGCCGTCGTCTCCGCGCCGGAGTCGCCGGGGTCGCGCAGATGCACGTGCAGATCGATGAAGCCGGGGCAGAGCACCACGGGCTCGCCGCCGGCGCGCGTGAAGTCGATCACCGGAACGCCGCCGGCCTCGATGCGGTCGTCAAGCGCGCGAATGCGACCGGCCTCGATCCACACGTCCTGAGGCGCGCGGTCGACACCCGCGAGCGGGTCGATCACGCGCACGCCGCGGAGGATCACGTTCACCGGCGCGCCCCGGGCACCAGCCACGCGCCGTCCACGCCGTCGACCTCGCGCAGCTGCACCGTCACGCGGTCACCCGACGAGGTGGGGACGTTCTTGCCCACATACGTCGCGCGCAGCGGAAGCTCGCGATGTCCGCGGTCCACCAGCACGAGGACCTCGATGGCCGCGGCGCGCCCGTGATGCATCAGCGCGTCGATGGCGGCGCGGAGCGTGCGCCCGGTGAAGATCACGTCGTCCACCAGGATCACCGTGCGTCCCTCGACGTGCGGTGTCTCGCCATCGATCGACACGAGCGCCGGCGCACCGAGCGCCGCGGAGCGGGGACGGTCGTCGCGGAAGCCGCGAATGTCGAGGCCGGCCACCTGGGGGGCGCCGCGGCCCATCGCGGCCAGCTCCACCGCGAGCCGCTCGGCAAGCGGAGCGCCGCGCGTGCGCACACCGACGAGAACGACATCGCCGAGGTCGCTGTGCCGCTCGGCGATCTCGTGCGCCAGGCGCAGCGTGGTGCGCCGCAGCGTGGCCGCGTCCATCAGCTGCGGCGTCGACTCGAGCGGCGCGAACGCCTGGCTCATGCCAGCAGCAGCTCCAGCAACGCCATGCGGATGGCGACGCCGTTCGCCGCCTGGCGGAAGTACGCGGCGCGCGGGTCGGAGTCGACCTCGGTGGCGAGCTCGTCCACGCGCGGCAGCGGATGCATCACGATCGCACGTGGATCGAGGCGGCGCATGACGGTCGCGTCGATGCGGATGGCGCTGCGCGCCTGCTCGAACTCATGCGGGTCGGTGAAGCGCTCCTTCTGCACGCGCGTCTGATAGACGACGTCCACCTGGCTGACCACGTCGTCCAGCTGCGACGCGAGCGTGTACCGGATGCCCCGCTCATCCAGTCGCGCGAGGATGTCGCCGCCCACCTGCACCACGTCGGGAGCGACGAACACCAGCCGCACGTCCGGGTACAGCGACAGCAGCAGCGCCAGGGAGCGGGCGGTGCGTCCGAAGCGCAGGTCGCCGCACAGCGCGACGCGCACGCCGTCGACGCGGCCCAGCTCCCGTTCGATGGTGAACAGATCGAGCAGCGCCTGGGTGGGGTGCTCGCCGGGACCGTCGCCCGCGTTGATCACGGGCACGGACGCGACGCGCGCCGCGCGCGCCGCCGCGCCCATCTCGTCATGACGCAGCACGATGACGTCTGCGTACGTCGAGACCATGCGGATCGTGTCCTCCAGCGTCTCGCCCTTGATGGCGCTGGAGAACGTGCGCGCCGCCTCGGTGCCGAGCACCGACCCGCCCAGGCGCAGCATCGCCGACTCGAAGCTGAGCCGCGTGCGCGTGCTCGGCTCGTAGAACAGCGTGGCCATGATCCTGCCCTTCAGGCGCTCGTCGCGGACGTCCTGCAGGTCGGCGGCTCGCGCGAAGAGGGAGTCGAGCAGCTCACGGCCGAACTGCTCGCTGCTGATGACGTGCTCGAGGACCCTGCGGCCGACCGCCGTCACCGTCATCCGGAAAAGCCCTCCAGCCCACTCGGCGCGGACGAGGGCGCGCCGCGCAGTGCGGCGCCGCGATCCCTTGCCGGCCTCTCTGGACCTGCTTGAAGCGGATTCGTCGACCGGACTGTAGCAGAGACCGTCCTAGACTCGGCCACGAGGCATGAGCGACATCGGCAAGCTGCTCCTGATCACGGGGCTCGCGCTCGCGCTGGCCGGCGCGGTGCTCATCGTCGGCGCGCGCCTCGGGCTCGGCCGCCTCCCCGGCGACATCGCGGTGTCACGCGGCAACGTCTCGGTCGCCTTCCCGATCGTCACGTGCATCGTCGTCAGCATCGTGCTGACGGTCGTGATCAACCTGGTGCTACGCCTAAGAGGCTGAAGGCTAAGGCGCTTCGCTCGGGTCCTGTCGCCGTGGGGACCCCTCGCCGTCCTGCGCAGGATTCTCCCCAGGTCTCCGGATGCGCCCGAGGACTCTCGTGCTCATGCGAAGACGCGTGTCCCTCTGACCTGGGTCCCGGAATCCTGCTCCGGCCGGCGCCTCCCCCCACGGCACCACCCGAGCGAAAGCGCCTTGGTGCGCCAACTCAGCGCAAACGCTGCTCGGTCCCGACGACCGACACTGCGAGCGGACCCATCGCTGCGACGAGCAGGATCGCGCCGATGATCACGCGCAGGATCGTCCCGCTGACGATGAGCTCCACGGCCGCGGCGGCGAGGATCAGTGTCAGTGCGACCGCGAGCCCGAGCGTTGCGGGCGTGACCCACGTCGTGCGCAGCGACCTGGTCGACGGGCGCGAGAGCATGAGCACCATGAACGCGTCCGCCACCGGCACGCACAGGCGGGCCGCGGGCCCGAGCGGCGGCACCGGGCGCACCGGCACACGGGTGAACGTGTTCGGCATCAGACGCTGGGCGTGACGCGGATCAGAAGATCGGCGACTCGCGGTGCGTGCCATACACGTCGCGCAGCGCGCCGATGATCTCGCCCTCGGTGGCGCGCGCCTTCACGGCGCCGAGGATCGCCGGCATGGTGTTGTCGTTGGCGCCCGCTGCGCTCTTCAGCTCGTCCAGCCGGTTCTGGACGCTCGTGTTGTCACGCGCCTCGCGCAGGCGGCGGAGCCGCGCCACCTGGTCCCGCTCGATCGCGGGGTCGATCACGAGGATCGGCGGCGGCGTCGCATCGGCGGTGTCCTCGTACACGTTCACGCCGACGATCACGCGCTCGCCCGTTTCCAGCTGCTGCTGGTAGCGGAACGCCGCGTCGGCGATCTCCCGCTGCGGGTAGCCGTCGTCGATGGCGGCCAGCATGCCGCCGCGCTCCTCGATGGCGGTGAAGTAGTCCTCCGCCGCCTGCTCCATGCGCGTGGTCAGGTCCTCGATGAACCACGAGCCTGCGAGCGGGTCGGCCACCGAGGGCACACCGGTCTCGTAGGCGAGGATCTGCTGTGTGCGCAACGCGATCTGCGCCGCCTTCTCCGTGGGCAGCGCCAGCACCTCGTCCATCGAGTTGGTGTGCAGCGAGTTGGTGCCCCCGAGCACGGCCGACATCGCCTCGAACGCGGTGCGCGCGATGTTGTTCTCGATCTGCTGCGCGGTGAGCGAGCAGCCCGCGGTCTGCGTGTGGAAGCGCAGCTTCAGCGATCGCTCTTCCTTGGCTCCATATCGCTCGCGCATGTGACGCGCCCAGATGCGCCGCGCCGCCCTGTACTTGGCGATCTCCTCGAAGAAGTCGATGTGCGCGTTGAAGAAGAACGACAGCCGCGGCGCGAATTCATCCACGTTCAGCCCGGCGGCGATGCCCGCCTCCACGTACGCGAAGCCGTCGGCCAGCGTGAACGCCAGCTCCTGCGCCGCGGTGCTGCCCGCCTCGCGGATGTGATAGCCGCTGATGGAGATCGGGTGCCAGCGGGGCACGTTGCGCGTGCAGAACACCACCACGTCGGTGACCAGCCGCATCGACGGCTGCACCGGGAAGATGTACTCCTTCTGCGCGATGTACTCCTTGAGGATGTCGTTCTGCAGGGTGCCGCCCAACCGCTCCAGCGGCACGCCCTGCTCCTCCGCCACCGCGAAATACATCGCCAGCAGGATTGGGGCAGGCGAGTTGATGGTCATCGACGTGGTCACGTCACCGAGGTCGATGCCGCGGAAGAGGGTGCGCATGTCCTCGACCGTGTCCACCGCCACTCCGCAGCGGCCGACCTCGCCGAGCGCGAACGGCGAATCGGAGTCGTGCCCCATCAGCGTGGGCATGTCGAACGCGACCGAGAGGCCGGTCTGGCCCTGCTCCAGCAGGAAGCGATAGCGCGCGTTGGTCTCAGCGGCGCCGCCGAACCCGGCGAACTGGCGCATCGTCCAGACCTTGTCCCGGTACATCGTGCGGTACACGCCGCGGGTGAAGGGGTACGCCCCCGGCTCGCCCAGGTCGCGGGCGGCGTCGAGGCCGGCTGCGTCCTGCTCGTCATAGACCGGTTTGAGCGGGATGCCGCCCAGGGTGTCCGGCGGCACCTTTGGAGCGCGGCGGGCGTGCGGCGCCGAGCGGCGCGCCGCCTGCATGTGCTCGGCCGGCTGCGTGGGGCGATTGATCGTCTGTGCCATCAGGCTCCTGGTCCTTGCGTGTGCCCGTTGAGGATCCGCTCGGCGAGAGCGTACGGGTCGACCTCGCTGAGATCCCCCTCCAACTCTGCGCCCATTGTCCCTTGATCCAGGGCAGTTCGGGCGCGCTCGGCGGCTCGCTCGACCACGATCGCCTCCACCTCGGCTCTCACCCGGGCCACCCTGCGCCGCTCCAGCTCCCCGCTGGACTCGATCGCCTCGCGGTGCCGCTCGATCGTGTCGACCAGCTCGTCGACCCCCTGGCCGCTCCGGGCGGAGGTCATGATCACGGGCGGCGGCCAGGGGTCGTGCGCCTTGGTCTGGCGGACGAGGTCGCGCAGGTCGCGGTAGACCTTGGGCGCGTCGGGCAGATCCGCCTTGTTGACGACGAAGATGTCGGCGATCTCGAGGATGCCCGCCTTGATCACCTGCACGGCATCCCCGGCGACGGGAGTGGTGACCACGACCGTGGTGTCGGCCACGCGCATCACCTCGAGCTCGGACTGGCCCACGCCCACGGTCTCGAGCAGGCAGCGGTCGCGCCCCGCCGCGTCGATCAGCCGCACCGCCTCACGCGCCGCCGCCGCGAGGCCGCCGAGGTGGCCGCGGGCCGCCATCGAGCGGATGAAGACCCCGCTGTCGGTGGCGTGGCGCTGCATGCGGACCCGGTCGCCGAGGATGGCGCCCCCGGTGAACGGGCTCGAGGGGTCCACCGCGATCACACCGACGGAGCGTCCCTGCGCCCGCCACCGGTCGATCACCTGGTCGCACAGCGAGCTCTTGCCGCTTCCCGGTGGCCCCGTCACGCCCACGAGGTGGGCGTGGCCGAGCCGGCCCCGGACCCCGTTCAGCAGCTCCGCGACGTCGGGGTCGCGGTCCTCCACCATGCGGATCGCGCGGGCCAGGGCGCGCACCTCCCCGCGCAGCAGGCGTGTGGCGAGATCGGTGCCTTCCATACCTCGCGTTCGAGTGTACCGGCCGCGCCGTAACGGCCCCGCAAGGCGGTTTACGTTTAATGGCCGGTGGTGAGGCGGCAACGTGCCTCTCTGCGCCGGCGGCGCGGCTGGAGACGGCGAACACTGCTGGGCCTGCTCATCGCGGTGGGATTCGCCATCTCCGGCGCGGCGGGTGCGGTCGCCTATTTCTTTCCTGCGATCACCACGGCGATCCAGGACACCGGTCACTCGATCGTGCACAGCACGGCGCCCAGCTCCGCCAGCCAGACGCCGGCCCCCACCGACGCGCCGCCCGGCCAGCCCTTCACCGTGCTGCTGCTGGGCTCGGACAACGACGCCAAGTACTCGGGCAACAAGGTGCTGACGCAGTCGATGATCCTCACGCGCATCGACCCCGCCACCAAGCACGTGGTGATGCTGTCGATCCCGCGTGACACGTACGCGCCGCTGTCCACCGGTGGCACCGACAAGATCGACAAGGCATACCTCTACGGTGGCGCCAACGCCGCGGTGCAGACGGTGGAGCAGGACTTCCACGTGCACGTGGACCACTACGCCTGGATCGGGCTCGTGGGTCTGGTCAGCCTGATCGACAAGCTCGGCGGTGTGGACGTCGTCGCCACCAACCCGGTGCTCGACGACTTCTACCCAGCCGACCTCTCGGGCAACAACCCGTACGCGTACGAGCGCGTGGCGGTGCTGCCCGGCCCCCAGCACATGAACGGCATCCAGGCGCTGGAGTACGTGCGCTCCCGGCACGGCGACCTGCGCAGCGACTTCGGACGCTCGCAGCGGCAGCAGCAGGTGCTGCTGGCCATCCGAGCCAAGGCGAAGCTGCTGGGGCTGAGTGACCTCCCCGACGTGGCCAGCGCCATGTCGGCTGACTTCAGCACCGACATGTCGATCCCCCAGGTGGCGTCGCTGCTGCCCCTGGCCAGCCAGGTAACGCTGCAGAACGTGCAGCAGGTGCTGCTGCTGCCGCCCTTCACATCCGATGCGTTCATCGGCGGCCAGGACGTGCTGATCCCGCACTGGCCGCTGATCCTCACGGAGACGCACAAATACTTTCCCGCTGCGTGAGCCCTCCGCGGTGAGGCGGGCACTCACGATCGTCGTTCTCCTGGCGCTGATGGGCGCGTTCGCCTTCGGCGTGAACCGGTTCTTCGCGCTGCGCAAGGCGCACGTCGCGGAAGCGTCGACGCCGACCGTGAGCAAGCCGGCGTTCGTGCTGCCCGGGACGATCTACGTGGCCCAGCAGGGCGTGATGTACAAGCTGAACAGGGGCACCTTCACTGCGCTGCGCCTGCCCAAGAACGGAACGTGGATGCAGCCCGCAATCGTGCCCGGCACCAACGACATCGTGGCGGTGATGCGCACGGCCGCGTACTCGGAGGTGTTCCAAATCGACGGTGTGGCCGGGACCGTGATCAACCAGCTGAGCCACAACGCCACGACGAGCTCGACCATCCAGCTCAACCACTGGATGTTCTGGCCCCGCCTCAGCGCCGACGGGCAGACGCTGTACGTCAGCTACGACTCGCCCAAGTCGATCCAGAGCTACGAGATCGAGTTCGCGGTCTGGGCGGGTCCGTTGTCCGGCAAGATCGCGTCGAAACAGTGGACCGACCCGTTCAGCTACACCGGTGGTGACGTCGCCCCGGTGCCGCTTCCCGGCGGCGCGCTGCTCTACTCCAAGTACGAGATCAGTGGCGGCAACGTGTACTCGCGTCTCGCAATCGATACCCGGGCGCGCGCGGACCCGGTGTACCTCACGAACGACACCGACGACTGCGGCCAGCCGGCCGTGTCTCCCGATGGCACGCAGCTTGCGATGGTCTGCACCGGCGGCACCGGATTGCAGAGCACGCGGCTGGAGGTGGCGCCGCTGACGGGCACCACGCTGGGCACACCCCGGACGCTGGTCGACAACTGCCTCTGCTCCTCGCCGCAGTGGTCGCCGGACGGGCGCAGCCTCGTGTACTACGCGCCCGCTGATGCGACGGGACACTTCCAGCTCTGGTGGATCGACGGTGCCGCAGGCCTGACGCCGAAACCGCCGAAGCAGGTGACGCAGAACCTCGACCTCGACGCCACGTCACCCCCGGCTTGGTCGCCCGCGTAGCGGCCATCAGCATCATCTCGGCTGCGCGGGTGACGCCTTAGGGGGCAGCGCCGGCCGGAGCAGGATTCCGGGACCCAGGTCAGACGGTCACGCGCGCCCGCATCACCACGAGAGTCCTTGGGCGCATCCGAAGACCTGGGGTGGAATCCTGCGCAGGACGGCGAGGGTTCCCTGAGGCGGCAGGACCCCGCAGCGCGACGACCCTGCTCACCACCGCCAGATGCTGACCCCGGACGAGTGCTGCGGCGGCGAGCCGGTCAGCCAGCTCACGAAGGATTCGGCGGCGCCGCGATTCGGCATGGGGCCGACGATGATCAACGACACGTGGTCGCCATTGAGGACGGCGTCGAGGGTCCGCTTCAGATCGTCTGTCTCAGGCGGTGGCTTGCCCGTCACCTGGATGTCGTGCAACGCAGAGCGGAGCGGGCTGTCGACGAGGAATGCTGAGTGACCGTTCGGCGCGACCGTGATGGCCAGGCCGTCGACCATGGAGTAATGGAAGTCGGACTCAGCCTGCCAGAGCATCGGCACCGCTGTTGCGCCGCCGTCGTCGATGTACGGCAGCACAAGCGCGACGGTCCCCCTGGGCAGCGCGCGAGCACCGTCGTCTGCGGTGAAGTAGGCGGGCACGTCGGTCGTCGACGTCGGGATGGGCGCCGTGGGAATGAGCGCGATCACGCTGAGCACACCCAGCACGCTGCCCGTCACCGCTCGGCGCGGCGATGCGAGCACGGTCCGATCCAGCGTCAGCGCCAGCAGCAGGGCCAGGCCCATCGCGGCAATCAGCGAGAGCCGCGCGGGCAGCATGTGGTCCACCACCGGCAGCCGCATCAGGATGAGACCGGGAAGAGGTATCGACGTCGAGCCGCCCACATGAACATGGGGGCCCAGGCTCAGCACCAGCAGCAGCAACGACGCGCCACCAACGACGCGCACGAGTGGTTCCCTCCACCACCGCCACAGCGCGTAGGCGGTCAGCAGCAGCAGCGGGATGCTCACATACCCCGTCTGTTCCCCGAGGTTGCCGGTCCAGGCACTCGCCAGCTCTGTGCTCACGGTCCCGGGATGGAGCAACGTCAGCCTGGTCGGAACGAAAAGGTTCTGCAGATCGGTGACGTAGACGTCGCTTGGCTGGATCGCGCCGTGCACCGCCAGTGGACCGAAGAACTGAAAGGCCAGCATCGGACCGGCGAGCACGGCGCACGTCACGATCGCCAGGGCCGAAGCCCTGGCAACACGCACAAGCGTCGGCGGGTGCGATGGAAGTGCAACCAACAGCGCCGCCACCAGTCCGATCGCGGCCAGAGCGAGCAGCTCTTCGGCCAGATAGAGCTGTGCGGCGGCGAGCACGCCTGCCGCCATCCCGGCTCTCCACCACGTGAGCGAACCGGCGACGAATCGGTCAATGACGAGGAACAGGAGCGGAATCGGAAACGCGGACACGAGGTTGAGGTGGTTGTAGCTGTGCGTCACCAGATACGGGCCGAGCGCGAATGTGAGGCCGCCGAGGAAGGCCGCCGCGCCGCGAGCATGGCGGCGCAGCCACACGTACGTGCACCAGCCGTCGAGCGTCAGGGCGACCAGCAGCCAGACGTTGTACGCGGCTATCGGACCGAGCGTCGCGGTGACCGGCCAGACGAGGATTGCGCCCAGGGGAACGGTCGTCTCCCACGCCAGGTTCACGCCACGCGGCGCATCGACGGCGCTGCTGAAGAATGGATTCTGAAAATGAGCGACGGCGTGCGGAATCCATGCGAGCCAGTCCATGAACTTGTACGGATCGCCGACGTTGCCCGGCCACGACGTCGTCGCATGGAGCCACGCGGGCGCGGTCAGCACCAGCGCAGCCGCAGCGTATCCGCCCAGCGCGAGCAGCGAGGCCGAGCGAAGCTTGCGGAATCTGGTCAGTAGAAGACCTGTGCCAGCTCGTAGAGGTCGCGCGGGACGCGCCGTGGCTCGGCGACCACGTCGGCGATCCTGGCGATCTCCACCGCGCCGCATTGCACCACGGGCATCATGCCCCAGCGATTTCCGCGCACCAGGTCGTATGCGGCTGCGCCCACGCGCGTGGCCCAGATGCGGTCGTACGCAGAGGGCGAGCCGCCGCGCTGAAGGTGTCCCAGCACCGTGGCGCGCGTCTCGTGGCCGGTGCGCTCCTCGATGATGCGCGCCAGCGTCTCGCCCACCCCACGCCGGCCCAGCTGCACGTGGCCGAACGCGTCCCGCTTTTCGCCGGCGTCGTCCTTGCCCCGCAGACCTTCCATCTCGACGCCTTCCGTCACCACGATGATGCTGAAGTCGCTTCCCGCGGCACTGCGCTTGTCGAGGTGCTCGATCACCTCGTCCACCGTGACCGGGAACTCGGGAATGATGATCATGTCGGCGCCGCCGGCGAGCCCGCCCATCACGCCGACCCAGCCCGTGTCGCGTCCCATCACCTCGAGCACCATCACACGGTGATGCGACATCGCCGTGGTGTGCAGGCGGTCGAGCGCCTCAGCGACGACGCTCACAGCGCTGTCGAAGCCGATGCAGTACTCCGTGACCATGAGGTCGTTGTCCATCGTCTTGGGCACGCCCACAACGTGCGCCCCGCGATCAGCGAGCCACGCGGCGACACTGAGCGTGTCATCACCGCCGATCGCCACCAGGGCCTCGAGTCCCTGCCGGTCGATGTTGCGCAGCACCTCCTCGAGGCCGCCCTCGCGCTTGATCGGGTTGACACGCGAGCTGCCCAGCACGGTCCCGCCCAGCTGCAGGATGCCGGAGAACATGGGCCGGTCCATCGGCTCGATGTCGCCGTCGCCGAGCAGCCCCGCCCACCCGTTGCGAATGCCGGCCAGCGAGTCGCCGCCGAGCAGGGCGCGCCGGCCCACGGCGCGAATGGCTGCGTTGAGACCGGGGGCGTCTCCCCCGCCGGTGAGAAGCCCGATCTTCACGTCAATCCCTCGCTGTGCTCGTCAACTCCCGACGCCGGGTGAGCCCGCGAACGCTTGCTCCTCGTCGCTCCCCAGCACCACCACCACGCCGCCCGCCGCAGCAGGGCCGCTCGCCGCCGGCTGCACGGCCTGGGTGGTCACGGTGACGCCGAAGTATGACGCCAGCCACTTGGCGGTCTGCGCGTCCTTTCCGCCGCTCTCGTCGATCACCTCGGTGAGCGCCTGCCGCGGCGCCCTGCCGCCGTCGGACGTCTTGAGGCCGAGCATGGCCGCGAGCTGGCTCCAGCGCGTCGACGCATTGAGGCCGCGCCCGCTCGCGTCGAAGAACGTGAGGGGCGCCTTCTGGCTCACCACCGCCGGCGCCGGGAAGATGTTCTGGATGTACCGCTGCACGGACTGGAAGGTGTCGTCATGCGCGAACAGGTAGTACGCGCCGCAGTTGCGCGGGTAGCCGCAGTCGTAGAGGAAGTTGGTGTCGTCGAGGCTGACGTGCTCGATGGTCACCGGATTGACGTCCTTCACCATCCCGTACAGCGCTTCCGCGTCGCTGATCGTCAGGTTGGTGAGCACGTTGTCGCCGAGGGCGTTGAGCAGGTCGGGCAGGTTGCCGATGCCGCCGATGCTCACGACCTTCGACTTGAGCGCGGCCACGATCAGCTGCTGCCGCCGGCTGCGCGCGAAGTCGGAGCCCTCGCCGTTGTCGCCATGGCGCGAGCGCGCGAAGATCAGCGCCGTCGCGCCGTTCATGTGCTGCGGCCCGGCGTTGAAGTGCACCGTCATGTACCCGCAGTCACCCTGGTCGCACTCGCCGTGGGGGTACTGGTAGTCCGTGAACGTGTTGGGCACGTTGACGTCGACGCCGCCCACCGAGTCGACCGCTTGCTTGAATGCGGAGAAGTCGATGCCGACGAAGTAGTCGACGTGCACCCCGAGCAGGTGCTCGATGGTGGGATCCCCCACCGATGCGCCCGACGTGACCTGGTTTCCGGGCTCCGTTCCCCAGCCCATCATGCCGTCGGAATACGCCTCATTGAGCCGGCCGAAGCGCTGCTTCGCCTGCGTGAGCTCGATGGGCACGTACCAGTCGCGCGGGATCGAGATCTCCGCGATCTGTGGCGGCCCGCTCTGCTGCGGGTTGATGGAGATCAGCATCATCGAGTCGCTGAGGTACGCGCCGTCGTGCCCGCCGCCGCCATAGCCGTACACCATGATGTTGATGCGCTGCAGCCGCTGGCGGGACTGCGCCACGTTGGAGCCGTTGCCGCCGCCGAGCGCGCCGAGGATGGCGCTGATCGGGTTGGTGTGGAATGCGTGAGCGAGGCCGAACGCCAGACGGACGCCGTACGTGCCGACCGCGATGCCCACCACCGCGACCAGCGTGATGACGAGCCGCTTCACGGTGAGCCAGTGCGGCAGCAGGTTGTAGCTCGAGCGCCGGCGGCGCGAAGCTGAAATCGAAGCCATCGTCAGTTTCCGGGGGCCTGATCCTTACCGCGAACGCATGTGCGTCCGATGCGTTGAAGATCCCTGCGACACGTGGTGCCGCGTGGTCTCCCTAGGTGGAACGTGGATTGGGACGTCGGGTTACCGGGGGGTGCAGGCTAGAGTAACCCACCTCGTGGCGTGCTGGGTGTGTGGCCGGATCGCCGCGATCACCAATGGGAGCGGAGGCAGCGTGCGCGCGCAGCAGGTGACATCGCTCGACGGTCCCGGCGGCCTCCGCCTCGTGGACATCGATGCGCCGAGCGGCGACGGGCGGGTGCTCATCGACGTGTCCGTGGCCGGCGTCAGCTTCCCCGACCTGCTCCTCAGCCGGGGGCTGTACCAGATGAAGCCGCCGCTTCCATTCGTCCCCGGTGTGGACGTCGCCGGCACGGTGCGCAGCGCTCCGCCGGACTCGGGCTTCGCAACGGGCGACCGCGTGATGGCCTTCACCGGGCTCGGAGGTTTCGCCGACGTCGCCGCCGCCGATCCGGCGCTCACCGTGCGCGTCCCCGGCGGCATGAGCGACGAGGCCGCCGGCGGCTTCCTGATGAACTACCACACCGCGCACTTCGCGCTGGCGCGCCGGGGCCGGGTGCGCGAGGGCGAGTGCGTGGCGGTGCACGGCGCCGCCGGCGGTGTGGGCACCGCGGCGGTGCAGGTGGCGCGCGGCCTCGGCGCACGCGTCATCGCGGTGACGTCCAGCGCTGAGAAGGCGGAGATTGCCCGCAACGCGGGCGCCGACGACGTCGTCGACGCATCGGGCGACTGGGTGAGCGCGCTGCGCGAGCTCGACGGCGGACGCGGGGTGGACGTGATCCTCGATCCCGTCGGCGGCGACCGCTTCGACGCCAGCCTCCGCTGCCTCGCGCCGGAGGGCAGGCTGATCGTCGTGGGTTTCACCGAGGGGCGCATCCCGTCCGTGCAGGTGAACCGCCTGCTGTTCCGCAACGTCGAGGTGGTGGGCGCCGCATGGGGCGCCTTTCTCGGTGTGGAACCAGAGCTGTTCGCGTCCACGCAGAGTGAGTTGGACACCATGATCGAGCGCGGTGTGGTGGCACCCGTCGTCGGCGCGGCGCTGCCGCTGACGGACGCCGCGGGCGCGCTCCGCATGCTCGAGGAGCGGCGAGCCACCGGCAAGGTGGTGCTGACGACTCGCTGAACGTCAGGCGCGCAGGAGGTCGCGCGCGATCACCACGCGCTGGATCTGGTTGGTTCCCTCGTAGATCTGCGTGATCTTGGCGTCGCGCATCATCCGTTCGACGGGGTATTCGTTCACGTAGCCGTACCCACCGAGGATCTGCACGGCGTCGGTGGTGACCTTCATCGCCGCGTCGCCGGCCAGCAGCTTCGCGATGGCCGCATGGTGCGTGACCTCGGGGCTGTGGTCGTCGATCAGCTGCGAGGCCCAGTACACCATCGCGCGCGCCGCCGCGGTCTGCGCCTCCATGTCGGCGAGCATGAACTGGATGCCCTGGAACTCCCCGATCGACTTGCCGAACTGCTTGCGCTCGCGCGCGTAACCCACCGCGTAGTCGAGCGCGCCCTGTGCGATGCCCAGCGCCTGCGCTGCCACGCCGGGTCGCGACCGGTCGAGCACACGCATCGCTATGCGGAATCCGTCGCCCTCCTCGCCGAGCAGGTTCGCCGCCGGCACGACAACTTCGTCGAGCTGCAGCTCGGCCGTGTTGCTGCCGCGGATGCCGAGCTTGCCGTGGATCGTGCTCGCCTGGAAACCCTTGAGCTGCTGCGCGTCTTCGAGCACGAACGCGGACACGCCCTTGGATCGCGCCGCCGGGTCTGTTTTGGCGAACACGGTGATGGTGTCGGCCACGCCGCCGTCCGTGATCCAGATCTTGCTGCCGGTGATGACGTACTCATCGCCATGCCGCTCGGCGCGAGTCACCATTCCGGCGGGGTCGCTGCCTGCGCCGGGCTCGCTGAGCGCGTAGGCCGCGAGCTTCTTGCCGGCGGCGAGGTCGGGCAGCAGACGCTGCTTCTGCTCGTCGGTGCCCGCGATCATCACGGGGTACGCGCCGAGCGCCTGCACCGCGAGGATGAGCGCGCTGGTGGCGCACACCTTGGCCAGCTCCTCGATGGCGACGTTGAGCGTCAGCGCGCTCCCGCTCAGTCCGCCGTGCTCCGGCGGGAACGGCAGCGCAAAGAGGTCGTGCTGCCGGAAGAGATCGACGACGTCCCAGGGGAACTCGCCGGTGCGGTCGATCTCGGCGGCGCGCGGCGCGATGCGCGAGCGCGCGAGGTCTCGCACCGTCTGCCGGATCATCATCTGCTCTTCGTTGAGACGCACGTCCATCGCCGCCTGATCCTACTCAACCCGCAGCAGGCGCCGCGCGATCACCATGCGCTGCACCTGGTTGGTGCCCTCGTAGATCTGGCATGCCTTGGCGTCGCGCAAGCGCACCGCGGCCGGATGATCGTCCAGCGCCGAGTCCGGAGCGCACATCTCCACAGCGGCGTGCGCCACGGACACGCAGGCATCCGTGGCGTACAGCTTCGCGACCGATGCGTCGCGTGTGACGTTCTGTCCGGCATCCACCATGGACGCAGCGTGCCATGTCAGCGCGCGCGAGGCCGCGGTCCATGCCTCCATGTCGGCGAGGTGCATCTCGTCGACCTCGCGTCCGGCTGCCCGGCGCTCTCGCGCACGCGCGACGGTCACGTCGAGCGCGCCCTGCGCGATGCCCACGGCCTGAGCCGAGATCCCCACCCGGCCGCTGTCCAGCGCCGCCATGGCCACGCGGAAGCCCTTGCCCTCGTCGCCGAGACGGTTCGCCGCGGGTACGCGCACCGAGTCGAACACCACCTCTCCCGTCCACGAGCCGTGCAGCCCGAGCTTGGTGAACGGCTGTCCGGCGCTCACACCGGGCCAGCGCGACTCGACGATGAACGCCGAGATGCCGTCGCGGCCCTCGCCGGTGCGCGCCATGACGATGTACACGTCCGCGTCGCCGGCGCCCGTGATGAACGTCTTGGCGCCGCTGACGACGTACTCGTCGCCGTCGCGCAGCGCGCGCGTCTGCAGCGCTGCCGCGTCACTGCCACCCGCAGGCTCCGTGAGAGCGAAGCCCGCGAGCCATTCGCCGCGCGCCAGCCGGGAAAGATATCGCCGCTTTTGGTCATCATCGCCAAAAACGATGATCGGCTCGGTGCCGACCGAGAGGTGCACGTCCAGGATGACGGCGGTGCTCGCGTCCTCCCGGGCCACGGCCTCGATGAAGGACACGAAGTCACGGTGCGTGCCGCCCGCGCCGCCGAGGTCCGGCGCCGTCAGGATGCCGGCGAGCCCCGCCTCCCCTGCGGCGCCGACGACGTCCTTGGGCCGCGGCCCTGCGCCGCGCGCCATCGCGGACGAGACGGGGCGCACGAAGTCGCGCACGAAGGACTCGATGCGCGCGCTCAGCGGATCGTGCAGCGCGACCTCAGTCGACACGGACGAGGGTTGCCTCGCCCTGCGCGATGCCGCTGCAGATGCCGGCGGCGCCATAGCCGCCGCCGCGCCGGCGCAGCTCGTAGAGGAGGGTCATGAGGATGCGCGCCCCGCTGGCGCCGATGGGATGGCCGACGGCGATGGCGCCGCCGTTCACGTTGACGGTGTCGGCAGACACCTCCAGCATGCGTGTGCTGGTGATGGCGACGGCCGCGAATGCCTCGTTGATCTCCACCAGCGACAGCCGGCCCGCGTCGACCTCGCCGCGCGTCTTCGCCATCGCCGCCTCCACGGCAAGCGCGGGAACCGTCGCGAGATAGGGATGTTCCGCGGCCGACTCGCCATACGTGAGCCAGCGTCCGAGCGGTGTGAGCCCCTCAGCGCGCGCGCGCTGCTCGCTCATGAGCAGGATCGCTGTGGCCCCGTCATTCATCCCCGGCGCGTTGCCCGCGGTGATGCTGCTGTTCTCGCCGAACGCGGGCTGCAGCGCCCGCAGCTTCTCGAGCGTCGTCCCGGCGCGGGGCTGCTCGTCGCGGTCCACGGCGTGGCCGTTGACCGGCACGTCGACGATCTCGTCAGCGAACCGCCCCGCAGCGAGCGCGTCCTGGTAGCGCGCTTGCGAGCGGTACGCCCACTGATCCTGCTCCTCGCGCGAGACGCCCATTTCCGCGGCGACCTCGCTGCCGTGCACGCCCATGAGCACGCCGTCGACGGGGCAGCACAGGCCGTCACGCATCATGCTGTCGACCGCGACCCGGTCACCGAAGCGGCTGCCGAAACGCTGGTCCTCGAGCAGGTACGGCGCGCGCGACATCGACTCCATGCCGCCGGCCACGACCACGTCGGCCTCGCCGGAGCGGATGAGCAACGCGCCAAGGTTCACCGCCTTGAGGGCGCTGGCGCAGACCTTGTTGACAGTGAAGGCGGAAACCGTGGGTGGCAGCCCGGCGCGCAGCGCGGCCTGGCGGGCCGGAACCTGGCCCTGGCCGGCGGGGAGCACCGTCCCCATGATCACCTGGTCGACGTCGGTCGACGCGACCCCGCCGCGTTCCACGACCTCGCGGATCACACGGGCGCCGAGGTCGACCGCGGGCACCGCGGCCAGCGCGCCGCCCAGCTTGCCGAACGGCGTGCGCGCTGCGGCGACGATGACGGCCTCACGCTCCACGGCCGCAGCGTACCCGCCGCCTGCGAGGGTCAATCCTCGAGTACCTCGTAGGGACGCAGGATGTGGCGCGCGATCAGGATGCGCTGCACCTCGCTGGTGCCCTCGCCGATCTCGTTCACCTTCACGTCGCGGTAGTAGCGTGCCACCGGCGACTCCTCCATGAAGCCGTAGCCACCGTGGATCTGCACCGCCTGGCTGGCGCACGCCGTCGCCACCTCGGAGGCGTGCAGCTTGGCCATCGATGCGTATGGCGCGGCGTCCCTGCCCGCGTCGATGGCGCAGGCGGCCCGCCACGTCATCATCCGCGCCAACTCGATCTGCGTGGCCATGTCGGACAGCTTGAACTGGATCGCCTGGAAGGTGGCGATGGGCTTGCCGAACTGACGCCGCTGCGCGGAATAGGCGAGGGCGGCATCGAGGCACGCCTGCGCTACCCCGACGGACAACGCTGCGATGGCGACGCGGCCGCCCTCGAGTATTTGCAGGAACTGGCGATAACCGGCGCCCTGCTCACCCACCAGGTTGCCGACGGGCACGCGCACGTCGTCGAAGATCAACTCCCGCGTGTCGGATGCGTGCCAACCCAGCTTGCGGTATTTGGGCGCCTGCGTGTAGCCGGGGGTGCCCCGCTCGACGGCGATGGCGCTGATCTCCCTGGTGCCGTTGGAGGAGCCGGTGACGGCGGTGATGGTCACGCCGGCGCTGATGTCGGTCCCCGCGTTGGTGATGAACACCTTGCGTCCGTTGATCACCCACTCGCCGCCGTCGCGCCGGGCGCGCGTCTGGGTCCCGCCGGCGTCGGACCCCGCCTCGGGCTCGGTGAGACCGAACGACCAGAGCCGCTCTCCGCTCAGCAGTGCGGGGAGCCAGCGTTCCTGCTGCTCCTTGCTGCCGAAGTGCACCAGCGGCGAGATGCCCAGCGACACCGCCGCCTCGAGCGTGATGCCCGCGCTCGCGTCCGCGCGCGAGATCTCCTCCATGGCCAGCACATAGGAGAGGAAGTCGCCGCCCGCGCCGCCCACGGACTCGGGAAACGGCAGCGCGAACAGACCGAGCCGGGCCATGCCGCGCACCCATTCGTAGGGGAACTCGCCGCTCTCGTCGTATGCGGCCGCCGTCGGAGCGATCTCAGCCTGGGCGAAGTCGCGGACCGTGCTGCGGATGTGACGCTGCTCGTCGTTGAGCTCGAAGTCCATCGCGGCCGACTCCGCTCAGATGACCTTCTGCATGATCGCGTTCTCGATCCAGGGCACGACCTCGTCGAGCATCTCGTCAAGCGTGGTGGTGGCCTCGAATCCGAGCACGTCCCGCGCCTTCTCCGTGGCGGGCTCGCGGCGCTGCACGTCGTGCTGGAAGGGAGGGTCCGAGACGTAGCGAAACGGCACGTCAGCTCCCCGGATCCGCCGCCAGATCATCTCCGCGAGCTCGAGGACGGTCGTGCTCTCGGCGGTGGAGAGATTGAAGTCCTCGTTGAGCGCAGCCGGGTGGTCCATCGCGGTGACGATGCCCTTCGCGAGATCCCCGCCATATGTGTAGTGGCGCACCTGCGTCCCGTCGCCAAGGATGTGCAGGGGGTCCTGTCCCTTCAGCACCTTCTGAACAAGGTCCGGGACAACATGGCTCATCGCGAGCTGGATGTTCCCGCTCAGAATCTCCACGTCACCAAGAGCCCGGCCCTCGCCGATGCCGACGCAGTTGAAGGGCCGCACGATCGTGTAGGGAAGCTGGTACTGATCCCAGGCCGCGCGCGCGAAGTATTCGACCGCGAGCTTCTGGAAGCCATACGAGGACAGCGGCGGCGGGATCCTTCGCTCGTCGCCTTCCGCGGACGGCCAGAACGTCGCCGACTCGAACACCATCGAGCTGCTCATGTAGGTGACCTTCCTCAGGCGGCCGGAACGGTGAGCCGCGATGGCCGCGTCACACGACGCCGCCAGGATGCGCTCGTTGGTCGCCAGCAGGTCGTACGCGTAGGCGTGGAAATACGATATGCCGCCGATCATCGCCGCGCCCGCGATGAAGTGGTCGCAGCGCGCCAGCAGGCTCGTGAGCAATGCAGGATCGCTCGCGTCGCCCTCGACGAATTCGAAGGACGGATGGCGGTCGTATGACTTGGCGACGCGTCCGTACTTCGACAGATTGTCGACGCCGATCACCTCGTGACCTCGGCCGAGAAGCTCCTCGACGACGTATCCGCCGATGAAGCCCTGTGACCCCGTGATGAGGACCGTGCTCACACAGCCTCGCGCTGGTTGTCGCCGATGGTCACGCGGTAACCGGTCTTCGAGTGCCGCCGAGGTCCGAGGGCGAAGAAGTACCAGCGGAGGTATCGCGGGATCCATTCCTTCACCTTGAAGTTGGACTGACCCGCGCTCCGATCCAGCCAGATGGTGGGGATCTCCGCCACGGGCAATCCGCGCCGGTGCGCCTTTGCCGTCATCTCGATGCCCAGCTCGAAGCCGGCATCCGACTCGACGCCGACCTCGCGAAGGAAGCGCGTCGAGTATGCCTTGAACGAGTTGGTTGGGTCGTGGGTGCCCACGCGCGCCACCGCATGGAGCGACAGCCCCGCGATGCGCGACAGCAATCCCTTGAGCCAGGGCCCACCCACCTGCTGGCCGCCGCGCATGTAGCGCGACGCCGCGGCGACGACCACGCCGCGTTCGACGAGCCTCGCCAGCTGGTCGATCTGGGTGGGATCGTCCGAGCCGTCGGCCATCGTCACCACCGTCACGTCGGCCCGGGCATGGTCGATCCCGAACCGCAGCGCGGCGGCCGGTCCCCGGCCCGCGGTGTTGAGCAGCGGCACGACCCTCGGGTCGCGCTGTGAGTACGCCCTCGCGTACGGCGCGGTGGTGTCGTCGGGCGTGTCGTAGACCACGAGCACCTCACAGGGCAAAGACACCGATTCCAGGATCCGCCCCACGCACTCGTCGATCTCGGGTCCCTCGTTGTACGCGGGGATGACGACCGAGACGCGAGGCCTCAAATGAGTACGCCCTGCCTGCGCACGTTGAACACGTCGATCACCGGCTGCCCGATCTCGAGCGTCGCATACCGCGCGTGAGGGGCGCCGATGACGATCAGGTCCGCCTCCCGCAGCAGCTCCTCCTCGGGCACGAGGTGCGGGTCGAGCGTCACGTAGGGATCGGCGCAGAGGACACGGCGCGCCTTCACCGCCAGGATCCGCTTGAGCTTGTACGCCAGCGAGGAGCGAATGTCGTCGGACTCTCCTTTGAACGCCATGCCCAGGATGCCGATGTTCAGCGAGGAGAGGTCCAGGCGCTGCTCCAGGCGCGCCACCACGTAGAGCGGAAGCCCTTCGTTGATCATCATGCTGGTGTGGCCCAGCGTGAACTGGTTGTTGTTGAATGCGGCCAGCTGCATCGTGTCCTTGAACAGACACGGCCCGGCGGCGAATCCGGGTCCGGGCATGTCGGCCGCGCGCGGATAGTTCGTGATGATCGCCTGGCGAATGCGCTCGAAGTCGAGGCCGAAGTCGTTGGCCATCATGAACAGCTGGTTGGCGGCCGCGAACTTGATGTACCGCCACGTGTTGGTGAAGAGCTTGGCGAGCTCGGCCTCCTCCGGAGAGAGCTCGATCAGGTCGGGAGCGAGGCGCGAGAAGAGGTCCCGCGCGCGCTGCATCCCCCGCGCTGTGCGCGCGGCGATGATCTGCGGCATCTGGTGCAGCTCTTCCATGGCCTTGCCCTGGGCGATCCGCTCCGGACAGAAGCAGACGTCATTGCCCAGCCCGTTCTCCTCGAGATACCGCTCGACGAGTGCCGTCACGCCCGGATAGATGGTGCTGCGCAGCACGATCACCTGATCCGGCGTGAGATGCTCGGCCAGGTCGGCGATCGCCTTCACCACCGCCTGTGGGCTGGGGTTGAGGTGTTCGTCCACGGGGGTGCCGATCACGACGATCACGTACTCGGCGCCGCGGATCACATTTGGGTCGGTCGTGGCGACGAGCTGATTGGAGCGGCGCAGGTCTTTCAACGGAGCGTCGGCGCCGGGCTCGCTGAAGGGCAGCTCGCTCCTCATCACGGCATCAACCGCCGCCTGGTTGACGTCGTACATGGCGACCGACAAGCCCCTCTGGCCCAGCGCGATGCCCAGCGGCAGACCGACATGGCCGCAGCCACCCACGATGACCACGTCGCGGTCGAACGCGCGCCGCACGGCGCCGCGCCCGTGTGTCCGGGCTTGGGTTGGTGTTTGGACCAAGCTGGCCATCAAATCGTGCCTCGCTGGTGGGGAAAGCCGAGGGGAACGTCCGCATCGTAACCCGCACCGGCGCTGCGGGGGGCCGGTGGCGGTTCGAAACGAGGCGGCCCGCGACGCTCGTGGGGTTTACTACGAGTCCCATGGACCTGGTCGCTCCCCAGCTGGACGAGTACCTGCTCGACCTGGCCAGGACTCAGCACCCGGATGCGGTGCTCGACGACATGGAGCAGCGCGCCCGCGAACAGGGCTTTCCCATCGTGGGCAGGGCGGTCGGGCGGCTGCTCGAGACGCAGGCGCGCGGCATCGGAGCCCGCCGCGTGATGGAGCTGGGCTCCGGCTACGGCTACTCCGCCTACTGGTTCTCGCGCGCGGTCGGCGACGGCGGCAGCGTGGTGTGCACCGACATGGACCCGGGCAACGCACGCGACGCAGAGGGATACCTGCAACGCGCGGGTCTGTGGGATCGCGTGCGCTATCGGGTCGGCGATGCACTCTCCGGATTCGCGGCCGAGAGCGGCGAGTTCGACATCGTGTACTGCGACGTCGACAAGACCGGATATCCGGACTGCTGGCGCGCGGCGTGTGAGCGCATCCGTGTGGGCGGGCTGTACCTCTGCGACAACGTGCTCTGGAGCGGACGGGTGGCGGAACCCGGTGGCGACGCCAACACCGAGGCGATCCGCGAGCACAACCGGCTCGTCGCGACTGACGATCGATTCGTGTCGTCGATCGTGCCGCTGCGCGACGGCGTGATGATCGCGCTGCGGGTGGGCTGAGCTCCGCTCTACGCCGCGGGCGCGCCGAGCCGCGCCGCCGTCAGGCGCACGACATCCTCGATGGTGTCGGCGATCGCCGCGCCGGCGGCGGTGAGCGCGTCGATCTTGCTCTGCGCGGTGCCCGTGCCGCCGCTGATGATCGCGCCGGCGTGGCCCATGCGCTTGCCCGGCGGGGCGGTGCGCCCGGAGATGAAGGCGATCACCGGCTTGTCGAACCCGCTCGACTCGATCCACTGCGCGGCGCGCTCCTCGTCGGAGCCGCCGATCTCGCCGATCATCACGACAGCGCGGGTGTCGCCGTCGGCCGCGAACATCTGCAGGACCTCGGTGAAACCCAGTCCGAGCACGGGGTCGCCGCCGATGCCGACCGATGTGGTCTGGCCCATCCCCGCCTGGCTGAGGCCCTGGATCACCTCGTACGTGAGCGTTCCGCTGCGACCGACGATGCCCACCGGGCCGGGCTCGTTGATGTGGTTGGGGATGATGCCGATCTTGCACTGACGTGGCGTGACGATGCCGGGACAGTTGGCGCCGAGCAGCTTGCCGGACGTGCGGTCGACGAAGGCGCGCGCGCGCACCATGTCGTGCACCGGGATTCCCTCGGTGATGCACACCGTGAGAGCGACTCCGGCTGCGGCGGACTCCATGATCGCGTCGGCGGCGAACGCCGGCGGCACGAAGACACCGGCGACGTTCGCATCTGTGGCCTCGACTGCGTCCGCCACAGTGTCGAAGACGGGGACGCCGTTCTGGTCGTTGCCGCCCTTGCCCGGCGACACGCCGGCGACGACGTTGGTGCCGAACGCGCGCATCTGCTCCGTGTGGAAGCTGCCCTCGCGGCCGGTCATGCCCTGAATGACCACGCGGCTGCCGCGGTCGACGAGGATGCTCATGCTGCGTCCCGCGTCAGCTGCACGATCTTGTCCGCGGCCTCGGTGGCGCTCGTCGCCGGTACGATGCCCGCCTCGTGCAGGAGGCGGCGGCCCTCCTCCTCGCGCGTGCCTGTCATGCGCACCACCAGCGGCTTCGTGATGTTAAGCTCGTCGCGCGCAGCGATGACGCCTCGAGCGACCTCGTCGCCGCGGGTGATCCCGCCGAACACGTTGATGAAGACACCGCGCACCTTGGGGTCGAGCAGCACCATCTCCAGTGCGTTGCGCACGCGCTCGGCGCTCGCCCCGCCACCGATGTCGAGGAAGTCCGCCGGCTCGCCGCCGTGCTGCTTCACCAGGTCGAGCGTGTTCATGGTGAGCCCGGCGCCGTTGCCGATGCAGCCCACGTACCCGTCGAGGTGCACATAGGTGAGGCCCCGCTTGCGCGCCTCGACCTCGAAGGGGTCTTCACCGGTGACCTCCGCTCCTGCGTCCTCGCGCGCCAGCTCTTCGGCGACATCGCGGTGGCGGTACTCGGCGTTCTCGTCGATCTCGAGCTTGCCGTCGGCTGCGACCAGCAACCCGTCGGGGGTCAGGGCCAGCGGGTTGATCTCGCAGGTCAGCGCGTCAAGGGAGGAAGCGAGCGAGTACAGGCGCGTTGTCACGTTTACCAGCGACGACGCCAGCTTTCCGGCGCGCTCGCGATGCTCGGGCGCGTGGCTCAGCGCGTCGAAGGCGAGACGGCGGATCTCGAACGGCTGCGGTCCGGCGAACGGGTCCGGCCAGAGCTTGGCGATGCGATCCGGCGTCTCCGCAGCGACCTGCTCGATCTCCATGCCGCCCGCGGCGGAGAAGATGATCACCATGCGCCGCTGATCGCGGTCCAGCGTCACACCCAGGTACAGCTCGCTGTCGATCGCGAGCGCCGTCTCACACCACACCCTGCGCACCGGGTAGCCGCGGATCTGCATCGAGAGAATGCGCTGGGCTTCGCGCCGCGCGTCGTCGGGCGTGTCGACCACCGCGATGCCGCCGGCCTTGCCCCGGCCGCCGATGGGAACCTGCGCCTTGACCGCGATGCGGCCCAGCTCAGCGGCGGCGGCCGCAGCCTCATCCGGCGTGCGGGCCAGCCTTCCCGCCGGCACTGCGAGCCCGGCGCTCGTGAACCGCTCCTTGGCCTGGTACTCGAGCAGCTTCATGCGGCGGCAAGTCTATTGAGTAGTTCCACGTCCTCGGTTGAGAGGCGGCCGGAGGCCGCGGCGACGTTGGACGCGACCTGCTCGGGCGACATCGCGCCTGCGATCACCGATACGACCCGCGGCTGTGCGAGGAGCCACGCCACCGCCACGTCGAGGACTGTCTGGCCGCGCTCCTGCGCGAACGCCTCAGCGCGCTCCACGATGTCGAACTTGCGCTCCACGAGCATGCGCTCGCCCATGTGTGGAACCAGCGCGAGACGCGTGCCCGGCGGCGCCGGCCGGCCGCGCGCGTACTTGCCGCTGAGAAAGCCTCCCGCGAGCGGATAGTACGGAATCAAGCTGACGCCGAACCTCACACACGCAGGCAGCAGCTCCGCCTCGGCGTCGCGCTCCACCAGGCTGTACTCGTTCTGCGCGGAGATGAACGGCGTGACGCCGGCTCGCTCCGCCGTGTGCGCTGCGTCGGCCACCTGCCAGCCGCTGAAGTTGGACGATCCGACGTACCGGACCTTGCCCTCACGCACCAGGTCGTCGAGCGCGCGCAGTGTCTCCTCGATCGGCGTCGCCGGATCGGGGAAGTGCATCTGGTACAGGTCGATCCACTCCGTGCGCAACCTGCGCAGGCTCTCCTCGACGGCGATGCGCACCCACCGACGTGAGCCGCCGCGGCGATACGGTGACGCGCCGCGAGCGCCACCGAACTTGGTGGCGATGATCACCTCGTCGCGCCGTCCCTGCAGCGCCGCGCCAAGGATCGCCTCGCTGACGCCCTCCGCGTAGATGTCGGCGGTGTCGAAGAGCGTGACGCCGGCGTCGAGCGCCGCGTGCACGACCTGCGTCGATCCTGCCGCATCCAGCCTGCGCCCGAAGTTGTTGCAGCCGAGCCCGAGGGCGCTGACCTGCAACCCCGACCTGCCCACGCTGCGGAGCTCGACGCCGTCCACGAGACGAGAAGCCTACGCAAACGCGCGCGGGTCGCGGCAGCCACTGATACGCTGCCCTTCGATGGCCACGAGCGCACCGGCTCCCAGCCGTGAGGCCCCGCAGCGGGAGCGCGCCGTCATCCGCGTGCGCACGCTGGTGGCCGCCGCGCTGATCGTGCTGGCGGTGGTGGCACTCGCGTTTCTGCTGAGCAGCATCCTCAGCATCCTGCTCGTGGTGCTCGTCGCCATCGTTTTCGCGGAGGGGATTCGCCCGCTGATGCACGCGCTGCAGCGACGCCGGGTTCCCGCCGTGCTCGCGGTCGGGATCGTGTACCTCGGACTGCTCCTGTTCCTCGGTGTGATGGTCGCGCTGTTGGTGCAGCCGATCGTCAGTGAGGCACAGACGCTGGCTGCGAACTTCCCCACATATCGAAGTGACTTCCTGCAGTTCTTCAACAACCTGGAGAGCCAGTTCCATTTCAACGTCGACGTGAGCAAGCAGGTGGGCACGGTCCTCGGCGCGGCCCAGCAGGTGCTCTTCACCATCGGGGGCACGCTGTTCAGCATCGTGGTCAACTTCTTCCTGGTTCTGGTGCTGGGCTTTCTGTGGCTGCTCAGCAGCGAGCGCCTCAAGCGGTTCCTCGTCGACCTCGTGCCTCCCGACCAGCAGGCGCTCGCGCAGGACGTCATCCGCGAGGTCGGGTTCCGCATGGGCGGATTCGTGCGAGCGATGGCGATCAACAGCCTGGTGGTGGGCATCGCGACCGGTGTCGCGTGCGCGCTCCTGCGCCTGCCCAGCCCGATCCTGCTCGGGATCTTCGCGGGGCTCGCGGCGGCGGTGCCGGTGGTCGGCGCATTCCTCGGCGTTGTGCCGCCGGTGCTGCTCGGCTTCACGATCAGCCCGCAGTACCCAATCCTGGTGGCCGTCGTTCTGCTCGTGGTGCAGCTGATCGACGCCAACACGGTGGTGCCGCTTGTGATGAACCGGGTTGTCGCGCTTCCCGCGCTCGCCGTCGTGCTCGCGCTGCTCATCGGTGGCGCGCTCGCCGGCGTCATCGGCGCGCTGCTGGCGGTGCCCATCGCCGCCGCGCTGCAGGTTGTCATCCTTCGAGTCGGTGTGCCCGCCGTGCACCGCGCGCAGGGCCGCGAGCCGATAGTCGTCGCCGCAGCTCCGCCACCACCCCGCGCCCGCGCGCTGCATTGGGTGCCGCCCTGGCTGCGACGACCGTGACTGAGCAGACCGGGAATCGCAGCGCGCGTTCCCGGCTGGACGGCACGGACGCGCTCCGCGCCGCAGCCACCGTCGGCGTCATTCTCATCCACTCGTCCGCGTGGGGTCCCGCGTCTCCGTACGGCGCGCTCAACCTGGCCGCGCGCTTCTCGGTACCCGTCTTCGCCGTGCTCACTGGCCTCCTGCTCGGCTATCGCTACATCGACCGTCCACTGGACGCGGGCTTCGCGCGGCGGCGGCTGTCACGCAGCGTGCTGCCCTGGCTGGCGTGGGTGCCCGTCTACGTCGTGTTCACCGCCCTTGTCCAGGGGTCGCTCCACTTCACCGGGTCGAGCATCGTCGCGTTCCTCGACCACGGTGCGGGCCACCTCTGGTACCTGCTCGTCGTGCCGCAGCTGTACGTGCTGTTCGTCCTCTGGCCGCGTCGCGGGACGTGGCCGGTCGCGCTGGCGGCGCTGGCGCTGCAGACGGCGCTGAATGTCGTGCGCCTGTGGGGCTGGATGCCTGGTGGCGCGGTGTTGCGCGCGTCAGAGGAGTTCGGCTTCCTCATGTTTCCCTACTGGATCGGATACTTCGGCATGGGAATCGCCATCGGGCGGACCCTGGCGCAGCGCGCAGCGACCACAGCTCCCCACCGGCCCGGCGCCGTCACGCGCACTTCAGTCGCTACCGCGATCGTGGCCGTGGCCGGCTGCGGCTACCTGCTGCTGAACGTGACGTTCCACGACGCTCCGTACTACGCCTTCATCACCGGCACCGGCGCCTTCCTCAACCCGGTCCTCCCGCTGTTCGTCTTCAGCATCGTCGCTCTCGGCCTGCTCGTCACGCCCGCGTTGATGCGGCGCAGCCAGGCCACGGCTGTCGCCGTGCGGTCTCTCAGCGAGCTCTCGCTGGGCGTCTACATCGTCCATCCGATCGCGCTCTGGTACATCGCCAAGTGGCTGCAGCCGCACTTCGTGCAGGCCGGTGCCGGCGACCTTTTCATCTTCGCGGTGCTGGAGCTCTTCGTGCTGCTCGCAGCGATGCTGGCGACGCGTCTGATCGCCGCGACTCCGCTGGCGTTCAGCGTGGGCATGCCCCGCCGGCCGCTGCCTGTTACACGACCCTTCACGCAACGCTCCGCGCCGGCAACCTCGCGCTAGCGCACGCCAAACCAGGCTGTTGCGGCTTGCGGCAACGCCGGATCCGCGGGCCCACCCGCCCAGGCCACGTACCCATCCGGCCGGATCAGCGCGGCCGCCGGCGGCGGTACGGCGCCCACGACCGGCAGCTCCCACGCCCCCTCACGCGTTGCGTCCACCACGCGAACCCGCGGCCGCAGCGCGCCGAAAGAGGCGCCCGGAGCGCCGAAGTTCAGGAGCAGCGGCCTCGCGTCGTGGAGGAGTGAGTACACCCGCGCGTCGCCTTGCGGCGTGATGATGTCGAGGTCCGGCATACGACGGCCGACCAGCGGGTGGCCCGTGCCGATGTCGTAGCGAACGCCGAGCCCGGACAGCATTCCGGCGAAACGCTTGCGCGGCTCGTCCATGCTCAGCAGCTCGCGCACCGCCGCATGCAGCGCCTGATGGCGTTCATCTCGCCGGATCAGCGTGACCTGGGCCATGGTGTGGCGCAGCACCTCCGCGGCAATTGGGTGGCGCTCCGCGTGATACGTGTCGAGCAGGTTCTCCGATGACACGCCGCTGACGACTTGCGCGAGCTTCCAGCCGAGGTTCACCGCGTCCTGCACGCCCATGTTCAGGCCCTGACCACCCTGGGGCGGATGCACGTGCGCGGCGTCGCCTGCCAGCAGCGCCCGCCCCTTCCGGTATGCGGCCGCCTGGCGCGTCATGTCGGTGAACCGTGAGATCCGCCGCGGGCTGTGCACGCCGTAGTCGGTGCCGTACACGGCGACGAGAGCATCGCGCAGGTCCTCGAGCGACGGCTCGCCTGCGTGCATCGTCGTTCGCTCGGTGAGGACGACGCCGATCGGCTCGCCGGCTTCGCGGCGGTTGATGGCATGCGTGCCGATGCGGTCGTGGTGAAAGCCGAGCTCCGGCTCGTCCTCCATCTCGACCTCGGCCATGATCCAGCTGGTGGAGGCATCGGCACCCGGGAAGTCGATGCCTGCGGCCTTGCGCACCGTGCTCCTGCCGCCGTCGCAGCCGACGATGTACCGCGCATGGAGCGCTTCCCCGCCGGAGAGCTCGACCTCCACGCCGTCATCGTCCTGCGTGAATCCGACCACCTCGCTGCCGCGCCTGACCCGGACGCCCAGATCGGCGACCCACTGCCCGAGGATGCGTTCCGTGTGACGCTGCCAGAGGCCGAGCAGGTAGTTGTGCCGGCTGGGAAAGTCGCTGATGTCCAGTGGGATTCCCGCGTAGGCGACACCGGGATACCTCTGCCCCGCCGACACGAACCGTTCGGCGACCCCGCGCTGATCCAGCACCTCGATGGTGCGAGCGTGCAGCCCTCCCGCCCGCGAACCCTCGAATTCCTCGGTGGTACGCCGCTCGATGACGCACACAGCGATGCCCGCCAAGGTCAGCTCGGCCGCGAGCATGAGGCCGGTTGGCCCACCGCCGGCGACGACCACATCGTGGTCCGCGGTCACGTCGCGCTCATAGGTTCGCGTTGAACGCGAGCGGAGCCTGCAGCGTCTCTATAGCGGGATGTTACCGTGCTTGCGCTGCGGGCGCGCCACGCTCTTGCTCTGTGCCATGTGCAGGGCGTTGATCAGTGCCCAGCGCGTCTGCCGCGGCTCGATGACGTCGTCGACGTAGCCGCGCTCGGCCGCGTAGTACGGGTTGGCGAACTGCTCGCGGTAGTCGTCGATCAGCTCCTGCGAGCGCTGCTTCGGATTGGCGGCCTGGCTGATCTCGCGCTTGAAGATGACGCTCACCGCGCCCTGGGGTCCCATCACCGCGATCTCCGCGGTGGGCCAGGCGACGTTGTAGTCGGCGCGGATGTGCTTCGAGCACATGACGTCGTACGCGCCGCCGTACGCCTTGCGCGTGATCACGGTGAGCTTGGGGACGGTGGCCTCGCAGTACGCGTACAGCAGCTTGGCGCCGTGGCGGATGATGCCGCGGTACTCCTGGTCCGTGCCGGGCAGGAAGCCGGGCACGTCGACGAAGGTCACCAGCGGGATGTTGAAGGCGTCGCAGAAACGGACGAAGCGCGCGGCCTTGATCGACGCGTCGATGTCCAGCGCGCCCGCCAGCACGCGGGGCTGGTTGCCCACCACCCCGACGGAGTGACCGCCCAGGCGGCCGAACCCGCACACGATGTTCTGCGCATGGAACGGCATCACCTCGAGGTACTTGCCCTCGTCGAGCACCCGCGTGATCACGGCCCGCATGTCGTATGGCTGATTGGGGTTGTCGGGGATGATCGTCTGCAGCTCGGCATCCGCGCGGTGAGGGTCGTCGAGCGTGGCGCGGTACGGTGGCGCACCCTGGTTGCTGGAGGGCAGGTACGACAGCAGGTCGCGCATCTGCGCGAACGCCTCGTCCTCGCTGTCGGCGATGAAGTGGGCCACTCCGCTGCGCTGGTTGTGCACGTCGGAGCCGCCCAGCTCCTCGAATGTGACCTGCTCGCCGGTGGTCACCTTGATCACATCCGGGCCGGTGATGAACATGTAGCCGATGTGCCGGACCATGAAGACGAAATCGGTCATGGCCGGGGAGTAGACGGCGCCACCCGTGCACGGGCCCACCACCAGTGACAGCTGGGGGATGACGCCGCTCGACTCGACGTTGCGATAGAAGATCTCGGCGTATCCGGCGAGCGACACGACACCCTCCTGGATGCGCGCGCCGCCGGAGTCGTTGATGCCGATGCAGGGGCAGCCGGTGCGCTGTGCGAGGTCCATGATCTTGGTGACCTTCTCGGCGAAGACCTCACCCAACGAGCCGCCGAAGACCGACGCGTCGTGGCTGAAGACGAAGACCTGGCGTCCGTCGATCGTGCCCCAGCCGGTGACGACGCCGTCGCCGCGTATGCGCCGCTCGTCCATGCCGAAGTTGGACGTGCGGTGCATGGAGAACAGATCCAGCTCGGTGAAGCTCCCTTCATCGAGCAGCCGGTCGATGCGCTCGCGGGCCGTGAGCTTTCCCTTCGCGTGCTGCGAGCGCTCCGCCGCGCCGCCGCGGTGGATCGCGTCGTAGCGGCGCTTGCGCAGCACGTTGATCTTGCGATCGGTCGCGCTGCCCACTGACGCCGCAGTCACGTCGCCGTTGCCCGAGGGTGGCGCCGCATGTTCGGACCGCGGAAGGTGCGCGGGGTCACCCGCGCCGACCGGTGGCACGCCCTTGCGCGAGGCCTTCGCCATGCAACAACCCTAGCAGCGGTCAGACGGCAACGGACGGGCGGTAGACACCGAAGACGGCGCGCAGCGCGCCGCACACCTCGCCCACCGTGGCCCGCGCTGCGAGCGCGTCGCGCATCAGTGGCAGCAGGTTCGCATTGCTCTCGGCGCCGCCTTTCAGCGCGTCCAGCGCGCGATCGACCGGCGCGTTCTCACGCTCGGCGCGCACCGCGCGCACGCGCCGGATCTGCGCCTCCTCCAGGTCCGCGCCGACCTTGAGGATCTCCACCTCCTCCTGCGACGTCTCCGTGAACCGGTTGACGCCGACGATGACCCGATCTCCGGCTTCGACGAGCTGCTGATGGCGATACGCCGACTCCTGGATCTCGCGCTGGTAGAAGCCGGACTCGATCGCCGCCACCGCGCCGCCCAGCTCGTCGACGCGCCGGATCAGCGACTGACTCTCGTCCATGAGACGGCGGGTGAGCGACTCCACGAGGTACGAGCCACCCATGGGGTCGGCGACGTTGGCGGCGCCGGACTCGTAGCCGACGATCTGCTGCGTGCGGAGCGCGATCTCGGCAGCCTGCTGCGAGGGCAGGGCCAGCGCTTCGTCGTAGCTGTTGGTGTGCAGCGACTGGGTTCCCCCGCTCACCGCCGCCAAGGCCTGCAGCGCCACGCGCACCACGTTGTTCAACGGCTGCTGCGCGGTGAGCGTCGCGCCGCTCGTCTGCGCGTGGAAGCGAAGCACCTGGCTGCGCGGATTGCGCGCTCCGAAGCGGCCGCGCATGACGTCGGCCCACACGGCGCGCGCGGCGCGGAACTTGGCCACCTCCTCGAAGAAGTCGTTGCTCACGTTGAAGAAGAAGCTCAGCCGCGGGGCGAAGTCGTCCACCGCCAGGCCGGCATCGACGGCCGCCTGCACGTACGCGATGCCGTTGCTGATCGTGAACGCCACCTCCTGTGGCGCGGTGGCGCCGGCTTCGCGCATGTGGTAGCCGCTGATGCTGATCGTGTTCCAGCGCGGCAGCCTCTCCGCGCAGTACGCGAAGGTGTCGGTCACCAGGCGCATCGACTGCCGCGGTGGGAAGATGTACGTGCCGCGCGCCGCGTACTCCTTGAGGATGTCGTTCTGGATGGTGCCGCCCAGCGACGCGGCGCTGATCCCCTTTCGTTCCGCCGCCAGCTCGTAGAGGAGCAGCAGCACGGATGCGGGTGCGTTGATCGTCATCGAGGTCGTGACCCGGTCCTGGGGGATGCCGCGCGTCAGCAGCTCCATGTCGTCGATCGAGTCGATGGCGACGCCGACCTTTCCCACCTCGCCGTGCGCGACCGGATCGTCGCTGTCGTAGCCCATCTGCGTCGGGAGGTCGAACGCCACCGACAGCCCCGTCTGGCCAGCGCGCAGCAGGTACTGGAACCGCTCGTTGGTCTGCTCCGCGCTGCCGAAGCCCGCGTACTGGCGCATGGTCCAGAGGCGCTCGCGGTAGCCGTCGCCGCGAGCGCCGCGGGCGAACGGGTACGCGCCGGGCGGCGGCCACGGCTCGGCGCCGTCGGGGTCGTAGTACGGCTCCAGGGGCAGGCCGGACTCCGTGTTCCGCCCTGCCTCGGGCTCCTCACCGGGCGCGCTCACGATCCTGCGGCGCCGCGGTCTGGCTGGCAGAGCTCGGTGAGCACGCCGCCGCCGGCGGAAGGGTGGAGGAATGCCACCAGGCGTCCCGCCGCTCCCCGGCGCGGGCAGGTGTCGAGCAGGCGCAGGCCCAGCGCGGCGAGCTCGTCCAGGCTCTGCTGCACGTCCGCGACCCCGTAGGCCACGTGGTGGAGGCCGCCGCCCCGCTTGGCCAGGAACCCCGCGATCTTGGAGTCCGCACGCGTGCTGCCCAGGAGCTCGATGCGCGACTCGCCCACCTCGAACATGACTGCCTCGACGCCATCGGTCTCCACCGCCTGGCGATGGGCCGGCCTGAGCCCGGTCAGGCGCTCGTAGGCCGCGACTGCCGCGTCCAGGTCCGGCACGGCGATGCCGACATGGTCGATCTTCTCGAACGCCATCCCGAGCCGAGTATAGGAAGCAATACGGAAACGCCGAGTTCGGGCCGCGCGAGGCGATGCTAGGTTCGCGGCGGTGTGAAAGCCCGAGCCTCCGTCATCGCCGGGATCGTCGCCGCCACCGCACTGCTCGCCGGATACCTGGCCACCTGGGCGCCGGTGAGCGACTTCCGCCAGACGGGCAGCGACTTCTCGGCGTCATACACAGCGGCGCTGCTGATCCGCGAGGGGCATGGTGCCGCGCTGTACGACCAGGCAGCCGAGCAGAGCCGCCACCTGGCGCTGCTGCCTCCCGGGACTCGCCTCACGCTGCCCTTCGTGACGCCGCCCACAACCGCTCTGATCGCCCTGCCCTTCACAGCGCTGGATCCGGCGACGGCATCGCGCCTCTTCGCACTGCTCGAGGTGGCGGTGCTGGGCGCGGCCGTGCTCATCGTGGTGCGCGCGGCGCCCTGGCCGCCGGGCATACCCCGAGGGGCGCGCCTGGCCACCGGCGCCATCGCCCTCGCCGGGGTGCCAACCCTGGCGCTGCTGCTGCTGGCCCAGTTCGACGCGCTCTGCGCGCTGGGCCTCGCGGCGGGCTACGCGATGTGGCGCCGGGCCCGCCCGCTCCCGGCCGGCTTCTGCCTGGCGCTGGGCTTTGCCGTGGCCAAGCCTCACCTCGCCGCCGGCCTGCTCGTGTTCCTCCTGGCCCGCCGGGACTGGCGCGCGCTCCTGGGCGCGGCCGGCGCTGCCGCGCTGGCCGTCGCCGTCTCCGCGGCGCTGGCCGGGCCCGGGGCGGTCCTCTCGTTCTTCGGCGACCTGGGGTATTCGCTGCGCGTGACGCCGGGGCCGAGCACCGTCGGGCTGCCCGGCCTCGCGGCATCCTGGCTGGGAGGCGGCCCTGCCGCAGCCCTGGCGGCGGTGGCCGGGGCGGTCGCCGCCCTCGCAGGCTGCGCAGTGCTGGGCCACCGGTCGCGGCGCACGCCGGACCTCCTGGAGCTAACCCTCGCCGGCGCGGTGGCGCTGTCACTGGCGGCGTCGCCCCACCTGCTGACGTACGACCTGGTGGCGCTGGCCCCTGCCTTCGTCTGGTGCATGGGGAGGATGGCCACGATCGACGGATCCGTCGCTTGGCCGGGCCGGTTCAGCCTCGCGGCCGCGACCGGGTGGGCCATCGCGAACGTGGTGATCGACCTCGACCTGGGCAACGGGGCGCCCGCCCCGCCGGGCAGGCTGGTTCCGTGGGTGCTCGTGCTCGCCGGCCTGGGCGCCGTGGGTGCCGCGCGGCGGCCCCATGTGCCCCGCGGCTTCATCCCCGTGCTGCTTCAGTCGGGCAGGGGCAGGGCCGCCGGCGGGTCCTCCGCGTAGTCGTAGAAGCCGCGGCCGCTCTTGCGGCCAAGGCGGCCGGCGTCGACCAGGCTCTGCAGGATGCGAACCGTGTGGTCGTCGCCCGCGTGGCCCTCGCGCAGCAGCCGGTCGCGGCGCACGCCGAGCACGACGTCGAGCCCGGAGAAGTCGGCGAGCTGGAACGGTCCCATCGGCCAGTTCAAGCCGGTGCGCGCGGCCGTGTCGATGTCGGCAACGCTGGCGACGCCCTCCGCCAGCAGCGTGAACGCCTCGCGTGACGCGGCGCCGAGCACGCGGTTGACGATGAAGCCGTCGATCTCTCGCTCGACGACGACGGGCGTGCGGCCCATGCGCCGGCTCCACGCCACGGCGCGCTCCACCGTCTCGGCGGCGGTGTCCGGCCCGCGCACCACCTCGCACAGGTCCATCACCAGGACGGGGTGGAAGAAGTGCATGTTGCAGCAGAGCTTGGCGCGGCCCGTCGCGCTCGCCAGCCGGGACACGACGATGTTGCTCGAGTTGGTGGCGATGCCCGCACCGGCGGGAAGGTGCGCATCCAGCTGCGCGAACACCTCGCGTTTGACCGACGCCTCCTCCGCCACCGCCTCGATGGCCCACGCCGAGTCTCGCGCGGCCGGTGCCAGCTCGGCTGCGGGCGTGACGCCGCGCGCAGCAGCCTCCGCCTGCCCGGTGTCGAGCTTCCCGCGTTCCACGCGGCGCTCCAACCACTGCCTGTTGGATGACATCGCGCGCTCCAGCCGAGCCGCGTCGATGTCGTGCAGCCACACCTCGACCCCGTGCAGCGCGGCCTGCTGCGCGATCTGCGATCCCATGGTCCCGGCTCCCACCACGAGAAGCCGGCCGTCAGCGGCGGTCAGTTGTCGTCAGGCCAGCGCACCGCGACCCGCGTGGTGCACTCGGTGAGCTCCTGCGATGCCTTGGTGTAGCGCACGATCGTTGGGAAGTTGCCGCGCAGCTTGAGCTGGCCGAGCATGATGCCCTTGGTCGCGTCGAGCTGCTTGGTGGCCACCTTCTTCCAACGCGAGTACGACCCGGTGATGACGTAGTCCGCCTTCTCCGCGTCGGGCCGGCTCACGATCTTCACGTCGCGAGCCTCGCCGTGCCATAGGTCGAGGAAGATGCCGAGGTCCTCGGGCACATTCTTGTCGGGCTCGGCAAGCACCACCAGCCCGACCGAACCCTCCCAGCCGGCGGCTGCCTGCTTGTACACGGACGACTTGTTGATCTCGTCCTTGAAGGCCTGCGCCCATTCGGGGCTGTAAGCCTCGTACACAACTGCTTCGGCCACGCCTCTGCCTCCTACTGCGCTTCGCTCTCCGGGCCCGCGCCCCGGGGCTCCAATCTTGACGGCTCGGCCCCCGGCAACGCCCGCGCCACGTACACGGCGACGTCATCCACCGCGAGGCGGCCACCCAGCTGCTTGGAGGAGATGCCTTCGTCGAACATGGTCAGGCAGAACGGACATGCGGTCGCCACCTTGGTGGCGTTCGTGTCGACCGCCTGCTGCACGCGGCGGTGGTTGACGCGAGGCTGCCCCTCCTCCATCCACATGCGGCCGCCGCCGGCGCCGCAGCACATGCCCTCGTTGCGGTTGCGCGCCATCTCCACCACGCGCAGGCCGGGCACGCGCTCGAGAATGTCGCGGGGCGGCGCGAAGATGTCGTTCCAGCGGCCGATGTAGCACGAGTCGTGGTACGTGATCGTCTCTTCCTGCTGCTTCGATTCGTCGAGGGTGACGCGGCCCTCGCGCAGCAGCTGCTCGATCACCTGCGTGTGGTGCAGCACCTCGTACGAGCCGCCGAAGTCGGGGTACTCGTTCTTGAGCGTGTTGAAGCAGTGCGGGCAGGACGCGATGACCTTGCGGACGTTGTGCTTCTTGAGCACCTCGACGTTCTCCCGGGCACGCTCCTGGAACAGGTATTCGTTGCCGATGCGGCGGGCCGGGTCGCCGGTGCACTTCTCCTCGGTGCCGAGGATGGCGAAGTCCACGCCGCCCGCCTGCAGGATCCTGACGATGGCGGTCGCGATCGTCTTGGCGTGGTCGTCGAACGACGCCGCGCAGCCGACCCAGTAGAGGTACTCCGCATCGGGTTTGTCCGCGGCGAACTGCACGCCGAGGTCGCGCGCCCAGTCGGCGCGCGTGCCGTGGGAGAGCCCGTATGGATTGGCCACGTTCTCGATGTTGCGCAGCGCGCTCTCGGCCTGGCGCGGCATCCGCGACTCGTCGAGCACGAGGTGGCGCCGCATGTCGAGGATCTTGGGCACGTGCTCGATGAGCACGGGGCACTGGTCCATGCACGCGCCGCACGTGGTGCACGCCCAGAGCGTATCCTCCAGCACCGTTCCACCGAACAGCGGCCGCGCGCCGCCGTTCTTCTCGACAACGGCCGCAACATCCTCGGGGCTGATCCACGAGGGCTGGAAGTCGCCCGGCAGCTCATGGATGGCGCCCGGGTGGTGGTCGCCGGTGGACCACATCGTCGCGCCGCCGTCGCCCGGCGTCGCCGACTCCGCCACGCCGTCCTTTTTCGCAGCGGGTGAGCCCTGCACAGCGTGCGCCGCGTGCTTTGTCTTCGCGTAGCCGCCGGCCAGGTTCTCGTAGGCGTGGTCGCGCAGGTCGGTGATCAGCGTCTTCGGCGACAGCACCTTGCCCGTGTTGTACGCGGGGCAGTGCGTCTGGCAGCGCCCGCATTCGGTGCAGGTGTAGAGGTCGAGCATGTCCTTCCAGGAGAAATGCTCCATGGCCGCGACGCCGAAGTGCTGGTCGCGCTCGTCCTCCGCGTTCATCACCGCCTCGATGTCGAGCGTCCGCGCTGCTCCCTTGGGACGCTCGTTCTTGAAGAACACGTTGGGAACGGCGGTGATGATGTGCAGGTGCTTGCTGTATCCCAGGTACACGAGGAAGCCGAACACCAGGCACAGATGGCCCCAGAAGAAGATGCCGTGGAGCACAACGAGCGTCTCGCTGCCGGCGCCGAGCGGGCGGAAGATGCTCGACAGCGCGGACGCGATGGGCCGCCACTGCGCAACGGCCTCCGGCGCGCCCTGCGCGATGCGCGTCGCCAGGTTCAGCTCCATGAACAGCAGGAGCGTTCCGATCCACGCGAGGATCAGCAGTGCGTCGCCACGATGGCTGCCGCGGAAGCGCGTGGGATTGACCACGAGGCGGTTGAAGAGCGCCATCGCGATGCCGCACTCCACCAGCAGGAAGAACAGGTCCTGGATGAACGCGATCGCGCCGCTCCCGGGGAGCAGCTGGAACTGGAATCCCTGGTAGAGCGCCTCGATGATGCCCTGGGCGATCGCTGTGAGGAGCACCACGAAGCCCCAGAAGATGAGAGCGTGCAGGATGCCGGCAAAGGGCCATCGCAGCAGCCTGCCCTGACCCAGGACGTAGATGACGAACGCGTTGATGCGCTGCGGCAGGTGATCGATGCGGCTCTCCGCGCGCTTCGACGCGCGCATCAGGCCGAGCAGCTGCGACCAGCGCCGCGCCGTCAGCGCGATCGCGGTGCCGGCGAGCAGCACCAGCGCGACGGGGCTGATGACAGCGGTCATGCCGCCCGCGCTGCGCTGAGCAAGCTCAGCGCCCCTTCCACTCGGGTTGCCGCTTCTGCAGGAAGGCGCTGATGCCCTCGGCCGCGTCCTCGGTGCCGAAGAGGCCGGTGAACTCCTTGCGCTCCACCTCGAGCGCGTCGGCGATCGGCAGATTCGCTCCGTCCAGCATCGCGCGCTTGGTCGCGGCCAGCGCCAGGGGCGCGCGCGAGCCCAGGAGCTCCGCCCAGCGGCGAGCCGCATCGAGCAGCGCGTCCGGCTCTGTCACCTCGCTCACCAAGCCAAGCTGCAGCGCGCGCTGCGCGTCGACGGGATCGCCGCTGAGCAGCAGCTCCGTGGCCCGGGCGCGGCCGATGAGCCGGGGCAGACGCTGCGTGCCGCCCCACCCCGGGATGATTCCGAGTTTGATCTCCGGCTGTCCAAAACGCGCGGTGCTCGCAGCAATGCGCATGTCGCAGGCGAGGCTCAGCTCGCACCCGCCGCCGAATGCGATGCCGTTGACCGCTGCGATGACGGGCAGGCGCGAGCGTTCGATGCGAAGCGTCAGGTCGATCGCGCCCCCGAGCCCGGATGCGCCGCCGCCGAACTCCGTGATGTCGGCGCCGGCGCTGAAGAACTTCGGGCCGGCGCCCGTGACGATGAGTGCCCGGCAGGAGTCATCGGCCTCGGCTTCGGCAAGCGCCTCCGACAGGCCGCTGACCACCGCACCGCTGATCGCGTTGGCCGGCGGATGCTCGATGGTGACGAGCGCGGTGGCGGCGTCGCGGTCCACGCGGATGACATCGTGTAAAAGCACAGCGAGGTCATACAGCAAACGCCCCTCGGCGCGTCGGGCGCGGCCGCGCGTCATGATCCCGGCGTGACCGGCCCGGCGTTCCCCTCGCTCCCGGAGCACGTCGATCCCTCGGCGCTGCGCGACGCCGACGACGCTACGCTCGAGACGGTCGCGGCCGCGCTCGACGCCGCGGAGCGCGCCACCGTGGCGGCCATGGCACCGTACGAGCGGCAGGTGCGCGAGATCCGCGCGCGCAAGAGCGAGGTGGCGACGGAACGGCGGCGCCGCGAGCGCGCGCTGCAGGTGGCGCAGCGCGCCGGGGTGCGTGAGGCCGCGAAGTCAGGCGGCATGCCCACGCTCCTGGCCGCGCTCGGCGGCGACGCGCGTTTCGACGAGGCCACATCGCTCACGTCGTTGCGCGCCTTCCTCAGCACCGGGGGCGAGGTGGGATTCGGCTTCGCCCGCCGGCCCGGCACCATCGCATTCACCGACGGCCGGCGGCAGAGCCAGGTCCACACCTGGGGCGAGGCGAGAGCGCTCTACGCCGAGGGTTGGGAGCCGGGGTCGCCGGGCGTTCCGGGGGTGCGCGTGCACCTCGCGGGCACGCTCGTGGAGCGTGTGGTCCCCGCCTCGGATGTCGTGCTGGAGGTCAGTTCGGCCGGCTGATTCAGGCGTGCGCGCCGGTGCGCGCCGCGGGCACGCCCACCACTGAGGGCATGCGCGCCACGGCGATGTCGCTCACGTCGCGAGCGACCTCCATCGCCGGGCGGGTCGCGTCGACGCGCACGATTCGGTCCGGGCTCGCCTCGGCCAGGCGGTCGAACGCGCGATGGACAGCGGCGTGGAACTCCTCCGGCGAGCCCTCGATGCGGTCCAGCGGCAGCTGCTGCGCGCGCTGGCGCTGCGCGGCAACGGAGGGTGGGATGTCGAGGTACACCGTGAGGTCGGGCCAGATGTCACCGCACGCATCACGGTGCAGCCGCCGCAGCGCATCCAAGTCGACGCCGCGGCCGCCACCCTGGTACGCGAGCGTCGAGTCGGCGTAGCGGTCCGCAATGACCACCGCGCCGCGCTGCAGCGCGGGCACGACAACCTCACGCAGCAGCTGCACGCGCTCGGCGTTGAAGAGCAGCGCCTCAGACCACGGATCCAGTGCCGGGCCGCGCTGGTGCTGCAGCACGAAGCTGTGCAGCAGCTCGCCGAGCAGCGTGCCGTTGGGCCGCACCGTGCGCACGTCGTAGTGACGCCCGCGGAGAGCGCCGGCCAGCGACGCGACCTGCGTGCTCTTGCCGGCGCCGTCGAGCCCCTCGAAGGAGATGAAGAACCCTGGCCAGTCGTGCATTCAGTCCTCCGGCCGGAGTATGACGAGGCGCCGGTGCGGCTCGTCGCCGGTGCTGCGCGCGCTCATCTCGTGGCGCTCGACAAGCTGGTGCTGCAGGCGGCGGACGTACGAGTTCTGCGGCGACAGCTCGACCTCGCCGCCCGACTGCTGCACGCGGCTGATGCCCTCGAGCGCCTCCTGCAGCGCCGACTCGGTCGGATCCGCGGCCTCGACGCCGTACACGCGCGCCAGCGCGCCCTTGATCTGCGCCACGGTGTTGCTGCGCAGCACGTGGATGGGGATGCCCGAAGACTCCGCGGCGCGCACCGGGGAGTCGTGGCGCCGGTAGTAGTTCTTGAGCGTGAAGACGACGTCGGCGTCGTCGACGTGGTGCTGGATGCGCGCGGGCACGCGCAATTCGCGCAGCGACTGCTCGAGGTAGCTGCGCGACACGCCGTACGGGAAGATGGAGATGGGGTGGTGGCCGCGCGGCGGGGAGTCGCCCCACTCGCGCTCGCGCCGCTGCGCGTTGAGGTACTCGTCGACGTCGAAGCGGCGGCGGCGGTCGCGCGAGCGCCGGGCGCCCCGGCCGCCTCCGCCCGGATAGGGCGCGGGCTCGAACGGCGACTGGCGCGCGCTGGTGGCGCTGGTGTCGATGCGCGTCACCACCTGGCCCGACTCGCCGCGCAGGCGAAGCTGCGGCGGGCGCACGCGGCCGCGCAGCGCCTCGTCGACCGTCTCGGCGACGGGCGCGTGGACGGCGACCCGGTCGCGCTCCTGGATCTCGATCAGCACGTCGAAGGTGGGCGGCGCCTTGCGTTCCAGCACCGACTTCTGCGTGCCCCGGCGGCGCGCCTCTTCGTCGGACAGCGTCACCGTCTGGATGCCTCCGATCAGGTCGTTGAGCGTGGGATTGACCAGCAGGTTGTCGAGGTTGGTGCCGTGCGCTGTGCCCACCAGCTGCACGCCGCGCTCGGCGATGGTGCGCGCGGCTGCTGCCTCGAGCTCGGTGCCGATCTCGTCGATGACGATGCACTGCGGCATGTGGTTCTCCACCGCCTCGATCATCACCGCGTGCTGCAGCGGCGGGGTGCGCACCTGCATGCGTCGGGCGCGGCCGATGCCGGGATGGGGGATGTCGCCGTCACCGGCGATCTCATTGGACGTGTCCACGATGACGACGCGCTTGCCGCACTCGTCGGACAGCACGCGCGCGCACTCGCGCAGCATCGTCGTCTTGCCGATGCCGGGCGGCCCGAGCAGCAGGATCGACTGGCCGCTGACGACGATGTCCTTGATGATGTCGATGGTGCCCGTGACCGCACGGCCAACGCGACACGTCACACCCACGGCTTCACCGGCGCGGTTGCGGATGGCGCTGATGCGGTGCAGCGTGCGCTCGATGCCGGCGCGGTTGTCGTCGCCGAAGTTGCCGACCCGCTGGATCACGTACTCGATGTCGGCATGGCCGACGTGCGCCCGGTCGAGGATCGCCTCACCGTCGGTGAAGCGCGCCTCGGGCTCGCGGCCCAAGTCAAGCACCACCTCGAGGAGGTCGCCGCGTCCCTGCGACTCGCGCTGCGCGGCTGCGGCGATGCGCGGCGGCAGCGCCTGGAAGAGCAGGTTGAGCTCCTCTTCCCAGGACGCGCCGTAGGGCATCACGACCGAGAGGGCCCTCGCATCTCGCTGCGCACGCTGCGCGCGATGCCGGCCTGCACCAGGACCGGCTTCTTGCGCCGCGACGGCTGGCGCAGGCGCACCTTCGCACCCCGGTCGAGCACGAGGAGCAGCTGCGTGCCGTACACGGCGAACCCGCGCTCCTGCAGCGACCGGATCAGCTCCGAGTCGTAATGGCGGAGCACGCACGTCGCCGGCTCCGCGGGCAGCTCGGCCAGCACCGCGTCGATGATCCCTTCGCGCAGCGCAGCATCGTGCCCTTCGCACATCAGCGTCAGCTGGGCGGGTTGCGTGGCAGACGGCGGCCGGATGGCGGCCCAGGCAACGACCCCCGGATGTTCGACGATGAAGTGGCGCACGTCGTCGCGCCCCATGCGGGCCACCAGGCCCTGCGCGTACGTCGCCTGCCACACGTTGAGCGACGGCCCCTCGAAGTCGGCGACCTGCGAGGGCGTCGTGCGCAGATACAGCAGGTAGATGGCTGGGATGTCGTCCCGGCGCGCAGGACGGAGCACGGTGGACCGCACGCGCGCCTCCTCGCCCGCACTGCCACCGTCGTCGCGGAAGAGGATCTGCTCGGTGGCCACCTGCGAGAAGCCCTGACCCAGGAACACGGGAACCAGCGGATGGTCGAGCGGCAGCCGCACGCTGAAGCGGCGCACACCGTGCTCGAGACCGTGGTTGCAGAGTGCCGCCAACAGCTGCTCCCGCGCGAAGTGGCCGATGGCGCTGGTCGCCGTGCAGAGGTTGAGGATCTGCCAGGACTTGGTGCGCCCGGCGGGAGCCTGCGCCTGGATGAAGCCGACCACGCCCTCGTGCGCATCCTCGGCGACGAGCAGGGCGTCGGCCGAGTCCGTCAGCGGCACCAGCGAGGAGATCGACTTGGTCAGCGCGTGCCAGACGCGGAGCAGCGTTGCCTGCGGAACGGGGCTGTCCTCCGACACCTGCGCGCCCGCGGACTCGCTGGCCGTGGCGTCGCGAAACAGCTGCTCGATGCGCGCGAGGTCGCGGAAGGACGCGCTTCGGACGATCACGCGACGTTCGACTCCAGCGCTGACGCGGCGCGCTGCAGGAAGTGCTGATGGAGGCGGAGGTCGTCGGTCATCTCAGGGTGGAACGCGAGCCCCAGATGCGGGCCCTGTGCGATCGCCACCGGGTTGTCGTCGATACTGGCCAAAACCTCGACGCCGCCGCCAGTGTTCTCGACGCGCGGCGCGCGGATGAACACACCGCGGAAGGGCGCGATGCCGAGGGGCGCAACCGCGAGGTCGGCCTCGAATGACTCCACCTGGCGGCCGTACGCGTTGCGCCGCACGTCGGCGTCGAAGATCCCCAGCGTGAGCTGGTCGGGCCTGCCGTCCAGCACGCGGCGGCTTCCCAGGATCAGCCCCGCACACGTCGCCATGACGGGCATCCCGCCGGCCAGCCGCTCGCGCAGCGGCTGCTCGAGGCCGAACACTCGCAGGAGGCGGCTCATGGTCGTCGACTCCCCGCCGGGGAGGACGAGCGCGTCGGCTGCGTCCAGCTCAGAGCGCGTGCGCACCGGCAGAGCCTCCGCGCCGCAGGCCTGCAGCGCCGCGAGATGCTCGCGGACGTCGCCCTGCAAGGCAAGCACGCCTACTCGGAGGATCGCGGACTCCCTTTCAGCGTTAGCACCTGCTTCAGTGTACCCCTGCCCGGAGGTCACCAACCACGAGTGGCCAGCAGCTCCTCCTTGGGCAGCGTGGCCACGTCGATCCCGCGCATGGCGCGTCCCAGCCCGGCGCTCACCTCGGCGATGACATCAGGCTTGTCGTAGTACGTGGTGGCGGCCACGATGGCCTTCGCGTAGTTGAGCGGGTCGTCGCTCTTGAAGATGCCGCTGCCCACGAAGTTCCCGTCGCAGCCGAGCTGCATCATCAGCGCCGCATCCGCCGGCGTCGCGATGCCGCCGGCCGAGAAGTTGACCACCGGGAGATTGCCGCTCTCGTGCACCTCGAGCACCAGCTCATACGGCGCCCCCAGGTTCTTAGCTGCGGACATCAGCTCGTCGCGTCGCAGCGACTGCAGGCGCCGGATGCCGCCGGACACCGCGCGCATGTGCCGCACCGCCTCGACGACGTTGCCGGTTCCCGCCTCGCCCTTGGTGCGGATCATGGCCGCGCCCTCACCGATGCGGCGCAGCGCCTCGCCGAGATCGCGCGCGCCGCACACGAACGGCACGGTGAACTGCCACTTGTCGATGTGGTTCTCCTCGTCGGCCGGCGTGAGCACCTCGGACTCGTCGATGTAGTCGATGCCCAGTGCCTGCAGGACCTGCGCCTCGACGAAGTGTCCGATGCGCGCCTTGGCCATGACGGGGATCGTGACGGCGGCCATGATGTCGCGGATCAGCGACACGTCGCTCATGCGCGCCACGCCGCCTTCCCGGCGGATGTCCGCGGGAACGCGCTCCAGCGCCATGACGGCGACGGCGCCGGCATCCTCGGCGATCTTCGCCTGCTCGGCGGTGACCACGTCCATGATCACGCCGCCCTTGAGCATCTCGGCAAGGCCGCGCTTCACGCGCGCCCCGCCCGTGGCAGTGCTCTGGTGGCCGTTGGCCTCCAGCTTTTCAGCAGTCATGAGCCCATTCTAGGGCGGGGTTTGTGCCAGACAAACGGCGCCGTGAAACGGTTCAGCGCTTGGCTCGACTCCCGCTGCCGCCGCCTGTTCCGGAGGAGCGCTTCGCCGTGCTCTTCTTGGCCGCCGGCTTCGCCGCGCTCTTCGCCGCGGACTTCTTCGCCGTGGACTTCTTGGCGGCGGAAGCCTTCGCCGTCGATTTCTTGGCAGCGGGCTTTGCGGCGCTCTTCGCCGTCGACTTCGCGCTGGACTTCGCCGCGGTGCGTCGGCCGAGCCGCTCGGTCTGCTGCTTCAGCGTCTTCACGGAGCGCTGCAGGTTGGAGCGCACCATCGACTCCGTGGCACGGCCCAGCATGCGCCCGGCGATGCCGCCGCCGAACTCGTAGTCCATCTCATACGTGACGTCGGTGGCCTCAGCTCCATTGGCCGTGAAGGCCCAGCGCCCGCTGTGACTGAACCCTTCGATGGACTTCCATCCGATCACACTGTTCGCCGACCAGGAGTTGATGTCGACGACCGATCCCAGGGTGCTGGGCCCGGCCTTCATAGCAACTTCGAACTTCGC